>NZ_JBNNUF010000060.1:0-1284 GCF_050279465.1 Bacillus sp. NPDC094077 | reverse complement strand
GTAAAAGACTCGCGAGTTTCTATATGTGCCTCATCTTTCAGATGACCAAAAAACGATTCTTGTGGGGCGTTATCCCAACAGTTTCCTCTTCTTGACATGGATTGTCCGAGCTTTAGCTTTTTGACTAATTTTTGATAGGTAGGGCTTGTATAGTGGGCTCCTTGATCTGAATGAATATATGCACCCTCAGTCAACCGAATCCTCTTATTCCTTTTTAGTTTATGAAGAGTTGTCGTTACGAGGTCTAATGTCATCTGTTCTGAAACATGGTAAGCTAAAATCTCATTGGTTGAGCCATCTAAAATTGTAGACAAATAAGCCCTTTTATTCTTACCGTAAACTAAATAAGTGATATCTGTAAGAAGCGTTTTTCCTGGGGTGTTTTGTTTGAATTCTCGATTTAATCGATTTGGTACTACTCGATGTTCTTTTGTCTTTTTCAGCATTCTTTTATAAGGGTTCGCTTTACGAATCGGACAGACAATCTCATATTTCTTCATGATTCTACGGATACGCTTTAAATTGTAGACAACTTGGAAATGACCCGCCAATGTCATCTTTATTTGACGAGCCCCTTTCTTTCGATTTCTAAATCGAAGTGCTTTTAGTATGATTTCTTTCACGATTTCATCTTGATCGCTCTTTTGTTTCCGCTGTTCTTGAGATGAAACGGAAAAATAATTATAGTATCCCGAACGGGATACACCAGTTACTTTACACAAGTGGCTCACCATATTTCTTAAGTTGTATTTTAGGATGACAGAACGAATCAAGATATATTTCTGACTAGGTGGTAACGTTATTTCTTTCCCATCCTCCCTTCCATAAGTTTGATCTTTTTTAACAGCTCATTTTCGGCTTTTAGTAAGTTTCGTTCAGCTTCCAAGCGTGCATACTTTTCTTCTAATGTAAGTTCTCTTTCTAACTTTCTTCCAGAGTTTTCTTTACGTGTATCCCTTAAACCAAATACGCCATTTTCTTTATACGAGGCACGCCATCTATTTCCTGATGACACAACACGTTGTATTCCAATTACATCTATATCAAACCCGCATTCTTCAAAAATAACTCGGGGTAGTTTTCCTTTTTCATTCCCCTCAATAAAAATACGTTTAAATTCATCTGTATAGGTGAGCCCTTTTTCACTTACAGATTTCACGTATGGGTTACTTGATAGAACTTGTATTTCTTTTTCTGTAAATAACTTTTTTGTCATTTTGAATTTTCTCCGATTCTAGTTTTTTTCTTATTATACAAGAAATACCCTATGGAATAGACTTTTTT
>NZ_JBNNUF010000059.1:0-1317 GCF_050279465.1 Bacillus sp. NPDC094077 | reverse complement strand
TCGTTTTCCAGGTTCAATTTTCACATCAGAGAATTCTCCACTCAACAAGTCATACTCTAATTGAATTTTCACACCAGCTTTATGACTACATCCTCAGGCCGACATTGAAGAATTTAGAAAAAAATATAGTCTTGAGCGAATTGTTGTGATAAATACTGCTTCAACAGAAGAAAAGATAAAAAATCAGTCGTTATATCAATCATTAAAGGCGTTCGAGACTGGGTTAAGGGAAAATTCACCGGATATTCGGCCGGGTATGCTTTATGCTTATGCGGCATTGAAATCAAAATGTGCCTATGTAAACTTTACACCAAGTGTGACGACTGAGATACCAGCACTGCAGGAGTTAGCAGAATTACAGGTTGTTCCGACGGCAGGAAAAGATGGAAGAACAGGTCAGACTTTATATAAACATGTTTTAGGAAAAATGTTCAAACAACGTGGGTTGAATATTATCGGGTGGTATAGTACGAATATCTTAGGAAATCAGGATGGTGCAGTTTTGGAACACCCAACGCATTCTTCAACAAAGATTGATTCGAAGTCCATTGGGTTAGAACGAATATTAGGGTACAGTCATTTTGATTATAAAGTAAGAATTGATTACTTTCCTATTCGAGGAGATAGAAAAGAGGCATGGGATACGATTGACTTTGAAGGTTGGTTAGGGGAAAGAATGACAATGAAAATTAACTGGCTAGGCACTGATTCAATTTTAGCTGCGCCTCTAATAATTGATCTTTCCCGTTTTATGGATCATGCACTTAGAGAAGGAGAGGTAGGAATAATGAAACATCTTTCCCTTTTTTTTAAAGCTCCAATTGGAACAGATGAGTATGCCCTTGATCTACAATATCAAACATTATTAGAATATGTGAAGAATTTCGAAGACAATGTGTAGTATTCTCGGTGACCTTAGAGTTGAAAAATATGAATGTAGTATTTGGGACAGATATTGGTATTATTACCAAAATAGAGAATTGATTAGAAGGATTTAGTTAGAAGTGATTTCAACACACTTTATTTAATATAAAATGACCCCGCTGATAGTTGTGGGGGTCATTTTATATTCTAGTGTTTCAAAGTTCATACTAGAAACCTCTAAATTCATGCTATAAATAGTTTGATATAAAACCATCTATGCTAAATAAATAGGATTTTTTTTATTATTAAGTTTTATTTCTCCCGAAATCTTTACAGTTATCTCTTTTGTTATACTCAATTTGACACTCCCACGGCTAAAGCCACAAGCTGACTAACGTCAGTGGGATTCTTGCTACCAAAGGCGAAGTCTATTTCTAGTATCGCTGACGTGCA
>NZ_JBNNUF010000058.1:0-1357 GCF_050279465.1 Bacillus sp. NPDC094077 | reverse complement strand
CAATCAGCAGCCGCTTGTCGCGTTTGATCATGACGTTCCCTCCTACCATCTCTCACTTGTTTTAGACATAATCTCACCTCTTTTAATAAACATATCAGAAAATGAAGTTCAAGAATTAAGATTCCCTCCTCACTTCTTCTTAAAGCAACCTTTCATTTAAATAATTTCTAACATCTTTTCAAACTGAAGATAAACGATAATTAAAATATGCAAATACATTTAAAACCAAAATAATCAACGAACATAAAACAATCAATACACCTTTAATACTTCCCTTAAACATTAAACTATACCTCATATTATTTAGATTAATCAGGAAATTATATAGTTTTTTATGCCAACATGCCAACGGGCCATGACTTCAAATGTCTCATTCGCAACCTCATCATCATCTTCTTCAATTCTGACAAGATCCCCGTCTTCAGCATCCGTCAAATTCAGTTCCTTATGAATCTCTTTCAAGATCCCGCCATATCCGATCAACCTCCTGGCACTTAATGCATCATCCAAATAATAAACCGTATCCAAATTTTCCTCGGTCACTTCATTCCCACGTATGACATCCGTATCCTTGACTGGATACTTCGAGATTTCCAGAATGGCCTTTTGTTCTTCCATCTCTTTACGCACTTCTTGTTCAATCGCTTCCGCATTGATTCCCTTTTTTCCTTTGACCCGCTGCACATGCACAATTGGTGTGTAATCCAATTTCATTGCCTTTTTCCAAAAGCTTGTCCACTCCGCTTGTTTAATATAAGATTGCCCTCTAAAATAGCTTTTCTTTACAGGAATCAACACATGGAAATGAGGATGATATGTATTTTCTTCATGATTTTTCGTAATCTCTAAAGCTCTGAAAAAACCAAGTGTTCCAGTTTTCACTTTTTTGTATTGAAACAGCTTTCTAAAGCCTTGCATCATATCAGTAATCGTTTGTTTTAAATCATCACCCTCGACATTTTTCACTGTCAACGTGAGAAATATCCATGCTGGCTTATATTGTCTGTTTGCTTCTTCCACAATCAATTTATTATGACTCGCAATTTTTAATGATCTTCGCCACGCACACATCGAACATAACCTCACTTTACAGAAATAAGCATTTGATAATCGTAACCTGCCCGTTTCAATATCTCTTCTAAACACAAGACACTCTGCACAATTACACACTTTTTCAGCTTTTTTTCCGTAATAAGGTGCACCGGTACGCTTTTCAAGTCCTTCATAATGAGCCGCCACAAGCGACGATCTCACTTTTTTTCCTCTCCAATCCCGCTTTTTACCTGTTGCGGTTTTATCGTCAAGGATGCTATAATTTGATTCATCTAAATATGACAAAGTCAAAAAACTCCTTCTG
>NZ_JBNNUF010000057.1:0-1552 GCF_050279465.1 Bacillus sp. NPDC094077 | reverse complement strand
GTCAGCCCGTTGGATCGCAAATATTCAAACCCCCTACCCCCGATCTTCGGGGGATGCCCCTTCGGCTGGCGCAAACAAACGGGGTTTGTTTGAATCAATAGGCTTTGGATATGGTGAATGAGTCAACTCCTTAATGCTCACTTTCGTTCCGCTTACCGTTGACTCATGCCATATGTTTTCCACTCCATTTTTTAAACAGTAACGCTCCTTTTAAGTGCACACTTTTCCGAAACAACACAAAACAAACACGAACTTAATTCACCCATTATTGAACCCTTGTTGCAACTGATTTTTTTGCAAAACGTTACCTTTCTTTGTGTGCAGTGCGCTCCTTTTCAAACACAAAACGTTACCAAGTGATTGGCAACTGGTCGGTCATTTTTCATCACTGATCCGCCAGTGATCGGGAAGTGATTAATTCAAAAATCGCCACTGCTGCAGGAGTGATTTACACCACTTCTTTGGGGTCATTTTTTGCTAGGCTTTGCCTAGTTCCACACCATAAGTGGGGACAAAAACCCCTTATGCTCTTTTCACCTTTTCCGAAATGTCTCCAGCGACACTTATCAAAATCTTTCTCTTTCAACCCGCTACGCAAAACAAAAACATTTTGCCTTTTGATCTAAGAGGGCGTAGCGTATACCGTAGCGAATGAATCATAAAGAGGTGAACCCGCTATGAAACCCGAAACCTACCTTTCTTCACAAGACATTGCAAACAAGCTCAATGTCTCCAGCGTCACGATACGCAAATACGCCGCCATGCTTGAGAAAAACGGCTATAATTTCGCCAGAGACACTAAAGGATGGCGTCAGTATAATGAGTCCGATTTATCCGCTATGGAGTATATATACACACACTCTAAATTAAGTGGTAAATCACTAGAAGAAGTAGCCAAACTTGTAGCGACCTTGTATCGGTCAAACTTGTCCATATCGGATACCGCTACACCGCTACAAGATGTCAATGTTGCCGATCTCATTCAAAGACAAGAGGAATTCAATCGGGCCATCCTAAAACGACTCGAACAATTTGAAGAACAACAAAAAAAGCGAGATGAAAATCTCATGCTCGCTTTGAAAGAATCCATTGAAGCAAAAAAAATGATTGCTGCTGCTCAACAAAAAAAGTGGTGGCAATTTTGGAAATAGGACACCCATGAAAATGGCGCACTTATACACACCCCTGTGTGAGTGCTAAAATCTCTCGATTTCCGTCAAGCGTGTAAAGAAGAAGCCGACTTAATAGCCGGCTTCTTCTGATTCTTCAAACCACAATGCAATGAACAGCAAAGTACAAATAATGAATGCTCCTAAATCCATCACATTAAATACAATCGTCATCACATTCACCTCCACAGTGAACGGATTCTATCACAAAAATATTCCTCAAAACGAAGCACTGAAAAATAAAAAAAATGATTGCGGACACCGCAATCAAAAAAGAAATTTTCCAATGAATTCCCAACGCTAAATCATTCCATGTTAGGATGAAAATATACCCAAAAAAAGGAGTGATTTCTATAGAAACGGAGGTTTATAGTAAGCCAAAG
>NZ_JBNNUF010000056.1:0-1690 GCF_050279465.1 Bacillus sp. NPDC094077 | reverse complement strand
ACGAGGGCACTGAAAAACTTGCGTTTTTTATAAATAAATTCATTTTCGAGAAAGATAGGGCGCTTCTTGTTCAATTTTGAACAGGAAACGCCCTAATTTTTTGCCTATTTATTACCCTTTTTCATTCAGAAGCTTCAAGATTCTTTTTAGATTGACAGCGAATATCGTCGTTGCTCCCTGAATTTGCATGCCAAATGAACCCGCAGCCGATGCTTGATCGTACCCGTGTTTATTTTTCAACTCACTATTTTTTGCTTCGATTTTATAGCGTTCTCGAGCTAAGCGTTTAAATTCTTCTGTTTCTTGAAAAGCTTGTTGGTCTAAATGTTCCTCTGATTTAATGGCAACAGAATAGGTTTTAGTTTTTGCGCCTGCTTTAAAACATCCTTCCCGGAGTGGACAGACCTTACATTTTTCAACGTCAAAAAAATAAACCATTCTTGCACTTGCTCCTGGATGTGAATCTGGTTTTTTACTTTTTCTTTTTGCTAAATATCCTGCTGGACATACAAATAAACCTGCATCTTTATTAAAGTCAAATCCTTTTCCGTTTGCTCGCCCATTTTGAGTAATCATTGGATTTAACTTAGAAATCAGTTGAATCCTTTGTTCTTTTGTATAAAGTAAATTGTTTTTCCCTGAATAAGCCGTGTCAGCGATAACTGTTTCAACTTCCATTCCTGTTACTTTACTTTTTTTAATCAGTTCTTGTAGATAATGTCCATCTGATTTTTCACCTGTTGTAACGACTGCTGCTGTAATAATACGTTCATCACTAATTGCTAAATGTGTTTTATAACCAAAGAAAGAACTGTCTGCTGTTTTATGCCCTACTCGTGCATCGGTGTCTGTTGAATAATTTAGATGTTCTTGCGTATCTTCTACAGCTTCTTTTAACACGTTCAATTTTTCCTTTACAGCTGGTAGATGAGCGATTTGTGGTTTGTTTTCAATAATGGCAATCAATTTTTCACAGTAAGCTAATTCATCTTTTACTTCGTTAGAAGTATTCTTCTTTGGAAATTTTTCTTTCATGGATTTATCAAATTGATACACTGCTTTGCGGGTATGTTTTGATTTCTCTTGTAAAAATTCTTTCGGTGATTTTTGGTTATAACGTGCTTTGGTATGTGTTGCGTCCACAATGATTGTTTTACTTTTGATAATGTTCTTTTCGAGTGCGATTTCAACTGTTTTTCCAATGAGCATATCTAATAAACTTACGTCTTGAAGACGAAGTCTGCGGAATTTTGTGAGTGAGCTTGAATCAATCACGTCATCTTCTGGCGCCATACCTAAAAAATACTTGAAAGACATGTCATATTTTGAACGTTCGACAAGGTCTACATCAGATACATTAAAAATGGCTTTTAACAATAAGTACTTAAACATTCGAATCGGAGGAATCGCATTTCTTCCATTGTCTAAACAATATTTTGTTTTTAATTCCTCTAAAATGAATGAGAAATCCACTAGTTCATTAATTTGACGAAGCATATTATCTTTTGGCACGACAATATCGTAAATGGCCATATATGGACTTAAGTTGAAAGTCTCTTGGTTTGAAATCATTGGGAACACCACCTGCATTTAGTCTCTCTATTATAAATTAAAAAGGCGAGGTATTCGACGATTGAATCGTCGAATACCTCGCTAAGTGGAATCAGATGGAGTTTTTCAGTGCCCTCGT
>NZ_JBNNUF010000055.1:0-1885 GCF_050279465.1 Bacillus sp. NPDC094077 | reverse complement strand
GTTAAGTCGGGTAAGCGAGGGGCATCACTGCCCCTAACTCCCCTAAGAACCGTACGTGACAGTTTCCCATCATACGGCTCAAGCCTTCTTTTTATCCTATAACAGTATCAAGGCAGGGTAAGTGAACAAGCCTTACATATCCATTTGGTTGTGAGTGATTTTGAGAGGCCGACATATCTTTTACGATAACTTTTTCTCCATTTTGTAGCGAACATCTACATATTGCACAGCGATAGCCTTGTTTCCTAGCCAGCTTCATTCTGTCCATTGTATTCTCTGAATCAAACACCTTTCGGTCTCGTTTTTCCCAATATTCCTTCAAAGTCGGGTCATCAGGACTATTCTTATACATAACCATGTTGTGTCTTTCAATCTTAATCCAAGGCATATGTAATAGTTGGATATTCGTCTTGGGACAGGTTGGCACATTTACATTTCCTCCATGATGTGGAGCTTTATAATACCGTGTTCTAATCCATCTCCAAGCCTTTCTGGGGTGTAGTTGTCTTAGGTGCTTACGCACTTTCCAGTATATGTATTCAGCTAGTTTGCTAAAAATCTTCTTAGATACTACGTGTTTCCAGTATTGTCCGTAACCTCTAATAATCGGATTTAACACTCGAATAATCTCACCGATCGGTTGACCTCTCATCATACGAAGAGTATCTCTAATTTTCTCTTTTGCTTTCTTTATGCTACTCTTACTTGGTTTGATAAACAATTTGTTCCCTTGCCACGTCTTATAATGCCGGACTGAGAATCCTAAAAACTCAAAACCTTGTTCAATCTGTGTAACCTTTGTTTTCTCAAGACTTAGTTCTAATCCTCTCTTTTTGAGATAGAGACGAAGTCTCTCATGTATAGATTGGGCTTGGTCTTTCGTTTCCGCCAGGACGACAAAGTCGTCTGCATAACGTATAAGAGCTATCTTACATGCAGGGTTGATAATGTAACTTGCATTGGCTTTATAATTCTTTTTGTATGTGATGCCTAATGCTTCTTCCATTCCATGAAGAGCGATGTTAGCTAATAAAGGTGAGATAGTTCCTCCTTGCGGAGTTCCTTCTTGTGTTTTAGAGAAGTTACTTCGTTCCATGTACCCCATTTGAAGCCATCTTTCTATAAGGGGGCTCCCGGGAAAATTGGGGATTTGTTTGAGTATCCAATCATGATTCAGATGGTCAAAACATGCTTTAAAATCTCCTTCAAATATCCATTTTTTCTTACTGCCTCCGTGAATTCTATTGAAAATACTGCGTATGGCATCGTGGGTACTTCTTTTAGGACGGAAGCCATAAGAAATTGCTTCAAATCTGGATTCCCATTGGAGTTCGAGGGCATTTCTGACCATATTTTGATATATTCTATCTTTTATAGTCGGAATACCTAAAGGTCTCAATTTTCCATTCTTTTTGACAATGTATATGCGTTTGGCTGGTTTTGGACGGTGTCGGAAGATGTTCTGAGTTTTAAGCTGTTTATATAATTGATTTCTTTCCCTCCGACTTAACGCTGTGTGTTCGTCAACTCCAGGTGTTCGTTTTCCTTTATTCTGCTGTGTCACTCTTCTAATGGATAGTAGTAAATTCGCCTCGCTTCTCAAGAGTAGGCGTTGTAGTTTCCTTACTTTTCTACGTTGATTTGACTGTTCGGCACGATAAATCCTTTGTCGTAACTTCGTCACATACATTTGGACTGCTTTCCAGTCCGTTGAGTTCCAATCTGTATACGAGACGTGCGCCGACGCTCGTTCTGAGGTGTTCATAACTGCACGCTCCTATTCGTCAGAAGATAACTTACAAATTTATTTCCGTGTTGAAGACCTATAGGAAGTGGGCCCTCTTTCGAGTCTGTCATGGGATTGTCCGTGAGGACGACAGTATCC
>NZ_JBNNUF010000054.1:0-2414 GCF_050279465.1 Bacillus sp. NPDC094077 | reverse complement strand
TTAACATTTTCGTCTTTCAATGTCAACTAAGTTTTTTATTTCGCTTGTCGCTTTTTGCGTTATTATCATCGGCGACTTGTTCTATATTACACCTCCATATAGTAATAGTCAATATTAATCTTTCATTTTTTTAGAAAAGATGAAAAGACCGCTCATACCCCTCTTTATTTTTCATACATATAATTAAGATAACTGAAAGGAGTGTAGAAATTGTTCGGCCCTTCCCTATTACACATCATCAATGCCCATTCAAGAAGTCCACACTATCATAGGCATTTTCCTATCATTCTATTTTGAAGTCAAAAAAGTGGTTGCACTTCTCTTGCTAATTGGTTCTTTTACCAGATTGATTTATTACAAATAGCCCTAAGTTATATGAATATGACATATATAAAAGTAAACCTGCCTATAGTGTGTGACTAAGTATAGCATTACGAGATAAACAAAAGGAAACTTTTAAACTTGTTCGTAATCCTTTTAGAAGAGCAGTCAGTTCTTTCGTATCCTTACTTGCACCTCCTTATGTGGAAAATCCAGAATGGAAACCCATTCGAAAGTTTTTATATCAAGATGAAAATTCTCCTAAAGGGATCTCATTCAAGCAATTTCTATACTACCTATTTAGTAAAGATGCTCAAGCAGATGATATTAATCCACATTTTACACAACAATATATAGCTGTTGAAGAAGAATATGTGACCAATTATATATACTTTGAAAACTTCAATCAGGAAATGAAAGAATTAGAAAAGCGTTTCGAATTAAAAGCTGCACCAACAAATGAGTTCTCAACATCATGGCATCATCAAACCTCCGCCATGATCTATAAAGGAAATTTTAGCGCAGCCGATATTACTGACCCTTTATTTCCTCGCCATCCGACTTTCGAAAGCTTTTATGATACTGAGTGTATACAGCTCGTTCAAACAATATTTCAAAATGATTTTGATACGTATAGATATAGCAAAGAATATCCATACTAATTTTAATCTATTATTTTGCTAAATATAAAAAGATACCCCATATATATAAGGTATCTTTTTAACATTTAAATTATATAAAACATACTGTTTAACAGTCCCTACTATCCACTTTATTACCTTTTAATAGATTACGTAACTTTTGCTTATCCGCCCATCCTACTCCGATTAAAACTAGACTTGCCCCCATTATTATCCTCCATGTCAGAAATTCATTTAATAGAACAATTGAAGTAACAATACTTATTAACGGCAATGCATTTAAATATAATCCACTTACTGATGCCGAAATTCTCTCTAGCGCTTTATTCCAAAACCAATATGCTAAAATTGTTGCTCCAATAACAAGGTACATTACACTAAGTCCCGTTTTCCAAGTTTCAATCTTCGGGAAACCGTAATAAAGAATTTCTACCAGTGCAAACGGTAATAGAATAACAGCTCCAATAATTAAAGTTAATGTTGTAAAAACCTTGTTTGATAGATACTGTTCTTGTTTTGGTCGTTTTAACAAAACCGTGTAGAAAGCAAATAAAAAGGTACTTAATAATATAAGTATATCCCCTATTAAAGACACCTCTTGATCAGCGCTATTAGATGGAATCGTAATAAAGAATACCCCTATAGTCCCCAATATAATTCCTATCCAATAATTCAACTGGATGTTCTCTTTCAAAAAGAACGCAGAAAAAAGAATTGTAACTAATGGTAATGCAGCATCTATGATACTAACATGTAATCCACTTGTTAAAGAAATGCCGTAGGATGTAAACATAAAATACCCAGCTACACCGGTAAAAGCTAACAAACTCATCCTTTTCCATGGAACTTTTTTACATACAACTGATTGTTGTAATTGCTTAAATGAGAATAGCATACACATTCCACCAGCAAAGAAAAGACGAATAAACAACAAAGTAAACGGGTGAATAGATTCTAATGCCCATTTCGTTGGCGCAATGGCTGTCCCCCATAATATAACAGCCACTAATAACATGCATATTTCTTTCATAATCCCCCACACCCATCAAAAATATATGTTAGCTACCTTAATTATAGATTTATCTTTATGTAAAATCCTTTAAAAACACAAAAAGGTTATGTAAGAACGAAAATATTTTTGTTCATTCTACAACTAAATTAATATAAAAAGGTAATTCTTACCTTAAATTAACATTTAAATATATTAATTTATAACCTTCTTATCACTTTATCATCCAAATTTTATTTTATACCGTTTCTATTTTATCCCTTTTCCTCTTTAGGATTATTAAATTTATGGATTATGGCATTTGGTAAGTTGGTAAATAAAATAAACACAAAAAAACCTAAGTCGAAACGACTTAGGTTTTTGCTTGGCGACGTCCTACTCTCACAGGGACAAGGTCCCAACTACCATCGGCGCTAGAGAGCTTAACTTCCGTGTTCGGTATG
>NZ_JBNNUF010000053.1:0-2473 GCF_050279465.1 Bacillus sp. NPDC094077 | reverse complement strand
GCTCTCTAGCGCCGATGGTAGTTGGGACCTTGTCCCTGTGAGAGTAGGACGTCGCCAAGCAAGCTTAAGACGAGTCAGAATGACTCGTCTTTTTTGTGTACGTTTCGTTAGGGATAACTTCTTATCAACCTCAAAGGTATTTTCCACTTTCCTAAGAATTTTGAGTACATCCCTACATAATTTTTGATGTGTAATTTAAGATTTTCTATTTTATTTTTTATAGATAGGATTCATTGATATGTTAAAATAGTACAGTTATTTTTTGAAGTGCTTTAATATAACAAGATTTAATTTTGAAAAAGGAGATAATATGAAAAAGATAGGTGTAATTACTATAGTAGTTTTAGTCCTTCTAGCAATTGCATATATGTTAGTCGGAAATTATTTCTATAATTATGCATTGAATGCGAAACAAGAAAAAGAATTTTTGGAGGATAATCCCCATTTAGCGGAAACAGTGAATGCATCGGGAGATGTATTGGTTACGAATGAAAAAAAGAATACGAACTTTGTATCAAAATATAAACCTAACACATTAACTGTACGTTCTTTTGATAACCTGAAATTAACAGGTTATGAATATATGAATGAACAATCTAGTCATAAATGGGCAATTGTAGTTCATGGATATAATGGTAAAGCCTCGGAAATGACGAAATATATCCGGAACTTTTATGAGAAAGGCTATAATGTTATAGCTCCAGATCTTCGTGGGCATGGGGATAGTGAAGGAGATTATATTGGAATGGGGTGGCATGACCGTAAAGATATTATGCTTTGGATTCAGGAGATTTTAAAAAAAGACCCTAATTCAGAAATAGCTTTATACGGCATCTCTATGGGTGGAGCGACTGTTATGATGACTTCAGGTGAAGACGTACCTTCTAATGTTAAAGTCATTATTGAAGATTGCGGATATTCAACTGTTATTGATGAATTTACTTATCAACTAAAAGATTTATTCCACTTGCCGAAATTTCCTGTTATGAATGCGGCAAACACAGTAACTAAACTGAGAGCTGGATATGATTTAGAAGAGGCTTCAGCTGTGAAACAAGTTGCGAAAAGTAAAACACCTATGTTATTCATTCATGGGGATGCTGATACATTTGTTCCTTTTGAAATGTTAGATGAGGTATATAATGCTGCAAAAGTAGAAAAAGAGAAATTAATTGTTCCAGGTGCGGGACATGGAGAAGCGGAGAAAGTAGATTCAAATAAATATTGGAATACTGTATGGAAGTTTGTAGAGAGATATATTCCAGCATAAGTCGAGTAGTTTAGAGTTTTATATACGATAATCAGAAGTTAATGTTTTTATACTTTTGATTATCGTTTTTTTTGTAATCATAAATTCATTTTAGGCTTTAGTATATAAGACTTGAAGCATAAATTTTTGAATTCTGTAATGCTGATGCTACAATGATTGGAAACTAAATTTTAAAGAGGTGTTAATATGAAAATTGAAGTATGGTCAGATTTTGTATGTCCATTTTGTTATATCGGGAAGCGTAGGTTAGAAATGGCTTTAGAGCAATTTCCACATAAAAAGGATGTTGAAGTTGAGTTTAAAAGTTTTGAATTAGACCCAAATACGCCAATCTATTCTGGAATGAGTATTAACGAAGTACTTGCATCAAAGTATGGGATTAGTATTGAAGAAGCTAAGCGTAATAACATACAACTAGGAAATCATGCAGCTAGTATGGGGTTAAGTTTCAATTTTGAAGAAATGAAGCCGACAAATACCTTTGATGCGCATCGTCTTGCGAAGTTTGCGAAGGATCAAGGAAAAGAAAAAGAGATTACGGAAAATCTACTCTTTGCATATTTCACTGAATCGAGAAATTTAAGTGATGTGGATACACTCGCTACTATCGCTGAGGCTTCAGGTTTAGATAAGCAAGAGGCTTTAAATGTTATCAATAATAAAAGTGCTTATGCAAATGATGTGAGAGTTGATGAAGCAATAGCTCAGCAATATAGAATTACGGGAGTACCTTATTTTATTGTTAATCAAAAATATGCTATTTCAGGTGCGCAACCATTTGAAACTTTTGTTGGTGCACTTCAGCAAGTATGGGAAGAAGAGAATCCTGCACCTAAGTTACAGGAACTTTCATCGGATGGGGGAAGCGATCTTTCTTGTACGGATGGAAGTTGTTCGGTGCCATCAAAAGAACAATAATTTTTATTATATATAAGCAACCCATAGATAGTTTTATGGGTTGCTTATATATAATTATAGAAGAGATATGTAAGTGGATAATTTGATCATGTAAGTGGAATTTATAAAAATAAAGTTTTTTATAAAAAACCATTGACTATTATTATTTATAAGTGTAATATTATACGAGTCGCTGATGAAAACAACGTCGAAGCGGCAAACGAAATAAAAAACTTAGTTGACATTACAAATTAGAAATGTTAACATAAGGAAGTCGCAAATGAGCGACCGAGTAGTTCTTTGAAA
>NZ_JBNNUF010000052.1:0-2863 GCF_050279465.1 Bacillus sp. NPDC094077 | reverse complement strand
ATGGGTATATAGCACCTCGGAATAGAGTAGAGAAAAAATTGGTAGAAATTTGGTCAGAGGTATTAGGGATTGACTCCTCTGTCATTGGGATAAACACTAATTTTTTTGAGTTAGGTGGACATTCTCTCTTAGCAACTAAAATAGTTTCACGTTTAGGTGTTGATTTTTCAATTCTAATACAAGTACGTGACATATTTGAATACCCTACTATTAAAAGTTTCTCAAAACGTTTAACATTTTTATTGGGAAAAATGGGGGAAAGCGATGTTTTAACACCATTACAATCAGTAAAACGTGAACAATACGAACCATTATCTTTCGCTCAACAACGTTTATGGATAATGGATAAAATTGAAACAAATAGTGCACTTTACAATGTCCCGATTGCATGGCGTTTAAAAGGGAAATGGAACGTTGAGATGTTAAAAAAAGGATATGCTGCAATGATACACCGCCATGAAATTTTACGGACAGTATTTCAAGAAGTTGACGGAAAACCAGTGCAAATTGTTCAAAAAGATATAACAGTTCCCTTATCAGTAATTGATTTATGTTATCTTTCTCCAGAAGATAAAATATCGAAAATGGATAAAATATCGAAAATAGAAGCTGAAAAGCCATTTGATTTAAGCCAAGGGCCTTTATTGCGTGCTCATTTAATAATAATGGACAATGAAGAGTTAGTACTTCTTTGTACCGTCCATCATATTATTTTTGATCGCTGGTCATTAGATACTTTTATCAATGAATGGATGAGTTTTTATCATGCATTTTTGGAAGACGAAACTGATAAGCTTTCCCCTTTACCTTTTCAGTATATTGATTTTACAAAGTGGCAAAAAAGCTGGTTAACAGAAGACATAATACAAAAACAAATAGCATATTGGAGGAATGAATTACGTGGCTTACTTCCTATATTGGAACTCCCATTTGATTATCCTCGTCCAACAATACAAAGCTATAATGGAGATACGTATCAATTTGTCATACCCAATAAATTGTTAGAAAAAATAAAGGTATTTAATTATAAGGAAGGTGTTACACTATTTGCCACGTTATTAGCAAGTTATCAAGGGTTTCTTTCTCGTTATACAAATCAAAAAGATATTTTAGTAGGCAGCCCGATTGCTAATAGGAATTATCCAGGAGTTGAAGATCTTATTGGATTCTTTGCGAATACTGTAGTCTATCGTGCAGATTGTTCAAATAATATAACATTTAAAGAATTGGTCCAACAGATAAAGAAAAAAATGTTAGATGCACAAGAAAATCAGGACGTTCCTTTTGAAAAAGTTATAGAAGCCATACAACCAGAACGTGATATGAGTTATTCTCCACTATTTCAGACAATGTTTGTTTTTCATAATCAATTAAAAGAGTTACCAAAATTATTAGATCATAGCGTAGAAAAAATGCCTAGACATATGAATGGTGCAAAGTTTGATATAACTATAGCAATGGAAGAGGTACCAACAGGATTACAAGTGGAATTTGAATATAATACAGACTTATTTAAGGTTCCTACAATAAAAAGAATGGCTCAATCTTTTGAAATTTGGCTAGATGAAATTTTACAATTTCCGGAGGAACCTATAGAGAATCTAAGAATAATTACTAGGAAGGAAGAAAAGCAATTATTACATGAATGGACTAACATAGAGGGGAATTATCAAAAAGATGTGGTGATTCAAGAGTTATTTGAACAGCAAGTGATTCAGAATCCGAATTCTGTTGCGTTGGTATATAAAGAACAACAGTTAACTTATAAGGAATTAAATGAAAAAGTAAATCAATTAGCTTTTTATCTACAGAAACGAAACGTAGGACCTGAAAGTATGGTAGGGGTTTATATAGAACGTTCTTTAGAGATGATTGTAAGTATATTAGGAATAATAAAAGCTGGTGGTGCATATGTCCCACTAGATCCAGCCTATCCAACAAAGAGACTTGAATATATCTTGAAAGATGCCAATATACAAGTGTTGCTAACACAAAGTCATCTAACACAGTGGATACCTAAAGAAATAGACTGTATTGATATAAAAGAACATGAAATGAATATTTCGAGAGAAAAAAATACAAATCCTACAATTGAAGTTAAACCAGATAATTTAGCATATGTAATCTATACATCTGGATCCACAGGAAATCCAAAGGGTGTCCTTTATGAACAAAAAGGTCTATGCAATTTTATTAATGCCAGCATTGATTTTACAAATTTAAATACGAGTAGTAAGGTAGTTCAGTTTTCTTCAATAGCATTTGATGTTTCACTATATGATATATTCGCAACTCTGGTGTCGGGTGGAACTTTATATGTATGTGGTCAACAAGATATTATGCCAGTTGAGCCACTTACTCAGTTTTTGCTAGAAAATAAAATTACGCATGCATTTTTACCACCTACGGTACTAAATCTGTTAGATGAATCTAAATTTGAGGAATTACAAACTGTTATTTCTGCGGGTTCAGTCTGTAGTGAACAAGTGGCAAAACGGTGGGTGAAAAATCACCTCTTTATTAATGCATATGGTCCAACAGAGGCATCGGTTGCTACTATAGAAATTTATAGTGGTGAAGGGACACCACCTATTGGTCGATCTATTCCCAATGTAGAGGTATATGTATTAAATAAAGCTCAAAAACTTGTCCCTATTGGAACAGTGGGTGAACTTTATATAGGAGGTATCGCATTAGCACGAGGATATTTGAATCAACCTGAATTAACAAAAGCATCATTTATCCCACACCCATTCAAGAATAGCTCTAATGATAGATTATATAGGACAGGTGATTTAGTTAAATATTTACCTGATGGAAATATAGAATATATAGGAAGAGCTGATAAACAAGTTAAGATTAG
>NZ_JBNNUF010000051.1:0-3115 GCF_050279465.1 Bacillus sp. NPDC094077 | reverse complement strand
TTGAATTTTCTCCGATTCTAGTTTTTTTCTTATTATACAAGAAATACCCTATGGAATAGACTTTTTTAAGTGTCTATTCCATAGGGTACATTTTATATTGGAGTATCGTTTCTTTTTTTATTTTATTCTTACAAAATATGAACTAACTGTAATGTAGTACACATTTCCTCTACTGTTTCTAACTTTATACTGCGGTGAACCATTCACAGATACTTTATCGATAATAGTGAATCCTACATCTACAGAACCAGCAACGTCTTGATCCTGCCAAGATGGAGCATCATAGAAACGTAAGTTATCCATTCATCTTTACTCACTTTATCTCTTCTAGAATAAAATATAACGAACAAAATTAAACATCCCCCATGATATTTCACGAGGGATGTTTTTAGGGAAAAGCGAAGTGAAGAATTAAAGAAATTAGGGATTCTATTAACTCACACTTGTCTTCTATAGAATCTCACAAACTCGAATTTTGCAACACAGCAAAAACTCCCTTTATCTAAAGAAAAAAACATCCTATTTCGATGGTATTATGATACAATCTCATCGGCACCGTTAGTATTTAATAAGTTCAAAGTTTCACTATCCAATCACCTAAAAAGAAGCGAGACGTTTCATAATGAGTCTTAGTTCTTTTCCATCTCACAATCCATACTCAGGGAACATAGGATTCATTTGCAGTTAATTACCTTTTCTCTTCTAGAGTAAGATATAATGAACAAAATTAAACATCCCCCATGATATTTCACGAGGGATGTTTATAATGAAAGCAGAGTTAGGTAGTGAATTAGTGAATTAGTGAATTAAAAGGGGGAACTTTTAATTCATGTATGCCTTCTATAGAATCTCACAAACTTAAATTTTGCAACACAACAAAAACTCCCTTTATCTAAAGGAAAAACACCAGCCCATTTCGATGGTATTATGATACTATCCCATCGGCACCGTTAGTGTTTAATAAGTTCAAAGTTTCATTATCCAATTATCTAAAATCAACAAAATAAAACATCTCTCATGATATTTCACGAGGGATGTTTTTTGTGAGGTAGTGAATTAACAAGTGGGATGCTGTTAACTCACATCTTGACCCTATATAATCTCACAAACTCGAATTTTGTAACACAACCAAAATTCCCTTTGACAAAGAGAAAAAATGAAAACCTGTATTGTCTATAATATGATATTCTCTTATTGAGCTGTTGTTAGATTGGAAAACAAGAGATAGAATATACATCCTTGCGAAAAATTTGGTAAATATAACTCAACATGTTATGAAAGATTGTGCTATTACCAACAACTTTTATGACATTCTTAACTTTGTCTATCAAGGCGCGCGGGAGGGGTTTACGGATTCGTAATAATGAAGTAATTATGGTTTATAGGGCAACCTTATTATTGTAGAAAATAGACGTAAACTGCATAATCTATAATTGACATCTAAAGAACTTACAACAGGAAAAAGGCATCTTCAATTGGGGAAGATGTCTTTATTATTTTCAAGCTATATTATATGTAATGAAAATGACAATACTGTTATACAGAAGAAAGGGTATTCCACTCCATCCAACTGGGAATACTCTTTCTTTATTTTTGATATACATATTACTTCCGAATGTTACATATAATACTATGATAAACTAAATATGAGATGTATTTCTTTATAATATGAGAAAAAGAGCGTTCCTCAATCGCCAGAGGAATGCTCTTTTTCCGTTTATTTCACATACACATAGCTTGAATTTGCAGTTAGATAGTATGTTGTTCCTCTACTGTTGTGTACTTTATATTGTGGTGAACCATTAACGGTAACTTTAGCATCAATAGTAAATCCAGGTTCTTTATATACAGTTCCGGCTACATCTTTATCAGACCAGGAAGCAGCGTCATAAAAGCGAAGGTTGTCTACTTTAGAAACAACGCGTTTACCTACTACAGAACTTGCTGCAGAAGTTTGTTCCCCTTGATATTTAATGTAGAATGGGTTGTTATAAATCCATTGATTACCACCAAGATTTAACCAATCACCTTGTATTCTCCACACTTAATATGATTCATCCTTACCTAATTGACGGATAACACCATTATTTATTGATGGTCCACTTCTAGGGTTAACGTTATAACCATCAATATAAGCAACCCCTATTGCCCCTGTAACGTTTTGGCTAGATTCTTTTCGTTTTGGTTTAGCAATAACTATTCTGCCTTCATATGCCTTTAAAACATCTTCTCGGCATTGCGATTCTGATACGCCATGCCTACGAAGATAATCAAGCGGATCTTCATGGTCGGTTCTCCCTAATTTATAAGTAATATCTTTATGCGTCCATAATCCTTTACTTAGATGAATCCCTCTATCTTTTAAAATCTTAGCCAAAAGTTTTACATAACGTTCATACGATGGTTTAAATTTAGCTGGATTACTAGTTTCAGAAAGCTCTACATGAACAAATCTTTTGTTAGCAGCTGGTCCAGCGCCGTAAGCGATATATTCTGTGTCTGCAATTTAAATTGTTCCATCCCAATCTACCGCATAATGTACGAAAGTTGAGCGCCATGTACGAGATTCATATCGTTGAATATTGACTGTGGTGTTGCCGTACTATATGCAACAACTCCCTCATACGCTCCTACTCCGCTACGATATGGTGTTTTAGGTAAACCATCGATAATTAGTATTCTATCAGCAAAAGCACTCCCCGCTGACGTTAATGCAATCATAGTAGCCATAGAAATTGAAATTAATACTTTAATAGATTTTTTCATTTGTCATCAGCTTCAAAAATTTTTTATTTGATTTCAGTTACACCTCTAGAAAGAAATCCAAATGCTTTTGCTTTTTCTTCGATGACTTCCTGATTCTTTTCGATTACTGTTTGATACTTATCTTCTCGTTGTTCATTTCTTTTGTTATTCGTCCACAATATCCATCCAGCTAAAATAGCCCATGAACCCCGCTGTAAAAATAGCTTAAAAACTTCTTCCTCCACCGTTCTCATCTTCTTTTTTACATTGAACTCCCCCCACTTTCACTTCGTTTAGAAGTGAAAGTGGGGGATTCCTAAGTAAAGAGTTCTATCGAACTCTAATTTATTAGGCTAACCCCGCAGTCCTT
>NZ_JBNNUF010000050.1:0-3753 GCF_050279465.1 Bacillus sp. NPDC094077 | reverse complement strand
AAATAAAAATTGACGTTTCACGTTGTTTGTTTCGTTCAGTTTTCAAAGAACTACTTGGTCGCTCATTTGCGACTTCCTTATGTTAACATCTTCGTCTTTCAATGTCAACTAAGTTTTTTATTTCGTTTGTCGCTTTCTGCGTTATTGTCATCGGCGACTTGTTCTATATTACACCTCTATGCTCTAATCGTCAACACCTTTTATAAAGAAATTCAATTTAATATTTTCATACCACTTTATCTCACTATTTACGAGAAGTCGGGATACTCATATGAACCCTTAATCAGCGAAAGATGCCCCTTCCCACTGATTAAGGGTTCACTTTATCTAAATACGAATCCGCTAGAATTTTATTTAATAACAACCATTGTCTACTTTTATCTACTAATCTCCTCTGACAAATATCTCTCTACTTCAAAAAGGTTATCTCTCATTCATTACTGGGTCCCATAAGGAACTCTTCTCTAGCAACTTCACCATCCTGAACTATTCACTATAGAATGAACCAACTAATAGACTAGATCCAATTAGCAATAAAAATTCCGATGAGTAAAGACCCATCAGTAGATTATTTCACCAAACTAATTAGAGGTAGAAAAATCGTTGACTTCCTCTGGAAAAAGCGTTTAACACTTGAATCACCTTCCTTTAATTGTAGCAATGCTAATGATAGTAGCACTCCTTATTTTAAAAAATAGATTTAAAACCTTTTGTATACTATTTTTCACTTCTCCTATTACGATATCCTTATATCAGGTATATATTACATAACTGATATAAGGATATCGGTTTCCATTTATTCCACTTCTAATATGATTCACTTCAATATAGCATAGTCATTACTAGATCCAATATTAATATACACCTTACTGAAAAATCACTCCACTAAAGTGTGTACATTTACAAGCTATACTGAAAATCCGAACCTAATAATAGCGGTTCTTCTTTAAGCACATAGGTTCAATACAAAATAAACACCTCAATTAATTGATTATGCCCATTACACCGACACAGAACAATTGTTCTTGTCCTTTATTCTGCATTGCTACTTCCACCTGAACCTTGATAATGTGAAAAAAACTTATCTGGAAGCTGAAATGTTGTAGAATCTAGAATTCGAATGTGCTTAAAGATCGTGGTATATTGATGAAGTATTTCTTGTGTTAAATGAATTCTTTGGGTTAGAAGGTTAGCTAGAACGGGTTCTAGAAATTTTACTGCGGAAGCATTAAATCGTTGGTTAAGTCCTTCAGGGCTTATAAGAACACCTGTAGATACTTCAAAATAGCTACATAATTGCGTGAGTGATGTACTTGCGACCTGCTGACTAAGCCATACACATAAAGCAACTAACTCCTGTGCTTGATATTTACTCTTTCGCTGAACGAATCCTTTTTCTTTGGCTAAGTGTTCTAGAACATGAGTAGACATATGTCGTTGTAATTCTTCAGCAATCGGTTGAAGTTCATCAAGAGTCGAAAGATTCATAAAGAAACGCCATCCTTTCTTATAATTTTACAGGAAGGATAACGCCTTTTTTGCTTTATAGGTAGTGTAAAACCTTAGTTTCTTGTCATGACTCAAAACCTCGTGTCCTCACAGTTGATAAAAACCCATCCTATCCAAAAGCCGTGAAACAATCACAAAAAGCAGGAGACCTATCAGCAGGAATCAAGTTACGACAGATGAAAGATCCAAACAAAATTGTCGAACAAAACCATCGATTTATCAAAAACGGGTCCGATATATGCTAGGATTTCAATCTTTTCACACAGCTACCAAAACACTTGATGGAATAGAAGCTATGCATATGATTAGAAAAGTCTGTCCAAAAGCAGATACAACTGATTAATATTCTCTTTGGTCTTACTGCATAAACAGTCATTACTAATGGAATGACTCATTCTTCGTACCCTTCATAATCTTTATGCACCAGGACCTTTTATATTTTTTATACAGATTATGAAAAATGAAAGTGATAATGTAAAGTTGTTATTACGATATATCTGTCACTTTCAACTTAGTTGTCATTAGAATGTTTTTCTACAAAATCAAGAATCCTGGCATTAACTTCGTTAGAGAACTCACCATTGATTGCGTGAGATGCGTTTTTCCAGTTAACTATATCGATATCTTTAACATATTTTTTCCCAGTTTCAACTGCTTTTACTGAATTGTGCATTGTACTTTTTTCAGCCATTAATGCAAGTACTGGAACATTGATATTTTTTAAGTCTTCTTTACTAAATAGATCAGGCGCTGGCGTTTTAAGTTTATAGTTACGCATACCCGACTCGATTAACTTAGCGATAGGCTCATCGTCATTTGTTTCTACTCCTCCAGAAACATAGCTTAACATCTTTTCTCTTATAAACTTAGGTACAATAGGGACGGAAGCTGGAATAGATGCTAGAATCATCTTTATGGAAATTTGCGCAAATACAAAGACTGGGTCCAATAAACTAGCCGTAGCAATATGCTCAGGATTATATCTGGCCAAATTCATTGTTGTCCAACCACCAATTGAGACACCCACGATATGCACTTTTTCTAAACCTAATCCTTCAATTACTTCATTTAACCATTCTGCTTGCTGTTTTTGGTTCTCAATTACCTTCATTTGCACACTCATTCCAGGTTCACCAAGTAAATCTATCGTGTAAACAGGCCTTTTCTCCCTTAGCCCTTCTAAATTGGGTACCCACATTGGAGTAGATGCGCCACGTCCAGGGAGTAAGAGTATTGGTTCCTTATGTTTGTTTTCCTCTTTAGTAAAATGATAAGCCCGAACTGTGCCATATTTAGTTTTTATATCTTTCATATCGTTAGGCTTTGGAAGAAGTGCCATTGATTCATCGTAGGCAATTTGAAAATCTTCCTTTCCTTTTTCAGATGTAAAGTGACCAATCTTATTATCATCTCTCATCATTTTAATTCCTCCTTTCTACAAATATATTGATGAACTTTATAAATATAATCATCGCGATAATCCATTAAAAGTTTATCTTCTTTAAGCCAAAACGCTCTTAAAAAAAGAAAAATCTCACATGAAATTAAACTTATACAAGCTTAGCTTGATGGTGATGTGGTGCTACTCCTTATATGGATACAAATATGGGCAGGTGGCGATACCCATATAGAGTTCTCAGCCGGGTTATATTTCACTATATCCGTTTATAAATCTTAATTAATTTAATGTGATTTTTAGATAAAAAAAGCACTCTAACGAGTGTTTTTGAGATTGTTGTTTAACTAACAGGGGCGTTTCTGTAATTAATGGGGAAATAACGAAATTGAAAATAGGATTGAAAAGATTAACAGGTTCACATAAGAGGCGTAAAAATTTAAATAACACCGAAAACGTAATTCGGGATATTTATAACGTGATTGCTGTATATTCAGCTACTTATAGTGGAAAATAAAAAAGGGTCTGCTTCCAGCAGAGTACTACATAGTGAACAAAAAAGGAGAAGAATTATAGATTTAAATGATATTGAAATAAAAGAAACTAGAAGGTTTGACCTGCAAAGAAGGGCAGATTCGCATACATATACGAACCTGATATTTGGAAGTGCTAAAAGTTCATGCTTTTAAGGCTATAAGCTTGTTATTTATAACGCAAGAAATCCATAGATCACAAGCTTATTTTATAAAACACAAAAAGACGAGTCATTCTGACTCGTCTTAAGCTTGCTTGGCGACGTCCTACTCTCACAGGGACAAGGTCCCAACTACCATCGGCGCTAGAGAGCT
>NZ_JBNNUF010000049.1:1758-4706 GCF_050279465.1 Bacillus sp. NPDC094077 | reverse complement strand
CATATTATATGGTTAAGTCCTCGATCTATTAGTATTCGTCAGCTCCACATGTCACCATGCTTCCACCTCGAACCTATCAACCTGATCATCTTTCAGGGATCTTACTAGCTTACGCTATGGGAAATCTCATCTTGAGGGGGGCTTCATGCTTAGATGCTTTCAGCACTTATCCCTTCCGCACATAGCTACCCAGCTATGCCCTTGGCAGAACAACTGGTACACCAGCGGTGCGTCCATCCCGGTCCTCTCGTACTAAGGACAGCTCCTCTCAAATTTCCTACGCCCACGACGGATAGGGACCGAACTGTCTCACGACGTTCTGAACCCAGCTCGCGTACCGCTTTAATGGGCGAACAGCCCAACCCTTGGGACCGACTACAGCCCCAGGATGCGATGAGCCGACATCGAGGTGCCAAACCTCCCCGTCGATGTGGACTCTTGGGGGAGATAAGCCTGTTATCCCCGGGGTAGCTTTTATCCGTTGAGCGATGGCCCTTCCATGCGGAACCACCGGATCACTAAGCCCGACTTTCGTCCCTGCTCGACTTGTAGGTCTCGCAGTCAAGCTCCCTTATGCCTTTGCACTCTACGAATGATTTCCAACCATTCTGAGGGAACCTTTGGGCGCCTCCGTTACACTTTAGGAGGCGACCGCCCCAGTCAAACTGCCCACCTGACACTGTCTCCCGGGTCGATAAGACCCGTAGGTTAGAATTTCAATACAGTCAGGGCGGTATCCCACCAGCGCCTCCACCGAAGCTAGCGCTCCGGTTTCAAAGGCTCCCGCCTATCCTGTACAAACTGTACCAAAATTCAATATCAGGCTACAGTAAAGCTCCACGGGGTCTTTCCGTCCTGTCGCGGGTAACCTGCATCTTCACAGGTACTATAATTTCACCGAGTCTCTGGTTGAGACAGTGCCCAAATCGTTACACCTTTCGTGCGGGTCGGAACTTACCCGACAAGGAATTTCGCTACCTTAGGACCGTTATAGTTACGGCCGCCGTTTACTGGGGCTTCAGTTCAGAGCTTCGCTTACGCTAACCCCTCTCCTTAACCTTCCAGCACCGGGCAGGTGTCAGCCCCTATACTTCGCCTTACGGCTTCGCAGAGACCTGTGTTTTTGCTAAACAGTCGCTTGGGCCTATTCACTGCGGCTTTCCGTTAAGAAAGCACCCCTTCTCCCGAAGTTACGGGGTCATTTTGCCGAGTTCCTTAACCAGAGTTCTCTCGCACACCTTAGGATTCTCTCCTCGCCTACCTGTGTCGGTTTGCGGTACAGGCACCTTTTATCTCGCTAGAAGCTTTTCTTGGCAGCGGGGAATCAAAGACTTCGCTCCATAAGGAGCTTCCCCATCACAGCTCAGCCTTCACGATAAGCGGATTTGCCTACTTATCAGCCTAACTGCTTGGACGTGCACAACCAATCGCACGCTTCTTCTATCCTTCTGCGTCCCTCCATTGCTCAAACGATAAAGAGGTGGTACAGGAATATCAACCTGTTGTCCATCGCCTACGCCTGTCGGCCTCGGCTTAGGTCCTGACTAACCCTGAGCGGACGAGCCTTCCTCAGGAAACCTTAGGCATTCGGTGGACGGGATTCTCACCCGTCTTTCGCTACTCATACCGGCATTCTCACTTCTAAGCACTCCACCAGTCCTTACGGTCTGACTTCACTGTCCTTAGAACGCTCCCCTACCACTGATACCATTGGTATCAATCCGCAGCTTCGGTGGTGTATTTAGCCCCGGTACATTTTCGGCGCAGAGTCACTCGACTAGTGAGCTATTACGCACTCTTTAAATGGTGGCTGCTTCTAAGCCAACATCCTAGTTGTCTAAGCAACTCCACATCCTTTTCCACTTAATACACACTTTGGGACCTTAGCTGGCGGTCTGGGCTGTTTCCCTTTTGACTACGGATCTTATCACTCGCAGTCTGACTCCTAAGGATAAGTCATTGGCATTCGGAGTTTGACTGAATTCGGTAATCCGATGAGGACCCCTAGTCCAATCAGTGCTCTACCTCCAAGACTCTTACACTTAAGGCTAGCCCTAAAGCTATTTCGGGGAGAACCAGCTATCTCCAGGTTCGATTGGAATTTCTCCGCTACCCACACCTCATCCCCGCACTTTTCAACGTGCGTGGGTTCGGGCCTCCATTCAGTGTTACCTGAACTTCACCCTGGACATGGGTAGATCACCTGGTTTCGGGTCTACGACCACGTACTAAACGCCCTATTCAGACTCGCTTTCGCTACGGCTCCGCCTCTTCAGCTTAACCTCGCACGGGATCGTAACTCGCCGGTTCATTCTACAAAAGGCACGCCATCACCCGTTAACGGGCTCTGACTATTTGTAGGCACACGGTTTCAGGATCTCTTTCACTCCCCTTCCGGGGTGCTTTTCACCTTTCCCTCACGGTACTGGTTCACTATCGATCACTAGGGAGTATTTAGCCTTGGGAGATGGTCCTCCCGGATTCCGACGGAATTTCACGTGTTCCGCCGTACTCAGGATACATTCAAGAGAGAACGAAGTTTCGACTACGGGGTTGTTACCCTCTGTGACGAGCCTTTCCAGACTGCTTCGTCTACCTCGTTCCTTTGTAACTCCGTATAGAATGTCCTACAACCCCAAGAGGCAAGCCTCTTGGTTTGGGCTAGATTCCGTTTCGCTCGCCGCTACTCAGGAAATCGCATTTGCTTTCTCTTCCTCCAGGTACTTAGATGTTTCAGTTCCCTGGGTCTGTCTTCCTTACCCTATGTATTCAGATAAGGATACCATACCATTACGTATGGTGGGTTTCCCCATTCGGAAATCTTCGGATCAAAGCTTACTTACAGCTCCCCGAAGCATATCGGCGTTAGTCCCGTCCTTCATCGACTCCTAGTGTCAAGGCATCCACCGTGCGCCCTTTCTAACTTAACCAAACTAAAATTAAAAAAT
>NZ_JBNNUF010000048.1:0-4778 GCF_050279465.1 Bacillus sp. NPDC094077 | reverse complement strand
AAGAAATTAAATAACCTGAGTCCATATAAATATAGAACTCAGGTTGCTTAGTTGCGCTTTTTAAATACTGTCTACTTGACAGGGGTCACTGCATATGGAGTGTCGTTTCTTTTTTATTTTACTCTTACACAATAAAAATTTACTGTAATGTAGTATACATCTTCACGAAAGTTTTTCACTTTACACTATGTTGAACCCTTTATTTTTACTTTCTTTACGTCTTCTAAGGCAAGATGTATAAGATATAGTTAACAAAACAAATCCCTCCGTGAGATATCACGGAGGGATTTGTTCGGGTCACGGTAAAGTAATGAATTAAAGAATGAACAGTTTTAATTTAATTGCAGATTACGGAAGATAAAAAGATTTAATCGTTTGTATAACAAAGGAAATTATCGGTTATCGTTGGCTTAAGGGCCGTCAAGCGTATTTCTCCCTTTCGAAAAGGAAGTATTTAATATAATAATTATTTCTTATAGGTTCTATAATGAAAACGCTCGTTATAACCATCTAATTATAAATAGAAGCGAGATTTTCAGTAAAATGAAAAAACAGACACTTGCAACAACCACGGTATTCTCATTGAGATGAATTTCTGTAGGACATGCAACTACAACTTTTACTGCTTAGGTGCAGGAACAGAAAAACATATTTTCACAAACAATTGGAGGGTATGAATGATTTTTAAAAAATTTCCTTTTTCAAAAGATAAAAAAGGCGCATCGTTTGATCATCTTGTTGAAAAAGTAAAAAAAGGGTATATCCCAGAACATATTGCTATTATTATGGATGGTAATGGAAGATGGGCCAAAAGAAGAGCAATGCCTCGTATTGCTGGACATCATGAAGGTATGCAAGTTGTAAAGAGAATCACAAAATTTGCAAGTAAGCTTGATGTGAAAGTGTTAACTCTTTATGCTTTTTCGACTGAGAACTGGAAAAGACCAAAAAAGGAAGTTGATTATTTGATGAAGCTTCCAGAAGAATTTTTAAGTACATTTTTACCCGAATTGATTGAAGAAAACGTACAAGTCCGAGTAATAGGGCGAATAGATCGTCTTCCTACTCATACGTGCAGAGCGATGGAAAAAGCCATGGAAGAAACAAAAGAGAATACGGGATTAATTCTTAATTTCGCGTTAAACTATGGAAGTCGAGATGAAATCGTTTCTGTTGTGCAACATATGATGAAAGATAGTGAGGAAGGAAAAATTCGTACTGAAGAAATAAGTGAAGAAATGATTTCTTCTTACTTAATGACAAGTTCTTTACCGGACCCAGACTTGCTTATTCGTACAAGTGGGGAGCTGCGTATTAGTAATTTCCTGCTATGGCAAATTGCATATTCAGAACTTTGGTTTACAGATGTGTATTGGCCAGATTTTACCGAAGAACATTTGCTAAATGCGATTACAGACTTTCAACATAGAGTGCGCAGATTCGGAGACGTGTAGAAAGAGAAGTTTTGTTAGTGAAAATAAGTTAACGAAACAGTTATTCTCAGCCAATCATGAAAAAGAAACGATACTCTATAAGGAGTGTCGTCTCTTTTTTGTTTTACTCTTACACAATATAAATTTATTATAATGTACTATACATTTTCAAAAGAGTTTTTCACTTTATACTATGTTGAACCCTTTATTTTTACTTTCTATACGCCTTCTTAGGCAAGATGTATAAGATATAGTTAACAAAATAAACATCCCCCATGTATTTCACGGGGGATGTTTATAAGGAAAAAAGTAGGGTAGTGAATTAAAGTGTTAGGCGTTCTATTAACTCACGGATAGCTTCTATATAATCTCACAAACTCGAATTTTGTAACACAGCAGAAACTCCCTTTATCAAAAGGAAAAATAACAGCCTATTTCGATGGTATTATGATACAATCCTATCGGCACCATTAGTAGTCAATAAAGTTCAAAGTTTCATTATCCAACCACCTAAATAGAAGAAACTAATCCTAGGTTAGACTCTCGGCATTTATATATTCTTTAAAAATACAAATCGGCTGCTTAACGTACAGGGAACCGGTTGAAATATTTACAAATTATTCTAATTTTTATAACTCCTTTGTATTATTGACTTTTTGTATTTCTCTTGTCTTAATATATTAGGAACTAGACCTTAATGAAGTATCCGCTATCCGTATACATTACTGATATTCAACATCTATTTTATCCCCTATCGAAACTCCCTTTATTAAGAGTACTTTTCTCTCTTCTAACCAAACTCAATTTATTATATATTTATTAATGCCTCGACTTACCGGAAATGAATGGAATCTCTCTCAGATACCTTCTGTAAGTTATGAGTTAAAATCTGTTTGGAACCCTTATAAAAAAAGAGATCATTTATGATCTCTTTTTTTATGTTTAAATCCTATTGTTACTCCATTTATAAAAGGGAAGACCTCTATCTTTTTCATTTTTCCTTTTAAACTAGGCATACGTAGAAGAATGTTTCAAAGTGTTGGTTCAAGAAATATGCAGCGAACCGGATATATAAAAAAACATAACGTATTATACTACTAATAATAAAAAAAGGTCTGCTCAAGTTTGAGCAGACCCTTTTGCTATATCATATATACATAGGCTTCATTTGCAGTTACACATAGTATGTTTTACCCTTTACTATTGTATACTTTGTATTGTGATGCTCCGTTAATATTTACTTTTGCATCAATCATGAATCCTAGCCCTACATCTACAGAACCAGCATCGCCTATCTCTTCTAGAATAAGAGATATAATGAAAAAAATAAAACATAAAACATCCCCAATGATATTTCACGAGGGATGTTTATAAAAGAAAAATTGAGGTAGTGAATTAAAGAATTAGGCGTTCTTTTAACTCACGCATTACTTCTTTATAATCTCATAAACTCAAATTTTTCAACACAACAAAAACTCCCTTTATTAAAAGAAAAAAAACGGCCCCTTTTGCTGGTATTATGGTACAATTCCATCAACATCGTTTGTATATTTAATAAGTTCATAGTTTCATTATCCAATCAATAAACAATTAGTTTGAGGAGAAACTGCATTATGTAAAAAATTTATCTTGAACTACTCACCACGTAGCTGTTATTCAATTTATTTTACTGTAAAAAAGTTACCTTTAATTAAACTGCATAAGATGACTTTTATTATAAAACCTTCATTTTTCAAATTTTTTTCTAAGGATAATTTATACAATTTAAGTATATGTTTTTACCTTTAACAAAGCGAAAAAACATACAACCCTTCCCTTTATAAGCATGGTAAAGTTAAGTGGTATAAGTTCTTTATATTTACATGTGTATACAATATGTATAACTTTATCAGTAACAAAGAAAAGGGCACTCGAAAGAGTGCTTTTTCTTTATGAATCACTAAATAACATGCAAGTATACATGTCCCACTAAAATGCACCGCATCAATAATAAACAGAATAAAATATCAACTGTAAACATGCTCTAATAAGATACTATTTAAAAATACATTTGCAAATCAATAAAAAATGACCTGTACAAAGGTAAAAATAGAACACTTAAAATCGATGATTATATAATCGTCGATTTGCTAGTATTATTTCATACAACTTGTTTGCAATAGAAACATGCGTACTACACTTCAACAAACAGGCAGAATACTTTTTATACAAAATGATACTCCCCCCCTAACAGTGCTGTACTGAAAACCGAGAAACCAAAAACGGAAAAACCCTCATCATTAAGGGTTTCTCCGTTTTATTTATGATTTTTTCAGTTAGTCATCAATGAAAATATGCAGTTTTTTATTATCTTCTATTATATATACACGACATGAGAAATTAAATTTGTTTAATTTCTCATGTCGTGTATATAAATCATTAGCATCAAATGAACCAAAAAACCCCTCGCTATATCTAACGAGGGCAAATAGAGTATAATAAGGAGAACTGAAATACATAAAAAAAGATTCCAGTAACTACTTCTCTTATATCCTCCCACACACTCACATTTTGCAACACTATAAAAAACTCCTTTATCAAAAGAACTTTTTATACTACAAGAGTTAAGTGACGCCATTGTAAATTACTAATTGAAATCTTCTTTTAATTTAAAGAAGTTTGCTTTAAAAGGATTTCTAACAACTTATGAGAAAAAGGAGGAAAGAACATATTACTTTGATAACAATGGCGTATCACAAAAAGGATGGATTGATCATGAAAACAAGGTGTACTATCTAGACAATGGTAAACTGCACACAGGTTGGCAAACTATTGAGGGAAAAAAGTATTACTTCAATAACAATGGATCCATGCACAACGGATTTAAGGTAAGTGACGGTAAAACATATTATTTCTACTACAACGATGGATCAATGGCAAAAGGCGTGATGAAAACAAAAGATAAAACATATACATTTGACAGTAATGGGGTACTACAACCAAGCTGACTATAAAAAGAACAACTTGATACTACTTTTAAGAAAATTGTATACTTTATTGGGATAAATGATGTTTAGATTACAGGCTATTAATATTTGATAACATCATTATAGTTGATCCCAGCTATGGTAGAAATGATTCTGGAGAATTATATGGAAACATAAAAAACAATTGTCCTACAAGTAGTAAAAATAAGCTTTTTAACAAATTCGTTGGTATACTATACTACTATGTTACTCAGTTAATACAACAACTATTCTTATCAACCCATAAAAAAGAAACGATATCCCATATTAATCTGTACCCTTTGTAAAGGACATTTTAAAAAAAGTTAGGCAACATCAAGAAGATGATTTCTGTATTCAA
>NZ_JBNNUF010000047.1:0-5445 GCF_050279465.1 Bacillus sp. NPDC094077 | reverse complement strand
GTATACATCGAGAGATGTACGTACGGTTTGGAGGAAAGTACACGAAAACCTAACATAGTAATATGTCAAGGCGTCGGGTGCTCATCCTACCACTTACATAGCAACGGCATTGATTTTAGCCGCATTGCAGAAAAATACATACCTGTAACAACATCTATTGGTAAAAGTCAAATACTCATGCGTGATTACACGATAGAGGAATTCGAGATTATCCTACTGGAGCATATCGAGGAAGTTTGTTATCGAATGAGAAGACAAAACAAACTAGCTCAAACAATCCATTTTTCCATAGGTTACAGTAAAAATCACGCTGGTGGTTTCAGAAAAACTCACACTATGAACCGACCAACCAATTTAACAATGGATATCTATCATATTTGTACATATTTTTTACATAAGTTTTATACCGGGGAACCAATTAGATCCATCAATATTTCTTTAACCAACTTAATCAACGAAGGTGAAGAACAAATATCTCTTTTTGACAATGTAATACAACGAGAAAAAGAAATGAAATTAACGAAGGTAATGGATGAAATACGCACTAAGTTTGGTAAGAACAGCATTTTAAGAGGAGTTTCTTATACAGATAGTGCTACAGCAAGATACAGAAACACATTGTTAGGAGGTCACAAATCATGAACAACGCTAATATGCCAAAGGGAAGAGGAATGGTGAAATGGACGCCTTTTGCTGCAATGACAGAACAATTTGATGGTATACATGAGATTATTAAGGAAAAAAATAAAGTAGCACGTCCAATCTTAACTTCTGAAGAAAAGGAACTTATCGAGAACATGTTATTATGCTCATTACTATCTGAAGAAGAGGTGTTGATTACATATTACGAAGATGGCTATTTGCTTACTAACTATATGACCGTAACTGATATTGATCCATTGAACTGTTCTATAATATGTACAGATGCTTTTTATAACAGGATTAATCTTAAATTTATGGATATTATTGATGCAAAATAAATGCATTCCATGCTAAGTATCAATATTAAATGTGCTGATTGCGCTCTCCCCCTTGAAATAAATACGAAGCTAAGGATATGAAACTATATTTTACAGATATAATAAATGAAACTTGAGTCTAAAATATCTATAACAAAAGAGACTCCATTATATTAAAGGTACATTAAGCCCGTAAGAGCTTGATAAGAAAAGCCTATATCTTAAATTACTAAGTAATAAAAGATATAGGCTCTTTTTTAAAAAAATTGTAAAATGATAGTAAAGTTATTTGATTTTAAAAGTTCAAACAAGAAAAACACCGTTCTAAATTTAGGACGGGGTTAAAAATAATGTTGTTTAATTTTTAAAGTAAGATATTTCACTACACGAAAAAATATAATAATAAAGTGGTTTGAAAATCTAAGTTTTATTCAACAATAGTCCCCAATTGCGTTATTAAATTGTTACCCTTTTTCCCTTTTCGGCCAAATAAAATTGCTTATGGCAATCAAAAGATCGATACCCAACACAAGTGTCCATACTTTTAGAAAGCCAGCCAACACTTCTGTTCGAGAAGAATCGTTAATTAAATAGATTAAGACAAATAAAATTCCGGCACCTATTAGAAAAGCAAGCACATGTTGTCCCCAGCTTTTAAAGTAGTGTTTCGCATACTCAATGCCAAATCTTTTAACTGGTTTCGCTCCCTGTTTCATCACATAATATTGAAAGCGAATATCAGCCCACTCAATCATACTCCTACCGAATGCGATTGAGATTCCAATATATACAGCAGCTATTGCATGCACTTGGGTGGCAGTCGCACCACGGTACAAATCGGCACCCGTAACAACTAATAAAATTAAATCAATAACAGGTGTTAAAGCTAGGAAAAACAATCCTAATTTTTTTTTCTTAAGGATATATCGAGTGAGCAGACCTAAAGTTATAACAACCCAAAACCCTATTTCACAAGCAACGATCAGCCACGCAATTACATTCACCCCAACACCCCCTTGTACAACGCACACAATTACTCGCTTTTCTTATAGATATTGTTTCACGCCATTTACCTTCCGGTGTTTGTTTTATCTTAGATATATGCATCACGACCTTTTACTAAGCTATGCTTTCATTTTTAGGAAGGACCTACGAACTGAGACTACCCCCCCCTCCAAAAGAAATAATATTCATGCTATATTCAATATTTCAACAATAACATGTATTGACTTAAATTACTATATATCACCAAACTGTATGTATGCATAAAAAAAGGACAGTAGAAATTTCATTCCTTACTATTCTTACTCCTATATCTAATATACCTTTAACATTATAGAGTCTCTTTTTCTAGTATACTGATATGGAAATATCTACTTGCTTTCAAATGTTCTTCTTCGTAATGAGTGGTTCATCTCTAAAACGTAGCGAACAAGATTACCTCCGTTTCAATTTAACGCGAAATGTTTGCTTTTCGCGGCTATGCTTTTCTAAACACAATAGCAACACCAAGCGCCGAAGCTGCTGGTACGAAGATATCGCCCGAGGTCGTCTCCACTATCGGTAAACCGTTCTCTTCGAGATAACTTCGGGTGTGGGAGATGTCGCTCACTGCTACTGCGTACCCGGCGAATCCCGGTAGCGAGGGGGCCACCTCTCCTGGTAGCAGCTCTGACAACCGCGACCCGGGAACGATTGTGATGCGAGCTCCTTCTAAGTTAAAGATGTGTGTCACTCCATCCGTCCGGACCTCACAGTCCAAATACCTGCCATATCGCCGAGTGAATTCGTCCAACTCGGAATCGTTTACGCATAAGATTGATTCGACCAGATCCGTCGCCCCATTCGGATGGTTTGGAGGTATTTGCTCCTCTACTATGGCTGAGGGTGGGTTTTCCGCTGCAGCCAGACGACCTTCGTACACGTTGTCTCCGTCAATTTCCAAATAGCGCACGGGAATTAGTTGAATTCCCCCGGACATCTCAAGAGCCCGCTGTACGGTGTTAACACCGCTATGACTGATTCCACTCCGTTGGAAACGATCCGCTGTACGGCCGGCGTCCTCGGTACCGAAACAAAGAATATGCGCTCCTTCATAACGGGATAGACATCTGGAGACAGTATCAACAGTACGTTTGATTTTTCCGATTATTGCTTGAATCACATCCGGCGATGCCTGCAACGGAACGAGTTTTGCATTAATCGGAATCTTCGCGCCTATCTCGGCAACCGTTACGATTTCGATAAAGTTGCCTAAAAACTCGGCATGCGAATTGGCCGCTCCGAATGGCTTCGGAGGTTCTCCTTCATTTTCGGCCATCGCCGGATAGGACGGCGGCGAACAGACAAATCCCAGTTTTCTGTACAGCTCGAGCGCAGCTTCCATATCGGAGACTACATGGCCGACGTGATGAATGAATTTGATTTCAGCATGCATCTGCATCCACTCTCCTTGAATTCAATAATTGTGACAAAAGAAAAGTTTATTTTAGATACATTGAACAATTTGGGGTGACTTGTTTTCTTAAGTTGATGGCAATGTCGTGGTACTCCAATTTATAATCCTTTGTTTAGTTGATTATTCTTATTTTTAGAAACCTCGAAGCTTCTGTAGTTTTGAAATAAAGTTTGTTCAAAACTACCTCGCAATCCCAAGTTTTACGATAAATAAAAAGAAGCCATTTAAAAAAAAGTTTGATTAAAATGGCTTCCTCGCTTTTATATACAGATTTTGTTTTTTATAAAAAAGTTTAATTATTTTTAATATCTCAATTGCACTAAGAGATTTTATTCAAATATAAATTTATTAATTAATTTCTTTCCATTTTTGTTCTAAAATACTGTATAAAAGAGAATCGCGCCAGCCATCTTTTAATAACAAACTTTCACGAATTCTACCCTCTTTAGTCATTTCATTTTTTTCTAACACTTTTTGCGAACCTATATTTCTTGGATCACAAGTCGCGAAGATACGATGAAGATTTAATTCTTCAAATCCAAACCTGATTAACATTTGTGATACTTCTGTAGCAAATCCCATTTTCCAGTAATTTGGATTTATGATATATCCTATTTCACCTTCTCTATTTTTAAAATCTCGAATGTTTATCTCACCTGCACCGATCATTCTTTCTTTTTCCCTTTCAACTACAGCAAAAGTAAAACGACTTCTTGGTTCTTTTTTTGCATCTAGAAGAACCTGTTCTACAAAATCTTTTGTTTCCTCCTCTGAATTCGGACCCCATGGTTGATGCTGACACACAATAGGCTGAGAAGCGTATATATGTATATCTATCCAATCTTCTTCTTCCATTTCCCGCAGTTTGAATCTTGTAGAGTGATAATAAAGTTGTTTAATTCGCTATAATAAAGCAAGAGCCTTACTACATATCAAATGTAATAGGGCTTTAAAAAAGTTGTTTAAAACTGAATTGATCTAAAAGAATATTGTTACTTAAAATGATAATAAAGTTGTTTGATTTTTTTCAACTAAAGCACCTGTTACTTTAAGTACAACATTTCACAATCTTACACATTGATGTTAATCACATTTCTTTCAGAATGGGGAATTATAGGTTAATTTGCGCCCCAGTTAGATAATGGGGGCTGTTCATGTAGTCGTGGCTTCGCCACTCCTGCAAAGACGTTTCGTTTATATAAACGGCTATTCAACAAACTGGAATTTGGCGAACACGGATTATGCTTATACTATTCGCCTGTTCTTTTTGTCGTATATTACAACGGTTACAATTGAAACAAGAACAATCACAGCATTTGCGGCAATGGTTCCCGCCCAAGTCATAGTCATGGTGCCGAAGATGGGGGATGCCGCATTGAACATGGTGTGGAATAATACGCACATAAACACACGGCCTTTTCCTGATATTTTGTAGATTGCCCCGTTGAAAAACCGAAACGCAATGAGTTGAACTGCAAACATCCAAAAGTTAATGAGTCCCTCTCCGTGATTCGTCCCCGGAATGAAGAAGAGAGGGATATGCCATAAAATCCAAATGATTCCAACAAAAACAGAAGACAAAACAAAACCGTATTTTTTGTCAAGTTCAGGCTGCAATATGTACATCCAGCCAGCTTCCTCCAAGCCACCGATAATAAGATTACCAAGCAGGGAAAGGAAGAACGTATAAAATGGAAGCACCATTTCCGTGTGGCCTGAAACTGCAATATGTATCAAAAAATACAGTGCAAGTCCTGCAACAACGAACAAATAGAGAGATATGCTATTTTTGGCATAAAAAACAGTTCTCAACCATTCCTTGAAACCTGCTATTTTGTTATTTTTCTTCAGAACGATATATGAAGCAATAGCGGGCGACAAAATATAGATTGCAAAGGGGATATTCATCCCGAATTGCTGTAACGAGTGAACCCAATTGTGAACCGAATATCCGAATTGCCCAAGAGCAATCAAAGCACCTGACACAAGATAGGCTATGCAAAATGTCAGCATCGTAAATTGTACTGT
>NZ_JBNNUF010000046.1:0-5789 GCF_050279465.1 Bacillus sp. NPDC094077 | reverse complement strand
ATCACAAATACAAAAGTAGGCGAAACAAAAGTAGAAGGAACAAAGATTTGGAACGATAACAATGCAACAGATCGTCCAAGCACAATCAAAGTAGATTTACTACAAAACGGTAAAGTAGTAGATACAAAAGAAGTAACGGCAGAAACAAATTGGAAGTACACGTTTGAAAAACTCCAAGCTTACGATGCAGAAGGTAAGGCCTACAAGTATGAAGTGAAGGAACAACCGGTGGTTGGATATGAATCAAAAGTAAGTGGTACTGACATCACAAATACAAAAGTAGGCGAAACAAAAGTAGAAGGAACAAAAACGTGGAACGATGGTAATGCAACAGATCGTCCAAACTCGATTAAAGTAGACTTACTACAAAATGGTAAAGTAGTAGATACAAAAGAAGTAACAGCGGCAACAGAATGGAAGTACACGTTTGACAAACTGCAAGCATACGATGCAGAAGGTAAGGCATACAAGTATGAAGTGAAAGAACAGCCAGTACCAGGATATGAATCCAAAGTAAGTGGTACTGACATCACAAATACAAAAGTAGGCAAAACAAAAGTAGAAGGAACGAAAACATGGAAAGATGATAACGCGAAAGATCGTCCGGAAATGATCAAAGTAGATCTTTTACAAAACGGTAAAGTAGTAGATACAAAAGAAGTAACAGCGGCAACAAATTGGAAGTACACGTTTGACAAACTCCAAGCATACGATGCAAACGGAGTAGCGTACAAGTATGAAGTGAAAGAACAGTCAGTAGCTGGATATGAATCCAAAGTAAATGGTTATGACATCACAAATACAAAGGTGGGCAAAACAAAAGTAGAAGGAACGAAAACGTGGAACGATGACAATGCGAAAGATCGTCCGGAAATGATTAAAGTAGACCTTTTACAAAATGGTACGGTGATTGCGACGCAAGAAGTAAGCAAAGCAACAGGCTGGAAATACGAATTCAAAGATTTAGCAGCGTATGATGAAAATGGAGTAGCGTACAAGTATGAAGTGAAGGAACAACCGGTGGCTGGATATGAATCCAAAGTAAGTGGTACTGACATCACAAATACAAAAGTAGGCGAAACAAAAGTAGAAGGAACGAAAACGTGGAACGATAACAATGCAACAGATCGTCCAATCTCGATTAAAGTAGACTTACTACAAAACGGTAAAGTAGTAGACACAAAAGAAGTAACAGCGGCAACAAACTGGAAGTACACGTTTGAAAAACTGCAAGCTTACGATGCAAACGGAGTAGCATACAAGTATGAAGTGAAAGAACAGCCAGTAACCGGATATAAATCCGAGGTAAAAGGTTATGACATCGCGAATACAAAAGTAGGCGAAACAAAAGTAGAAGGAACGAAAACGTGGAAAGACGATAACGCGAAAGATCGTCCGGAAATGATTAAAGTAGACCTTCTACAAAATGGTACAGTGATTGCGACGCAAGAAGTAAGCAAAGCAACAGGCTGGAAATACGAATTCAAAGATTTAGCCGCATACGATGCAAACGGAGTAGCATACAAGTATGAAGTAAAAGAACAACCGGTGGATGGATATAAATCTGAAGTAAAAGGTTATGACATTACAAATACAAAGGTTGGTAAAACAACAGTAGAAGGAACGAAGACTTGGAAGGACGACAATGCGAAAGATCGTCCGGAAATGATCAAGGTCGACCTAATACAAAATGGCCAAGTAGTTGCGACGCAAGAAGTAAGTGAAGCAACAGGTTGGAAATATGCGTTTACAGATTTAGTGGCATATGATGCCGAAGGTAAGGTATATAAGTATGAAGTAAAAGAACAACCGGTGGATGGATATAAATCCGAAGTAAAAGGTTATGATATTACGAATACAAAAATCAAAGAAGATCCAAAAAGTCCGAGCGTAGATCCAAAAGACCCGAGCACAGACCCAAAAGATCCGAGTGTAGATCCAAAAGATCCAAGCACAGATTCAAAAGTTCCACCTACTAAAGAAAATACTAAGACATCAGTATGGCTTCCTAACACAGGTGGAACATCAATGGAGATGATTTCATACATTGTAGGAATGTTGTTGATGGCTTTAGGTGGATTTGTATTTGTTCGTCAACGAATGAGATAAAAAGACTGGTTATGGTACAAAAAGTCTATCAAACTTGGACATACTGATACTATCAACTTAGAAAGACTAGAGATCATGTATATCTAAGCCAAGCAATTTCAATGGGAAACTATTATCAACTAGGAATAAACTTAATCATAAGTGACTTAGTAGAAATAATAGGGGAAAATAGAATGTTTATTGCTTATGTAGTGATTATAATCTGGATTCATCATTATGATTCAGAATTAAATCATCTATATGAAAGTAAATGGGTAATAGATGTATGTATAACGTACCGTTGATTCAAAAGGAAATACAATTGATTTTTATTTAGGTAAAATAAAAAATCAAAAGGCCGTAAAGCGCTTTGTGTAAAACGCTTTGCGGCCTTTTCTTATTTTAAACTCCTTTGTTATAATAGGTTTTGCGATATGGGAAAGTGTATGAAAGACTTTAGTCTAACTTTTAGGTTTGGAATGAATTTACCATTTTTTCACAGGAAACTACTTGTTTGTAAACTAATACTTCATGGTTCTAGGATGTACCTAAAAAGATGAATAAGCATTTTCTTTTTCGAGAGTAGATATAGGAAGGTTTATATTAACTGTTGTTCCTTTTCCTACTTCACTTTCAATAAGTATCTTTCCTTGGTGCTTTTCAATAATTTTATAACAAACCATTAATCCTAAACCGATACCATTTTCTTTGATACTATAGAAGGGTTCCCCTAGATAAGGTAAACGTTCTTTTTCAATTCCACACCCGTAATCGGTAAATCGAATGTTTACTTGTTTTTTATCAGGTGCATTTTCGATTTGAATCAAGATTTCCCCTCCCATTGGTGTTGCTTCAATTGCATTTTTTAAGATATTTATAAAAGCTTGTTTTAATTGATTCCCTTCACAAAGTATGAATGAAGTATCAGATGTAAACTCAGTTGTAATTTGTATGCAATTCATTATCGCTTGAGGTTCAAGTAACATTACAATTTGCTTCATTAATACATTCAGGTCATTCGTTTTAATTTCTAATGCCTCAGGTTTTGCTAATGCCATAAATTCATTAGTAATACTATCTATACGTTCAACCTCTGATAACACTATATCTATATAATGCTCGGTATTCTTATTTTCCATTGATTTTAATAACTGCATGAATCCTTTCATTGTTGTTAAAGGATTTTTAATTTCATGGGCAATTGCAGTGGATAATTGACCTACTACAGCAAGTTTTTCTGATTTTCGTAATAATTCCTCTGTTTTTAGCCGTTCGGTGATGTCTCGAGAGATACTCAAGAAAACTTTTTTGCCATTCAAGTTAAACATACGAACAGAAAATTCAATTGTCATGGTATTTCCTTTAGGAAAAACAAATTCATCTTGTAATGTGAAAGCGGTTTGCCCTTCTCTAATTCTTTCTATGATTCCTTGAATCATTGGAGAATCTGGCGGAGCGGCACTAGCAAATGGCATTGAAAGAAGCTTTTCTCTACTATATCCAAATCTTTTACATGCAACAGGATTTACTTCGATAAAGCGAGTTGGAAATTGATCCTCATTCAGTTCCACTACATATACTGCATCAGTTGCTTGTTCGATGAGCGCACGGTATTTCATTTCACTGTCTCTTAATTGTTGATGTAATTGATGGCGTTCTCTTTCTGCTTTTTTCCTTTCAGAAATATCTCTACAAATTCCTGATAAAGCAATTACATTGCCCCTTAAATCTAGAATTGGTGAAACCGTCACGTTTACATCAATTAGAGTTTTATCTTTTCGTTGTCTAACTGTTTCTAACCTAGTAATAACAGGGTCTTGTATATTGGTATTATTAATATTTTTGATTAACTCAAAAGTTTCATTCATTAAAAATTCAGGTACGCAAGGTAATTTTTTTCCTACGGATTCTTTTTCTGACCAACCAAATATCCTCTCATAAGCTTTATTCGCTTGCAACATATGTCCATCTAAATCAAATATAGTGATTGCATCTACGTTATGATTAATAAATGATTCCAGTCGCTCTTTCGTTACCTTTAGTTCATTTTCCGCATTTATTCTTTTCGTTATATCAACAGTAGAACCAACCACCTCAACCACTGTTCCCTCTCTTTTAACAGGCCTAAGAGAGAAAAGTATCATAGTCTCATCATTTGGCCATGGTAGTTCGAAAGTTACTTCTTCACCATCCCATGCCTGCTGATAATACTTTAGTATTCGAGAAACTAAATGGGATGGAATGATGGAAGAATCTATAGTAGGTAAATTTTTCCCTACAACTTGTTCAGAGTGAAACCCTTGTTGATAAAATAATTGTCCATCACACAGAGTATGAATAAAACTCCCATTTACTTTTTTAAATTTAAAAATACCTCCTTGTAGTTCATGTACGGTATCCCTTAATTCTCGCTTTGATTCTAGTAAAGTTTCATTCGCTTTAGCTAGGTCTTGTGTTAAGTTATATAAATTTTGATAGGATTCCATCAGAAAAACACCAATTAAGAGTCCGCAAGATATAAATAATGTACCTTGGATGTCAAGGAGTATAAGTGAAATAGAAGGAAAAAAGAACCCAAACACCCAATGGATTATGGCTAGATAAACAGCTAGATAAAGAAAGACGCTTTTAAAGGGATGGATATTTTTGAGATATGTTTTGAATATAGTATATATAGTAGCAATTCCTAAAGCAGCTATCAAAGCTGGTCCCCAATCACCACCAAGGTAGAAAATACGCATAAATAAAATAAACATTAACGTAATCCAGCCAGCTGTACGACCAAAATAAATAAATGAAATAATAAGCGGAACGGCTCGCAAGTCATAAAACAATCCCATGTGCTTAAAATTAAAAATCATCAAAATAGCAGCTATGATACCTGCATATGTGCCCCAAAATAAATGGATAAATCTATAATCCATTTTCCGTATAAATACTTGAATAAAAATAGCTGAACTAGCTAGGAAAGAAAAAATAGATAGATTAATGAAGAATCCTGTGAATAGCATGCCATATTCCCTCCTTTTTACATGTATTCGACAAAGAGTATAAAAATCCTACAAATTGCCTCATAATTAGACTTATTATTCTGAATAATAAGTCTGTTTTTTGGAGGAGAGATATGAGTAGTGATGAAAGTCAAGATCCTTTTTACCAGAATTATCAATTGGGTGTGTTGGATAACAATATTTATTTAATTTTCAGCACAAAAGTTTCCATTCCAGAAAAAATCACATTTCAGATTTGTTTGTAATCGATTTTTAATGAATCGTTAATATATTTGGTATCGAATGAGATTATGTTTGTTATTCGAGATTATAAGTAGCTTAAATGAAATTTCGAAAAAAAGGGTTTGAGAATGATTTTTTTAAGGTTGTTGCATATATTTTATTAAGTATTGGAATTTTTAAAGGGGGTACCGCCAGCAGTTTGGAAAAACTCCAAGCTAAGCAAAAAATAAAATGAGCTGCCCATATGGACAGCTTATTTACATAATTCTCGTTACCGGAAGTTGTTTTTACATTCCAGAAGTGTAGAGTGATAATAAAGTTGTTTAATTCGCTATAATAAAGCAAGAGCCTTACTACATATCAAATGTAATAAGGCTTTAAAAAAGTTGTTTAAAACTGAATTGATCTAAAAGAATATTGTTACTTAAAATGATAATAAAGTTGTTTGATTTTTTTCAACTAAAGCAC
>NZ_JBNNUF010000045.1:0-6249 GCF_050279465.1 Bacillus sp. NPDC094077 | reverse complement strand
GAACAGCAGCTATTTTTTCCTCCGCAGTAAATTTGGTCATAAAAAAACACCTCCAATTGTTAGTTAGTGTCCAACAATTGGGGTGCAGTTCAATTCAAGATTCCGTCTTTTCTTTTATATAAAGAATAGTAATCAAGTTCAGTTACAATAGAAAACAAGACTTTTAGGGAATAGCTTAGAAAGTATTTTGAGGGTTTAAATAAATGTGGTTGCAATTGTTAAAACCTTTACAGTTAAATAACTTTTATGAATTTTTTTGTGAGATTCCAACCTTTAAATATTGAAATTTATTTACTTATTTCGCCAATAGGAGAAATTCGAATTAATTCCGACTGGGGAATTATATACGTACGCTTTAAAAGCAAAAAGTAATGGGAAGTATGTTTCGTTTGAGCCAAATGGTAGAGTAGTAGCAGATCGTACATCAATTGGCGCATGGGAAAAATTTATTTTATATAATGGTGGAGACAATAGGATATATGTATTACAAGCACTTAGTAATGGTAGATTTATATCAGCTAATAGTGGTAGAGAATTAACAGCTAATAGTTATGTAGCTGGAAGCTGGGAAAGATTTGTTATTCTATACTTCTAAATTTTGAAGTGTTATATATCTAAATGATAATGGGATGTTTAGTTAGTATGAATGCCTAACACAATAAAGTGTTAAGTACTTAATACAAGTGTATATTAACGTGCAAAAAGGGCTTCAAGTAATTGACAATCCTTTTTGTATGTTAAATAAGGACTTGCTGAGGATATAATGAGAAGAAAAAGAACCCTATAGGGTTCTTTTTCAAGGCATATTAACAGTAAGGAGAATCATGAAATGCTACTTCAAATCTTTATTAGGGGAAAGATTTTGAAAAAGCTTAACATACATCTATTTTTACATAAATGTAATATATAGTAAATTGATAATATTTATACTTACTATTACTAATATTCAATTAAGATAGTTAACACTGTTTGTATAGTATTAATGAACGTTTAATGCAGTATACATTTAGAAATCTAATAATAGGACAATAGATAAGAGTACGAGCACAATTGATACATTAGTCATTGAAAAAATATTGCCTTTATCGGCCAATGTACCAATAGTAGGTGTTAAGAAAGCACCAGCTATTGCGACAAAGCCAAACAATGAAATTTTATGATTTGAGAAATGTAATGGCTCAGATTGTAATAAAATTGGAATGATTGTCCGGTAAAGACTAAATATTGCAAATAAACATGCGTGATAAAAAGATCTTTGTTGTAAAGGAGAAGTATCTAGTGGTAGCTAATGGAATAAGGAATCAAAAAAATTCGCTAAGGGGGTACTTCAAAACCTTAGCATTGAGTCGTTGTGACGAGACTTCTCCATGGAAATATAAAATGAGAATAATAGATATGTCTGTATAACTTGGATGAAATCACTAGTAGCAAAAAAAACATCACGCAATAATGATTGCATGATGGCTTTTGTTGTTTTCTTATTTCTTTGTCTCATTGACCCATGTAACGATGTCCTGGATGACATATGCGGGAACATTGGCAGGGACTTCGTATTCACTAGGATGACTCAAGCCCCCGTCTCCCTCCGTAAAAAGGTGATTCAATTTCGGATACTCTTTGAACTGAACATTACTGCGGTTTGAAAGTCCTTCTTGCCATCTAGTAAACTCATCTTTTACTGTTACTTGATAATCGCGTGCGCCTTGCAGAATCAGTAAAGGCTCTTTTCGTGATTTTGCTTCCTCAACTGGGCGCCAACGAGTCACATCATACATGAAATGTGGAGAAGGATAATTATAACCAGCTGGTGGGTGATCTGGATCAAAAGTAGGATCCTCAATATAGGAGAATTGCTTTTTTAGTTCATCGATAAATTCCTTTGGCGCCCCGAGGTACTGATACTGATCAATGAGCATGTCAGTAAAAGGACGTGCTGGTGGTGCCATTAAAATACTTCCTCTAACTAATGAAGATGGTGCTTTGCTTAGTATACGAGGCATCGCACCACCCCCTTGGCTATGTCCGAGAATAAAAATGTTATCCGTATCAATGTCTTCCTGCTGTGCTGCTGATTTTGCTGCATATAGGGCATCTTCTGTTGTATCACGGTCTAACGTAGCAGGTTCTGCACTCATCTTTAAAGTGTGTTCTAAAGAGCGTTTTTCATAGCGTAACACTGCAATCCCGTTGGATGAAAGCCCCGCTGTAAGGTCTCTGAAGATTTTTGTTCCCATAAATGTACTATCACGATCATGCATACCAGAACCGTGAACAAGAACAACAACAGGCACCTTTTCGCCAGGCTTATGTTTTGGAACTGTTAATGTAGCTGGTAACGGGTATGTAGAATTTCCAATGACGATTTCACGTTCTTGATAGGAATCAGGTTGATCATAGCTAGGATGCGGGATGTTATAAGATTTCTGGGGCGTCTTTACCCCAACTTCATCTACTTTCCCGCCAGGTGTGAATTTAAGGAGTAGTGGAATAGTAGTGCCTTCAATAACTCCTGGAATTTCAACAGTCTGATGGACCAAGTTTCGCTCTTTTATTACAGGTGTTCCCATGCTTTTTATCCCGCTTCCGCCACTTTGTGTCCACCAGTTTTGTAATGTGTTTGCAGTAAACTTTGACTGAAAAGCAGCAGAAGTTAACTGTAGTGCATCTGCATATTTTCCTTGCTGGAGATACTCAAAAAATAATGTCGTACGCTCGGTTAAAGAGATTTGTTTCTTTTGTGTAGATTGCTCCTCCTGTGTATCCGCATGAATGGTTGTTGAAATCGGGAAAGATGAAATTCCTAAAGAAAAGAGTAGGGTAAAGGAAAGTGCTGATTTTTGTATGTTCCGTTTTTTTATCATGTTTTAACCTCCAAAATGTGATAGTAAGAAAAGGGATGGTAATTAGTGGAATGTATCTCTTGGAGTTTCGGTACATGAGAGAGGGAATCCTGCATATGTATAAAAAATTGTGATCGTAAAATCAGAGATGAAATATTCGTATAGATTATTAAGAGCCACACTATCACTAAAAAATGAACCTTATTTCAAAAAACGGTCCAATTTCTTTATGATGTAGGGGAAGAAAAGCAATAAGAGCGGGAGGAGTAAGATGAAGAAATTTTTGCAGGTGATTTTTACAGTATGTATCGCTTTTACATTGCTAAAGAGGCAGTGGATTGATGAATATCAATATTCAATATTGAATAATGAATGTAAGGATGCTACATAATTATCAAATTTAGAAAAAGTAAGTTGGGTGCAAATCAAAATACTATAAAAAAGACACTACAAGAGTGTCTTTTTTTTGAAAATACTCTATAATTAACTTTGGGGAAGGTAATGTTAGAGTATTCGATTAGCATTATCTTTATATTTGATAAACCATGAAATTGAAAGATTTTGTGGTTTATTTTTTTGAACAATAGATATTACAGTATTGGCAGTGCGCTATTGATTATAAGCATTTGGAGAGATCGGATTAAAATTCTAACATCGAATAACGGTTCCAGAATATAGCGTTGCGAAATGATCTCCCATATCCCAAACGGTATTTGCCTGTATATAGCCCTTAAAGCCTTCTGAAGAATAATAAATCTCTTTTGGTATACTTTCTTTAGATTGGAAATGTGCTTTAGAGTATTTTACGTAATGGTTTTTAATAACTTTTGATTCAGGAACAATAGTGTTTTTTTGTTCCAGTGATTGTGTGGCACTAGAAGATGGTGCAAATTTGACAGTGTCTTGGTAATTATAATCTAAGGTGTCAGCTTGTACACTGTGTGACGAAATAAAGACGCTTAAACTACTTCCCGCAATTAATGTTGCAAATGCTAATTTTGAGAATTTTGTTAATCTACTCATTCTATATTCTCCTTTTCATTATTTTGTAAGGTATCTCCTTACACCTCACAGTCTATATCCACTACAAAAGGGTGTACATACATATTGATAGACAAATTTCTACAAAATACCTCATGTTTTGGCGTTTATGTATAATAATCCAATGTCTAATTATTTATCAAAAGTAAAAAGGTAGGTCTTATATAAAAGAAAATAAATAATTTATGCAGAGCTTGTATATAAAATTATTGTTTAAATATTCTAAAATGAGTTGATAAAGATGCTGGATTGTTTTTTAGAAAACAAATGATTCCTTATGTGAAATTTGGGAGATTAATTCTCTTTTTGAGTTTATTTCCTTGAGAGCATCCAATCGTTGGACATCTAGGGGGGGAACACCCCGAAGTAACGCTCAGGGAGACGAAAGGTTGCTTTCGTCTTGGAACTGAGAAGCTCCCACTTCAAGCTTTGCTAAGTGGCGAGTAGTTCACAAAGTTTCTTCGTACCTTCTATTGCTCTCTTTAAAGGGAGAATAAAAAATCCTCCCAATTAAATTTGCCAGGATTAGTCGTTATATTATTTATACTCAAATAAGCTATTTTATTAAATAGTGTTACTTTCTTATGGAAAATAGGATTAGTTAATCATCTTCCATCCATCATCTTTGCTGTCATTAATAGTAATATTGTAGTATGGTAATGCTGCATTAGTAAACGAGATGATTTAACTTAGTAACAATCACTAATATTGTAGCAAATATTTTAATATATACTTTCCATGTATATACTACATTTTCGAGATACTGAGCGGTTACAACATACATAAAGACACTCAATACGGCAACTATAAACCCTTTACTTCATTTAACTTCGTAAAAATCCACCTTCTGAGTTCATAACTTGACCAGTAATCCACTTTGCATCGTCACTAGCAAGAAATGCCACTATGCACGCTGCATCTTCCGGCATACAATACGCCCCATTAAAAATTTAGGCAAAAGGTGTTTTCTAATTTCATCTGTCATCCACGTTGAATCTGTTGGTCCTGGGTTTACCGCATTAATCGTAATTCCTAAAGGAGCAAGTTCCGCTGATAGAGACTTAGTAAAAGCTGCAATTGCTCCTTTTGTTGCAGCATATGCTAATTCCCCAAGCATTGGCCCTAATTCTTGTCCGGATGCCATATTAATAATTCTTCCTTCATCTATATTCGAGTTCTCAAAACGGCGAGCAAATTCCGCACAAAGAAGAAAAGTTGCTCTCATATTAACTACATAATGGTTATCAAGTATTTGAGCATCTAAATTTGCATATCCAGCTGCTTAATTCAAAAAAGTGAAATCCGTTAGGGTTTATTTCGTATGCAAATCTTTCAATCACTTACACTTATCCTTTAGAAAAAAGAAATAATCTCGCCTAAAATTGACTTTGCATAAGCTTAGCTTGATAGCGATGGGGATGTAACATATAAAAAAGCTTAATTTCAAACTATAATGGCTAGAAATTGAGCTTAAATTCATATTGTAAATCCGTATAATCCTGATTTGATGCTACCCTTTAGTTATCTTTTTAGCTTGTTGACTCAACATAATTGTAATTGCTGACGCTGTAACAATGCCTGTAATCAAGCATTTATACATATCTTTAAAGATTAAACCAAGTATTACACCCATAATTACACCTAAACCCAAGATAGAAATTCGATTCCTTTGATCCATATATTATTCCTCCATTTTTTTTAACAATATATTAACTTTGTGAAGTGCAAAATTTAAATCTGTTTGTTCTTCATCATTTAGTTTCATTAAATTTTCACTGAAATTTTGATAGATTTTAGTCCATTTTTGATTTATAACTTCCTTACCTGTTGGCGTTAATGAAATTAAGAAGGCTCGCTTATCTTTGGTATCAGGAACTTTTTCAATATATCCTCTAATTTCTAAATCCTTGATAATCTTTGTTAGTTGTTGCTTTGCTATATCTAAACCAATACTAATGTCTTTAATATTTATTGCTCTTTGCTGCATGTATACAAATTCAATTACATGGTTCTGTATATGTGATAACTTAGTGAAATTTTTGTTTAAGTCTCTAAAACTGTTAAAAATATTTGGTATCAAAGCAATGTATTCTTTAGCAATTCTTTCAATCATTGAAAAACCTCCTTTAGTAAACATTTTATTACTAAAAAGAGGTTAAATCAATATAAATAAATAAGTATAGTAAAAATTAGTTTACTTTTTGAGGAGTTTCATACATAAGTTAGTTTTTTGATGAACATGTCTTTTGTATTGTATATTTTATATATAAGAAGTTAAGTCGGGTAAGCGAGGGGCATCACTGCCCCTAACTCCCCTAAGAACCGTACGTGACAGTTTCCCATCATACGGCTCAAGCCTTCTTTTTAT
>NZ_JBNNUF010000044.1:0-6312 GCF_050279465.1 Bacillus sp. NPDC094077 | reverse complement strand
CATCTAAAATAAAAATTGACGTTTCACGTTGTTTGTTTCGTTCAGTTTTCAAAGAACTACTTGGTCGCTCATTTGCGACTTCCTTATGTTAACATTTTCGTCTTTCAATGTCAACTAAGTTTTTTATTTCGCTTGTCGCTTTTTGCGTTATTATCATCGGCGACTTGTTCTATATTACACCTCTAAACTCTAATCGTCAACACCTTTTTATAAAGATATTTAATTTAAATATGTTCATCCCCTTTAAGCTAGATAAGCCCCTACAATGGTTTCATTAACGAGAAACTTTCTTCTCCTTCTCTTTACTAATTCTATCCTCCAAAACATATTCAAATTAATTAAATGCTCCATTCGTCACACTTTACTTAATTTGTACCAATGATTTTCCTAACAAAACTAGCAACCTTATTTTAACAAATACTAGTATATAATTAGAGAGTTATTGTATTCCCTAATGTACCTCTTTGTTTATCATGCTGCACTATCAATAAAACTCTATTAGAAACAGGTGAAGATATGAAAGATATACGTATTCTTATAGCAGATGACGATAAGGAAATCCGAAATTTATTAAAAAAATATTTAGAACGAGAATTATATATGGTAGATACTGCAATTCATGGCGAAGAAGCCTTGCATTTGTTTAATCAAAATAATTATAACCTCGTGATATTAGATCTTATGATGCCGAAAGTAGATGGAATCGAAGTATGTAGAAAGCTTAGAGATAAAACTAATGTACCGATATTAATGCTAACCGCTAAAGATCACGAAATTGATAAAATTTTAGGCTTAAGTATTGGCGCTGATGATTACATTACGAAACCTTTCAGTATTCACGAAGTGATTGCACGAGTAAAAGCTCTTATGCGACGGTTTTTAGTTCTCGGAAGTAACAATAATGTACAAGAGAAAACAACTTTAGCTTTTAAAGGGCTAACTATCGATTTAAATAAATACATAGTTCATACAAATGAAAAAGAAATTAACTTAACTGGAAAAGAACTCGAACTATTAAGATTCTTCACCTCAAACCCAGGACAAGTATTTACAAAAACACAACTCTTTCGAAATGTATGGGCCGATAATTATATAGAAGATGACAATACCGTTATGGTGCATATTAGAAAGCTTAGAAAGAAAATAGAAATCGATCCTTCCAATCCAAAATTTATTCAAACTATATGGGGAATTGGTTATAAGTTCGTAGGTGAAGAAGTTGAAGACTGATAAAATCCTCTTTCTTATTTCATTACAACTTATCATTTGCGGACTTTTAAATATACACTTAGACCAAAAAATAAAAATATCTTTATTTATTACTCTTGTCTTAATTACAATGTCTCCCTTCTTTTCAAGAATACACTTTATTCAAAATCGCAAATCAATGGTCACTAAATTAACTCGTGCACGTAAAGGAAATTTACAAACGAGATTATTCACGAACAATGATCGCTCATTACATACTATCGTTTTTTCAATAAATGAATTAATAGCTGAATTAGAAAAGGTTCAGATCGAGGCGAAAAAATCTGAGGAATCGAGAAAACAACTTTTATCTAGTATCTCGCATGATATCCGAACACCACTCACTTCTATTATTGGATATATTGATGCGTTAAAAGATGGGGTTGCTGCATCTGAAATAGAAAAGCAAGAATATCTTAAAATACTTTCTATGAAATCAAACAACTTAAAGCATCTAGTTGATGAAATATTCAATATGGCAAAGCTGGATGCTAATGAATTCCCACTAAAAGAAGAAGAACTCGACTTTTCTGAAGTTACTAGAGAAGTGTTAATCGAGTTTTTACCTGATCTATCAAAACATAATATCGAACTACAAGTTCTCATACCAGAATCTACTTGTCCTATTATTGCAGACCACCTTAGCCTTATACGGGTTATTGGTAATTTAATAAAAAATGCCATTTGTTACGGAAAAGATGGGAAAATAATAGGAGTCGAACTATTAGAAACCGATACGGAATATGAACTGCTTATTTGGGACAAAGGCCCTGGTATTCCAAAGCATGATTTACACAACGTATTTGAGCGGATGTACCGAAGCGAACAATCAAGGAACTCCTCTTTTGGTGGTAGTGGCCTCGGGCTTTCTATTTGTAAAGCTCTCATTGAGAAAAATGGTGGACATATATGGGTTGACAGTATTCCTTGGGAAAGAACTACTTTTGGCTTTTCCATTCAAAAATACACTAATTTTAAGAAATAGTTAAGAAATGATTAATACGTAGTTAAACCCTCCTTTTTATCATGTAATTAAGAGCTTATAGAAAGTAGGTGTCTCCTATAAATACAATTATAAAAACGACAAACCTTACTAAAATGTATGGCACTCAAAAATCAGTAGACAATCTAAATATCAACGTACAGCAAGGAGAGATTTATGGATTCATAGGACGTAACGGTGCTGGTAAAACAACAACCATTCGTATGCTACTCAGCCTTATAAAACCTACAAGTGGAAATATTGAGATCTTCGGAGAAGATTTGTTTCAAAATCAGAAGGATATTTTAAGAAGAATTGGTTCTATCGTTGAAGTTCCAGGATTCTATGAAAACTTAACTGCAAGAGAAAACTTATTAATTAATGCAAAGATAATCGGCGTTCACAAAAAGAATGCAATTGAAGAAGCATTAGAAATTGTAGGCTTGCAGCACGAGACAAAAAAACTAGTAGGAAAATATTCTTTAGGAATGAAGCAACGCTTAGGAATTGCACGTGCTCTTCTCCACTATCCTGAACTACTCATACTAGATGAACCAACTAACGGGCTCGACCCAATCGGTATTAAAGAAATGCGAAAACTCATTAAATCTTTAGCTCAGGACAGAAATATAACGATACTCATTTCTAGTCACATATTAGCCGAGGTGGAACAACTAGTCGACCGTATGGGAATTATTCATGAAGGAAAGTTACTAGAGGAAGTTTCTCTTGAGACGCTACGTAAAGCAAACCGAAGGTACATAGAATTCCAGGTGAATAATGACAATAAAGCTGCAATGCTATTAGAAAATCATCTTCAAATTTTTGATTATGAAGTACATGATGAAAGGAATATTCGCGTTTACTCTCATTTTGGACAACAAGGACACATTAACAGAACATTCGTTCTTAATGATATTGAAGTATTAAAAATGATGATGAGCGAAGACAGATTAGAAGATTATTTCACCAAACTAGTTGGAGGTGGAACAATTGGTTAATCTACTCTATACAGAACTATTAAAGTTAAAACGTTCTAATATGTTTTTGATTAGTATTATCGGGGCTGGTGTCGCACCTTTTTTAGTGGTTGTAGCATCTTATATACACATAAAAACAAAGCAGCCTACTCCAACTATTTGGTTCCATCAATTATTCACTGAGGTTAACTTGTATACTACTTTAGTTATAGGATTCTCCTTATATGGAGTTGTGATTGCTTATTTATTTACCCGTGAATACACGGAAGATACATTAAAAAACTTGCTAACTATCCCAGTATCACGTATTAGCTTTATTATAAGTAAGTTCATCCTTCTATTCCTTTGGATCATGATGCTAACTTTAGTCGCTTGGGCGCTAACTTTATTATTAGGACTAATAGGTAGCTTCCCTGGATTTAGTATCACCTTACTTTTAGGCTCTCTTGTAAAGTTTTTAATATGTGGTGGACTTCTCTTTCTATTGTCTTCACCCATTGTACTACTAACTCTTGTAATGAAAACCTATGTACCACCTATTATATTAACAATCATTATTACAATGACTAACCTTATGATCGTAAATTCAAAACACAAAGATCTATTCCCATGGACCGCTACTCTAGATATAGCAAATAATGAATTACAACCGACTTATCCACCAGAGTATTCTTATATCATCATCGCGGCAACTACCATTCTCGGTTTTATTGCAACACTATTCTATTTTAAAAGAGTAGATATTCATTAATTTATAGGAGTGAAACTATGAGCGATATCATTATTGCCCTCATACTCGGTATTGTAGAAGGATTAGCTGAATTTTTACCTATCTCTTCTACTGGCCACCTTATATTAGTCGGACACTTATTAGGTTTTGAAGGAGAACGGGCAAAGACGTTTGAAATTGTCATACAGTTAGGAGCAATTTTAGCTATTGCTATCTTATATCACAAACGCCTTGTTTCTTTATGCAATATTAAGCCCCTTCTACGGAAAGAGAAAAAATTCAACGCATTACACGTCCTCCTTGGCGTATTCCCAGCGGTAGTTGCCGGCTTGCTATTACATGATGTTATTAAAACATACTTATTTCAACCATATACTGTCGTAATTGGACTCGTAGCAGGAGCAATTCTTATGATTTTTGCAGAAGTAAAAAAGGCAGAGGCAACCGCTTTTTCGCTAGATGATTTAACATATCGTCAAGCATTAACAATTGGACTATTTCAATGCTTAGCAGTATATCCCGGCTTCTCTAGAGCTGGCTCTACTATTTCTGGAGGGCTGTTAGCAAAAGTAAATTATAAGACTGCGTCTGAGTTCTCTTTTCTCATTGCTCTTCCTGTAATGGTTGGAGCTACAGGCTTAGACTTATTAAAAAGTTGGCAGTATTTAAGTGTCGATGACATTCCTATGTTTGCGGTAGGATTCATTACCTCTTTTATAGTAGCAATGCTAGCAGTAGTAACTTTTCTGAAGCTTTTAGAGAAGGTAGGTTTAAAACCTTTTGCATACTATCGTATTTTGTTAGCTATCTTATTTACGCTTTTCGTATTGCTATAGATTTATATCAGTCACATATTATTAAACCGATATTCAAATTGGAATATCGGTTTTTTATCTATTTCACCTCTAGTATTACTCACTTCAATATGGCATAGTGGTAATAAACTACCTTTAATAATCCGAATATTCTTTGAACATTTCATTAAGATATGTAACGTTAGAAGCTATACTTGAAGTCCGAATCGAGTAATCGCATTTCTTCTTTAACACATATACTGGATTAAAAATACGTAACTCAATTGATTAAGTGTACCCATCACACTCGTACAGAACGAACGTTCCTAGAAATTGTAATATATCACTTCTTCTTTGGATTTAAGTAATCATTCTATAATGTTGTTCACTTATACTTAACTGCTCTACAATAGTCCCCTAAATATAATATTTAAGGAGGTTTATCCTATGCCTATATACAAACAACTGCAAGTTTTAACGCTAGAAGAGCAAATTAAGTTACTAACAAAGGCATTTAGTTTCACTTAATAGTATTGGCGAAGTTAGTATTATAGATGAACTATATAGCATTTTAAAAGGCTTTTCTTATTTAGCAGATAGTAGCTTCTTGTCTATTCACAAAACTGACGAAGGGTTAAAACCACTATAAAAAAACTTCCCTAAATGGGAACAACTATATCCTTTATCCTACGACATAATCTAAAAATTAAACATTCCATCGGTTAATATGGGTGCCTATGAGAAAGATGGCCATAAATGGACAGAAGATGTTTACAAACCATATTCATTCCGCATATTACGTTTATTAATTCGCAACACAATGATACAAATTTCAAACGAGTACAAAGACATAACAATTAGCCAAATTGTTCAGGGATTATAAAAAGAATAAATATTAACTAAAGTGAGGTAACGAGATAAATGAATCCATTAGCACAAGCATATTGGGATACTTATTGGGGAAACAATGAAAAACCAGAATCTGTTACAGCTTGGCAATTTGGGGATTCCCCTAATTATCTTGCACAATTAGTAATTGACGGTATCAAAACCGCAACATGCTCCGGTCATATTTTTTATGAATTAGAAAACGAACCGCTCCCCACGACTAATGATTATAGTATTATACTCAATGGTCAGGATGAACCTGTAGCCATCATTAAAATAACAGAAGTAACTGTAACACCAATGAATGAAGTAACCGAAGAATTCGCTATCGCGGAAGGTGAAGGAAATCGTACGTATAATTACTGGAGAGACACCCATATTCAATTCTTTACAAAGGAACTAAATGAGCTTGGTCTTAGTTTTTCTGAAGATATGCTGCTCGTTTGTGAACGGTTTGAGCTTATTGATGTGAAAAAATAAATATACTTACTTTTAAAGCCAATAAACTTATTATCTATAACGCAAGAAATACATAGATGATAAGTTTATTTTATTATACACGAAAAAAGACGAGTCATTCTGACTCGTCTTAAGCTTGCTTGGCGACGTCCTACTCTCACAGGGACAAGGTCCCAACTACCATCGGCGCTAGAGAGCTTAACTTCCGTGTTCGGTATGGGAACGGGTGTG
>NZ_JBNNUF010000043.1:0-7872 GCF_050279465.1 Bacillus sp. NPDC094077 | reverse complement strand
TTGCACGTCAGCGATACTAGAAATAGACTTCGCCTTTGGTAGCAAGAATCCCACTGACGTTAGTCAGCTTGTGGCTTTAGCCGTGGGAGTGTCAAGAGATAAAAATCCTATAACAAAGTGATAAAAAATAACCAGTTCCTTAACGTACAGGGAACTGGTTAAAATGTGTCTAAACGTACAATTTTCCCGAAATGATATGGTGACCCCATCGCTATCAACTTAAGAATTTTATAACACCCCAAAACAAAAAAATGTACATTTTCACATGAAGATGTCAATTCTCTCGTTTTGGGGGTATTTGTATTTCTTAGCTTGATAGCGATGGAGCGTGCCCCCTTTTTACCTTAAAATTATAAAAATGATTCATAGCATAAATAAATTATTTTATCAAGTAAAAATCACTAATCACAGCTTTTTTCGCACAAATATTGACACCTAGCAAGCGTTAAATGGATAAAAAGACTTTTCTTTAAGTGGCTCAAAAAAGAAGGAAGTCTTGCCGTACCCCTTTTTGAATTCCGTTTCTATAACTTGGGAATCCCATGATTATGGAAAAATTCTATAATTCTACTTATTTGAATGCTTTTCCGATGGGATATTCCGCTGCAACTCATTAATAAATTTATAAGTTAATGGAGCTTTTTCTTCTAACTCAGCCTTCGTGTCTGGACCAGCATAAAAATAGGCAAAGGCTTCGGCGAAATATTCTTCCTTGTAATCGAAATATGGATTGTCATTAAAATCATCATGCTCCAAAGCGTGAATTTCAGTAAACTCATCCGAATAACTAATATTGTCAAATACATAATGATCAATGGAATGGGCTGTTTCATGCAGCTCAAGGCTTACAGAACTATGCATCTTTTTATAGCTGTAACCGATTCGAGCAACAACTGTCTGCCCACCTGCACCTGGCACATCATCCCACGTATATGGAGTATGTTCCCATCCCCTTGGAACGGTTCCCCTTAAATATTCATACTCCGGCAAATCAGTAAGAGGGAAATTAATCAGTTTAACCTGAACTCCCTGTTTATGCATGGTGATCAATATATTAGTTGGGATGCTCCAGAGACGATCAACCATATTTTGGGTCTCTTCATGATCAAATTCACCCTTTGTTTCAACCGTCACAACCCTTTCAAGAACATTGTTCATTTTAAGTGATTGGGTAGTTCCGGATTCTCCAAATGCAGCAGTAGAAAATGAGAATGTTAAAACTGTGGTCAATACTAACGCGGAAAATGCTTTTTTCAATAAAATCCTTTTCATAAGCTCCTCCTAAATTTAGTATATTATAGTTAAATATTCGAAAATTCGTTCTTTTTCCCTTTATGCGGTACGACGCATGCCCATAAACTTAAGAAAACAAATCCACCCCAAAACGATAAAAATGATTAGAGACCCTGATTTTTTTATACAGGTCAGAAAAATCAGGGCTATTTTTAAAGGATTATTGAGTAAGCAATAGTTAATTGATTAGGACTGTATTTTTATTCTTCACTAATAAAGGGAGCAATTATTTTTTTTTCATAAGAAGATAATACAATATTCGTTGAAGGCGTACCATATTGCATTGTATCATCAATAAATTCTTCTAAACTTTCTATAGAACATGTTGCTAATTTGACAATATAGCTAATTTCCCCTGCTACTCTGTAACATTCAAGTACATCTGGATGATTATAGCAAAAGTTAGCTAATGATTTACAATCCTTTGATTTAAACAATATAAGTGCAGAAATTGGACGGTTTATTTTTTTTAGAGAAACATGTGCATGGTAACCTTCAATAATTTGTTGTTCCTCTAACTTCCGTACTCGCTCAGTTACTGACGGAGAAGATAAGTGAACGGCTTCTGCTAAATCCTTCATTGAAATTTTTGCATTTGACTGTAATAATCCCACGATTTTTTTATCAATTTGATCCATAAATTATCCAACCTTTTTTTATAAACTAGAATAAACTAAATTCTTTATATAATAAAGCCAAACAATCGAATATCCTTATTGAACTTATTTATTAGCCTTCTATGTTTGTATAAAATAAGGATATTAGGAGGCGATTTACGATATGAAAAAGATTTTATTATTATTAGCTGACGGATTTGAAGCAGTGGAAGCTAGTGTATTTACAGACGTACTAGGTTGGAATAAATGGGAGGGAGATGGATCAACCGAGGTCGTAACAGTTGGTCTTCGGAATAAATTAACCTGTACTTGGAATTTTACTGTCATACCCGAAAAAACGGTTGATGATATTCAATTAGATGAGTTTGATGCACTAGCTATTCCAGGAGGGTTTGAAGAAGCTGGTTTTTATCGTGATGCATACAGTAGAGAATTCTTACATGTTATTCAGCATTTTTATGCCAAGCAGAAGCCTATTGCCAGTATCTGTGTTGCATCATTAGCGCTTGGTAAAAGTGGAATTCTTACAGACAAAAAAGCCACCACATACAGTCATCCAACGAGTAAACGAAAAGAGCAGTTAAAGAATTTCGGTGCAATAGTACAAAATGATTTAATTGTTCAAGATGGAAATATTATTACATCTTCAAATCCAGGCACAGCTTTTGATGTTGCATTTTTATTACTTGAAAAACTAACATCTAAAAAGAACGCTAAACATGTAAAGGATCTTATGGGATTATAGGCATTGCTCTTCAACAAAGGGGTACTTTATGAGTTTTTTGAGATTGCTAGAAGTAATGTGAAAAATCGCAACGCTCTAGTTTTATTTGTTGAACCAAGTGAAAAGAATAGTAATTGACTAAAATAGGAGAATTTTTATGATTGTAACACTTTTTACGTTGGCAAATCGAGATTTTATTTAAAACGTGGAAATCATTCTTTCATATACATCATTGTAAAAAGATAAAACGAGAACGATTGGAATGCCATTTGTATGGGCAACTGATTGCCATTTTACTTTGTTCTTCTACCATGTTTCAAATGCGGCAATTGCTTCTTATGAAAAAGAAACGAGCACTGAGTGAATATAAGGCCATATATATGATTAAAGATTACTTTCTTCTTCTTTTCCAAGCAATACAGAAAGACACCCAAGAGCTATCAAAGATTCTAATTCGCCTGTTCAATCTCCTACAACAAAATGGGCGAAAATCTCATCGATATGATAAAAAAACTATCTTTGATATATTAGGTGTCGTTTACAATTGTACCATGTCTGATAATCAAGCCGCTTAATTCAAAAAAGTGAAACCCGTTAGGGTTTATTTCGTATGCAAATCTTTCAAACATCTACACTTGCTCTTTAGAAAAAAGAAACAATCTCGCCTAAAATTGACTTTGCATAAGCTTAGCTTGATAGCGATGTGACGGTACCCCTTTTTCAACTGTTTAGAGTTCCTCTATTTTAATCGAAAAGTAGGGCTTGAATTTCACTTTGATAATTTTATTTTCTCCTGAACATTGAATATAAAGTGTGTCTTCACGGGTATAGACTTTTTCTACAGAGGCTATATTCGTATCAAAAATGGTCTTCTCTGTTAATAGTAGGTTTAATACAACAGTATTTTTATATACTGACATATACATTAACAGTTTATAACCTAAATTATCTGTTTTGCTATATTTATATACGCCTGCACCTGAAATGTAATAATCTTCTGGTTCATCCTCGAAAATTTCTAATAACTCGTATTTATCATATTTTATATCCAATATTCCTAACCTTTTTTGTTCTAGAATGTTTTAACTACGCTATTCATTTTATTCTTTTTTCTTGCTCATCGACTTAAATGATCGTTTAATAACATCAAAGAAACTTAGAGAACGAACCATGTGATTTGGATTTACATATTCTCGTATGGTCCGAAGAACTTTTTTTGGATCCTTAGAAGAAAAGGTGAAGATCCCGTTTCTCTTTGTTTCAATCGCATAACGTGGAATCCATTTCCCCTTAAACATCACAGAGGCAATAACGTGATCTACTTCTTCCCATGGAATTTGAATAAATTTACGTGTGTCACGAGAATTATAAAATTCAAACCCTTTATCACCAATCATAATTTCCCCATAATCTGAAAGTCCCATAAAAGAAGTGGCATCTATTACTAGATCTACCTTTGTATTAATTGACTGAACCATTATATCCGCTCCATTTCTTTTATCTTGTTTATTAATTACTTCTCTAAGCAATTAAGTCAACATAAAAAGTGGACGAATCAATATCCTCCATCCACTTTTGTATGCAAACAATTATGCATTTGAAGGCTGTAAAAATCTCCTACAAACTACATCTCAATAGCAAGCATTGTGAATTGAAAGTATCGATACTTTCATTATAAAAGTCCAATTACGTGACCAACTACCCCAACTACGAATAGAGAAAGAATAATAACAATTGGGCTGACTTTTTTCTTAAGCAACCACATGCATAAGAATGTCAGAAGCAATGCAGCCAAACCAGGAATTAATTGATCCAAGTTATTTTGTAAGGTTGTTACTTTCGTAGGTGAAAGTGCCATTCCTGAGTTTACTTGTTCAAAAGCTTGACGTATTCCTTCCCCATTTAAAGGAAGCTTATCCCATTCAATATAGGCACCTTTATCTAACTGAACTTTAGATATAACCGGCTGAAATTTAATCGATACCCACCGTTGCACTAAGGCAGCAAGTACGAACATACCAAGTATTGATGCACCTTTTGTAATATCTTGTAATAATCCACCTGAAAGATTATCAGTGATTTTAGAACCTGCTTTATAACCAAATTCTTGTGTATACCACATAAAGCCCCAACGAATTAGATTCCAAGCTAAGAAGAAAAGGATTGGCCCAAGGATATTTCCACCCATTGCTAATGATGCACCTAAAGCACCTAACATCGGACGTAAGGTAAACCAGAATACTGGATCACCAACACCGGCTAAAGGACCCATCATCCCAACTTTAACCCCTTGAATTGCCACATCATCAACTTCAGCACCATTAGCACGTTCTTCTTCAAGTGCTAATGTAACTCCTAGAATTGGTGAAGCAATATAGGGGTGCGTATTGAAGAATTCCAAGTGACGTTTTAACGCTGCTTTTCGATCTTCTTTTGATTTATATAATTTTTTGATTGCTGGAATCATCGAGAAGGCCCAACCACCATTTTGCATACGTTCATAGTTCCAAGAACCCTGAATAAACGTAGAGCGCCATGCAACGGCTAAACGATCTTTTTTTGTTAATTGAATTTTTTCTGCCATTTCTTTTCTCCTCCTTCTGAATTAATAATCGTTTAATATATCGCCAAGTGGGTCGCCAGAGTTGCCCCCACCACCATTTGAAGAACCACCCATTTTAGAAAGTTTCAAGTAAATAAGAGCTAAAGCCACACCCAAAGCACCAAGTGCAATAAGTGTTAATTGAGAGATTGCAGCTATTACGAAACCAATAATGAAGAATGGCCATACTTCTTTTGTTGCCATCATATTAATAACTAATGCATAACCAACAGCAACAACCATTCCACCACCAATAGCCATTCCGTCAGTTAACCATGCAGGCATTGATTCCAAGAATGCTTGAACGCTTTGTGCAGGGATAAATAAAAGTGCTCCTGCTGGAAGCGCAATTCGAATCCCTTGTAGACACACCGCAGCGATATGTAACATTTCGATTCTTTTTATATTTCCTTCTTCAGCTGCCGTATCCATCATATGTACAATAGGGACAGCTAGTGTACGAACGATCATTGTTAAGAAAAGGCCTGCTACTGCAAGTGGAACCGCTACTGCGATTGCTGATGCAACACCACTAACACCTTGTCCGCCTAAAACTAAAATAATTGCTGATGCAACTGATGCCAATGCAGCATCTGGCGCTACGGCTGCCCCGATATTTGCCCATCCAAGCGCAATCATTTGAAGTGTACCACCAAGAACAATACCGGCCTCCAAGTTGCCTGTTACTAAACCAATTAATGTACATGCCACTAGTGGTTGATGAAATTGAAATTCATCTAATATTCCTTCCATACCAGCTAGAAAAGCAATTAGTATTACTAAGATTATTTCTATAATAGACATGATGGGCCCCCCATTTCATTTAAATTTGCTATGTCACTATGCTAATTCAACTTTCGCTTTTTTTAGAATGTCATCCATGTTTGTACGATTATCATTCGGTACTTTACGTACATCAAATTGAACGCCTTTTTCTTTCATTTTCTCGAAAGCCTTAATATCTTCTCGTCCCATAGAAAGAACCTTACTAACGACAACTTTACCGGTTGAATGAGCCATAGAACCAACGTTAACTTCTTTAATGTCCACACCGCCCTCAATAACTCTTAGGACATCTAGTGGGTTTTCAAATAATAATAGTGCTTTAGTGTTACCAAAACGGGAATCTTTTGCAACTTCAATCATTTTGCTGATTGGAATAACATTTGCCTTAACCCCTGGTGGTGCCGCCTGTTCGATCAATTTCTTACGAAGGTCGTCTCTAGACACTGCATCTGAGACTACGATAATACGATTTGGGTTAGTAGACTTTGTCCATGCAGTCGCTACCTGACCATGCAATAAACGAGAATCCACACGGGCTAAAACGAACTTGATTTTCCCGTCACCAACTACTGTACCTGGAGCAAGCGGACCTTTTGCTTGTCCATCTTCAACTACTACGGTTTCAGTATTTTCTTTCGGTTCTAGTTCTTCAGGTTTAATTCTAACCCCTTCTTTTGCCGTTTTAACGATATGTACTGCGATTTCTTGAGCAGACTCCATTGAGAAACGGGATGCATAGGCTTCAATCACCATTGGTAAATTCATACCAGCAACGATTGCCCAATTGTCTTTGTGTTCTTCATACAAGCTGTTAGCTTGATTGAATGGAGTACCGCCCCATAGATCAACTAAAAACAATACTTCATTTTGATTATCAAAAGATGCAACTGCTGATTCCATTTTTGCCCTCAAATCGTCTGGACCTTCACTTGGCATTAAGGTAACCGCTTTAACGTTTTCTTGTTCTCCAAAAATCATTGCGCCAGATTGTAAGATGCCTTCAGCAAATTCGCCATGACTTGCTAGGATAATCCCTACCATATCACTACCTCCTAAATGTTTCCTCCTGTTTTTTTGAATAGACACAACTGTTGCGTCTATTTTCGTCCATCTTTGTCTATTGAAAAGTTAACTTTTTCTTCTCTGAGAAAATCACCTCCTTTATTCCTAGTAAGAATCTCGGAACTCATCATTCCGTATTGGCTCTGTCCTGATAGCCAAGATTTATTATTTATTCACCCCCAGAATAAACCTGATTCTCGAGACTTTTAAAGCGGTTTCAAAATCGGTGAGGAGGCATTATTGTTGCCTATCTCTTCGAAAAGTGAGTGATTGCTGTGAAATTTGTTTCTCATTCTCATCAGGACTACTTGACCTTCTCCTGACAGACCACCTGCTTTATTCTGTTCCTCTATGAGATTGCGATATACAGCGAGGCTGCGGATGGTGTACTATCTGCTGAAGCAGTGTTAAAACTGTCCCCCTCTCCTCCTAACAGTACTGCACCAGATAAAACGCTTGATGAAAGCTTAATCATAAAACTCATTTTGTTGTTCCGCATATCACTTGTGATTTAATTCACAAACAAACGTAGTAAATAAGGCTTTTGTACAACGCCGATTAACTAATCATTGCCTTAAACCTATTAAGTCTATGAAGGGCCTGCTAAGTAATAAAATCCATTGCCGTAACTTAAATTACAGATTTTCCGAACGGGAAAGCCCACTACGGTGCGATAGCACCCCCTTTAGGGGTGGGGTGGGATGAGAGTGAGATCAAATGCGATGTACAGATAAAATACCGAAGGTATGTTCTGTACATCAAGTATTTGAAATGGTATAATTTTCATA
>NZ_JBNNUF010000042.1:0-8718 GCF_050279465.1 Bacillus sp. NPDC094077 | reverse complement strand
AAAAGAAATTAAATAACCTGAGTCCATATAAATATAGAACTCAGGTTGCTTAGTTGCGCTTTTTAAATACTGTCTACTTGACAGGGGTCACTGCATAACCGATGGGCTCTTTTTACTGTTTATTAAAATGAGGTACTGTTAAGATTTCTCAAGATTCAATTCTCATATTACACGGTCTTTCTCAATGTCTTTACATAACGCACTGTAATTAAAATCATACCAATGGTAAATGCGCTTATTGATGTTAATAATATACCAATAGACACTATACCTTGATCAACCAATTCTATAGACTGCAATGGTAGAGACCATATATATAAAAATCCCCGCTTTGCTTCTGAAAAAATAAATACCCCAATTAAAGATAGAATTATATTAAGAAATGTAAAAGTGATAGATGTTTTTATAAATAAGAATAATAAAAGTTGCACTGTTATTAGAGGCAGTGTTGCAACAACAGAAGTGAAAAACACTTTAACCATGAATAATAAAGGAAATGGATCTGTAAAATCAAAATATCTTCCTGATACATATAAGCTTATTAAAGCGATTAAGTGTACTACAGCAAATAATAACACACTAGATACTAATTTAGATAAAACAATTTTAAAGTTAGTAACCGGGGATAAATGCATTATTTTCCAATTAGTTTTACTTTCAAACTGGCAGAAGAAAGTTGTTATCATCCCTGAAATGACCGGGAGAAAAAAACCAACATAGAAAAAAGATACTAACATCCATACGCCCATCCATTCATTATCCAAACCATGATTATATTTTCCTACAACGTATTTAGTATACATAACCATTGAATATATAATCGGACAAAGTGCTAAGATGAAAAATGTAATTTGTTGTGGATGCTTTCTTATTTTTATCCAGTCGGAATAAATTAAATTTATCATTTGAAATCTCCTTTTTTAATTTTTATTATTGGTTTTAATAAATATGATATATCCAATCCCTAAAATAACAGCAGTAATAGGAATTCCCGCTAGCATGTACCATTTATCGTACGCCCATAATGTATTAAAAACCTCTAGATTATTCACATAATTAATTGGAGAATATAAAGTTTGATATGAAATAGGAAACCACCAAAGCTTAGTTGAACTTAATATATCGCCGAAAAGATACGAACATAGGGCTAGCGTTACAATCACTGATTGATTCGATACGTTAATGGATATAATGAACGCCAAAGCGCAGAATGGAACGCTAATAAGAAATGGATATAACGTAAAAACAAATACCTGCTGCATTGAAACCGCATCCAAAGAGATACCTAAACCTGGAATTAATAATACTGTACAAAGCATATGCATTAAGGTTGTAATAATAAAGGCAATCATAACAACCACAAACTTACTTAGATACACATTTAATTTCTGTACTGGATACGATAGTGTTCTGGCCCACGTAGAATTTTTATATTCAATATTGTTTACACTCGCTATAATAAACACAATAAAAAAATTTAAGATGTATTTTAAGATTTGTAGATTTATGCCAAATACCGTTTCTAATTTAATAGCATGATAATTACTATAATAATTTAATCCGATGAACTCACCCAATCCAAGTATAATAGGCCCTAAAATAATCAAAAACAGTAAATGACTTTTTCTATATTTTATATACTCAGTAGCTAATACACTCCTCATACACTTACAGCACCTTGTCCAACAATATCTAAATATGCTTCCTCTAAATTCTGCTTTTTAGTTTGGAAAGATTGAATGAAAATCTGATTAGATACTAGTAATTGTTGAATATCATTAAGTGATTTATCATCATAATATTCAACGCTAAAGATATTATTATTTACATGGAAGATATAGTTAGATTGTTCAAGTAATTTCTGAGTAAGGGCTGTATTATTAACTGTAAATTCAACAATATTTAATGATTGTTTATTTTGTAAGGAAGATAATAAACCTTGGTATTTTATTTCTCCTTGATGAATAATTCCGATATGATCGGCCATTTGTTCAACTTCACTTAGAATATGACTTGACAAAATTATAGTAGAATTAAATATACTTGGTGCCTTTTTTATAAATTCTTTTACTTCATAAACTCCCTGTGGATCTAATCCATTAGTGGGCTCATCTAATATTAATAATTCAGGATTATTCATGAATGCAGCAGCCAATCCTAAACGCTGTTTCATACCAAGTGAATATTTTTTAAAGGCACGGTTTCGGTCTTCATATAGTTTAAATAAATTCAAAAGTTCCTTTATATGTTCTTTATCATTAACATTCTTCAATTTAGAAGCAATTAATAAATTTTCGTACCCCGATAAATGATCATAAAAGGTCGGAGCTTCAATTAATGAACCTGTTTTAGATAAGATTTCAATTCTATTTTTTTTGATATCCTTTCCTAATACTTCTACAGTCCCCTCGTCTGCTTCTATTAATCCTAGTATGATTTTAAAAAAAGTAGATTTACCCGCTCCATTCGGACCTAATAATCCAAATATTTCACCCTTTTTAATAGTTAAATCAATTCCTTTTAAAACATGTTTGTCTTTATACTTTTTATGCAAACCTTTAATATTTAAAACTTGATTGTTCATAATATCAACCACCTGAATTTAGAATTTTAAATTAAGTTTAAATTTCATTCTTATATTTACTTATTATTAATATCTTTTACTAAAATCTCCAAATAGAATATAAAGCAAAGGTTAATACTCAGTTTCTATAATCTACATGTCATTTTTTATATTTAACTGTCGTTCCACTACAGGCTTTTACTAGATGATAATATTAATTCACTCACTATTATCATCTAGTAAAATAATAGTGAGTGAATTTTACAAAATACCATTAACACAGGTTAATTAAGAACAAAATTATTTAACACTATTTGTACTCTTATAACTATTAACTAATCCATATCCATATTGATCATCTTTACCAGTCGCACCTAAATCCGTAGCACCATCTTTTAAATACTTAATAGTTATATCTGACGAAGGCTTTGTAGAATGAAGCTCATAATACCTTGAGATAATAGCTCCTAATGTACCAGATACCGATGGAGCAGATAAACTAGTCCCTAGGTTTAGCGTGTAGCCTTTCGGTGTATTTAGTTGAACATCCAACATAGTAGGTTCTAAATAAGTTGGATAGGTAGTACCAATTAAATAGGATGGATCAAATTTGAATTGATTATCAATAATTGTTCCATATGAACCACTTGGTGCACTAAAGTCTACCTCTGGACCAAAGTTGGAGTAATTTACAAATTCATCGTTCTTGTCTGTTCCTGATACCGTCAATACATTACTTAATCCACCAGGTACATGAATTTTATATAATACACCTTTCTCATCATCTACTTTTTCAAATGGTTTATCCAAGCTTATTCCTTCATTACCTGCTGAAGCAACTACAATAGAATTTTTTTCTTTCGCGTATTGAATAGCTCTTTCATACGCCTTTATAATTGCATTCTCATCCTCTAAATTTATAGCCTTATATGTTCCTAAACTTAAGTTTATTACGTCTGCCCCTTTATTTGCTGCATCAATAATAGCTTGTATAGTCCAGACTGATTCACCATCTTTTTTCCCTATAACTTTATATGGAGTAATAGTTATATTGGGAACAATCCCTTTTAATTTATCATGCGCTGCAATAATTCCTGCAACCTGAGTACCATGGCCATTTTGATCTAACAGATCCGGCTCGCTGGGAACATAGGATTTTCCTTCTAAATACCTAATGCTATCCTTAAGTTCAGGGTGGTTATAATCTACACCACTATCAACTAAAGCGATATTTACATTTTTTTCTCCTAAAGTTATCTCGTGAGATTTATAATTATTAGTTACCTTGGCAATTTGCCAAGGTGGCGAAACGTTTGAGACCGGTTCATTAATAGTAATGGAATTCAATGTTCTTTTTGAAGATAAACTATATTTCAACTTATTATTTGCAAACTGCTCATTTGAATTTAAAACCTTTGGATCTGGTAAAGTTAATTTAGCACTATTAGCAACATTTTCTATAGATGCTTTAAACTTAGTACGTATTTTACTATCTAAATCGGCTTGAATATTACTCTTAGTTTCTTTATATGAAATCATTTGAATTTCTGGAGTATATTTAATCTCAATTGCGTTATTTTCCTTTAAAAAGTTTATAATATTTTCCTTATTATTCCTTTGAATGTCGTTATCCAAAAGAATAAATTTATAATTATCCGTTGTCCCTACTTTTTCCGCTTTTACGGGTTGTGTAACTAAACTTAACAAGAATACGGAAAGTATAGTTATAAGAATTTTTAGCCGTTTCATGTATCCGTCTCCTTTTATAATTTAGCCTCTTCTAACCTTAAAATAGAAGGAATTGAATTATAGTCAGACTGTTGTAAAAGACCTACTCCAATCCCACTAAGGCCTGTCATTAAACCAAACGATTCAGTTCCCGTACTGACCCCTTGTTTCCAATTATGCGTTTTAGAATACTCTAAAAGTTGTATACCAATAGAATTTGCTCGTTCGTAAGATGTTTTATCTTGTAACACTTTTGCTGCATACAATAGAATATCTAAATTTCCAAAATCCCCATGACATAGTGAACGATTATGACCAAACGATTTATCAATAGTGGTATCTAGAGCAGCATATATATTTTGATCAAGTATACTACTTTCATAATTACTTTCTTTTAACATTAGTCTACTTAATAAGATACCTGGTGCACCATGACACCAAGCAACAGAGTGATTATCCTTAGAAGGAAGTTTCCAATTTTTATGCTTTGGATCATAGAAACTATTTTCATAGGATAAAACTTTATCTGCTAGTTTTAAAATATTTGGGTTATTTATATATTGATTAGCTGCTACCAAAGCAGTAATAATACCTGCCGTTCCATGAGAATATCCAATCCATGAAATATCGTCTCTTTGTTTCCAAGAGACATGCCCCTCTTTTCCAGGATGATGATATGCAGCATTTACTAAGTATTCACTCGCTTGGTTGAGAAGTTTTAGATATTCCTTATTACCACTATCTTTATAAAGAGCTATTAGTACCCCGATTACCCCCGCAGTTCCATCAATAATATCAAATACTTTATCTTGCGATAATTTACTAACAACCATTTTCATAGAATCGAGTATGAGTTGTTCATATTGTTTAGTATGTGATAATTGATTAATATGATTTAAAGCATAGATTGAACCACTAACACCACTAAAAGTACCAATATTAAACATTCTTTGCTCAGGTAATCTTTGGAGTGAATTAATTACAGGATAAATAGACTTCTCGGCTGTTAGTTTATAATCATTTCTTCCCGTCAAATGATATAAATAACTAAAGAATAGAGAAATACCACTTAAGCCATTATATAAATCTAAATCCACAGGATAAATATCCCATTTATATTCGTTAGAAGCAGATATTACGGTACTTATCCAACAAAGATCAGATTGATTATTCCCTTCTATAGCATTAGCAATTAAATAATCCCCTATATGACGTGCCTCAATTAAAAATTCCTTAGATTTATTAGCATGAATATGGACCTTGCGATATGGATTAATAGCTTGTTCATTTGCACCAAATGTAGCTGAATGTGCTAAAAAGCTCATTCGCATAATTCGAATTTGCTGTGAGCAATCTACAATATTAAGGTCATCGATTTTCTGTATTACAGCTTCTAAAGGAGATGATTCAAAATAGTTTTGAATACAGATTTGCTCTCTATGATATAAATGATTGCTACTCACCGTTGTATAAAAATATGGAATATCATCATTGAGTAGATCAGTTTTTTCGGATTTAATAATTTCTTTTGGTTTATTCTCTGGTTCCAATGCCAGAGTGTGGAAATAAATATCTCGGTTATATCCTTTTTGTAAAAAATCAGGATGTTTACTTTTTCTTAGTAATTCACCGTATACAGCGGTAGGTCTTAGAATCATTCTTACTATCGTATTTTTAAATTTATCTGATATATAATTGCTATACTGTTGTTTATTATTTAAAATCCATTCATAAATATATTTAAAGCCATCTATTATAACGTCTACATGATCTTTATATGAAACTTTTTCACCTTTAAAAATCGGCTTGTTTTTTTCAAATTCATTTACTTTAACATATTTATATGTAGCATCTACGTGCATCACATCTGTATTCTTTGCTTCTACTGAAGGTACCTTTAATGGATATAATTGGTCATTTTTATCACTAAGACCACTTAAATCAAGACCTTTATAGTTAGGATTATCGCTATTAAATGCAAGAAATGGAATAATTCCAGTGGATCTAACAGATCTATTAATTAGATTTAGAGCTTTATTATGAGCAGACCCATTCTTTTCTTCTAATATTTTTGCATGGTGGAATAAAGATTCAAGGTCAATTGGAACCGGATACTCACCCATCGCTATAATATTCTCATAATGAAAGTCCACAGCATTTAAACTATATAAAACGCCTAATAGACTCCCCATTTTAAAATAGAATGATTTAAGTTGTTCTTCCGTTTTGCATTCTATATTCTCAATATATTCAACCCAACCATAAGAATGTTTATCGATGATTTTTGGTGAATACAGTTGAGCTTTATTATTAACTTGATTATTTATCCAAGCAGTTAAATCATTAAATGCCGCTTCGACACCAATTGATCGGGGCTTATAAATAAGTTTTATATTAGGAAGAAATTCAATTAATGACACCGTTTTGCCATCATTATGTTCATCACCAAGCCCTAATGTAATGGTCATTAGTTTATTTGTCTGAATATCAATATTAAATGTCTCTTGGATTTGTACCTTATCTTGTTCAAGATTATAGTAAAGAGTAATAATATTATTTGACCAATGGATTAATGTAGTTAACATTGTTCTATATAAAGCAGGATATGTATCCTTAAAATAAACAAAAAACTCATTTGTACTAATGTAAGAACAAAAATGATTGTAACGTTCTTCCGAGGTTTCCCCTTTTAAATTTTCAAGAACACGTTGAATGTTAAGTTCTAATATTAATGTTTTGTGGGATAATTCATATAATCTCTTATACATATATTCTAGTGGTGCCAATAATTGTGACTCTTCGAAGAACGAATATGTATTCAATGATTTATGAACTTTAGAAAATGAGTAACTCATAAATTTTTTAAAAAAGTTGTAAAAAGTTGCTTTTGATAAATGTTCTTCGATTGTTGGGGGGAATTCATATGTTTGGAAACTGTCAAACTCTGAGAAGGTTAATGATAGCAGTGCATCTACTTTATCTACACTGTATTCATCATGTTCTAATTGAGATAGAGTTGATAACTGAATACCTGAAAGATCCTTTAAGATCCCTTCAAATTTATTTTCGTTGTTTTCAAATGTTTTTTTCCAATAATTTATGTAATCCGTAGAATATGGAACTATCTGATCGTTAGTTTTTATTTCATCAATAAATGCACTATGCTTTACAGACACTTTACTACTCCTTTCATTAATAAGAGAAGTAGATTCTCTACTTCTCTTATATATTTTATAAAGATAATTAATTACAAGAAGGCATACATTCTTTTGTTAACGTACAGTATCCACCATTATTACCTAACCAGCTGCTTAAACCTTCCGGCGTTACATCTCCTTCACCAGCACCAAATAGAGATTGAATTTCTTTAGAATCAACTTCTCCTGCCGGATGGTTTGGTGCATCCTCGTTTTTAGAACGTTCTACTGGATTTTTCCATGCTTCTACTACTTTTTTTGATGAACTCATATTTAACACTCCTATAAATTTTATTATTATTTCATATAGATAATTAGTTACAAGAAGGCATACATTCTTTTGTTAACGTACAGTATCCACCATTATTACCTAACCAGCTGCTTAAACCTTCCGGCGTTACATCTCCTTCACCAGCACCAAATAGAGATTGAATTTCTTTAGAATCAACTTCTCCTGCCGGATGGTTTGGTGCATCCTCGTTTTTAGAACGTTCTACTGGATTTTTCCATGCTTCTACTACTTTTTTTGATGAACTCATATTTAACACTCCTATAAATTTTATTATTATTTCATATAGATAATTAGTTACAAGAAGGCATACATTCTTTCGTTAACGTACAGTATCCACCATTATTACCTAACCAGCTGCTTAAACCTTCCGGCGTTACATCTCCTTCACCAGCACCAAATAGAGACTGAATTTCTTTAGAATCAACTTCTCCTGCTGGATGGTTTGGTGCATCCTCATTTTTAGAACGTTCTACTGGGTTTTTCCATGCTTCTACTACTTTTTTTGATGAACTCATATTTAACACTCCTATAAATTTTATTATTCTTTTATACAGATTATTAGCTAAATGAAAATATATTTTTTAATTAAAAATTATGTTATCTATATAGAAATTAACATCTGCTTGTGCATTTTGTTGTTGGACAAATACTTACTGTAGCTGCAATAGTAGCCTCAACGATTGTTGGTGTTGCTGGCGTTGTTTCTGGATTTACATCTCCCGCTCCCGCTACTTTCTTTAATTCATTTTCATCGATTGAACCGATTAATTCTTTCGTATCAAACTCTTGGTTACGTAATTTAGCTAATTTTTCATTCTTTGACATATTAAACATCCTCTCAATTTTTTAATTTATTATTAACAACGGCTTGTACATTTTGTTGTTGGACAAATACTTACTGTAGCTGCGATAGTAGCCTCAACGATTGTTGGTGTTGC
>NZ_JBNNUF010000041.1:0-8849 GCF_050279465.1 Bacillus sp. NPDC094077 | reverse complement strand
TGGCTTCCTGCCATCCCTTGTCCGAAGCCAATTCATCTCCCACCTACTCACTTCGCGTTCCTTGAGGAAGGAGTCTTCTTGGCTAAAATGATAAAAATTTCATTTTGTCATAAATAAAAGGTGGTTGTTTCCGCAACTACCTTTTTTAAAAATAGTGTATTTTTTCAAAAATTAGAATATGAATGATACTGAAAAAAGATATAGGAGATAACCTCATTTTTATAATTTAAGTAACGAACTCAATTTATAAGAAAGGACTGAATATATTATATGAGAGTCAGTGTAAACAGATCACAAATAAAAGAGCAGCTAGCAAAAGCTAACTGCAACGAGAAAATTACATCCACGAATTTAAGGAGTATAAATTTTTCGTGAGTTATGTATAGTATGGACGATAATTTCAAGTTTATGTAACAAAAATAAAAAAGCAGTTAGTTATACTAACTGCTCCGTGAATAAGAAGAACACAATGGTCATTCGTATTCAACCTTGGTGTATCTATATTGTTAACATATTTTAGATATTTATTCAATAAAAGAGCAGCTAGCAAAAGCTAACTGCTTGGGTAATGGAAAAGGTTAAGAAATGGGTTGTCTAAAGTATTGACGAAATATTGAGTTTTATTCAGGGGGGATAGAGGGAAATGAGAGCAAGACGATTGGAGTATTTAATATCATACACTTCTCATTTTAATGGCGGATCTGTAGAGGGAACATTGGTTTTTAATAGTAAATCGAAACTAAACAGTAAAAAAGATATTTATGATCTAATGGAGATGTTAAAGAAAAGTACAAAAGCTCATACAGTGACAATAAAATAATATTTAACAAATTCCCCGAAAGAATTCTCCTTCCTCAAGCGTGTGAAGGGCGTAGCCCAACGGTAGGTGGGAGATGAATTTCGGGGAATTCGTTAAACTAAAAAAGACACCCTAAGGTGCCTTCCTATGACTTGAACCATCTTAATTCGGATATTTTCTTTGTTTGTTAGCGTAATTCAATCGCAAGATACAGTAACAGTTTCGCAAGTAGCAGCAGATTTTGGATTATCAGCGGTGAAACTTAATAAAATTCTGAAAGAAGAAAAAGTGCAGTACAAAGTGAATAATCAATGGTTACTTTACTCAAAACACCAAAATAAAGGTTACACAAAATCGAAAATGGTTGGTGTAATTCATTCAGATGGTAGTCGCTCAGTAAAAATGAATACTTGATGGAAGTAATAAGGTCGTTTGTTTATTCATGAAATACTAACGAAACGAGGAATTATTCCAGAAATGGATAAGGAGGCGGTGTAAACGATGGAAGAAAGCATATTCTCACATTTAATGATACTGGTTCTAGTCATTGTGGTTGCGGGATTCATTCAACTGATGGATTGGAAAGATAAAAGACTTACGAAAGATGAAAAGTGATGGATAAACAGCATCGAGATGAATACGAACGAAAGAAAATCTTATGGATCATAAAGGGTTTAAGATCAAAGGGTGTACATAACAGCACAGATAAAGTTGAGGAAATATATAAGAGGTATATCACAACCTAGCTAAATGATAAAAGCCCTGCAGGGGATGCAGGGCAAGACTAAGGGTATTGAAGAATTGTCGATTCTAAAAGTAAAGGAATTATTGGAATGTAATAATTTTAACATATATATTATTAAATTTTTATATAAAGTTTTTACGAATTTGTGAACGTAGACAAGCTTTCGTTTATTGGAATATTCAGGAGTCTAATGGTATCCCCCACCTAACAAACAGGTTCCTGGATATTTCGATACTCGAAAGCATCAAAAAAGCCTGTACAGAAGCACAGGCCGGTTGTTACACATATCGGTAACTAAATTTTAACAGATTTTCAGAAAGTTAGCTATTAAAAACGAAAAAACGCTCGATGGCAATGAGCGCTGTAGAGAAAATATTCCCTAAAATTAGCTAACTCTATTATACCATAAGTTTTCTCTCAGTAAATAAGGAGGAACGATAAAATGATTGAAAATCCAATTACTTACGGAAATCATCACGATTCATCAGCTAGAGACTTCATTGAAGAGTGTACAGGTTGTAACAGGGAAATATACATGGGCGAAGAGCTACCAGAAGTACAAGAAGAAATGATTACTGCTCAACAAGTTAGCGCAATCAAATTAAACAGAAAAAAACTAGCTACTCTTCGGAAAGTAGACGAAGGCACGATTAAAGGACACCTAGGCATCAAAAAAGTTGTCGAATTTTCGTTAAAGCAAGCTGAAAAAGAAACAATTGAAAAGAAACGGCTGAAGAGGTAGAGCAAACAAATTAAGGAGTGAAAGCATATGTTAGATAATAAACATTCGAAACGAAATTGTAACATCTTCACTCCTATTCTATATCGGGATTATATAGAATAGGAGTGAAGGGATGGATGATAGAGAAAAAATGATTACATCTTTTGGTTAATTCTGGAAATGGAATTCGGTTGAAATGCTGGCTGAACTCGCGTAATAACAGAGAAGGGAGTCTTCTGGTGGAAAAAGATAAAAACAGCTTTTCCTGAAGCTACGGTAAAAAATAAAACTTTTACCTAGTTTGTTTTACTATATATTAAATGTAAGCGATTTCTGTTCTCGGCGAAGATACTTAGAATGGGACCTTAATGAATTTAGAAAACTGAAGGGGGAATCATAGGTGGTTGAAAAATTCTTTACAATATTAGAAGATGGGGGACTTCATGCGCGTCCTTCAACAACATTAGTGAATGCAGTTAGCTCATTTAAATCAGAAGTGATGCTTGAGTATAAAGAAAAACAAGTAAATTTAAAATCTATTATGGGTATTATGGCACTTGGTGTTCCAAAGGGCGCACAAATTAAAGTGATTGCAAAAGGGGAAGATGAAGAACAAGTGCTTCAAAGTGTAAGTAAAGTAATGCAAGCGCAAAGTATTGGTGCATGATAATGAGCGCCGTATTGAATGGTTTATACATTAAAATCAATATATATAATCTAAAGTGTTAGTTATAAGGAAGAGTAAAAATATCCTTTGAAGTAATGTATATAACTTAGAAGGATATAAGAGATAGGTGAAATTCATGAATACAAGACAAAAAGAAATTTTGTTTCTGTTATTATCTGAACCTAATGATTATTTTTTAGTGCAAGACCTTGCGGATCAAGTAAATTGCTCGGAAAAAACAATTCGTAATGATTTTAAAGCAATTGAGAATCACCTTACGAATTATTCGAGTGCAATTCTTGTTAGGAAGCCAGGATTAGGAGTGTACTTAGAGATTGTGGAATATGAAAAGGTAGATTTGTTTAATAAACTTTACTGTATAAATAATCGTACCAAGTATGAATCAGATGAAGAAAGAATCCTGCAAATTGCTTATAACTTGTTAATGAATGTAAAGACAGTCACTACACAGGATATGGCTTCTCAACATTTTGTAAATCGTACTACTATAAAGAAAGATTTAGATAGAATTGAAAAGTGGTTACAACATTTTGATTTAACTGTTGTTTCAAAACAGCGGATAGGACTGATTGTTAGGGGAAATGAAAAGAATAAAAGAAAAGCATTAGCTAGATTATCAGATTTAATTCGTAATTCAGAGCTAACGAATCAATTTATTAAGGAACAATTTTTATATCATGAAGTTGAATTTGTAACGAATGAGTTGAAAGCGCTACAAAAACGACATGCATTATTTTTTACAGATGATGCATTTGAAAGTTTATTAGTTCATACGTTGCTGATGGTACGGAGAATGAAGCTTAAGCAATCGATTTTAACATCTAAAAGGGAAGTTAAAATAATACAAGAAACAAAAGAATATAAATGGACATTGGAGTTTTTAAAACGACTAGAGTGTGTTTTCGCTATTCATTTTACAGAAGAAGAAGCAGCGTATTTAACAGCCCATATTTTGGGCGGGAAATTCCGTTATCAAGATAAACCAGGGGAGGGTAGTAAACTTACTGAAAGCAATCCAATCCTTTCTAGGGTTGTACATCAATTAATAAAACGTATGTCACAGTTGTATGGAATTGATTTCAGTAGAGACCAAGTTTTAATTGAGGGATTAACAATTCATCTATACACCACATTGAATCGTTTAAACTATGATCTCTCTGTATCCAATCCAATGCTACACGATATAAAAAAAATGTATCCGTATATGTTTAATATGTTGATTCAGGTATTAGAAGAAATAAATGAATCTCTAACTCTATATATTCCGGAAGAAGAAGCGGCGTATCTTACTCTACACTTTGAAGCATCTGTTGAACGGTTAGATCATCAGGAAAAATCAAAAAATGTAATTATAGTGTGCCATATGGGAATTGGGATGTCACAGTTGTTACGGACAAAAATTGAGCGGAAATTTCGTCATATCCATGTGATGGACTGCATTGCAAAAGCTGATTTACAAGATTATATAATGAAACATCATGATGTGGAACTCGTTATTTCTACTATTGCTCTTTCAAAATTACTTATTCCTCATATCGTAGTATCACCATTATTAGAGGGAGCGGAAGAAAAGAAGCTAGGGGACTTTATAAAGGAATGCGATGAACCGAGTTATAAAGAACAAAAAGACTTTGTTATGCTGAATTATACATCTCCATTTTTAGTATTTTTACAACAGGATGTGCAGCACCCATATGAGCTAATTGAAAAACTAGCGCATGCTTTGCATAGCAAAGGCTATGTGGATAAAGAGTATGCAGAAAATGCAATTATAAGAGAAAAGATGTCAGCAACAACGATCGGAGCAGGGATTGCGATTCCACATGGTAATCCGAAATTTATTCAAGAGTCGGTAATTGCAATCGCTACATTAAAGGAACCAATTGATTGGGGATCAGAGAAGGTATCACTTGTATTTATGCTAGCAGTTAAAAGTGATGGGAAAGAGGTAACGAAACAGTTATTTCATGAGCTATCCTTTATAAGTCAGCAACCATCCTTTATTCAAAAGCTTACGAAAGAAACAAACGTAATGAAATTTTTATCGTATTTACATAATTAAACGAAAAGTGGAGGCCTAAATACTTCGCTTTTTTGTTTGTTTCGGTAAAAGGTTTATTTTTCCGGAAGTTACGGTAAAAAATGAAACTTTTGTCATTACGATATTGATTTATATTATGTGTAGGCGCTTACAACAATAGTGTGAGGAGGATTAGAAATGAAACTGTTAGCGATTACATCGTGTCCGAATGGAATTGCCCATACTTATATGGCTGCAGAAAATTTGCAAAAAGCAGCGGATAAATTAGGTATTCAGATGAAAATTGAAACCCAAGGTGGTATAGGGGTAGAAAATGAGCTGACTGAAAAAGATATTCGAGAAGCAGACGGTATCATTATAGCTGCTGATAGAGCGGTAAATAAAGATAGATTCGTAGGAAAAAAATTGTTAGTTGTCGGAGTTCAAGATGGTATCCGTAAACCAGAAGAATTAATTCAGAAAGTAGCAAGTGGCGATGTACCTGTCTATCATTCACAAGCCAAAACAGTTGAAAGTAATCAACAGGAGAGAAAGCAAAACCCGATATATCGTCATTTAATGAATGGTGTATCTTTTATGGTTCCATTTATTGTAGTTGGTGGATTGTTAATTGCAATTGCATTGACGCTCGGTGGAGAAAAAACACCTGGAGGTCTAGTAATTCCAGATGGATCTTTCTGGAAAACAATTGAACAAATTGGCGGTGCATCATTTACGTTTATGGTTCCAATTTTGGCTGGATATATAGCGTATAGTATAGCCGATAAACCCGGTCTTGTTCCTGGTATGATTGGTGGATATATTGCAGCGACAGGAAGTTTTTATGGAAGTGAAAGTGGTGCTGGTTTTCTCGGCGGAATTATCGCTGGTTTCCTAGCAGGTTATGTAGCATTAGGAATTAAAAAAGTAAAAGTTCCAAAGGCGATTCAACCAATTATGCCGATTATTATTATTCCGGTGTTCGCTTCGCTTGTAGTTGGTTTAGCATTTATATTTATTATTGGTGCTCCTGTCGCACAAGCATTCGAGTCATTAACTGCTTGGTTGGCGGGTATGCAGGGATCAAGTTCAATTCTCCTAGCATTAATTTTAGGGGCAATGATTTCATTTGACATGGGTGGTCCAGTCAATAAGGTTGCATTCTTATTTGGTTCAGCAATGATTGGAGAAGGAAACTATGAAATTATGGGTCCGATTGCTGCGGCAATCTGTATTCCACCAATTGGAATGGGACTTGCTACTTTCATAGGTAAGGGGAAATTCCAAGATTCAGAGAGAGAGATGGGTAAGGCTTCATTTACAATGGGACTATTTGGGATTACGGAAGGTGCGATTCCATTTGCAGCACAAGATCCACTTCGTGTTATTCCAAGTATTATGGCTGGTTCAATGACAGGTGCTGTGATTGCCATGATTGGCCATGTAGGAGATAGAGTGGCACATGGTGGTCCAATTGTTGCGGTGCTGGGAGCAGTGGATAATGTATTTATGTTCTTTGTAGCTGTAATTGTAGGTTCTGCTGTGACTGCTGTTGTAGTAAATGTATTGAAAAAAGACATTTCAAAGGTAGAAAAAAAAGCAGTTGAACAAATACAAGAAGTTTCAGCAACGAAAGAAGTGCTACAAGTGGAGCAAGAAACGCAAAAAGAAAGCAAACAAGTAGATAAGGTAGAAATAAAAAAACTAACAGACATTACGAGCGTGGAGTTAATTGAAACAGATCTAATAGGAGAAACACGAGATGACGTCATTGATGAAATGATTCAAAAATTAAACCATGTTGGTGCATTGCATTCCAAAACAGAATTTAAACAAGCGATTATGAATCGTGAGCAAGAAAGCACAACAGGTATTGGCATGAATATTGCGATTCCACACGGAAAATCAGAAGCTGTTAAGAAACCGAGTGTAGTACTTGGGATTAAGCAATCGGGCGTAGATTGGAAAAGCCTTGATGGAACGGAAGCGAAATTAATATTTATGATTGCGGTACCAAAAGAAAGTGAAGGAAATGAACATTTAAAAATCCTTCAGATGCTTTCTCGAAAACTAATGGATGACAATTATAGAGAGCGGTTATTATCCGTCCAGACAAAACAAGAAGCATACAAGCTACTAGATGAAATTGTATAGAACGGAGGATTATAATCATGACTGAACCATTATTTTTTGCACCTGTTTTTAAAGAAAGAATTTGGGGTGGAACACAATTAACTTCTTTTGGATATGAGATTCCATCAAATCAAACCGGAGAGTGCTGGGCTTTTGCGGCACATCAACATGGACAAAGTATTGTTAAGAACGGAAAATATAAAGGTTTTTCTTTAGGTGAGTTGTGGGAAGAACATCGAGATTTATTTGGAAATGTGGAGGGAGATCGTTTCCCTCTTCTTACAAAAATTTTGGATGCTAATCAAGACTTATCTGTTCAAGTTCATCCAAATGATGAGTATGCCAGTGTACATGAAAATGGAGAACTGGGAAAAACAGAATGCTGGTATGTAATCGATTCCAAAGAAGACGCAGAAATTATTTATGGACATCATTCGAAAACAAAAGAAGAGTTCATGGCTATGATTGAACAGAAAGAATGGAATCAACTGTTACAACGTGTGAAGGTGAAACCGGGAGATTTCTTCTATGTACCAAGTGGAACTATTCATGCAATCGGTAAAGGGATTTTGATATTGGAAACACAGCAAAACTCTGATACAACCTATAGATTGTATGATTATGATAGAAGAGATTCAGAAGGGAATTTACGTGAACTTCATCTTGAAAAAAGCATTGATGTAACCGAAATTCCATTTATATCGAATCCGTTAACTGTAAAACATGAAAAAGTAGATGATTTGAGCATAACAAACTTTATCAAATGTCCGTATTTTTCAGTGGAAAAATGGGGGCTAGAAGGATCAGCTAGTTTGAAACAACAAAAAGCATTCCTTCTTGTTAGTGTAATTGAGGGAGAAGGTAAGTTAATTAAAGACGGTAAACACTTTTTCTTTAAAAAAGGAGACCATTTTATATTACCTAATAACTTTGGGGAATACGGTTTGGTAGGCAACACTAATTGTATTGTTTCAAGTTTGTAGTAATTTTAATTATTTGTATATAACGTATATATAATTTGGTTTATTTTAACACAAATTTATCAGCTGTAGCCTTTGAATAAAGTTTGATTCTTACTATTTTAGCTTATTAGGAATGACTGTGTTTGGAGGATAGCTTAGAAAACGTTAGTTCGATTTTTTCTGATGAGAGTAACATTTTGTTACTCTTTTTATTTTGGGTCAACATTAACTAGCTACTTCCTAAACATTGTTCCATATTTAATAACCTGTTTATGCTTTTTTCAAACTTTGCAACAGAACCGTATTTCCGCTAGCTGTTAATAACGATGAAAAAGCCATCTTTTATTCAAAAGTTTACGAAATAAACGAATGTAATGAAGTTTTTATCTTATTTACGTCATGTAATGAGATAAGGATCGGAAGATCCATACCATTTTGTTTTGATAAGATAAAATTACTATTTTTCCGGAAGTTACGGTAAAAAATAAAACTTTTATCCGTTTGATATTGAATTACAGTAATTGTAGATGCTTTCATTAAGGTTCGAGGAGGACGTATTAGTATGTTTAACGAGAACTGAGTATTAGATTCTGATAGTGAATGTATGATAGTAAGGCGTTTTATTGACACTCCCACGGCTAAAGCCACAAGCTGACTAACGTCAGTGGGATTCTTGCTACCAAAGACGAAGTCTATTTCTAGTATCGCTGACGTGCAAGATTGCGGTGTGCCATCACCACTCCGTATCCAGTGCATATAGCAGATACGGCACTCGTTCTAT
>NZ_JBNNUF010000040.1:0-9879 GCF_050279465.1 Bacillus sp. NPDC094077 | reverse complement strand
CAGGATCAAACTCTCCAATAAAGTTAGTTTGTCTAGCATCTAAAATAAAAATTGACGTTTCACGTTGTTTGTTTCGTTCAGTTTTCAAAGAACTAAAAGCGGGTGAAGAGAATCGAACTCTCGACCAGAGCTTGGAAGGCTCTTGTTTTACCACTAAACTACACCCGCGTGGTCGGGAAGACAGGATTTGAACCTGCGACCCCCTGGTCCCAAACCAGGTGCTCTACCAAGCTGAGCCACTTCCCGTAATGGCGCGCCCGAGAGGAGTCGAACCCCTAACCTCTTGATCCGTAGTCAAACGCTCTATCCAATTGAGCTACGGGCGCTTATTCATGATGTTTTGTCGTCGTTGTAATTTGGCGACTCAATTATCTTATCATACTACATTTTCAAATGCAAGTATTTTTTTAAGATTTTTTTGATGCGGCCGAGAGGACTTGAACCTCCACGGGGTTTCCCCCACTAGGCCCTCAACCTAGCGCGTCTGCCGTTCCGCCACGACCGCGGAATAATAAAAGTGAGCCATGAAGGACTCGAACCTTCGACCCTCTGATTAAAAGTCAGATGCTCTACCAACTGAGCTAATGGCTCGTAAATGGCTGGGCTAGCTGGATTCGAACCAGCGCATGACGGAGTCAAAGTCCGTTGCCTTACCGCTTGGCTATAGCCCATCGAAAAACTTATCTTCTTTTCAAAGACAAATGTTATTTTACCATAATGTCCAATAAAAAACAACTGCCATATAGCAGAAGTTAAAATGGCGGTCCCGACCGGGGTCGAACCGGCGATCTCCTGCGTGACAGGCAGGCATGTTAACCACTACACCACGGGACCATTTAATCTTTAAATTAATGTCATTTTACTTTTCATTATAATATTATGGTGGAGGATGACGGGATCGAACCGCCGACCCCCTGCTTGTAAGGCAGGTGCTCTCCCAGCTGAGCTAATCCTCCGAAGTGGTGACCCGTACGGGATTCGAACCCGTGTTACCGCCGTGAAAGGGCGGTGTCTTAACCACTTGACCAACGGGCCAATATGTATGGCAGAGAAGAAGGGATTCGAACCCTCGCACCGCGTTAGCGATCTACTCCCTTAGCAGGGGAGCCCCTTGAGCCACTTGGGTACTTCTCTGTATGGCTCCGCAGGTAGGACTCGAACCTACGACCGATCGGTTAACAGCCGATAGCTCTACCACTGAGCTACTGCGGAATAATGAAGACAATTTGTATCTTATAAAATTTATGTTTGTAAGTCAAGAAGTTTTTTACAACACCTTGCATAAACGTGACATGTTTATAATATACTGGATTGCTTTTTTACTGTCAAGGTGTTTTTGAAATCTGTTTTAGTTTCCCTCTACACTTTCCGCAAACATATTTCCCTGTATTTATTTGACGCTTTCTTACATATTGAAGTGAACATCCCATACACTCATATATGTAAGCTTTCACTCTCTTCTTCTCATCAACCATTCGTTTACAAAAGCGCGGCGCATTCACTTTCTTGAGTAGTTCACGGAAGTCTTTATCGCGATGTTTATACCCTTTACCGGTGATATGTAAATGATAGTGACAAAGCTCATGTTTAATAATCCCTATTAACTCTTCCTTACCGTACATCTTGTAATAATGATAATTCAGTTCTATATTATGACTTTTTAATAAATAGCGCCCACCTGTTGTTCGCAATCGCTTATTAAATATCGCTTTATGTAAGAATCGAGCTTCAAAGTATTGTAGTGATATGTCTTCCACTAACTGTTGAACTTCTCTATCATCCATATATCGTTCCTCCTAACAAAAATAAACGTACACTTTTTTTCCCGCTTACACATATATTAAATAGTACATATACCCATCCTCATTCAAACAGCGTGACTTCTAAACATATTTTTTGTTAAAAAGTCCGCTCACCAACTTCTCATACAAAGAAGTCTTTTATGAGAATAGGATTAAACAAGGAGGGATCCCTATGCCCACGTGGCTAAAAAAACAGATGCAACGTGCATATTTTGAAAAAAACCGGTATCAAATTAAATTGCTAAATGAATGCTGGTTTTATTATAGCAAAATACATCAAAGCTCATAATCCATTACACTTTTTAATCCATAAAAAAAGAGCAGTTTCATCTGCTCTCTTCTCTTATTATTTAATTGGCAACATGGATAGTGCAACACGACCTTTTTTTGTATCAATATCATCGACCCATACCTTTACAATTTGTCCGACAGATACAATATCTAACGGGTGCTTCACATACTGTTTGCTTAATTTAGAAATATGCACTAAACCATCTTGCTTTACACCAACATCAACAAAAGCACCGAAGTCAACAACGTTACGAACTGTTCCTTCTAGTTCCATACCGCGTTTTAAATCTTCTAATTTCAAAATCCCTTTTTTCAGAAGTGGTTTAGGCAACTCATCCCTCATGTCTCGCTCTGGACTAATGAGTGCATCTATAATATCAACTAATGTTGGCTCCCCAATTCCCGTTTCTTGGGACAACTTAGAAATCTCTACTTCTTCTAAGCTCTTTTGTAATTGCGGCTGACCTACATCATTTATCGATAACCCTAAGCTTTTCAATAACAATTCAACATTTTTATATTGTTCCGGATGAATGCTCGTACGATCTAACGGATTCGCCCCTTCTAATATGCGTAAGAAACCTATACATTGTTCGTATGTCTTTGCACCTAAACGTGGGATTTTCTTTAATTCCGTGCGCTTCGTGAATTTCCCTTCCTCTTCTCTCTTAGCTACGATATTTTTCGCAACCGTTTTTGATAAACCTGAAACATATTGTAATAATGCAACTGAAGCTGTATTTACATTAACACCAACTTGGTTAACTGCCGTCTCTACTACAAATGTTAACGATTCGTTCAATCTCTTTTGAGATACATCATGTTGATATTGCCCAACTCCAACTGATTTAGGATCAATTTTCACAAGTTCAGCAAGTGGATCTTGTAGGCGTCTTCCAATTGAAACCGCGCTTCTTTCTTCAACTTGGAAATCTGGGAATTCTTCACGAGCTAAATCAGAAGCCGAATACACACTAGCACCTGCTTCGTTTACAATAATATAAAAGACATCCTGCTTCACACTTTGTAATACATCTACTATAAACTCTTCCGTTTCTCTAGAAGCTGTACCATTGCCAATCGCAATCATTTCAACTTGATATTTATCTATAATAGAAAGAACTTTCGTTTTTGCATCGTCATATTTACGCACAGGTGGATGCGGATAAATAACATCGATATGCATAACTTTCCCAGTATCATCTACTACAGCTAATTTACAACCTGTCCTATATGCAGGGTCTACAGCTAGTACTACCTTCCCTCTCATAGGAGGCTGTAATAATAAGTTACGTAAGTTCTCAGAGAAAATATGTATCGCTTGTTCCTCCGCTGTTTCTGTTAGTTCTTTTCGAATCTCTCTTTCAATCGAGGATTGAATTAATCGTTTATAACTATCTTCAATCGCTACTTGTACATAATGCGCACTTTTAGACCCTTCATCACGAATTACTTTTTTATACAAGAAACTTAATACCTCATCTACTGGCGGAACAACAGAAACTCTCAATATATCTTCTTTCTCGCCACGATTCATTGCTAATACACGATGCGGCACTACTTTTTGCAACGGTTCTTCATAGCTGTAATACATTTCATATATATTCTTTTCATCTTTTTCTTCGTCTTTTACAGTTGAAGACATAATACCTTTTCTAAAAGTAACATTCCGAATCCAACTACGATACGCAGCTTCATCTGAAACGATTTCTGCGATAATGTCTTGAGCACCTTGTAATGCTTCTTCTGCAGATTGCACTTCTTTCTCTGCATTAATAAATTCCACTGCCTTTTTATTTGGATCTTCTTTCTTATATAACAATAACCATTCAGCTAATGGTTCTAATCCTTTTTCTTTTGCGATTGTCGCTTTCGTTCTTCTTTTCTCTTTATATGGACGATATAAATCTTCTACCTCTTGCAACTTTGTAGCTTTAACAATTTGCTGTCGTAGCTCTCCTGTCAGTTTCCCCTTCTCATCAATAAGACGAAGAACCTCTTCCTTCCTATCTTCAAGTTGCATCATATATTGCCATCTCTCTAAAATTGCGCGAATTTGCACCTCATCTAAAGAGCCTGTCCATTCTTTTCGGTAACGAGCAATAAATGGAACTGTGTTACCTTCTTCTGTTAATTGAATAACATGACGAACTTGCTTTTCGGTAAAGCCTAATTCCTTCACTAACATTTTCATTAACGCTTGTCGATTATCTACCATCTCCATATACAACCGTAACCTCCTCTATAATAAAAAAAGTTGCCCTTCAAAGAGAGCAACTTAAACTGCCGATTTAAAAATCTATTAGTCCTAAACTAATTTGTAACGCTTCATCTACACGACTCATCATCACTTCATCTAAATGAGTGATTTTGTCCGTTAAGCGCTGCTTATCGATTGTTCGAATCTGCTCAAGTAAAATAACAGAATCTCTCTCAAAACCGTACTTTTTCGCATCAATTTCCACATGAGTGGGTAATTTCGCTTTTTGAATCTGTGCAGTAATAGCCGCTACAATCACCGTTGGACTAAAACGATTTCCGATGTCATTTTGAATGACAAGAACCGGACGAACGCCTCCTTGCTCAGAACCAACAACTGGGGAAAGGTCTGCAAAATACACGTCGCCGCGTTTTACAATCAAAATATTACCCCCCGCTAACTAAGCGTTCTACCGTATGAGCTGCTTCATACTCTGCTAAGAAAGCTTCAGATGCAATACCAAGATTAATTTTTCCCATTTCAATGTACCCACGTCGCATTGATTCATGTTGGTAGCGTTTCTTCGTCTTATGTTGACGCAATAACAGTTGTGTTGCCTGGCAAATTAGTTCATGGCGATTCTTATTCTCTTGTTTTCCAATTCCGTCCAATTCCGTTACCATTTGCTTTGGCAACCGAACCACGATTTCAGTAGTTACACTTGATTCGGACACAAAAATACACCTCCACCGTCAACTACACACCCAAATATATATGACACCTATTGTAATAATACCATTGTATGGAGCCTGTTGCAAAGACTTCCTTATCCCTTGCTTATGTTTTCCAATTCACAAACAAAACATTCATCTTCTTTTATTTTTTATCTCATTACAAATAAGAAACAAAAGAATTTCTCTTCAAAATTTACGTTCAACTTATATGAAAAATGACTATAAGTAAAAAGCTTCTCATCAAAAAGAGCTTATTCTCCATCAATGCAAGGTTCCCTTAAAATGACAAGAAGCAAATCATACTGCCTTCTATATATTGTTCAAGTAATTAATTACCTCTACAACCTTACCATTCCGTATAAATATTCTCGGCACACGAAAACTGATCGTTGCAATAACTTCATAATTAATAGTCCCGGAATATTCCGCAACCTCTGTAGCGCTAATATACTCATCTCCTTGCCTTCCAATGAGCGTAACCCTCGTACCAAGCGGCACTTCACAAGGAAGATGAATCATAAATTGATCCATCGTTACTCGCCCTACAATCGGTACCCTTTTACCATTTACAAGCACTTCAAATCCTTGTAATCTTCTAAGCCAACCATCTGCATATCCAATCGCAACAGTTGCAATCCACTCTTCAGTTTTCGTTCGGTAAGTAACGTTATAACTGATCCCATCCCCTTTAATCACCTGTTTAATATGAGCAACTTTCGTATGCAGTGATAGCGCTGGTTCTAATTTAAATGGCAAAAAAGGGCTTATTTCTACAGACGGAGATAATCCATACATCGCAATACCAATTCGTACTGCATTAAATGTAATCCCTTGAAAACGTAACGTTGCAGCGCTATTAGCTGTATGGACAAATTTAGGATCCACGCCGAATTCTTTCAACCAACTTAACTGCTGTAAGAGCGTGTTATATTGCTTATCAAAGTACGAAGTCTCAACCTCATCTGCTGTCGCAAAATGTGTGTATACCCCTTCTAACTCTAAAAATGGTGCACCTTCTAAACTCTTTAAGAATTCTTTTAACTCTTTACGTTCACGTATTCCAATTCTCCCCATACCACTATCAAAGTTAATATGAAATTTCATTATAGATGAACCATCCCAAAGTTTAATCGCTTCGTCCACCCATTCTTTTTGAAAAACAGTTAGTGCTACATCATTTTCAGCAGCTACATTTACATCACGAGGCGGCGAGGGACCTAACACTAAAATTGGCACAGTAATGCCAGCCCTCCGAAGCACTAAAGCTTCATCTAAAAAAGCAACCGCTAACCTTGTTGCACCTGCTTCTAATGCCGTTTTAGCCACCGGTACATAATCGTGTCCATATGCATTCGCTTTAACTACAGCAAAAATTTCTACATCACTTGGGATGAACTCTTTAATGTGTGTAATATTGTTATAGATTGCATCTAAATCCACTTCCACCCAAGTGTCACGGTAAAATGGTGCTTCTTCCATAAATACACTTCCTTATACACGATATGCGAAGCTTATTCTTTTATATGCTTCTTTTATAAAATCCATCCTTCAAACTAAGAAAAGACGTGGTGCACATATATCACCACGTCTAAGAAGTTTACTTCACCTGCTTCGCTGTAACTGAACGAGCAACCATTAACAGCTCCTTCGGCTCTAAACCTTTAGACACGAGCATATATTCTACTCCGTTATGCGACCACGTTAAAGAGTCTTTCGTCAATGCTCCAATTGTGAAACCAAGATCAACCAATTCCCCACTTACACTAATCGCTGACGAAGCCTCTGCAACTTTTGCCTTTTCTTGTATTAAAGTAAAGGATTTCTTGTTTCCAGTGTATGTGAGTATCGCACGCTTGCCACTGTCTGTCTTCAACTCTTTTTCATCTTTCAGCGTCATACCTTGTGGCGTATCACTTGGATACAAAATAGCAAACGGTTTGTCTTCTTTCGCTGCTGTTTGAACATCTACTTGTGCTCTAGACATATTTTGTTTCGTATCAAATGCGCCTTTATCAAATTTCGCATCGAATTTCACCTTAGAGAAATCTACTTTCACAAGAACATTTTGATCATTATCCATTAACTTCACCGAAACTGGCGTTAAATCACTTTTCTTCAATGTAATCTCTTGTTTCGGCAACATATTTTGATGTTGATAGTTTGTTTTTGTTTTAAAAATATAATACTTATCTGTTTTCTCGAAAGTAAGGTTTTTCTTGTCCTGCAAAATATCTCTTACAAGTGATTCATATAAATAAGCCTGGCTACTATTTTGCGGCCAATCGCTTTGAAAACGGAAACTCTTATTAAGCGCTGGTGTTAATACAAATACACCTTCTTCATTTCTTAAAATAATTTGGCTCTGATCTTTTTTTGCATTCTGTAAATTTACACGATAAAAAGAAGGTTCCTTATGCCAAATTTCTACGTTATACTCCTGAGGCTCATTTCCTGTTTTAATAGATAATTTCGCTTCAGCTTGATAACTTTTCATCCCTTTCACTTTCGCTTCTAAATCTCTCACGACATCATCTTGTTTCTTTTCCATACAGCCCGCCAACACAAAAACGGTTAATAAACCGACAAGAACTAAAAACAGACGCCTTTTCATCACTTCAGCCCCTTTGCCCCTATAAATGAATGGAAGATGTACCTTCCTTATCGCTACCTCAAATATATGAGACAAAGATATAAAATATGCAGACTAGCGTGACAAGCTTTCTAAAACAACTTGAGCAACAGCAAATTCCTTACTATGACTAATTGATAAATGAACAATATGCTCTGTATTTGCAATAAGAATCGGCTTACCTCTATCATCGTTTTTCACTTCAATATCTAAAAAACTCACTTCTTTCCCGATACCAGTACCTACAGCCTTTGAATACGCCTCTTTCGCTGCAAATCTTCCAGCTACAAACTCTGTCAGGCGACTTCCTTTCAACTCCTTAGCAACATTACGTTCATTTTCAGTTAATATACGTTCCATAAATTTAAGCTTTCCATCTAGCATTTTTTCAATTCGACTCAATTCAATAATATCGATTCCAATCCCTACAATCATTTCGAAATCCCCTTCTTCTATTTAGCTTTCTTTTTTCATATTGTAAGAATAACAGAGAATCGTTCTGATGCAAAAGGAGTGATACTAACAACATGCTAATACGGTCTACTCGCATTTCCTTACAACCGATCATTCTCTCCTTACTCCTTATTCACTTAATCACGATTATGTTAGGCGAATTTTTTCTTTTCCCAATGGCTGCCTATAACGAATATATCGCTAAAGGAGAATGGTGGCGTCTCATAACTTCCTTACTTGTACACGTAGACTTACAACACTTTCTTTCTAATAGTATTTGTTTATTTGTGCTTGGTTCTTCTATCGAAAAACAACTCGGACACTTTTCTTTCATCCTAATATTTTTTCTTTCCGGGATTTCTGGAAATATCTCTTCTTATATTATTATGCCCCTTGAATATATTCACGCAGGAGCATCTGGTAGTATTTTCGGACTACTAGGCGCACAATTATTTTTATTGTATAGTCGATACCGCTCATCAAGACCAAAAGAAATTGCTATTTTTTCAATCATGATACTTATATTACTGCTATTTACGTTCTTTAATCCTTCCGCCAACCCTATAAGCCATTTAACAGGCTTAATAATCGGCGGCATTTTGACCCCTTTTTTAACAAAAAAAAACGATGGTGCAAAGCTCATTTAATATAGAAGCTCGCACCATCGATAATTTCCACATCTGTTTGTTGACTTAAATCTCTCATTAATTGAAATAACGACTCATCCTTCTTCTTCGCCTCAATCATACAATCAATTTGCCCAACACTTCCCTTTATCCTTCTTAAAAAAGATAAAAATGTATCCACATCAATGAAATCAGCATGCGCTCTTGGGTCTTTTCCGTCTCTAGGGCTAGATATATGCATTTTAACTGGCAGCAAAGATGTTTCCCATGTATGAACAACCCGCGCCCAATCTTCATACCAATCTTCTTGTTCATTATTCATCATATGGTGATGCAAATCAAACACGATTGGAATGTCTAATTTTTCTCCTAAATATAATGTTTCCTCTAGCGTAAAGGTTGTATCATCATTTTCCAACATAATCATCTCTTGAATACCCCTTGGAACGTTAGACCAATTTTCTATAAAACGCTCTAATGCGAGCTCTTTATCTTTATATCCGCCACCAACATGCAATACACATCGTTGCTTATATTCAACTCCCATGCCCTTCAATATTTTTTTATGCATCTGCAATGTCTTTACAGATTGCTTAAAAATACTTTCCTCAGGTGAATTTAGTACAACAAAATGATCTGGATGAAAATCAATTCGCATATTCATACGAATTGCATATTCACCTAACTCTTTCAAATTTTCTTTTAAAGGACGCATATAGTTCCACTCTAGCAACTCCTCATGATTTGCTAAAGGGATTAACTTGGAGCTAAGTCGAAAAAAAGATATATCATGCCCTTTATTATGCTTTAATAGCCGTAAACAATTTTCCAAATTAGAATTAGCAATTCTTTCGAGTTTACGAATTGCGGCCTCTCGATCATCTATTCGTTGAAACTGTGCATATGTCATCGTTTGAGATGGCGATGCATTCTTCAAATGCACACTCATCGCAACATAACCAAGTCTTACAAGCATATAGCACCCCTTTTTTGTACGAGCTATTATGTAGTATGCACAATAACAGCAAAAAAAAAAAGAGAATGCCTGTCTGATATGATCCCCTTATAGTAGACAGGAAAAAGAAAGCACATTAACCTGTTTACTATGGAGGGGATTTTTCTATGGGAAAAATTAGAGTCACTT
>NZ_JBNNUF010000039.1:0-10281 GCF_050279465.1 Bacillus sp. NPDC094077 | reverse complement strand
TATTTGGATAGATACGAAATTTATATGCTTTATTGATTATCATTCCTTTCACCTCCATTTCGATATGCTTCTATTATACAACAAACATACATTCGATAGGTAGTAAAGTAACACTTTATGTATGTCGAACAATTAAGATGGCTTACTGCCATCCCTTGTCCGAAGCCAATTCATCTCCCACCTACTCACTTCGCGTTCCTTGAGGAAGGAGTCTTCTTGGCTAAAATGATAAAAAAGAAGCACGTTGTGTGCTCCTGTATCCTACGGTTATTAAATTCTATACTAGTACCTCTTCAAACACATCAACTGCTCTCTTGCATTCATCAAGGGGTTTGAGATATAAAAAATAATCTCCTTCTATATAAAAGAGATCATTTTTACCGTTAACTTACTTTTTTAAAATTGAAAGCTGTCTTCTTTATTCCACCTCTTTTTACAACATATAAACCGATAAAGATTATTAACCCGCCAACTAATTGCATTATGTTTATTTTCTCTCCAATTGTTACAGCCGCAGAAATAACTGCGAACAGTGGAACGAGATACATGTAAACCATTACTTTCGTTGAGCCTATTTTACTAATACCGACATACCACATTGCAAGTCCGAAGATTGTCGCAAAGACAATCGAATATGCTAGAGACCCCCAGCTTAGCACGTCTACTGGCCACGTTAATGTATTTACATTTAATAAACAATATACAACAAGAGGTACAATTCCGATTAATGTTGACCAAGATGTGACTCTCATTGCAGAGTATTTTGTAATAAGAGGTTGCGCTAATATTGGATACCATCCCCACGCAATTGCTGCGACTAATCCAATTAAATTGCCGAGCCACGCATACTCATATGAAGCTCCTCCTGAATGCCCTGTTAATAAAACAAGTGCTGCACCAATAAAGGATAATATTGAACCAATTTGTACTTTCATCGAAAAACGTTCTTGTTTGTGTAATACTGCTAATATCCCTGTAAATATAGGTGACATCGCGATTAATAATGAGGCATTCGTAGCTGAAGTATATTTCACAGATAGCATAAACATTGTTTGATACATTGTCGTTCCAACTATACCGACCGCTAATAATCGGAACCAATCTTTTCTTTCAATACGAAGTGACCGTTCCATTAAAAATGTAATAAGTAATAATACCGGAGATGCTACTAAAAATCGTAAACTATTAAATTGAATGGATGACATAAATGCCACGCCATACTTTCCAATTGTATAATTTGCTCCCCATACTAATGCTACTGATACTAGGAGCCACTCCATTTGCCACCTTTTCATCCGAATCTTCCCTTCCATATTTAGCATAGTAAGATTGGCTGGATATAACACCATCCAATTGGCTGTTTTTTCACCCAGCCAATTTACTATAATGTGAGCGTATCTTTTATTCAGAATTTAACTCTCAATATATCAGGATAGAAAATGTAATAAAGATAGATCCCTCTTTGGGAAGGAAGGGATTAATAATAAAACTTGAAAATTCACAACTTACAAGCCATTGATGACTTTATTTATCTGTTACAACTGAAGCGATATATGGTAAGTTGCGATATCTTTCAGCACAATCGATGCCGTATCCAACAATAAATTCATCTGGAATGCGGAAACCAACATAATCTACACTTAAATCAACTTTTCGACGTTCTGGTTTATCTAATAAACTACAAATTTTTAATGTTTTTGGTTTATACATTGCAAAATGTTCTTTTAAAAATTGAAGTGTTAATCCTGAATCAATAATATCTTCTACAATAATTACATTTTTATTTGATATAGACATATTAATATCTTTTAATAATTTAACTTTACCTGTTGTTTCTGTTTGATTACCGTAGCTAGATGCAGAGATGAAGTCAATTTTAACTTCATTTTTAATATGTCGAACTAGATCAGCAGTAAAGATAAAAGAACCTTTTAAAACAGAGATTAAAACAATTTCTTCTTTTTTAAAATCATTTTCAATTTGTGATGCTAGTTCTTTTATTCTTGTTTGTAGTTCTTCTTCAGAAATTAAAACCTTATTTATTTCAATATTCATAAATTTCTCCTTTTCCATACAGTGTATAAATTTTTGAGTGTGTATTTCATATTATTTTTTTGTCCCACTAATTTCAGGTTTGAGTGGGATAAAGAAAATATATATCAGAGTTTATTTGATTTAAATACAAAAAAATCTAGTTGACAAAGGGAATTTGAAAAGATAAGTAAGATAATATTTTTATTTATCTTTTTCCGATGGAAAACTTTTCCCTCAATTTGTTAGTACCAGCAGATAGGAGGAGTAGTTCAAAAATCATTTTTAGTTATAGAAGTTAAAATATTACTAATGATAGATCCGGATATTATCCATAAAACTAAAATTACTTTTAAAATTATTAATAATGACTCTAAAATCATGGTATAATTACCTCCATTTTTATATAAAAACAAAATTGTTTTGAAAAGAGAAGATGATATGGTTTTTGTTTATACTGGTTCGAAGAATATAGAAGGTATAGTTATACCAATATTCTTTGATTTTGAAAGGTAAACTAGAGATAGTAATTCAAAGAAAGTTTTATCAATTTGAAAGATTTTACTTGATCCTCATGTAAAATACCATGTATATAAGAAATTAAAAACACAGAGTTCCTCCCCCTTATAAAAAGGAATTTTTATTAAATGGCACCTTTTTAATAAAAAAAGAGATCGTAAATGATCTCTTTTTTTAGGGTCTTGCTATTAAGGGGAGAAAAAAACATATAATAGATCGTATTTGAGATAAAGATAGAAAAATACGGTTAACAAAGGTATAAAAGGTAATGGTTGTTTTATTTTTGAAGTGTTATCTTAGATGAGTAGTGAATGGGCTGCAAATTTATTTCTCATAAAGTGTGTCTATGAACTTATTCTCTCAGTATTTGTTTTATGTTTTGCTATTGAACTATTTTTTTGAAAACACCAAGAATTTTTTATAATTCCTGGTGTTCCTTTTTATATTTGGAATTTAAATATGAAATGTTTGTAATAGATTTTTAGTAATTAAACTCCCCCCCTATCTGTTGGAGTTATCACACCTTCATACAAATTGAGGAAGGTGTCTTCTGTCGGAAAAAGATAAATCCAGATGAAAAATGTATCAAGTATATTATCTTTTTCTTCTTTATTGATTCCAATGTTAGTTAATGTGATTTGTGATGTGCTGTGATTTAAGATTTCTTGCAAAATGTCTACATCCTTTGTTTATAGAACCAATAACCGAAGGTTTTATGCATGGTGTGAGTCCCTATGGATTCTATGTCAGCAAAACCTCCGGCTTTTTGTAATTGTCGATAAACCTGGATTTTACTAATTAGTTGATCTCCTTTTCGAGAAGGAAATAACCAATTACTTTCTAAGGTTGGAAAATAGGAATAGACCTCATCAAAAATAAAAGTAAAATTAACCATACGTTCTTTCTTCGTTTTTCCCTCTTTGATCTTGAATTCTTTTCTCTTTTTCACATCTAATTATTAAATTTCACACTAATATAGCCCAAGCAATACTCTTCTCTGATATTAGAAGAAAAAGTTGCAAAGTACATATTTTATTAGGAAAGCAAAACTACAAGTATTATTAAGAATGAAATTATGGGGTTTTTCAATTTATCTTTTCTAACAACAGACTCCTTTTGAGGCTTCACCCTACCTTTTGGTGCATCTATTGTCTTATAAATCTTACAGAAGTAACCTGACCTGTTCTCTTCTTACCTATATATTCCTGTTTGCCATTCTCAAGGTTAGTCAAAGTCGCTCGCGTCTTTTCCTTTACTGCTTCTCCTTCTATAAGTTTTTTACTGTTAATTTATTTGTAGTGGTCGAAGGAAGATTAAAGAATTAGAATGCTGAAAGTTTATAGGTATCGATTGAAATCGTAGTAACGCTTCTTCATACACTCTCTACTGACGAACGTGACCTAATTAATACTACATAATAGAAAAAATCCTGCATGTTTGAAACATGCAGGATTTTTTCTATTATTCATTTTTCATAAAGTAAGAAATAAAACGAAGAATTTCAAGGTATAACCATACTAATGTCTTCATGATCCCTATTGTACTATACCACTCCATATATTTTGCTGCCCCACTATGTGCACCATTTTCAATTGAATCAAAATCTAATAATAGATCTAATGCAGCAACAACAATCACAACAGCACGAAATTTTCCAGTTACTTTTATTATACGATTTGCAGATAATACTAACATTGCAAATAAAATCGAAATGATTAATAATACAGCAGTTAAAGTAATAGAATTTCCAAAACTCATCACCCAAAACAAAGTACCATAACAAACATGTCGTTTATAGTACTTCCTTAACGTACGGAAAAACTAAGTTTTTTCACACAGAAATTCGCGCAATGTTAGCGAGACCCCATGCCCATCAACTTAAGAATTGAAACAGAATGAACTTTCGTTCAAATACACTAAAAGCACTTTATATCTTTAAAAATGAGTATACCAAATAACCCTTGATATATATATTTTTAAAATTATGCAGACTTCTTTTGTTTTCTCAATCCATTATATTCATAGACGACACCCAACATACAATTTTCTTTTTTATTTTCCCTTTCCCTTACGGAAAAATACACCAAGACAGTTATAACAGTATCTGTTATATTTGTTCTGGAATTTTTGTATTTTATCATTGGAGGAACTACATAATGGGGGAAATATTTAAGTTTTCGTGCTTAGGAATTATCGTATTAATTGTACTTGGTGTGATTGTAGCAATTGAGGGTGCCGGTGACGACAAGGTAGAAGCACCTATTACTGAGATAAAACAAAAGGCTCAAACAACTACGCCAGTAATCAAAGAAGAAACAAAAAAGGAAGAGCTTGAAAAAGAGGACTCTAAGAAAGAAGAAGCGCAAAAAAATAAACCAGGCATTAGCAAGGCTGAATTTGATCAAATTCAACACGGCATGAGCTATAAAGAAGTAAAAAATATCATCGGCAGCGATGATAAAGTCATTTCCGAAAGTGGGCAAACTGGCGATCAATTCTACACAATTATGTATTCGTGGAAAAGTGAAAAAGGTTTAGGGGCTAATGCTCGCTTTATGTTTCAAGAAGGAAAACTCCAAAATAAATCTCAATTCGGCTTGAAATAAAATTATCGTAACATAGACTTAGGGAGTGAGAACTCCCTTTTTTACTACGATTATTCAAAAGGTGGAATGAATTATGTAAGAAAAATCTAGTAAGGCTCGGGAATATCGAATAAAATATGCAAGATTTTATTCATTGCCGTGATGGTGCCGTTTTTCGGGTTCCCTTTTGTTACTAGATTAGCCGAAAAACTGTATAATATCCTGTATGATTGTCACTTTACCTATAAGTTGGCCAAAACTGCTTAGCCTGAAGGTATGATAGTACAAGCAGATAGGAGGGATTAGTTCAAAAATCATCCTTAGTGATAGAAGTTACAATATTTATAATGATAGCCCCGGATACTATCCATAAAACTAAAATTACTTTTAAAATTATTAATAATGACTCTAAAATCATGATGTAATTACCTCCATTTTTATATAAAAACAAAATTGTTATAAAAAGAGAATGTGATAAAAAAAGAATCCTGATATTAGGATTCTTTTTTTATGGTTCGAAGAATATAGTAGGCATAGTTATACCAATATTCTTTGATTTGGAAAGGCAAGCCAGAAATATTGATTCAAAGAACATTTTATCAATTTGAAAGGTTTTACTTGCTCCTCATATAAAATACCATGTATATAAGAAAATAAAAACATAGAGTTTTCCCCTTAAAAAGGGGAAAACTCTTAAATGGCCCTTTGTTAATAAAAAAGAGATCGTGTTTGGATTAAAAGATAGAAAAATACGGTTAACAAAGGTATAAAAGGTAATGGTTGTTTTGTTTTTGAAGTGTTATCTTAGATAAGTAGTAAATGGGCTGCAAATTTACTATTCATAAGTTGTATCTATAAACTTTTTCTCTCAGTATTTGTTTTATGTATTTCTATTGAATCATTTTTTGAAAACACCAGGAACGTTTTATAATTCCTGGTGTTTCTTTTCATATTAGGAATTTATATATGAAATGTTTGTAATAGATTTATAGTAATTGAACTACTCCAACTTATCTATTGGTACTATCACACCTTTACTTGAACTACCCCCACCTTCACTTCGTTTAGAAGAGGGGGATTCCTAAGTAAAGAGTTCTATCGAACTCTAATTTATTAGGCTAGCTCCACAGTCCTTGCGGTTAGAAGCCTAATCGCTTCATTCTTTAGATTGATACTTGCGTTAATATCCCTATCATGATGTGTTTGACAAGAAGGGCAGTTCCATTTACGTAGGTTTAGATTTTTAACGTCTTTATTTTGATACCCACAACAAGAACATAATTGGCTTGAAGCAAATATTTTCTATACGACAATGACTTGTTTGCCGTACCATTTTGCTTTGTATTCCAACATGGCTCGAAACTGTGACCATGATACCTCACTAATTGCTTTTGCTAACTTATGATTCTTTAACATATTCGATACTTGTAAATCCTCTATACCGATAACATCGTGGTTTTTGATGATTTCAGTTGAGATTTTGTCCAAATAATCTTTTCTAGCATTCGTCATGTATTCATGAATTCTAGCTACCTTTACTCGTTGTTTATTCCAGCGAAAAGATCCTTTCATTCTTCTAGAAAGAACACGCTGTGCTTTCGCCAACTTCTCTTCTAATGATCGAAAAAACTTCGGATTTTTATAAATTGTTCCATCTGACAAAATGGCGAAATCTTTCAGTCCTACATCCATTCCAATGTAAGATTGTGTTTTTGGAAGTTCTTGCACTTCTGTTTCAACTAACAATGACACAAAGTATCTGCCAGAAGGATTCCGTCTAACTGCAGCATTTAAAATACGTTCCTTTACTTCACGACTTTTGGCAAATCGAACAAGACCTAGTTTTGGCAATTTCATTTTGTTTCCTACAACGGCAATGTTTTCATTTGTTTGTTTTGTGGTATAAGATTGCACGTTGTTCTTCTTAGATTTGAAACGCGGAGTACTGTTTTGTTTTTTGAAAAAACGTGTATAAGCATCCGCAAGATTGCGAACAGAAGACTGAATCGCAATACTATCCACTTCTTTTAGCCAAACAAACTCTTTCTTCAGGGCAGGAAGTTTGGCAGAGCATGTACCATATGTTAAACCTTTTCCAGTTTCTTTGTATGCATGATCCCATAGAGATAGGAAGTGGTTGAATACAAAACGAGAACAACCAATCGTTTTATTGATTAGGGTCGCTTGTGCTTTATTTGGATAGATACGAAATTTATATGCTTTATTAATCATCATTCATTTCACCTCCATTTCGATATGCGTCTACTATACAACAAACATACATTCGCCTGGTAGTGAAGTAACAATTTATGTATGTCGAACAATTAAGATGGCTTCTTGCCATCCCTTGTTCGAAGCCAATTCATCCTCCCCCCTACTCACTTCGCGTTCCTTGAGGAAGGAGTCATCTTGGCTAAAATGATAAATTGAAGAGGAAGTCTTCTGTCAGAAAAAGATAAATTTAGTTGAAAAATAGATCAAGTATATAATCTTTCTCTTCTTTGGTTGTACCAATGTATTTAATTGTTATTTTTGGTGTACTGTGATTTAAAATTTCTTGCAACAGAACCCCAAAAAAGCCCTACATATGTAGGGCTTAATCATTCACACAATACTCTGCGCTTCCTCTTTTATTAATTGCTCTCTATGCATTTTAACATTCTGTTTATAAATGCAGCTGCGTGAGCGCGTTGTGCCGATCCTTTTGGTGCAAATTGATTGTGTTCATCACCTTTTACAATTCCATATCCGTAAACTCTTTGTAGTGCTTCTTTAGCATAGATTAAGTCTTTGTCTACGAATGGTAGTTCAACTGGTTTTTCCTTAATACCAGCATATTTTAGTGAGCGGTCAATCATAATAACAGCTTCTTCGCGTGTAATTGTGGCATTTGGATCAAAGGTATTATCACCACGTCCGATAATGATGCCTGCACTTGATGCACGATTGATACCATCTCTTAAAGATGAATGCGCTGCTCCTAGGTCTGTGAAACTAGCATTTCCGCTTGGTAATTGTAAAGCACGAGTAATTAAAGTAGCGAATTCAGCACGCGTTACAAGACGATTTGGGTAGTAATTTCCGTTCCCCTCTCCTAACATAATGCCTTTATCTGCTAATTGACGAATTTCTTGTTCATACCATCCACCAGTAATGTCATCATTAATGTTTTTCTCAACCGAAATTAATTCACTTTCATTATGAAGGCGGTCTACTGCTGAAACTGCGTATGTGTAGTCACCGCTGTTCATTACTACCTTGTCAACATATGATTGTGCCTTTGAACCGTTGTTGCGAATCGTTGTGACAATCGCTGATGAGTCGTTGACGTCAACTTGTTGTCCTTTGTTAAAACGATAGACAACGAAGTAGGCAGCCTCTTTACCAGCATTGTTATTCCATGAGATTGTTGCGCCATTAGAGCCATCTGTCACAAAAATTTCAGAAGGATTACTTGGTGCAGAATTATCTAACCAAGGCATAGTTGGAACTAATGCTGGATATTTGTAAGCATTTTCTCGTAGTCGTTCTTTAATACCTAGTCTATTTTCTTTCAAATCCGTGTAACTAAAGAAGATACTTCCTTTTATATTTGAAAGTGTTGAGTTAAGGGCTAATTGATTGATCATCTCATCTGGATTCTCCCAAGCCTTATCCCATGATTTATTAATGTTGTAAGCAGCTTGCCCGATGTATAGGTGTGTTCTTTTCCCTTGTGCTTCATTGTTCCACCATTTTGTTAGTACATCATAGTTTGCAACTTTAAGACTTCTACTCCAGTACACTTGTGGTGTTAAATAATCCACCCATTCTTTATGCAACCATAATCTTGAATCCGCATAAATCGCATCATAAGCGGATAAGCCCTTTGTCTCAGAACCTTGTATGTCATTCTGTTGATTTCTCCAAATCCCGAATGGGCTAATCCCGAATTTTACGTGAGATTTTGTTTGTTTAATACTTGTTGATAAATCATATACGAGTGTGTTAACGTTCTCACGTCTCCAATCATCTTTATTTTTACCTTTACCGTATGTTTCGTAAGCTGTTGCATCATTGAAATTTTTTGCATCTGCGTATGGGTAAAAATAATCATCCATATGAATTGCGTCTACATCATAGTTTTGTACAATTTCAAGAACGCTATTTTTGACATAGTCTCGAACAGCTGGGATACCAGGGTTATAGAGTAGTTGCTTACCGTGCTTAACAACCCAATCAGGGTTTTGTTTAGCAGGGTGATTTGCAGCTAATTTATTTACATCTTGGTGAGTTGTTGTAATACGATATGGGTTCACCCACGCGTGGAATTCTAAATTACGCTTATGCGCTTCTTCTACCATGAATGCTAGTGGGTCATAGCCAGGATCTTTTCCTTGTGTACCTGTTAAATACTCTGACCATGGGCCATATTTTGATGGGTAAAATGCATCACTAGTTGGCCTTACTTGTACAACAACAGCATTCATTCCCATGGATTTAACATCATCTAGGATACTAATAAACTGTTTCTTTTGTTCGTCAGCGCTTGCACCTTTCACTGGCCAATCAATATTAAACACAGTTGCAATCCAGGCAGCACGTAGTTCGCGCTTTTTATGTTGGGTTTGTTGTTCTGCTGCTTCTGTGCTTGATGCGGGTATGATAAGTGCTAGAAGCAAACTGAGAGTGAGTAGACTCTGGACGATTCTCCTACTCATTATTTTTTTTTCAAACATAATACTTTCTCCTTTTTATTTTGTTATTTGAGAATATCTCTCCTGCACTGTAGCTTTACTTAAAAGCTTTGTAACAGAATCTTGAGCAACCATGCAGATTGCATAGGCTCCTCTTCATTATAAATTTTAGTTAAGTAGATTTTTTTTTTTATTTTCCCTTTGATAAAGGGAAAATAAAATGTAAGATTTTATACAGTTTTTCGGCTAATCCAGTAACAAACGAGAACCCTTAGACTGTACAAGGATAGTAATGTATAAAAAAAATGTATAGATTCATAGAATAAAAAAGGAGGAACCCTAGTGAGAGTAGGGTTCCTCCTTTTCCTTGCTACTGATAATGATACGTTATGGTGCGACAGGAAGTCGCATTTCCGCAGTGTAGCTCACGCTACTAATCTAGACGCAAAGATTATCTCCATCCGAAACTG
>NZ_JBNNUF010000038.1:0-10860 GCF_050279465.1 Bacillus sp. NPDC094077 | reverse complement strand
TTGCACGTCAGCGATACTAGAAATAGACTTCGCCTTTGGTAGCAAGAATCCCACTGACGTTAGTCAGCTTGTGGCTTTAGCCGTGGGAGTGTCAATTAATATAAGATAATTCATTCCGTTTCACGTTCTTCTTTCAACTTTTCTATATAATTGCGAGCAAAAAGAAAATATCAAAAAGTTGCTTGAGAAAAAGCACTGCTAAAATCTTCAGCAATGCTTTTCGATTAGACGTACTACGATTATGAACATCTAAATTTTTCTACTCATGAGTTCTGTAGACTCATATATATTTATTTCAATTTTAAGATACGTTCTATTTCCTTCACACTTAACTTACTTGCTTTTGCAATAGTTTCAAGCGGTACACCAATTTCATGCATTCCTCGAATCATTTGCATCTTACCTTGCTCAATGCCTTTTTCCATGCCCTCTTGTTCTGCATGTGCTAGCTTAGCTTGTTCATCTAAAAGTAATTTCTCTCGAGCTTCATATGCTGTTCGGAAAGAAGAATCATGGCTCATATTTTCCCATTTATTTATTGCCTTTTGTAAAATTGGATCTTGATTCATTGCAATCTCCTCCAATGTTTGAGTTAAATGTTCATCTTCATGTGCTGGTAATAATAACATCCAACGAACAAATGTATTTTCCCACGGATTTACTTTTTCTTCACGCCATTGTTTTACCAATTTCGGTATCTCTACAAAGTGGATTTCAATGTCGTCACTTAATAGTTGCTTCATTTTTGTATTCCATAATTGTCCAATGGTATGAAATGCATCATCCTGAGAAAACAAAATAAAGTCTAGTAAGTTAATGGTAATTGTTTTCCGAAGTGAACGGTATGGCATTCCTTCTTGCATTTGGGATGTATAAAGTTTACTCCAATAGTATAAAGATCGCTTTACCATATCATGTGTATTTCGAAGCTGAATTTCGATATTTACTTGCGTTCCATTATCTAGTGTTGCTAATAGGTCTAAAATCGATAACTTATCATCTTCATAAGATTTATGGAGATGTGGATCGTCTAGTTGTAGCGATGTAATAGGTGCATCTAAAGATTCCTCTAGAATTGCATTTAAGAAACCTGTTAAAATTTCCTCATTTCCTTTCGTTCCAAATAACTGTTTAAAAGCAAAATCAATGCGTAAATTTACTAATTTAGTGGACATGGATTTCCTCTCCCTGTCTATATCATCTCTTATTCTTATTGTACATAAAAAAAGGTAAAACATGCAAACAGGCTCTTATGCTATCTCATATAAGAACCTGCCTAAATTCACAAAAAAATTGGTGGTTCTGGGCAAAAACAATTGCAAGTAACATCGTTTGTGTCCAGAATCTTTATGTTCGTTTATTCTTTTTCTGGCCAAATTTTCGCATTTGGTTCTAATAACCACTTGTGGTCTTCCTCCATGATACGATCATTCCATGGGTTATTCTCAAGATGTCGAATCATCCAGCAAAAATACATTGCATATCCAGGCGCAGTTGCTTGTGGATGATCTAGCTCAACTGGAATTTGGTCTTATCCCTGTCAAGTAGACAGTATTAAAAAGACTAAGCAGCCATCGAGATTCGATATTCTATCGGAGCTCGGTGGTTGAGTCGTTTTTGGAACCGTTTATAATTATAAAAATAAATATACTCTTCAATTGCTTGTATTAAATCTGCTTCTGTTTTAAAATGATTCAAATACAACATCTCCGATTTTAAATAGGAGAAAAATGACTCAATACAGGCATTATCATGGCAGTTTCCTTTGCTAGAGTGGCTGCCAATGATACCTAAACCTAAAAGTCGTTTGTTGTAGGCGTGAGATGTGTACTGAAATCCCTGATCTGAATGGAGAATGGTTCCACGCACATCTCTTTTTTGTACCAACATTTCTATTGTGTCTAAAATAAGTTCATTATCATTGCGCTTGGATATTTTCCAAGAAACAACTTCGTTATTATAAATATCTTGTACAACAGAAAGATATCGAAATCCCTCTTGGAATCGTAGGTAAGTAATATCTGTAACAAGTGCTTCATTTTGTTGGTGTCCTTTGAATTCACGGTCTAAAACATTCGGAAAAATATTGGAATAGTTCCCTTTAAAGAAGCGACGCTTCTTTCGAATAATAGACTGAATGTTGAACTCGCTCATTAAACGATTTACCTTTTTGTGATTTAGAAAATATCCCTCTTCTTGTAAAGCGATTTTCATACGTGGATAACCATATTCCTTTTGCTTTACGTGAATAGATTGTATTACTTTTTTTAATTGCTTCTCGGATTCTAGTCGCATGTTTTTCATACTTTTTGTATGAATCCACTTATAGTAACTTGAACGATGTACACCAGCAAATTTCGTAAGCCATATAACTGGATATTTTTCCTTTAATGATTCAATGATACGATATCTCACTGTATATTTTAGTACGCCCCCATTTACAGATTTGTATGCTGCTTTTTTAAATATTCAGCCTGTGCCTTATAGTAGTCACATTCCTCTTCAATAGTCTTAAAATGAACACGTTTCCCTTTTAGAGGAAATGATATACCTTTCATTCCACCATTTTTCCCACGAGTATCTGTAATTTCACCAAATTCTTTATATTTTTTCACCCAATTTTTAAGTTGTGTAGAGCTTCTAATCTGATATTTTTCCTTTATCATATTGTAACTTCCTTCTCCGTTTAAATAACTTTGAACAGCTGCTAACTTTAATTCTTCTGAATATGTATTACATGTTGAACCTTTTTAGTCATGAAAAATCCCCTCCAAGTAATAGTGTACATGGATGTATATGGTCTTTTTACACCGTCTACCTAAAGAGGATAATATCAATTCCGGTCCTTTTTTCTATTTATATGTTATCAACTTAAAAACCTTTAGCCTATTCTTTCTTATTTTAGGCTGAAGCTATCTTGTTAGTTTATTAAGCATGGAGCCTTTTTCTCTTATCCTATATTTCTAATCTCCGAATCTGTCCATTTCCACGAATCACATATTATGAATTCATTTATAAATCACCCTTACAAATAAAAAAATAAGAAGATCCATGCGAATAAACGCTCTAGAATCTTCCTATTCCTCCATACACGCCCTTAAAAATAGTTGGCTTATTGCTTTGTATTAGATAATCCCCTTTTTCATTAAACTTACATAACTGTTATCTCCAATAATGACATGATCAAGAAGAGGAATACCGATAATAATTCCACATTCTTTTAATCTCTTAGTTACTTCAACATCTTCTTGAGACTCCATGCTATGTCCTGATGATAGCAATAGGTAAGACTTTGAGGTTATCTCCATCTTTTGTCGGGTAGGTCAGGAGTGTTACCACTCCTTCCCCCCCTAAGAACCGTACGTGTCAGTTTCCTGACATACGGCTCAAGCATGCCTTTATCCACGTCTTGCTAGATTAGTCCTGAAAGTTTCTTATTACGGATATATTTCTTAACTGCTCTAAATTGAGCATCGTTTGGAATATCTCCTTTTGCAGGGAATACCTTATGGTATTCTAAATGACATGATATATGGACTAACTCTAGATTTTTATATTCATCTGTACCGCCTTTGACTCTTGGGGTTTTATGGTGTGTTTCTAAACCTTCTGAGCCGTCTGTAATTGAATGACCGCACAAAGGACATTTGTATTTTTGTTTTTTAGCTAATTTCTGTCTATACGCCACATTGTTTTTATCGAACTCTTTAATATCACGTTTCTCAAAGTATTCTTTGAGTTCAGTATTAAAAGGGCTATAATCATGCTTTATCTGTACATGTCTTACTATGGGTGTCCATGCCATTCTTTTGAGTTGGTTATTAGTGACAGGGTCTGTTAGTATCCATTTATTTTTACTTTGCCCTGTTTTGTCTAGCTTATAATATCTATGTTTAATCCAATTCCAGCTCTTCTTTGGATGGAGCCTTCTTAGGAACTTGTATTGGATTTTCCAGATGTGGAAATCCATTTCGGAGAAGATTTCCTTTGCTACACTTGGACTCCAATAATTTGCCGTCCCTATAATAATAGGATTCAGTGTACTGATAAGCACTTGAACATTTTTGCCATAAAGTTGTCTAATTTTATCTGCAAGCTTTCTTTTCGCCGTTTTAATGCTATCTTTAGAAGGTTTGATAAGAACTTTACTACCATTATGAGTTTTATATTTTCGTATATTAAATCCTAAGAAGTCAAATCCTTTTTCAATATGAGTAACTTTCGTCTTATCCATTGCTAACTCTAAACCTCTAGTTTCCAAATAGGGTTCTAGGGTTTTATACATTCCGTTAGCATCTTCTTCCGATTCACATAAGATTAAGAAGTCGTCTGCATATTTTACTACTGCAAATTTAGAACGGTTTTCATAGGTTACTTTTGTTTTCCTATTTACCTCACGATAGCTAATATCTAGTAAGTCTTCTAGACCATGCAATGCAATGTTTGCTAGTAGAGGTGATATAATTCCTCCCTGTGGAGTACCGTTCTCTGTCGTATGAAATACGTTGTTGTCTACAAATCCTGCCTTCAGCCACTTTTCTACCACATCTAATGCTGGAAAACCTTTGATTTGTTGAAGAATATAGTCATGATTTAGATTATCAAAGCATCCTTTAAGATCACCTTCGAAAATCCATTGCTTTTTGTTTCCAATGGTGTTGAAGATCCTTTCAATCGCATCATGACAATTCCTTTTTGGTCTAAAGCCATAAGAGGTGGGTTCAAATTTAGCTTCCCATTGTGGTTCTAGTGCTAATTTAGCGATATTTTGATAGACTCTATCTTTAATAGTTGGTATCCCAAGAGGTCTGAGTTTTCCGTTCTTTTTCTCAATATACGTGCGATAAGCAGGCTTAGGTCTATGGTTGTAAATATTCATACCCTTCATGATATTGTAAAGTTCGACTCTCTCATACGGGGTCAGAGCTTTATACCCATCAACACCCGCAGTCCGCTTGCCTTTGTTAATTTGAGTTACTCTCCTAATTGATAGAAGAAGTGCGGCTTGACTTCTCATTAGCAACCTTTGTAAGTTTCTTACTTTGCGGATTTCTCCAAGACGTTCGGCATGGTATATTCGTTGCTGTAATTTCTCTACATACTGACTGATACTTAACCAATTGATGTCGTTCCAATCAGTAATGTCTGGTAATGCGGACTTCTTAGTAGAAGTGTTCATCGACTGTTACCATCCTTTCAAGTAATTCTTCAACGCTTTATTACCATGTTGCATACCAGTTGGAAGTCAGCACCCTTTCAGGTTATGCCAAATGGCATTATTCACCCAGTTATTTCCGATTCCTGTTGCCTTTCGGCAAGGTAACATTCGCTTGCTCCAACTTCCTATATCCACTTGGGGAATTGGGTTTCGCTTACGCTAGACTTACCTTCAATGAAGGACCCCAATTGGACTTACCAAGTTCGACTTCTGTCAGATATGAGTAGGTTAGGTTTCTCCAATACACCGATAGGCTTATGGGTTGCAATGAAACTGTTCAGGGGAGAACATTTTCCCTACCTATAAAACGTTAGCTTAACCGTGCCTTATCTAACGACTATGGTGACGATGCTTATAGAGATTCACTTATCGTTAACCATACTACTCTTTCCCTAGCTCCCTTCTGCTTAGACACTCAGCTTCTGGTTGAGCATATCCTCATGCAACCCACATTACAATTACTCATAACGCAGTTTTGGAAGGGAATATCCATTGCAACTGGATAGTCTGATTAGACACTGACATTGTGCGGAAGAAGTCGCTTCTTGTCGCACCCCCTGCTCTATACCGTGCGTGCAACTTTCATCGCACACGGCATGCCATCGTTTGCCTTCTATTTCATTTTCCTCAATCTACTTAGTTTAATTTAAATCCCTAATTTACTTGATTATTTCATTTCCAATTAACAATCTTAGTTTATTCAACTTCATAAGTTGTTCCTCATTTAATTCAAGAAATTCAAGATACCTTTGGATAGTTTCTACATCTGTGGCATGGATTAGCCGGTGAACATCTCTAGTAATTAGCACTAAGTTGGAATAACTATCATCCTTCGTTTTACTCCATAATGTTTTATGATGGCAATCCATTTCCGTTAGAATCAATTCTTCCCCAGTTACTGCACATTTTCCATTTTGAGCTATAAACAGCGATATTCGATTGTCATTGAATTCTATCGTTGCCCGTTCATTAATGATAGAGTGTTCCCTAATCCATTGAACTTGCCAGTTCGGAACTGACTTTTGTTCCCGATGCACTAGTTCTCGTCCTTCTTTGGTAAATTTATTAACACCATTTTTAGGCATTAATGCTGTTTTTGTTTTAATGAACCCAATAGGAATAAGGGGATATCCATTAATATATCTTGTCATCTTTGATTTTAAATAAGGTTTAATGCCTTTATCTTTGATTGCATAATTGGTTGTTTTTCTCAATGAAAATTGCTTTAATCGCTGACGTTCTATTTGTGTTAATTGGTATTGTATTGGCATCAAACTATTGACTACTTGCGTCGCAATTTGACAATAATTGTGAATGCCAATAACCATACTATTATAAATTCGAACGTTCTTGATTAATTCGTTTCCATTGGGAACTCTTTGCATGAGTTTGATCTGGTCTTTGAGTTGTTTCTTAATCCTCTTTCGTGCTTTTTCTGCTATATGTGATTGACAAACATATTTTCTGTGGCCAAAACGGTCATATCCTTTTCGTTTCATTTTCAGTTCAAAGCCGAGAAACTCGCTACTTTTCTTTTTCAGATTTGTAATTTGAGATTTCTCCTCAGAAATAGGAAGGTTTAACCGTTCCTCTAGCCACATTTTGCTTGCCATGAAAATCTTTTCAGCATTTAATCGCGTTGTAGTAAAAATTTTAAAATCATCTGCGTAGCGGACAATGTACATTTCTTTTAATGTAGATGTTTTTCTAAGTTGTTGATAGCGATATTGACGATTATACCATCCTGTTTTCTTATTAAGATAGTCCTTAAGCGTTCGGCACTTTTTACTTTCCCATTGGTTTGCAATCCACCAATCAAATTCATTTAAAGTGATATTCGCCAATAGAGGGGAAAGTATTCCACCTTGCGGTGTCCCTTTTGTTGGATGTACGATTTCTCCATTTGGTAAAACAATAGGCGCTTTTAACATTTTACGTATAATCACAAGTAATTGTTTATCACGAATACCCATTGTCCAAATTTGTCGCATAAGTTTTGAATGTTTCACTTCATCGAAGAAACCTTTAATGTCTATATCCACTACATATTGCATTTTATTATTGTTTATTCGTCCATTACATGCAGATATTGCATTTTCAGCTGATTTTGTCGGTCTAAACCCATAACTATATTTGTAAAAATTAGCTTCACATATAGGTTCCAGTACTTGTAGAATACATTGTTGCGCAACTCTATCCCACATAGATGGAATACCTAATGGTCTAGTTTTTCCATTAGGTTTTGGAATTTCCACACGTTTTACTTTTCGAGGATTATACTGTTTAAATCTTTTCTTCACAATTCCAATAAACTCATGGGTTCCAAGCTCTTCAACGTCCTTAATCGTAACTTCATCGACTCCAGGCGTAGCGCTTCCGTTATTCCGTTTAATATTTCGATAGGCAAGTAGAATGTTGTTGTCTGAAGTAATGATTGACATGAGGTTTTTAAATTTTTGTTTATCCTTACTTTTCACATAAAGTTCATCGAAGATTTCAGTCATGCCATAATACTCTGCATGGCGTAACCTTGTATTTTTCATTCTAGGGATCTTCTTAAAGTTTTCGTTCAAGGTATATCACGCTCCAATCTTGGCTCGTGACCTTTTTAGTCATACGAGAATCCTTGAGATGATTAAGTTAAAATAGTTTAGGCGAAACGACTTGAGGCTATTGTTCCATTTCCATTACAGAAACTTCATCACTCCTGCCTCTACTCTCACTATCATAAAAGGAAGTTATAGATATATTCCTTTCCTCCCTACCACTTCATAGAGTGTGTACTCTCCATGTTGATAGCTTCCCACGTTCCCTTAACTCTATCTATTCTTAACTTAGGTGCTAGCTCTTGCCTGACGTCCTCTCCATCGCCTGTAACGATGCATGGAGCTTTCGAAACCACCATACTTACTCGCCCACGGAACGCACTTGAAGTTTTCATCAAGTCTACTCATTTCTAAGTAGTTCCACTTACAGACATTTCATTCGCTAGTTCGTCAGTGTTTTACCACATTCTCACCATATTAAGTTTTTCACGACTCCCGACCTATCAGTTGTACCAACCACCTCTGGTTAGCTTTCGGTTACTCATGAGTACTACGACAACTTTCAGCCGACTTCACCGAGCTTCACACCCTATTCTTATACACATTCGAATAACGCATGTCGGAGTATTAGAGTAGGCATTTCAAGGCGTTACCCTATCATTCTACCTATCGAGTTAAGAGTTCACGACTCTCTTACTTGCCATAAATGACGTTCAGACAGCGTGCGTAAACTTTTCAGTTAGGAACGTGTCGCACGATGATTATGGAAACATAAAATTGAAGATGCATTATTTAATATTGCCGTGCGGAAAGTTTCCCTTGGATGGACTAACGATGAATCAACAGTTCCTTCGAACACAATGCTACATCCAATAATTTCATTCTTTGTATTTAAATTAAATACACCAAAAATTTCATTTGGTCTTGATTCTATATCGAATATAATCTGTGCAAAGCGTACAGCATCCGCTGGCCAAGGGATTTTCTTTTTCTCAATATCATAAATTCGATTACTGTCTTTTACCAACTTTACAGATTAAACCATAATTTTCTTACCCATGTCCTTCTCCTTTCGAAATAAAAAAGACGAGACTGCTCCCCTCATCTTTTTTCACCTTCTTTTGTATTTTAAAATCCAAAATTCTTATTTCCCCACTACAATACTTAATAATTTAAGATAATCGATCACACCCTTGTTAGTTAATTACTTGTCCTATTCCTACAACGCAAAAAAACCTTCCAGGGATACATTCGTATTACAAATTAGCGTATATGCGTTATACACTTCCTTGTAATGAATCGTAAACCCGAAAGGTTTGTGGTTATTTAAGAATGATTAAAAAGGAAAAATTTTCTTGAACTTATTATATAATAAGTTCAAGAAAATTTCAGTTAAAGAAAACGACATATTCATACTTTCTTATAGAAGGACTTCCTTGACGCTACTTTCTATTGAATACTAAAAGTAATATATGATAGTTTACTTTCATACGCTGACTAAAAGCCGCACTTTTCCAATGATTTCACCTAAAAAATTTCTATGTTTTTTTAATTGTTTTCCTTTAAAATAGCTCATTTCTCATATTCCCAATCAGCTTTTTAAAGTGTAACTTTGTTTTAAAAAATTTGCTACAGAACCACTACCAGTAACACTCGTCATATAAGCAATCATTTGTTGTATATATTCACTATTAATAACAGGCCATTGAACACCTAATAATTTTAGCATTTTTTGAGTTTCAGTCGAATCAAGCTTTATTGGTTTATAACAATTATCTTTTTGCTCTTCATATGTCATGAGATTTTGAATATCTTTCTGTTTCTTTTTATCTTTAGATAGTTCTAAAATAAATTGCTGATACTCTGTTTCAGAAATTACTTTAATTGGATATCCCATTGAATTTAGTAACTTTACAAGTTCCTTTAAATTTAACGTAAGATGATTGTATATATGATTTACGCAACTTTCACTATTTTCATGCACTTCATTTGATGTTACAAACCCTGTGATAATTTTGCTGCAATAATCTACAGGTGTAAATTCAACTTCACTTGATAATAATACATCTGTCGCAATACCATATTGTAATATAAATTTTAATTTGCTCATAAATGCATTTTCGGTGAAGTTATATTGATGTTGTCCATCAATATATCTATTTGTAAGATTTCCTACTCTATAAATAGTAGCATCTGTTCCCCTTAATATTGCCTTGAATATTTCATATTCTGCTAAAAATTTACTTTTCACATACACATTATCTTTGTAATTTTGTTTTACATAAAAATCGCTTTCTTTAAATATTGTTTCCTTTTCACTTAATACAAATTGTCCTGCTACACCAGTTGTAGATATATGATGTAAATCCTTAGTATCACCAACAAATGCAAGAAGTTCTTTCACCGCCTGGACATTCGCTCTTTCAAATTCACTATACTCGCCAAAATGTTTTGTTAAAGCCGCAGCATGAATTACAGTTGAGATTTGTTGATGAAGCTCCTTATATAATTCGTTTTCTAATCCCATATTTTGTTTAGCTAAATCACCTTGCACAATAAAGATACGTTGATTTACTAAAGATTGATATCTTACAAATTTATTTTTAAAATAAAATTGTAACATGTTTAATAAACGATTTTTCGCCTCTAGTTTATTTTCCCCACGAACTAAACAATATATCTTACATTCTGTAGTATCCAATAGTTGTTCTAGTAGATGTATACCTAAGAATCCTGTAGCTCCTGTTAAAAGTATTTTGCTACTATTACTAAATGCATATCTTTTTGTTTCCTTTAGCTTCTTTGGAGGTGTTAACAATTTAATATCTAATGTATCTGAATGTGAATTTACTCTATATCCATATTGAATTTTTTTAGCTATATTATTAATAGTTTTTAATTCAAAGTAATCTTTAATAGTTACATTCCAACCTTCAGAAAATGTTTTTACTAAAGTACTCATAATTTTTAAAGAGTGCCCACCTAGTTCAAAAAAATTAGCGTTTATCCCAATGACAGAGGAGTCAATCCCTAATACCTCTGACCAAATTTCTACCAATTTTTTCTCTACTCTATTCCGAGGTGCTATATACCCAT
>NZ_JBNNUF010000037.1:0-10873 GCF_050279465.1 Bacillus sp. NPDC094077 | reverse complement strand
GCTGATGCTTTATCAAGTAGTTAAGCATTACTTCCCAACTTATTAAACTAGACTGCTCCGTTAGCTCTATAGGGAATTAAACAACTTTATTATTTTTTAAAGGACTTTATTGTAAATTAAACTACTTTATTATCACTCTACAAATCTTTTATTTTTTAGGTTATGAACCATCCAAAAACCCCCCTTTTTCATAACTCCTTATCTTTCTAAATTTTATCACGATATTACATTAATTTAGCTTATTAACTTAATGAAGAAACAAAAAATGCATTTCATTTTATAATTTTGATAGAAGTGCTAAAGCATCGCATCTTTTTTATAAACGTCGCAACTTTATTCAAAACTTCGCGTCTTTCTTAAAAACATCTTACCTTTATTTCAAATTCACACCTAGTAGGTTATGGCAAACGACAAGGCTATTATTTTCTTCTTCTAATTTCGTGCTTGTATTCGTTTGTTTTGTTATCTTTCCTTAACAAAAAACAAGACGCCACCCAGATTACGGCGCGCCTACGATAATTGCTATAAACTTAATCAAACTTATTTATCCTTACGTCATTTATTTCTTTGCTTCCATACCCCATTCTCTTTACCATAAGTATTCTGCCCATTCATGAATCCAGCTGTATTACCAGGGATGCTATATTTTTTATTGTTTTTCTTAGCCTTCTTCTTCAGCCGCTTCTCTTCATGAACAGCTTGCAAATCCACCTTCCATTGTTTCAACAAATCTTTTTACGTCGCATCGAATTTGTACCCCTCGGATTAAATGTCCATTTTATCCAATAAAAAGAGAGTACCCTAGCTATTAGATACTCTCAATGTGAATAGGGGTTTACCCTGATCATTGAATGGGACACGAAGAACTCGTCCTATTCCAATATATACTTGTCCTTATTATAATGTGCAATAAAAAAAGCACCCTCGCCCAAGCGCCAAAAGATACATATACATTGAGGTAACTAACACGCTAGAAAAGACCCTTCCGTATCATTGTATGATTCTTAATTATCTTTATACCTAGCAAACCCATTAAATACGTTTAATATACAATTTCTATTGATTTAACCATGCATAATTCTATCCAATTCATGGTTAATATTCTAAATAGACCAATGATGTATTATAATTCTTTATATACACCAAGGAGGTTTATCATGCTCAATTTTCATAAAACACTGCCCATCTTAGGATTCTTTTTGTTTTTATACAGTTTCATCAGTTTCATCGTTTTATTACTATTCCTTAGCGTGTAGTAACAATGCGTATAAATATATGTTTAATGTTTAATATGTAATTTCTATATAACAAAGAAAAAAGTACTCGTTTGGGATGCTTAACATATACCAATATTAATATTGAATAGCTTTATTGATAGACTTTCTAGAACAATAAATATACTAGCTGAAACCGATCTATACCCGATATTCTTTCCTGTAACATTAATGGTAATCTCCACTAAATGGGTTTGCAAATCATCTTTTTCAAAAATTTTATCTTCAACCTTTTCAACTATTGCCACATTATCCACTTCTTTAAAAGTTTTCAGCAATTTTGTTTCTAAAAAATTAAAATCAAAATTTTCATCTTTAACCACATCAAATTTAATCTTCATTTTTATTTCCCCATTTTTAATTAGTTAATATACTAAAATCAATATAATTATATATAAAAGTATTATATAATTCAAAAATTATGTTTTAACGAATTCTCTATAGTTCACATATCTTATAGAGCAAAATTTTAAAAAACAAATGGAAAAGTTCCTCTTCCAAGGCCAAGATTACTCTCACCCTTCTCTAAGCCACCGCATCATATAACTTTCTACCTATCTTAGCTATTCGCTTTACGTTTGGTGGTTGAGAGAAGACTAAGAATCTTCTCATTTATACTCCCTAGGTTCGGTCAATACTTAAGTTGTCCCATCGCCTCGCTAACCGACTATGGTTACACAACGTGATAATCCAAAAATATTAAAATCTATATATACGACCGTAAAAATAATTGGTTAAGTGTTAAAATAGCTTAGATACTCTTTAGGGAGTTCTCATGTAATTAAGCAAGAGTTTAAAAATTCTCGAATCTAAGTCCCTTGGAGCGCCCTCCAAGGGGCTAAACTACTTAAAATATAGAATTTATGCGCCTTTATTATTTTCATTTACTTTTTATATTACACATTTTATATACCTGTACTTATCATAAGATGCAATAAAAAAGCGCCCTCGCCCAAACGCTAAGAGATACATATATATTGAGGTAATTAATAAGCTAGAAAAGACGCCATCCAAATCACGGTAGCGCCTACGATAATTGCTATTGTTTTAATTATTAACAAGTATATCTGGCCCCTTCTTCAACATGTATGAGAAACCTGAAACAAATACAACACTAAATATAATAATAGAAGACCACATATTAATATGATATTCTTTACCTGCAACTAAATTATAGATGTTATGGGCTAAGAAATTAGCACCTATAATAATTCCTCCTAACATTGAACTAATTAAAATGCTCATTAAATAAAATTTGAGCTTCTGAAACATTTTCCATCTACCCCTTTTCTAAAATAAACTTCATTTAAATCATTTTAGAAAATTATACCATTTATTTTTTAGGTATTATTAAATCCATAGTTTAATTAAGGTTATTTTAAGGAATGGATTATGTATTCAAATTCATGTTTAATGTGTAATTTCTATTCAATAAAAAAACACCCGTTTTGGATGCTTTTAAATTTTCTCTATAACATAAACCATTGTTTTTTTCGATGGCGCACAATATGAATGATTCTCATTTTTATGAATAAATATCTCATACTTACCCATCACTCGGAATCTTTCTATTTCGGATTCACCAAATTCTGATACGGAATCACATAAAATTGTTATTTCAGTGTCAGCGTTGTATAACAAATCATAAATTTGCCTTTCGGTATATATTCCCCCTACCGATAACCCTTCTAACATTTCTATATATATCATTATTTATCCACCCCTCCCGACTTATTTATTCTATAAAAACCATATTTATCCTCTTATACAGATAAAATAAAATCATGATAGAGGTAACGGCTTACAAGAGGAGAGGAGAAATTCCATCCACGATTATATCTTTGATTGGACTAGCTCATAGAATGGATTCACTTTTGATGGAGTCGAAAAATTATCAAATACAATAAAAGCATCACCGTAATTCAATGTTATTTTTTTGATAGCAGGGATACTTATAACAGGAAGCATGACTTTGCATAAAATACAGGTTTAAACTTCCACTAAGTTAACATTAACTCACTTATTAATATAACTCTTAGGCTCTTTAAAAAAGTTAGATGCAATGCAACATACTATTCCAGTAATTAGAATACCATATTTCACCACTCCACTTGTATGCTCAAATAAATTAATTCCATTAATTATATTAAGCATTACAAGTCCCCAAAACACTTGAATCGCTCCAAAACCTAATAATATTTTTCCTGTTCGAGAAAATTTTCTCATAGCCCTCCACCTTCCCCATATATGTAAATCTTATCATAAAAACCCAAAAATGAATGATTACAAAATAAACTTTCTTCAAGTTTATGGGTTATTTGGAAGGGGAGTTTTGTAATGTTAGAACTTAAAAACGAAATCTTGATACAAAGTTATGGGTTATTGGTATGCAATTTTATGATTTAAGTCACATGATCCTTCTTCATTTTATATCAACAATCTGCTCTTAGTATAGACTTCTTACCCTTCAGCTGACGAGACACCTTTACATAAAATTAACTGACTGGTAGTGGTACCGCGAATATTGACTTGTTCTTGCTGATTTTCATCAGGAAGAAACAAATTGCTCCATCTTCCCTTCGAAAAAAGAATTTAAATTTAATAAAACCCAATATTCCGTCAATAAAGTAGACAACCCATTTCTTAACCATATTCCATGATTAGAGCAGTTAGCTTTTGTTAGCTTTTGTTAGCTGTTCTTTTTTCATTCTTGTTCTTTAACTCTTTGACTGTATTTCCTGAATAATTACACATTCTCTATTCTCCTTTTCTGCTGAAATATTATATTATTTAATCTTAACCACTACTCACCAAAACATCTTATAATTGTTATATAATAAATTAGAAAATGAAAAAATGAAAGATTAGGAGTAGATCAAATGCCCGTTACACTAGAACTTATTCTTTTCATTCTTATAGCAATTAGTGCCATTGGCTATTTAATAAAAGAATTTCAGAAAACTAGGAAAAGAACAATTGGAATTGCACTAGAATTTTTAGTTCTTTTCTGGTCAATATGGAGAATATCGACTATTATAATCTAATTCATAAAATATAATCTCCTCTGTATAAAATTCAATATTCTGTCAATAATGTAGATGACATTAGATTTTTCTCCATTCCCCCTTGGAGATTAGCGGTTAGCTTTTGCTAGCTGCTCTTTTATTTCAATAATACAAAGTTAATGTTCCTCTCTTTACTAAAGGCGATAACCTATCTATTATTGAATCCTGAGTCTGTGAGAAAAGTTACAAAATTGGGTTATTGTAACTTTTGAAAAGATTTCAGGAATTTATTACTAAGTACAAAAAGCTATCATCACTTCACCTGATGATAGCTTTTCTTATTAATCAAAACTAATTTCTTCATTTTTCTTTCCTGAATTTCCACTAACCAGAACTCGTTGTAGCTGTTCATAGGTTCTCTGTGTATCTGGGGTACTTTCTGCTTGTTTACGCTCACGTTTTACTGTATTATCATTTACCGCTAACATCTTATCTCTAGTTTTCGCCACCATTTCCATGTACTCAAGTACCGCAATTCGTTCTATTCCTTCCATTTCCTCTAACTCTTCAACATCATCTGCATCATCAATTATTTCTGGCTCTTCAGTTTTTATGATTTCCTTCTGTTCTTTTTTCAGTTCAACTGCTGTTTTCTCTTGTGCTATTCTCTCTTTTTCTATGTTAACTTCAGTAGCTTCAATTACTTCTAAAGGCTTATTTTTAGCATTAGCTTTTTTATTTGCTTTTGCTATAGTTATTTTCACTTTCATCGCTCTTAATGAAGAGGATATTTGATGTAGTATTCTTCCTAACCCATAGAAACGAATTGCTTCAACTATAACACCCATTACAATTCCAAAAATCCATGAATTTGAAAAATATCCAACTAGGCCGAAAGTTATAACTCCTGGCAAATATAAGCTAGCGTAGCCTATTAAATTAGGTATTACTTTTTCTACTGTTAATTTGAAGCTATATTTAATTATTAAATATATAGCACTTAACCCCACTACTAAACCAGCCAGACTTATTAATAAATTTTTAAAAGTTTCACCAATCATCACAAATTCCTCCCCTAATATTTTAATTGGAATTTAATTATTAAATTCCTCTTTCCTTACCACGTTAATTTAATTTTTTAAAAAAACAAACAATTTCATAGTTAATTGGTCTTCTACAATTTATTCAAAATCGATGCTTATAAACCTTGCTACCTTTTCTGCAGCAAACCTATAAGACGGAATTACATAATACCTTCATCTGCTAAATATCTTGTAGGTCTATCTAATTCGACAAATTCCTTTCTTTTAGCACCTTCTAAGTCATCTGTACCAAGCATTTCAAATCATAAGGTGGATGCTAAAACGCATTTTGCTGTACTACCATCGTCTCAATAGCTGCATTACAGCATTGATCCAATATAACTCATAAATACATCTCCCTTTAGTATTTTTACTTTTTAATACCACAAAAAAGCGGTCTTCGGATAAAGATATTAAGCACATTAAGCTTAATTCTCAGTCCGAAAGACCGCTAATAATTGTGGATTAAAAAATAAAATTAAAAAGTTTACATTTATTTTAACTATAAATCTAAAAAAATTCAATTTGATTAAGTTCATAATTGACTCTTGATTTAATTATAAAGTATGTAAAATCTTAAATATAGCGACAGAACACTCGCATTCATATAGCAATTTGCACTTTATGAACCACTACTAGCAGAAGAGGCTGCTGTAGAGGAAGCGGCAATCGTTGCTATCATAGCTGCCTGCTGCGCCTGTATAAGGACTTCTATCATTGTTTGTAAACCTGTGTTGGCAGCGTGACTTTCCGCACCTTTCTGACTTACGAACAGTTGAATTGCAATAAGAATATTTGTATCCGTATGCCAGCGGAATAGCTTATCCCCCTGCAATTTTTCAATGAATACTCGAATAGAATGAACCTCTTTCTCTCCATCCTCAAGCAACGCTAGTAGACCGATAGCCGGGTAATGTATCTGTTTCACTTTTACCTTTTCTTGCTTTAGCAAATTCCATATGTTTGTACATTGTCCGACTAACATATCTTCACTAGCATCCTTATTTAGCGAAAGAATATGACTTAAAAATTGAAGATCATTCCCTTTACGCAAGCCAGCTGTTGCTAGTTTCTGATAAAGACGTTCCACTCGGTCCATAAGTATTTCTACTTTCTCTGATTGTCCTGCTAGTAAAACAGCGAGCGGATAATCATTTGTACCTGTAAGAAAGAGATGATCTTCTTTCATGCGTTTATATACTTGCATCGACCGCTGAATGCGTGTGTCATGCTGTCCATTATCTTCTGTTAAAAGCACAGCTGCTGCGAGATAAGTAAATATACTCCGGCTAAAGCCACCAGTGACCAATCGTTCATATAAATCTAGAAACTTTTGAAACGCTTCCTTGTAATGTGTAAAGTGAATATCTAATGTTGCCGCAACCACAAAGCGATGATAAGACTTTAAGTATGAAAACATCCCTACCTGATCCTTAATATAACTACTAATTTCTAAAAAACGTCCAAGATCAAAAAATTTATCGCTGCCTGCATACATAGCGGCAATCATCATTCCTGTTCGAGAATCACTCGTTTTCCATTTTAGTTCTCCCTTTAACTGTGCATATATATGTGTGTATTGCTCCAGTTTTTGCTGCAATGTAATCATAGTATTCCCCCATTTTTCTAGTGCTTCTCTTCTATTATACTTTGATTCCATATTTAGGAACACTATTTCAAATACATATTTTTCAAGATTATACTTTTCTTGGTATTCCCTTTAATATTTTACTATTAAATAAAACAAAAATTAGATAACTATCATGAAAAACAGATTTTATAATCAATCCTTTAAATAATTAGGATGTTTTTTTGACCTAATAGTACTATCATGAGGTAGGAGGGGTTTTATGCTTACAGTAGAGAAAATGTTAGAGAGTTATGGCTTAGATTTATCTAAAAATATTAAAATCGTACGGCATAAAGATGAGGATAGAATTGATGTTGTCGATTTATATGAAAAAGGTCAATTAGAGTTATACCAGAAACACCAAAAAGATGATGTATTTGGAGAATGTGAGTATGTGGTTAGTTTCCTGGACTTTGAAGAAGGTAAAAAAGCTGTATTTATCGGTGTTTACAAGGTGTTAGGCAAATCCAATCCGAAAAAATTTATTACTGATAAACATTATGATTGGATGAAGCCTGAGTACAAAAAGGGTAATGAATACTATTATCAAATGGAAAGAGTTCAAGGATTTGAAGAACTAGAAGAACGAATAATCATTAATTGGTCAGAGCGAACATTTCATATGTGGTTTGCGCCTTTAAAGAAGGTAAAGACAGTTAGAAAGAGAAAACAATTTGATATTATAGAAATTATTCCAAAAGGAACAATTCGTAGGTTTCCAGGATTTCTTGATTTTTCACTTACATACAACGAATTTAAAAAAATTTACAATAATCCTGATGTTAACTCTACCTGGTGTAAAATGCTTTCTTCAGTAGCTGGAATCTATACAATTTTAGATAGAAAAACAGGGAAATTATATGTAGGTAAAGCAAATGCATATGGTGGAATAGGTAAAGGCGGTATATGGGGAAGATGGGAATCTTACGCTAAAACTGGTCATGGTGGGAATAAGCGATTAATCGAGCTATTAGAAAATAATCCAGAACGTAAAGAAGATTTTCTTTTTTCGATATTACGAACATTGCCTAAATCAATTACAAATGATGAAATACTCGATATTGAAAATATTTACAAGGAAAAGTTAGGGACACGTGAATATGGTTATAATGCGAACTAGCAAGCATTAATACAAATTAGATAATAGAATACTATTTGCATTTAAATAGACATAAAAACCACCTATTTTGATAAATCTTTTCAATAGGTGGTTTTTTTATTCTAATATTAGATTCTATAAAATTATTTTTCACCTATTAAATTCAGCACTTATAGGCATATGATCACTGAATTTAATCCACTCTTCATAAGAACCTATGTTATAAGATTTTAATTGGTCAAGGAATATTTCAGAAGCAAACAGAAAATCTATATGGAAAGGTCTTGTTTTTTCTCTTCTAAAATAATGGGTCGGTTCCAACTCTTGCCCATGTTCTTCCTTAGAAAGATAATGATAAGCACTCATAATCCCTACACGCTTAAGAAGTTCAACAACCTCAGAGTGTGTCTTCACTCTTTTAATATAATCAAATTTCTTATTACTGTTCCAGTCACCTACAATAATACATGGCTCCTTTAGCAAAGATGCATATTTCTCTAATGCTAAATATATTTGCCCTATGTAACTATTATAGCGTTCTTTATCATTTTGTGACCAAACTGCAAACATAATAAACTCCCGTTCACCAGAGACTCTTAATGGAATGATATAGCGGAATTTATCATCATAATCTGGATGAAGTTCAATTTGATAAGTATTATCTAGCGTAATTATTCCAATCCCCTTCTTGTTTGGATTTTTTCCGTACCAAAGGAATTGAACGATATCTTTCTGAGCATTTTTTTCTTTCCATTTTTCAGGATGTTCACATTCTGGAATAACTAATATATTTGCTTTAAGCGGTAATATTTTTTCAATCTTCTTCCTAAATCCCATTGCTGCATTCCATGTAACTATTTTCATTTATCCACCCCCATATGTAATTAAATAATAATATACAATCCATTAACAACTCTAGTGTTTGTGTACATCCGAGATAATTGATTTATACATATTCAAGTAAAAAAGGTCATTGTAATTAATGACCTTTTCCTTTCACGTATTACGACATGATCTAACTATTCCGGTCTGTTTTTTGGTAAATTAAAAGCTTTAAAAACTTCTAAATGTACTTCAGTAATCTGCCTCTCTATAAAATCGATAAATTTGTTAATCTCCATATCAGGTGTCTTTGAATTTAGATTGAAATCATAGGATACAATACCTTTAGCATCATCAATATCATAGTATGTTAAGTTAAATTTCAGATGATTTTCTATTCCTTTAACTAATTCATTAAAAAAGTCTTTAAGTGAAAAATCATATACCTTTGGTCCTTCTCTCTCCTCAATCACTTCTACTTTAAGTTTCATACATTCAATTTTGGTAATATTCATTTGAACCTTCCTCATCAGAGCAGTTTTAGGTTCACCATAATTTATAAGAGCATAAGTCGTATTCAATTCCAGTTGTGTTAAATCCATGATCATCGCTGCATCTCTGGATAAAAATACTCTCATAATTACATCCCCCCTTCTAGGATACTTCACTAAATAAACACCGGTTATATTAGCCAGTTAGACGTTGCTACCAAACAAGTTCTTATCATTTTAGCCAAGAAGGCTCTTTCCTCAAGGAATGTGAAGTGGTTAAGTGGGAAAAGAATTTCCGTTTGGCATAGCCAAAACATTTGATAAACTAGCTATATGAAGCTCTTTGATAACTTGATATATGAGGTTGCAGGAAGAAAATAGAGTGCGAAAACCAAGCCATCCGGTTCCTGCGTAAAATATCAACCGAACCAAGAGAGCATCCAAGCATTGGACATCTAGGGTGGCCCCCAAAGTAACGCTCAGGGAGATGCAAGGTTACTTTCGTCGTGGAACTGACAAGCTCCCACATCATACTTTGCTAGATGACGAGTAGTTCACGGCTCCAATAGTTCCTTTATTTTTTCGCTAACGTCACGATAGCTTACTCCATAATCTCAACGAGAAAAATCATTAAAAAAACATTGAATTGCTGAGGAATTCTGTCCTCAACATTAAATCAGATTTGCATCAAAAATGTAAATCCTCATTTTCCTGATATTGTCCTTTATCATTTTAGCCAAGAAGACTCCTTCCTCAAGGAACGCGAAGTGAGTAGGTGGGAGATGAATTGGCTTCGGACATGGGATGGCAGGAAGCCATCTTAATTGTTCGACATATATAAACTGTTACTTCACTACCTATCGAATGTATGTTTGTTGTATAATAGACGCATATCAAAATGGAGGTGAAAGGAATGCTAATCAATAAAGCATATAAATTTCGTATCTATCCAAATAAAGCACAAGCAACCCTAATCAATAAAACGATTGGCTGTTCTCGTTTTGTATTCAATCATTTCCTATCTCTATGGGATCATGCACACAAAGAAACAGGAAAAGGTTTGACATATGGTACATGCTCTGCCAAGCTCCCTGCCTTGAAGAAAGAGTTTGTTTGGCTAAAAGAAGTGGATAGTATTGCGATTCAGTCATCTGTTCGCAACCTTGCGGATGCTTATACACGCTTTTTCAAAAAACAAAACAGTGCCCCGCGTTTCAAATCTAAGAAGAATAATGTACAATCTTACACCACAAAACAAACAAATGAGAACATTGCCGTTGTAGGAAACAAAATGAAATTGCCTAAACTAGGTCTTGTTCGATTTGCCAAAAGTCGTGAAGTAAAGGGACGTATTTTAAATGCTACGGTTAGACGGAACCCTTCTGGTAGATACTTTGTGTCATTGTTAGTTGAAACAGAAGTGCAAGAACTTCCGAAAACAAATTCTTACATTGGAATAGATGTAGGACT
>NZ_JBNNUF010000036.1:0-11217 GCF_050279465.1 Bacillus sp. NPDC094077 | reverse complement strand
TTAAAGACATCGAAAGAATGCAAGAAGATGGTACTTTCGAAGTACTTCCTAAGAAAGAAGTTGTTCAACTTAAAAAAGAGTTAGAGCTATCCAAATCGATGGCGTATTACATGAATTTTCAACAGTTGAGGGCGTAGTAGAAGACGTTACAACGATCATCTTAAACTTGAAAAAGTTAGCTCTTAAAATCTACTCTGAAGAAGAGAAGACGTTGGAAATTGATGTACAGGGCGAAGGTGTTGTCACAGCTGCTGATATTACTCACGATAGTGATGTAGAAATCTTAAATCCAGATTTACACATTGCAACGTTAGCAAAAGATGCGCATTTCCGCGTGCGTTTAACTGCAAAGCGTGGCCGTGGGTATACGCCAGCTGATGCAAATAAAAGCGAAGATCAACCAATAGGAGTAATTCCTATTGATTCTATTTATACTCCAGTATCACGTGTGACTTACCAAGTGGAAAAGACACGTGTCGGACAAGTGGCTAATTATGATAAGCTTACGCTTGATGTATGGACGGATGGAAGCATCGGGCCAAAAGAAGCTATCTCTTTAGGTGCCAAAATCTTAACTGAGCATTTAAATATCTTTGTTGGTTTAACTGATGAAGCACAAAATGCTGAGATTATGGTCGAGAAGGAAGAAGATCAAAAAGAGAAAGTTCTTGAGATGACTATCGAAGAACTAGATCTTTCTGTTCGTTCTTATAATTGCCTAAAACGTGCAGGAATTAATACTGTACAAGAACTTGCGAACAAAACAGAAGAAGATATGATGAAAGTTCGTAACTTAGGACGTAAATCCTTAGAAGAAGTTAAACATAAACTTGAGGAATTAGGTTTAGGTTTACGTAAAGACGACTGAGGATTTAAACCCATCAACAAAGGAGGGAACTACGAATGGCATACAGAAAATTAGGCCGTACAAGTGCGCAACGTAAAGCTATGTTACGTGACTTAGCTACTGATTTAATTATCAACGAGCGCATCCAAACGACAGAAACTCGTGCAAAAGAACTTCGTTCTGTAGTGGAAAAAATGATCACTTTAGGTAAACGCGGAGATCTTCATGCTCGTCGTCAAGCAGCAGCTTTCATTCGCAATGAAGTTGCTAACGCTGAGACTGGTCAAGATGCACTTCAAAAATTATTCGCTGATGTAGCTCCACGCTATGCTGAGCGCCAAGGCGGATACACTCGTATTGCAAAAATTGGTCCACGTCGCGGAGACGCAGCACCAATGGTAATTATCGAGTTAGTATAATGATAATTAAAAGGGCAGGACAGTTCTTTTCAAGTAACTGGTCATGGCCCTTTTTTTTTAAATACAGAAAGAAAGGGTGCCTTGTATTGAAAAAAGAGAAACTTCGGACAGAAAACATATCATTTCAATATCCTGGGGCAGCCTCTTATGCATTAAAAGATGTTTCATTTTCCTTATATGAAGGAGAATGGGTGTCTGTTATCGGACAAAACGGTTCAGGGAAGTCTACACTTGCAAAATTATTGAATGGTTTGTTTTTGCCTGAATCAGGGACAATTACTGTAAATAATACAATGGTCTTATCAGAAGAAACGGTATGGGATGTTCGAAAACAAATTGGAATGGTATTTCAAAATCCAGATAATCAATTTGTTGGAACGACAGTACAAGATGACGTTGTATTTGGCTTAGAGAATATTGGAATGCCAAGAGAGCAAATGGTAGAAAGATTAGAACACGCTCTGCAACTTGTCCGTATGGAAGATTTTCTTAATGATGAACCACATTCGTTATCTGGTGGACAAAAACAGCGAGTCGCAATAGCAGGCGTTTTAGCACTTCAACCATCTATTTTAATATTAGATGAAGCAACGTCAATGTTAGATCCCCAAGGAAGACGTGAAGTAGTAGAAACGGTTAGACAACTTGTTAATCAAAAAGGTATTACTGTGTTATCAATTACGCACGATTTAGAAGAGGCGGCGCAGTCAGACCGTGTCATTATTTTGAATAAGGGAGAAATATTAGAGGAAGGGACTCCAGAGCACATTTTCAAATCCTCTCATATGCTCCAAGAAATTGGATTAGATGTACCTTTTTCAGTAAAAATGGCAGAATTATTAAAAAGAAATGAAATTCTCTTGCAAAATACGCATCTTACAATGGAAAGCTTGGTGAACGAACTTTGGAGATTACATTCCAAAAAGTAGAACATCGTTATCAATATAAAACTCCATTTGAAAGACGCGCACTTTATGATGTAGACGTGTCGTTTCCAAGTGGGGGCTATTATGCCATTATCGGTCATACTGGTTCAGGTAAGTCGACGATGATTCAACATTTAAATGGTTTATTGCAGCCGACAAACGGTACGGTTCAAATTGGTGAACATTTAATTTCAGCAGGAAAGAAAGAAAAGAAGCTTAAGCCACTACGAAAAAAAGTAGGGGTTGTCTTTCAGTTTCCAGAACATCAACTATTTGAAGAAACTGTTGAGAAGGATATTTGTTTTGGGCCTACTAATTTTGGTGTATCTAAAGAAGAGGCGAAACAAAAGGCGAAAGATGCAATCCAGCTTGTTGGATTGGACATAGAGTTATTAGCACGTTCTCCGTTTGAGTTAAGCGGTGGGCAAATGAGGCGTGTTGCAATAGCAGGCGTACTTGCGATGGAACCTGAAGTGCTTGTATTAGATGAACCTACAGCAGGACTTGATCCTAAAGGACAGCACGAGCTCATGGAGATGTTTTATAAGCTCCATAAAGAACAGGGGCTTACAGTCATTCTTGTTACTCATAATATGGAGGATGCCGCTAAGTACGCAGATCAAATCGTGGTCATGCATAAAGGAACGGTCTTTTTGCAAGGAAGAGCGGAGGAAGTATTTTCACATGCTGATGAATTAGAACAAATTGGTGTGGACCTTCCAATGTCTTTAAAGTATAAACGTGCAATTGAAGAGAAGTTTGGTATTTCAATTTCGAAGGCTACCTTATCTTTAGAGGATCTTACTCATGAAGTTGTGCAGGTGTTACGAAAAGGTGGTCATGAATCATGCAGCAGTTGATTATTGGGAGATATATCCCAGGGAATTCACTTATTCATCAACTTGATCCACGTACGAAGCTGCTGATTGTCTTTTTATATGTATTTGTTGTTTTCTTGGCAAATAATGCGATTTCATATGGATTTTTATTTTTATATGCACTCATTGCTTTATTTTTTGCAAAAGTGCCGATTCGTTATGTACTTTCGGGCTTAAAACCAATTTTATGGATTTTTCTTTTTACATTTTTCCTGCATATTTTTACAAATAAAGAGGGGGATGTACTATTCCAGCTTGGTTGGTTTTCTATACATGAAAAGGGATTAGAACAAGGGATATACATTTCTATACGATTCTTCGTTATTATTCTAATGACGACATTATTAACGTTAACGACTACACCTATTGAAATTACAGATGGTTTGGAGACGTTATTAAAGCCGTTGAAGCGTATAAAAGTTCCTGTTCATGAAATCGCATTAATGATGTCAATTTCTCTTCGTTTTATCCCCACATTAATGGATGAAACGAGTAAGATTATGAAAGCACAAGCGTCACGTGGTATTGATTTTGCCGGGGGACCGATAAAAGATAGAATGAAAGCTATTATCTCACTACTCGTTCCGCTGTTTATCAGTGCTTTTAAGCGTGCAGAGGACTTAGCAATTGCGATGGAAGCTCGTGGATATCGAAGTGGCGAAGGACGTACTAAATTTAGGCAACTACGCTGGAAAACAAGTGATACAGTAACAATTATAAGTTTACTTTGTTTAGCTTGTATTTTGGCATGGGTGCGATCGTAATGGAGAATAGAGAAATGGATAGAATAAAATGTACGGTTGCATACGATGGCATGCACTTTTGTGGTTATCAAATTCAGCCGCAGCATCGTACTGTTCAACAAGAGATAGAGAAAGCATTGCAGAAATTGCATAAAGGAGAACTCGTTCGTGTTCAGGCATCGGGTAGAACGGATTCTACTGTTCATGCAAAAGGACAAGTGATACATTTTGATACACCTTTATCTCTTGAAGAGTGGCAATGGAGTAATGCTTTAAACACAATGTTGCCAGATGATATTGTTATTCGGCAAGTAGAGAAGAAAACAGAAGAATTTCATGCACGTTACGGTGTCGAGAGAAAAGAATATCGTTATCGTGTATTATTATCAAAGACTGCGGATGTATTCCGTAGAAATTACGTATATCAATATCCATATCCGCTTGAAATAAACGCTATAAGAAAAGCGATTCCTTATTTTATTGGAACGCATGATTTCACTTCTTTTTGTTCGGCAAAAACTGACAAAAAAGATAAAGTGCGAACAATTTATGAAATCGAGTTAATTGAGCAAGACGATGAATTAATTTTTCGTTTTGTAGGTAATGGATTTTTATATAATATGGTCAGAATTATTGTTGGTACGTTACTTAGCGTAGGGCAAGGAAAGCTTGATCCTGATAGCATTCCAGAGATTTTAGCGAAACAAAATCGTCAGTTTGCTGGAAAGATGGCTCCAGGTCATGGGCTTTACTTATGGCAGGTAAACTATAACAACTAATCCTGGTGTAACATTTGCTTGACATTAGAAACTCAAAAGTATATCATAACATATGGTATTGTTTCTAAAACCACGATTAGCCCCGGAAGGAAATCGTGTTTAAGATAAACAATAGATTTTTTCTATGGAAAAGATAACGAGGAGGGAAACACATGCGTACGACTTTTATGGCAAAAGCTAACGAAGTTGAGCGTAAATGGTATGTGGTTGACGCTGAAGGTCAAACTTTAGGTCGCCTAGCTAGTGAAGTAGCATCCATTTTACGTGGTAAAAACAAACCTACATTTACACCACACGTTGACACGGGTGATCATGTAATTATTATTAACGCTGAGAAAATTCATTTAACAGGTAATAAATTAAACGATAAAATTTACTACCGTCACACTAACCACCCAGGTGGACTTAAGCAAAGAACAGCTCTAGAAATGCGTACAAACTACCCTGTACAAATGTTAGAGCTTGCAATTAAAGGGATGCTTCCAAAAGGACGTTTAGGACGTCAAGTATCTAAGAAATTAAACGTGTATGCTGGAGCAGAGCATCCACACCAAGCACAAAAACCAGAAGTTTACGAACTTCGCGGATAATCAATTAAAGGAGGGCTTACTTTGGCACAGGTTCAATACTATGGCACTGGACGTCGTAAGAGTTCAGTAGCGCGCGTACGCCTAGTTCCAGGCGAAGGACGCGTTATCATTAACGGTCGTGATTTTGAAAACTATATCCCATTTGCTGCATTACGTGAAGTAGTGAAACAACCTCTAGTTGCAACAGAAACTTTAGGTAACTACGATGTACTTGTAAACGTAAATGGTGGTGGATACACTGGTCAAGCTGGTGCTATTCGTCACGGTATTTCTCGCGCTTTATTAAAAGCTGATCCAGAATACCGTCTAACACTAAAACGTGCAGGTCTATTAACTCGTGACGCACGTATGAAAGAGCGTAAAAAATACGGTCTTAAAGGCGCACGTCGTGCACCTCAGTTCTCAAAACGTTAATTTTTGCGAACTACAAACCCCAACCATTTTGGTTGGGGTTTTTTTATGTTTCATTCCTCTTTTGTAGTTTTTATAGTTTGGAATATTTTAGTGCTACCGTCCTACGTATGCTTCTTCTTTAGAAGTTTAGACTAATATGTATTAGGGAGGTTTATAAGTACTATGAATGTCATTGTCAGCTTACAAGAAAAACAAAAAGAAAAGCAGTTAAAATATGAACGAAAGATGCTGCGAGAACTATCATTAAAAACATTGCGTTCAAATATTCGTGATGCTTTTCAGATGCAAGAGCTTCATCGTCAGTATGAAGATTATTGTATTGAATTAGGGATAGAGTCTTATTTATTAGGAGCAAGATATAGCAAATTTGGCTATTATGGTGAATCATTCTTTGATGTGAAATATAGAGCTTTAGAAGAAGAACAGCAATTAACGGAAACGTTATTTCAATTTTTAACGAGTATGACTTTACGAGAAATTAAATTACAAGACGAGGAGTTACTTTATGAATCCTGCCAGCAGTTCATCAGCTTATGGTGGCAGGAAGGATATGAAAAGGGTGAAAGGAGATATCGATTAAAGCTACATTAAGATAAGCATAAACTTTCCTCTTGTCCCATATAAGTAATTAGAGGGACTAGCTGGAGGAGGAAAGGTATGAAGAGAATTCGAATTATCTCTTTTGCACTCGCTGCGGTTGTTTTGTTTTTTTTAGTCAAACAAGAATTTCAAATTACAAAATCGTGGCGAGCTTGGAATTTGCCCTTATCGGGGAAAGTAATTGTATTAGACGCAGGGCATGGTGGACCAGACGGAGGAGCTGTTGGTGGAAAGGATATTGTAGAAAAGGACATTACGCTTGAAATTACAAAAAAAGTACAAGATTATTTACAAGAGCAAGGTGCATTAGTTATTTTAACGCGTGAAGGAGATTATGATTTAGCTAACAAAGATACGAAGTCGTATAGTAGACGTAAGGCAGAGGATTTAAGAAGACGTGTGGAGATTATTAATAAACCTGATGTCGACTTCTTTGCGAGTATCCATTTAAATGCATTAACTAGCAGTGGATCCAAAGGCGCACAAACGTTCTATTATCGTTCTTTAATTGAAAATGAGCGTGCAGCGAAGTTTATACAAGCTGAATTGAGAACGAGTTTAGAAAATACGAACCGTTCTGCTAAAACGATTTCTCATGTGTATTTATTAAAGTATGCGAAAACACCAGGCGCTTTAATTGAAGCTGGCTTTTTATCGAATGTGAACGAAAGGTATATGTTAAATTCGGAAAAATATCAGCAAAAGGTAGCGGCTGCTATATATCGTGGTATATTACGTTATTTCACGGAAAAAGGAAATCCTCCAGAATAAGGGGGATTTTTTTGAGGTTTTCTCGTTAACGAAGTTTTCGGAAAATATGTTATACTGGAAATGTAAACGCATTTATTTAGGTATAAAGAGAGAAATTTAATTAACATTACGTTATTTTTCATACAGGGGGCTAGGCTAATTATGGTAACGAAAGAGCAAGTAGTGGAAGCGTTAGAAGGGATTGTAGATCCGTTTTTACATAAAACGTTAAAAGAAACAAATGCAATTAAAGAGGTAACAGTCAAGCCTGAGAAGGAACATGTGAGTGTTAAAATTGCAATTGTAAAAACCGGTACAGCGGAACAAATGCAGTTGCAGTCTGGAATTGTAAAGTTAGTAAAAGAACTAGGAGCAGCGACAGTTGGGCTTCGTTTTGCAGAATTTACAGAAGAGGAATTAGTTCAATTTGCACCACAACAAGAAGAAGAGCAAAGTGAATCTTTATTGTCACCAAATTCAAAAACGACATTTTTAGCAGTGGCGAGTGGAAAAGGTGGAGTGGGAAAATCAACCGTTTCCGTTAACCTTGCAGTTGCTTTAGCTCGTTTAGGAAAAAAAGTTGGTATTATTGATGCGGATATTTACGGTTTTAGTGTGCCAGACATGATGGGGATTGAAAAACGTCCTATCGTAAGAGGGGATAAGATAATTCCAGTGGAGCGTCTAGGTGTAAAGGTAATCTCAATGGGATTCTTTGTAGAAGATAATGCACCGGTTATTTGGAGAGGACCTATGCTTGGGAAAATGTTAAACCACTTCTTCACAGAAGTAGAATGGGGCGATTTAGATTATTTAGTACTTGATCTTCCGCCAGGTACAGGTGATGTTGCGTTAGATGTGCACTCAATGTTGCCATCTTGCAAAGAAATTATTGTAACGACGCCTCATCCAACAGCGGCGTTTGTAGCAGCGCGTGCTGGAGCGATGGCGTTGCGTACTGAACATAGTATTCTCGGTGTCGTTGAGAACATGGCATATTTTGAAAGCAAAGTAACTGGTGAGAAAGAGTATGTATTTGGAAGAGGTGGAGGAGATAAATTAGCTGCTGAATTACAAACAGAGGTACTTGGCCGCATTCCGCTTCAACAACCTGATTGGAATAAAGAGGACTTTGCTCCTTCGGTATATGAAGATACACATACAACGGGTATTATTTATAGTAAGATAGCTGAGACGGTAATTGATAAAACAGCCGTTACACAAAAATAAAATGAAACTTTAATTAGTGGGGCATCCGCTACTGATACTAATTGTTTTTGTGTGTGTAGTGGATTTCTCGCCTAACAGGGAGAGTCTTGCTGCCTGTTAATAGCGTGAAAAAGTAATAATGAGTGGACAATGTATATATTGTCCACTCATTATTATAGCTATTATTTTTACTTTTGTTCCTTCTTCTCACCTTGAGAACCACCTTCACCGCCTGCTTCTTTCTTAGCAGATCCGCCTTTTTCAGCCTTCTGTACACCTTTACTAATGATATCAATCATCTTAGCTTGGAAGAGTGGGCTTTCAGCAGTTTCTGTAAGTACTTGTTGTAAATATTGACGGTATTCTTTACTCTTCATTGTTTGCAACATCATTTTTTCTACTTCCGGATTTTTCATGATTTCTATAACGCCTGCTTGGTATTCAGGGTCTTTTAATAAGGTTTTCATTAAGTTTGTTTGTTCTTTTCCCATACTTTTAGCGAATTTCGATGAGAACTCAGGGTCTTTAAAGAGCTTTTCCCAGAATTGTTGCCCTTTGTCGGATACCATTGCATCTTCAATCGTTTTCTTTACTACCGTTTCATCTAGTATGAGTGCTTGTTTCATCTTTTCATCAGTTAATACATCTTGAATAGCTTTCTTACCTTGATCAGTTTTTAAAATATCAACAATCATTTTCTTTGTTTGATCGTAATCTAGTTCGGATTTCGTTTCTTTTCCTTGTGCACATGCTACAAGTGCGGTAAGTAGAAAAGAAGAAACGAAAATGAGTAGCATCCGTTTCATAAGTTGGAACTCCTTTCAGCACAGTTCTCTTTTTTAATATAAATATCTTTAAGGAATTTATACATGAACATGGCTAGCTTTTTGAAATTGTCATTGATACAATTTAAGTAGAAATATAAGAATAATGGGGGATGTGTTGTGAATAGCCGCAAGTGGGTACGACTATTTTTAACGACGTTGTTTCTTGGTGGGGTTAGTACGGTCATTATTGGGTTTGTTTTGGAGTGGGACAAGTACATTGAATTTTTTCAAAATTTCGACGGAAAAGAAATTTTAGCAGTTTCTTTCTGGTTGATGGGTGTAGGATTTATTTTTAGTGTTATAAGTCAAATGGGATTCTTTGCATATTTAACAATCCATCGTTTTGGACTAGGGATGTTCCGCTCATCTTCTTTATGGAATGCAGTCCAACTTTTCTTTATTGCATTCGTGTTATTTGATTTCGTGTATTTAAGATCTGTACTTATCGCAAATGGGGAAGTTTCATTAGGGAATAACATACTTGTTGCTGGAATGTTATTTGTGTTTGGAGCGATTGTCGCTTATGTAAAAAGTAAAGAAACGAATAAAAAAGCATTTGTGCCTGCTTTGTTCTTTATGGTTGTTGTAACAATTCTTGAATGGGTACCAGCGCTTCGGATCAATGATACAGATTGGTTATATTTAATGGTTATACCACTTTTATTATGTAATGCATATCAGTTACTTATATTGCATCGTTTAATCGGAAAAACGAGCAAATCTGCTTAATTGAGAGAGGTCTTTTGAATTTCTACGCAGTGGTAGTTGTACTACCTGAAATAGTGGGAAGAAAAAAGCTCTATTACCTTATCGAAAGGTAGTAGAGCTTTTTATGTGTGAAGGCTAGTAGGAAAGGAACTACTTTACATCTTCACTTTTCGTACTAGTGTTGGAAATAAGTTGTGATACGGATATTTGCTCGTATCCATCACTTTTTAATTTTTGTAAAAGCAGTGGTAAAGCTTTATTTGTTTGAAGAGCAGAATCGGATGCGTGTAATAAGACAATATCGCCACCCTTCAAATTATTAGAGACAGCGGAAACGATGTTATTTACACCTGGGTTTTTCCAATCGTTTGAATTATTACTCCAATGAACGACAGTGTATCCGAGTGATTCTGCGATTTTAAGGGTGGCTTTGTTAAATTCGCCACTAGGTGGACGTAATAGCTTGACTTGTTTTACACCGAGTTTTGTAAAAACGTCTTGTGCTCGTAAAAGATCTCTTCGTATTTCATTTGCCTCTAGAGAAGTGTAGGATGTGTAATTATAGCCCATACTACCGATTTCATGTCCATCTTTCATGATGCGTTCAACAATATCAGGGTGTCTTTCTGCCCATGCAGCAGAAAGGAAGAAGGTTGCATTCTTAATGTCTCTCTCTTTAAGTGTATCAAGGATTGGAATAGCTTTTTTGTCTCCCCAACTAATATCAAACGTGAATGCAACTTGTTTTTTAGCTGTGTCTCCTTTGTAAATTACCTTAGGTCCTGTAGCAGTTGAAAAAGCAGACTCATGTGAATATGTTTTTAAAAAGAGAAGCCATGCCGTAAATAAGGAAAGTATAACTATTAAGCTAATGTGTTTAAAAGTTCTTTTACTCGTAATAAAAAAGAAAAACATAATATTACGCCCCTTTGTCCAATCCTTTTCAGTTACATATATGCTTAAAATATAAAAAAGAGAACAAGGGATTAATATCGTAAGTAGTGGATATAATGAATGATAGGATTTTGATGATTTGTTTTTGATAAGTGAAAATGAGCGGAACGTTTATTGTTGCGTAAGGGATTATTGAGGTGATGATTTGCTTGGGCTTATGTTGACGAAAGAAGAGAGAAAAGAAATGGAATATATATTGAAGAGAGAGTTAGAGGAACTTTTATTTGATTTTGAAGATGAGCGTATCCATGATGTTGTAAAAAAAGCGATGGAAGAAAGATATAAAATTATTTTTTGTTTGTTCCGGAGGGTTGCTAATGCAGAAGAATGTATTCGTTATGTAAGAAAAAGAAATTTTTATTAAAAAGTGTTGACGTTAATAGTTAGTATATGATAAATTAATAAACGTCGCTGATGCGGAAAAGCAGAAAACGACAAAAAAGAAATTGAAAAACTTAGTTGACATCGAAAAACGAAGATGTTAACATAAGGAAGTCGCAAATGAGCGACCGAGTAGTTCTTTGAAAACTGAACGAAACAAACAACGTGAAACGTCAATTTTTATTTTAGATG
>NZ_JBNNUF010000035.1:0-11251 GCF_050279465.1 Bacillus sp. NPDC094077 | reverse complement strand
GCAAAATTAAAAGGTATGAGTCCGGTGCAATACCGAACACATACCAAAGGGGCTGCCTAATAAAATAATATGTCTAACTTTTTGGGGTCACTTCAGAATACAACTCCGCTTTTTTTGATATAAAAAACATCTAATTCTATTTGAATTAGATGTTTACATTTAGTTCTTAAGCCTAACATTCTAAACTATTTATGACCCTGTAAATCTTTTTTTATTACATCCCAGAGTGAATTATCTTGACGTATCGGTTTACCCTCTTCGTCCCATTTTATTTTTCCTGTTCCCAATTCATAATTCATTCCTGTCCAAGTGTTTTCACGGAATGCATAGAATGATTTATGCCAACCTTTTTGATAGAAGATAGAAATAAGATTTTGCATGTATTGGGTAGCTCCTGGAACAGTACGGTTAATTCCAAACTCCTCTGCAATAATTCGATTAGATGGTACATGATTTTTCTTAGACCATTGTTGGATTGGCTTCAAAAATTTCTTTAATCCCTGTTTATTCCACATTACAGGTTTCTCTAAATCCCCTACTTTTACTAATCCTGGATATTGATATTCCTTGTTTTGTTTTTCACCTTGAATCGTTAATTCATATGGTTCATACATAAAAAAGAAAGGGATTATTAGAAAGTTGCTTCATTTTCTAAAAAACAAAAAAGGAATCCTTTACGGATTCCTTTTTGCCTTGCACTCTTTTTCAAATAGTGCATTTTTGCACCTACTTTAAGTATACCATATAATCCCTATAAAATAAATATGATTAAATGAAATTTACTTCTATATTTTCATAAAAAGATATGAGCCTAGAAATTAATAATACTAGGTTCACTTACGAAAGATTTGTATTCTTTCACCAATAATAAAACATCATACTCCCTTATAATTTTACAGATAAAATAGCTTATTTTTAACGAATTACCCGAAAGAATTCTCCTTCCTCAAGCGTGTGAAGGGCGCTAGCCCAACGGTAGGTGGAAGATGAATTTCGGTTTGGCATAGCCAAAAACTTTTGTTAAACTAGCTATATGAAGTTCTTTGATAACTTGATATATGAGGTTGCAGGAAGAAAATAGAGTGCGAAAACCAAGCCATTCGGTTCCTGCGTAAAATATCAACCGTACCAAAAGAGCGTCCAAGCGTTGGACATCTAGGGGTGGAACACCCCGAAGTAACGCTCAGAGAGATGAAAGGTTACTTTCGTCGTGGAACTGAGAAGCTCCCACTTCAAGCTTTGCTAAGTGGCGAGTAGTTCACGTATTGAAATTCTCTAAATATCGTTGTATTATATTTTTGTATTTTCTCTCTTTCCTAAGCTGAGAAAACATCATCACTTCTGAAAGGACCCGAACTGCAGCGGGTTCTTTTAATTTACTTGAACTCATTTTTAAATTATTGTATTATATTTTCGGGTCTTACTTATATAAATCATTATCAGGAGAATCTGCATGTTTGCAGGTTCTTTTTGTGAAATAAAAAAGCAGCCAATATTTCAGAATGATATGTAGGTGAAACTAATGGAAAATAAAGAACATGAACAAAAATACGATTTAAGCAAAATATACACATACGAAGAGCATCCTGATAAAATCAGCGGTCGATGTGATAATTGTGGCAATTCCGTATTCAAAAGTTCCATTAAAAATTTCATTTTCTTAAGAGAATGCCGTCATTGTGGTATGAAGAAAATCATATAGCCCCGGATAGGGCTTTTTTCTTTATGAAATAAAAAAAGCAGCGGATTAGCTACTTTAAAATCTACATAATCCCTTTCTCTTTTGCTCTCTCATAAAGAACCGTACGACTTACACCAGTAACTTCAAATATCTTCTTAACTGTGTAACTATTCACTTCACGATTAGCAAGCAGCTCTAAAGCGTGCTCCATTTTAGGGTTTTTATCACCGTATTTTTTAGGTCTTCCCTTATACACTCCACGTTGTTTAGCAAGGTCTATACCTTCTCTTTGGCGCATCTTAAGTAAATCCCTTTCCAACTGGTTAACACCAGCCATTACTGTATGGGTTATCACTTGTTATATCAAGCCACGTGTCTTTTATTGATTTAATTGAAGCCCCTTTACTCTTAATAATCTCAATAAGTTCAAATAAATCCTTTGTACTACGGCTAATACGAGTTAGATCAGTAACGACAATAGTGTCACCTTCTTTTAAATCGTCTATCATCAATTGAAGTTCTTCTCTGTTTGTGGTCGGTCAACTTGTCTTCTCTTCATACACATGATCACATCCATAATCATTTAGCTGTTTCAATTGCCTAGCTAAGTTTTGTTCTTGTGTAGAAACACGAGCGAGCATAACCAATTATCATAATATTTTCTCCTTTGTCCGTTAACATGTTTGGAAATTAACTCCAACTACGTAATACCATTTATTTTCCGTACATGTAAACAGGACGTTATATTCATTCGTTGTGTTCGTTTGTTTTGATAGAAAGTAGATTAAATTGAACCTACTTTCTTAGTGTTCATACGTACTAATTTAGAAAATAAACAAAAAAGAGTGCTATGAAGAAATGCACTCTTTCAAAAGACTTTACCAATCTCGACGATCATCATGATCACGGTCATGATTACGTCTACGACGACACTCATCACAATCGCAGTCACGGTCACGTCTACAACGACGGTCATCAAAATCTCTGTGCCTGCGTCTGCAGAACACTAAATCATCCCAAAATCTATCACAGTCACGGTCACGTCTGAAATTATCATTACATCCCATAAATATAATTACCTCCTCTTAACTCTAGGATTCATCATATTCTATGCTAAAAAACAAAAACAGCTTGTTTACTAGTCTACTTTCTGTATTTTAAAGTAATAATATTATTATCTAATCTTCAAGTTTCAAATCTATTTCACTCCCTTATCTTTCCTTAACAACAAACAAGACGCCACCCAGGTCACGGCAGCGCCTACGATAATTGCTATTGGTTTAATCATTGTTTTTCTCAAGTAATCCTAACTTATGCTCAATATTTAAAAATGAATATCCATGTGCGAATCCTACAATCCGAATACCTGCAGCATATCTATGTTCTAATCCCTCGTTATAAGTTTTCTTATAATAAGCTAATTTAGAATTGATATTATCGTTGTCATTAATAATTACTACATCACTTGGGAATCCGTCAATTTCAATTTTTACTGCTACATACTCTGCACCTTCAATTGCTGCTTCATTAAAACATTTTTCTAATCCTTCTAATGTTAATTCCATCATTCATCCTTCTAATCAAATATCCATTTTGTTCAAAATAAAAAGAGTACCCGTCATTAGGTACCCTTCAACAAATAAGTATGGCGCTCCAAGTTTCACCTCATATGATAACTCGTCCCACGATTCATCATATGCTTGTCTTATTAGAATGTTCACTGGTTTAATGTGTAATTTCTATATAACAAAGAAAAAAGCACCTGTTATGGTTGCCTTACTCTTTACTTTCCGCCTAATGTAATACTTTTATCTACTTCATCGAAAATTAGCTTGTTAATTCCAGCATTTATAGTAATATCAGCTTTCTTCTGTTCTATTGCATTCAATAAAAAGTTTCGACGATCATCATATAAAGGGAATTAATCTTTATATCCAAGACGTATATGTTTCTTCCGACGCCTTGTTTGAACCAACACATAGGACTGAGGGGAAGATTCAGCTGTATTGGCTCAAACAAAGAACGGAAGCTCTCTGCTCGTTTAATCGTTTAAAAGAAGAACCTTGACTTACATTAGTAAATGTTGTGAGTAATTACTATATAATTCAGTTGTTTCTTCTCGCTAGGAGATGTGGTCCATTCAATCGAACAGACCAACATCGCCATTGGTATAACAATCCATGTTTTAACAAAGAAAAGAAATCGAGGGACACTACAGAACGTTTTGTGGTCATTCTGAGTATCTGGAACAGTAGAAAGTAGTTTCCGCTACCTCTCAGTAATAATAGTGTATCACCTAATTATCAAGAACAGTGTGTCTTCGTTGTGGCATGATTGTGGCTTCTTTCATTCTGCTGCTCACTCTTCTAATATGGTCATAGCTATAACCTAACTCACTAGCAACCTGTTTTAAATTAAATCCTATAATATCTCGTAAATAAATAATTTGTTGTTCTAATCCCTTCTTTTTACTCATAATAAACTGAGCTTCACCAAGTAATGTCTTCTTATCTGAAATACGTTGTTTTAATCGTTCTGACTTCTCCATGATACAATCATGACGACCAGCAATCTCGTTCTCATCTAAAGCTAATGGGATTTGTGGCGTACTATGATTCAGTATTTCTTGTAACATAGCAATATCTTTTGTTTGCTTGTAAAACCAATATCCGAATGTTTTACGCATGGTATGTGTACCTAAAGATTCGACTCCGGCAAAATCTCCGGCTTTTTGTAATTGTCGATAGGCTTGAATTTTACTAATGGGTTTATCCCCTTTTCTAGAAGGAAATAGCCAGGTACTTTTTAGATCTTCAGCGTAGGGCAATACTTCCTCAAAAATGGATGTAATATTTATGATACGTTCCTTTTTTGTCTTTCCTTCTGTCACTTTAAATTCTTTCCGTTTTTTTCGCTTCAGTTTTAAAATTCCATTCGTTTCCATTTTAAGTAAATCACTTACGCGTAACCCCGTATTAATACCAATTAGAAATAAAATGTAATCACGATCTGAACAATGACGTTTAAGAGACCATTTCATATCGTCGAGCTGTTCTTTGCTTCGAATGGGCTGTACATCAATTAAATGTTGCTTTTTATTCATCTACTTTTCAATCACACTATTTACAGTGATTTGAATGTATACTTTTATATATACATATATATATTTTATGATATCAATAAAAATATAGTAAAGTCCATGTTTAAGGGGAAATGAAAGTAAACTTTTGGATTTTGAATCATTTATCGCTAATTTTATAATAAATTTCTTAATGTGGGGTTTTTCAAAGTAATAAAGACTTGTTGCAACTTCCAATTATCTAATTAATATTACTTTTTATAATTATTTGAATACACTTGTAATTTATTGTAAAATTATATACATAAAAAGGGATTTTAGGGTGAATATCAAAGCGGTATGCCTTCTAGCTTTTAAAAGGCTGTAGCATATCCCTTTTGTTATTTAAAGAGGGAGAGAGAAGAGTAGGAAGGATTTAAAAAGACAAACAGTAAAAATTTTGTTAGCATCTGGATTAGCTTTTTCAATGTCAGCTTGTAGTAGTCAAAACGAACCTGTATCAAAAGAGCAACAGCAAACACCAACTAAAAAAAGTGTTAAAAAGAATGAATCTGTAAATTTGCCAGTTACTATTTTCAAAGATAGCAACATGAATATTGAAGGTCAAAAATTCATATTCACTCGCAACATGACAAGTATCGAAATAAAAGATTTTGATCAAACGTCAGAACTTAATTTTTGGGATCGGTATAAAAGTAATGAAAAAAGAAAAAATATCAAACTCAAAGATGATTATAAATTACTAATCATTAATATGACACATGAAACAGACAGGAAAGCTAGAAGCCACCCTTTGGAAGCATATATGTTCAATAAAGGCTCAGGACTTGTAATAGGTGATGAAGAATTAGCTATAAAAAATGAATTTTTAGATTATCAACAACAAATTATTACGACAGATTACAGAGTAGGAAGGAATTTAAAAGAAAAAGGCGACATACAGTTAGCGATACCGAATGAATATGCCAAAAACAAAAGCTTACAACTTAAACTAGTTCAAAAATTTGATGGTGAAAATAAACTTGTTTATATTGATTTGAACTAAACGAGGTGGACTAATAGGGTACCCACCGGCATTTCGGAAAAAAACCACGCTAAGCAAAAAATATAATAAGCTGTCCATATGGACAGCTTATTTACATCATTATCGTTAGCGGAAGTTAAATGGGTGTGTTTGCGTCTTTTGTTTTTTGTTAGTTACAATGTTTATAAAAAAGATACGATGAAATATGTTGATAGATTCTTTAATAATATTCATATAAAATACTATTTTGACTTTGATTAAACTTTGTTTCAAACTAATATTAGAATCTATTTTAAAGAAAGGGAAATAGGGTACCAAATGAAAGTAAACATTAAAATTATTGAAAAATTCAAAGAAGAATCTTGTACTTTTTACATTCATAAAGTAACATCTTTTTTTCTGGATATGGTATCAACACTAGAGAATAGTTCTGATAACTATTTAATAGTAAATTCTACTCACAAAAGTGAACAAGAAAAAATTCCTTGTTCGACTATTATTTATTTGGAATATCTTGAAAGAAAAATATTTGTTTATACAAAAGAAAATATTTTTGAGATAAAAATTCCTTTATATAAATTACAACATGATCTTGCAGATAACTTCATTAGAATTTCAAAAACTATAATTATCAATATTCATTTTTTAAACAAATTCTCTGTTAAACCAAACGGAAATTTAGAAGCACTACTTTCAAACGGAGAAAAAGTAATTGTGTCAAGAAAATATGTTTCTTCTTTAAAGAATGTGTTAAAAAAATATTCTAATTCTCCACTTATGTACTGATTTTGACCACTTATGTTTAAAAGTATTTCTTTTTATCTCCTTTGATGTAAATATTAATAAAAACAAAGGAGGAAATACAATGTATACAATGATTAAAGAAGTTTTTATAAGAACACCATTATGGGTATGGATATTATTATTCTTTTTAATAAAAAGAGGTATTGCTATTTCTCAAGAAAGACCAATTAATTTGTCTAAAATGTTTCTTGTTCCTATGATTTTTATGATATGGGGTTTGGATATAATTATCACTAAATTTTCTTACTTAGGATATTGTTTAATAAGCTATACTATTTTTATTTTTCTAGGTATTTTAATTGGATATTTGTTGTATCAAAAGTATCAAACTTTTTTCGAAAAAGAGACAGTTATTTTCAGAAAGAAATGTTACCTTCCATTAATAATTATCTTGATTAATTTCTTTGTAAAATATCTTTTAAATGTAACTTTAGGAATTTCTTCATCATTTTATGATAATGTTTTGTTTAATATAATTTATTCTGCTATAAGTGGACTATCTGTAGGTTTATTTTTTGGAGGAATCTTTTACACATTTTATATACAATCAAAATTAAATAATCTTATTTTAAAATCATAAAAAATAGGAAAGGAAAGACTGGATTGAAATTAAAAAATCGATTGTATTCAGGTTTAGGAACCGGTTCGTTTATATATATGATAGTTTTACTATCGAGAAACGATAATATATCTATTACACAAGCTGAGATTATAAGCGTTCTTATAATCTCAGCTTGTGCAGGCATTTTCACATTCATTTTTGATATTGAAAGAATTAGCTATTTGTTCGCTTTAGTAATTCATTTTTTCATGATGACTTTAGTTGTCTATTTTATATTTGTATATAACCATTGGATAGAAAGATTCCCAACTGCTGATTTTCTCGGAAGTATATTTTTACTGTACATACTTTCTTGGATAATATCATTTTTAAACACAAAAAAAGATGCTAAAGAATTAAATATGTTACTAAAAAATAAGAAGAACATTTAACATATGAGTATGTAAAAAAAGTTAGATTAAAGAGCTCTATATTATAGGGCTCTTTTTTATTGGGAAAATGGATTTAAATATACACAAAAAATATAATGAATAAAGATTCATATGAGGTTAACATAACGTACTATTATCGGTAGCAAAGAAAAAGGCATCCCCCTACTCCCATAAGGGATTCGCTTTTTTTCTTTTGATCAATCTATGCATGGTTTTATACATTCCTATTTTGACGCGCCTTTTTTCCTCCCCACAGTTCCCTATATCTCCCGATTTTTGGCATAAAATCTTGCATGCTCTTGGCGTGATTTTTTTCCAAAATGCTGGCGGTACCCCACTATATAATCGCATAGGAGATAACTGTCATTCTTTATATTCCTTATTTTCAGAAACATTACAAGCTTGTCAGATAAATGAAAGGTTATTCAATATGAAAAAGAAAATATGTCTATTACACTTATTTTGTAAAGGTCAAAACTAAAGGAGACTTACTAGATGGAAACATTAAAGGTTTGTGAATTAAATAAAACTTATACTGGGAAGGTATCATATGAAGCACTTACAAATATTAATTTAACAATAAATAAGGGCGAGTTTGTAGGGATTATGGGGCCATCAGGAAGTGGAAAAACAACTCTACTCAATATAATTTCCACTATTGATGCTCCGACTTCAGGAGAAGTATTAATTAATGAAAAAAAACCTCATCGGTTGCCTACTGATGAATTAGCATTATTTCGACGTCGTGAATTGGGATTTATTTTTCAATCGTTTAACCTTCTGAATACATTAACAGTGAAAGAAAATATTGTTCTTCCACTTACATTAGATAATGTAAATCTAAAAGAAATGAATAAACGTGTAGAAAATATATCAAGGACACTAGGTATTGAAGAGATTTTAAATAAACGTATATATGAAATTTCGGGGGGACAAGCACAACGAACAGCAATTGCTCGCGCATTAATCCATTCTCCGCAATTAATTCTTGCAGATGAACCAACAGGAAATTTGGATTCAAAAGCTGCTACTGATGTAATGGAACTATTGGCAAAATTAAATAAGGAGCAACAAGCAACCATGATGTTAGTAACACATGATCCAATGGCTGCAAGCTACTGTGACCGAGTAGTATTTATTAAAGATGGAATGCTTTATAACAAGATTAAATGTGAAGATAATCGCTTAATTTTTTATAAAAAAATTATGGACGAATTGTCTCTATTAGGAGGAACCGAGAATGAGTTTTCGTCAATTAGCATGGAATAATGTCATTCGTAATAAGCGATTGTATCTAGGATATTTTCTGAGCAGTATTTTTACTGTAATGATTTTTTTCACTTTTGAGTTACTTGCATTTCATCCCCAATTTAGTGGAAAGCTTAGAGCAACAAGTGAATCTATGAGTGCTTTGGGTACACAAGGATTTAAATTTGCTCAATATTTAATTATAGTTTTTTCTTTTTTCTTTATTTTATATTCTGTTGGTACATTCTTGAAGACGAGAAAACGGGAATTTGGTATCTTAACACTTCATGGTATGACGAATTTCCAATTAAGACAGTTAATTTTCATTGAAAACATGTTAATTGGGAGTAGTTCAATTATTGTAGGAATTGGAATTGGGCTTGTTTTTGGGAAGTTAATCTTATTAGTAAGTGCATCTATATTTGTTTTAAAAGGAGGATTGCCATTCTATTTTCCAACAAAGGCAATTCTTGTGACAAGTATCTCATTCTTGTTGTTATTTTTATTGGTTTCGTTCTTTACTACAAGAATAATTAAACTAACGCAGGTAATTGAATTGATGAAATCAGAAGAAAAACCGAAGCCAGAACCAAAAGTATCTAAATGGTTAGCTATATTCGCGATTTTGTTTATTAGTATTGGTTATGCTGCAGCATTTTATCTAGATACCGCGTTGAAAACAGGAAATCATTATATTTATGCTCTGTTAGCTTGTATATTTTTTAGTGTATTAGGAACCTACTTTTTATTTACACAGCTTAGTTTTTATCTGATCAAAACATTACAAAGGCGTGAGCACATATTTTTTAAGAAGACGAATCTGTTAACCATATCAGAATTATCATATCGAATAACAGATAATGCAAAAACACTATTTATATTCGCGATTCTATCAACAGTCACTTTTACATCTATTGGTGTTTGTCTTGCTATAGGTAGTAGAGAATTAGCATTAGCTCAAAGTCCTTATGCATTTACTTATACATCATATAAAGGAAATGCTTCAGAAAAACCTCATGTTTCTGAGATAGAAAAGCAATTAAATGCTGCTGGATTTTCATATAAATTAGCGTCTTATACCATTGTTGCAACAAATAATATGTTTGAGGTTATGAGGCTTACTGATTTTAATGCAACAGCGAAAATACTGGGGTATCCCACAGAAACTTTAAAGAATGAACAGGATAGTTTGATTCTCCCATCTAAAAATAGAATGAAACAACAATCTGAGAATGAATTAAAGAAAGAAGCCTCTATACTAAAAGAAGGAGATACGCATATTCATCTTTCTAACTCGAAGCTATTGTTAAATAGTGGAATGAGACCGACATATGGGGTTTACGTTGTTGTTGCTGATTCAGTTTACGAAAAATTAAAAAGTGCATCACAATTACAAGAAAATACAGCAGATGGATATACGAATTACGGTTTTTTAATTCAAAATTGGACTGATACAGACGAAATTGCCAAAAAGATTACGAAAATAATTGATTCTGATCCTCGAAAAGGAAAAGTACTTTACAATTTCCATTCATTATATATAGATTGGATACAAAGTAAACAATTCAATGCAATATTATCTACTATTAGTGTGCTAGTGGGGATTGTATTCTTTGTGTTTGCAATGGGCTTTTTATATTTCCGTCTATTTACTGATTTAGATCGGGACAAAAAACAATATGAAATGCTTTCTAAATTAGGATTAACTCAAAAAGAATTAAAAAGAATTGTGACACAGCAACTTAGCATATTATGTTTTATTCCTATTATCGTTGCAATTATTCATAGTAGTGTAGCCTTTATGGCATTACGATATTTAGTACAGCGAAAGGCAGAGGTAGATTTACCTGTTACAGGAAACTCCATTCTGATATTCACAAGTTTTATATTTGTACAGTTCATTTATTACTTAATTATTCGAAAGAATTATTTACGCCAGATGATTCAATAGATTTACTCGGTTTTCGAAAAAATAAAAATCACTCAAAAAAATGAATTCAAATACGCAACTTTATTGACAAACTGGTAATGCAGTTAATATTTCAGTGATTTATTTATGGGGGGATTTGCATATATACGGTTACTCATTCATAATTATCCCCATTATCACAATTATTTTTTGTGTAGTAACCTTCTTCACTTTTGACAAAGAAAAAGAGGAAAATTCTATGACTTTCGCCGTAGGTGTGATATTGTCACTTTTAAGTATATATAGTATATCAAGGTATTCGCTCACCAAATAGAACTATAAAAAAACGATACAAGATAACATATCTATACTTCTAACTACACATGAAAAATTGGAAAAAACCCGATCATTTAAGATCATTACAGATTTTCCGAACGGGAAAGCCCACTACGGTGCGATAGCACCCCCTTTAGGGGTGGGATGAGAGTGAGATCAAATGCGATGTACAGATAA
>NZ_JBNNUF010000034.1:0-13424 GCF_050279465.1 Bacillus sp. NPDC094077 | reverse complement strand
ATTGAACAGCAGCTATTTTTTCCTCCGCAGTAAATTTGGTCATAAAAAAACACCTCCAATTGTTAGTTAGTGTCCAACAATTGGGGTGCAGTTCAGCTGTAAACTGCGCTTTCTTTTATATAAAGCGTGGATGGTTTCGATTCCTTTGATTGTACGTGAAGTATGCCAAAGATTTTGAAATCCTGAGGATTTGGTAAATCGGTGTTTCACATGCTTATGGTCCTGTTCTATGAAGTTATTCAAATGCTTGATGGTTACAATAAGCTGTATGTTTATAAAAGCCTTGTTCTTTTTGGATAGACTATTCTTCTTTAGTTTGAAGCTTTTGCACCAGAACACAAGATTATATGATATAGGAACTGCTCTACTAGAGAACAGGAATTTTGGTTCACTTGAGATATAAAAGAAACTTATAATAATGGAAATTTCATAGAACGTTTTAATAGTTTTAATAGTGTCTTTTTAAATGATTAGAAGAAGACGAGCAAGGAAGGTGATTAATATTGTTATTTTATATAGGATTGTTAATCGGAAAGTTAGCGGGATATAGTAGTAAAAAATTAGGTTTTAATGGATCTAACATTCCAGGGGAAATTCTGAATTACTTATATAAGAATGCATTACAAAAATTAGCGACACAGGTGGAAACCGTGGTTTTGATTACCGGTACAAATGGAAAAACAACAACTTGTAATTTAGTTTCTTCCATTTTCAAGTCCAATAACAGTGAATATATCAGTAATATAGAAGGATCTAACTTATTAGAGGGAATTACCTCTGCTTTTATAAAAAAAAGTAATATATGCGGGAAAATACAAGGCGTGAAAGTAGCAGTTCTCGAAGTCGATGAATTGACAATGACCGAAGTTCTAAAACAAATACAGCCTCAATTGATTGTTGTAACAAATATCTTTCGGGATCAGCTGGATCGTTATGGAGAAATCAATATGCTGATTTCAAAAGTACAAACCGCTATTCATTCTAGCGATGCTTACTTGTTATTAAATGGTGATGATCCATATAGTAGACATTTTACTAAACAAAAGAATAAAACCATGTATTTTGGATTAAAGAAAAATGTAGGGGATTTTCATAAAAGTAATATTAGAGATGCCGTCTATTGTTTTTGTGGTCGTCTATTGAAATATACATATACACACTATGGCCACCTCGGAAAATATTATTGTTCATGCTCCATAAGTAGTCCTGTATTAGATGCAGAGGTTACTTCAATTCAATCACAAAACAACTTAACGATTACGATACAAAATCAAACCTATACTTCCAATTTGAAGGGAGAATACAATGCATATAATATGCTAACGGCTATAAAAACTGGAGGATTTTTAGGTTTTAGTTATGAACAAATTCACAAAGGATTAAAAGAATATCACCCGAGCAATGGACGTATGCAACAGTTTCTCATTGCGAAAAATATATACCATCTAAACTTAGCTAAAAATCCACAAGGGATGAACTGTACGATAGATTATTGCATACAAAATAAAAACATAACACAATATGTTTTTATTTTAAATGACTTGATTGCTGATGGGAAAGATATCTCTTGGATTTGGGATGTAGATTATGAACTATTAGCCAAATCCAATGTAAACCATATAATTTGTGCAGGAACACGTGCCTATGACCTTGCAGTGCGTTTAAAATATGCAGGGATTTCTGTGAATAGGATAAAAGTTATCCCAAATATTTCTGCTGCCATACAGAATAGCATTGTCGCAGGGAATGAAACGTCCGTAATTAGTAATTACACAGGGTTAAATACAGCCCGGCAATTTTTAAGCACGGAAGGAACGCTGTCCCCTTCGTAAATAAGATGGAATCTATATACGTTTAATAATTTAACTGAGGGTATATAGATTGCAAATACACAGAATAGAGAGTTGACACTAAAAATAACGATATAAATTGGGTACTTTCCTTAGAATTTATAATAAGGACCGATTACGTTTTTAACATCTGGAGGTACTATGAAAAAATTGATTATCTATCATTACTTTCCCAATACTCTTAATTTATATGGCGATCGTGGGAATGTAACCATTCTACAAAAGCAATTAGAATGGAGAGGAATAGAAGCCGATATTCATTATGTGGAACAAGTAAAAGATTATCCTGTATCTCAGGCTGATCTAATCTTTATTGGTGGAGGGAGTGACAGTGAACAACAAATAGTTCAAGAACAATTGCTTTCAATTCGAAAAGAATTGAAAGCAGCAATAGAGGATGGTTTAGCAGCACTTTGTATTTGTGGAGGATATCAACTATTAGGAGATTATTATGAAACTGCAAACAATAATATTATACAAGGCTTAGGAGTATTACCATTTTATACATCATGTAAGAACACGGGCTCAATGAAGCGATTAGTAGGGAATGTAAGAGTACAATCTGAAAAATTCGGAAGAATAACGGGTTTTGAAAATCATAGTGGCCAAACATTCCATTCTTTTGAATGTCTCGGTCAAGTTCTACAAGGATATGGGAATAATTTAACAGAAAAAAAGGAAGGCCTGCTGTATAAAAATCTGATAGGTACATATTTACATGGGCCATTTTTAAGTAGTAATGTTCATGTAGCAAACTGGTTAATATTGCAAGCACTAAATAGAAAATATGGAATTACAAAATTAGAGACATTAGAATGTACTTTGGAAAAGACAGTATCCGAAGTCTCATGGGATAAGAGGTAAGGTACGATTGCAAGTGAAATCAAATTTGAAAAGAGAGCGACAGATCCCGTGAGGAATACACTGATATGCAATGAGGTTGGAGAGGGTATCGATCAGCTGGTTTTTGTGTGGAAAATCTTTGCAACAGAACCAGTATTTTGCTGTTAAAATATTTAGTTTGCTTATAAGAGAAGTCGGTGCAATCGCAATGGAGAGTGTAGAATATTTTTAGGTATGTGTATTCACAACAAGAAACAAAGGCTTTTGTAGATAATTTGTTTGTTTTACTAATCTTACAGCACTGTCATCTTTATGTAAGATTAGGAGATAGTTACTTCGAAAGGAGTTTTAACAAGATCAAAACCAGAAAAGGCGATGGTTACTGGAGTAGGATTTGTTCCAGAAGCACTGAATGTAGAATTATATGATGAAGTTATTCAAATGAGAACAGAAGAAGTATTTGAATATGCAAGAAGAGTAGCTATGAAAAAGATATTTTAGTTGGAATTCCTTCAGGTATTACAGAAATTTCGAAAAAGCTTGATTAAGAGAAAAAGGTATTTGCTAGTATTCTAAGTAATATTGAGTGTTACTAAAGTGCTCAATTATAGATATTTAATCACGATTAATTTAAGACGGAGGCCGATTAAGAACTTTGTCTTTTCGAACGTTTTTTCCTTTAACATAGGGAGTTTTTGTTGTGTTGCAAAATTTGAGTTTGTGAGATTATATAGAAGATATGTGTGAGTTAATAGAATCCCTTATTCTTTAATTCACTGCCTCTCCCTTACAAACATCCCCCGTGAAATATCATGGGGGATGTTTTATATATTTTATAATCGATAAGGATTTACCCATTAAGTGATAGGAGTAACAAAGTAAGATAAGATTCCACTTGGCCTCTTATCTTATTTGTGTTTTTCGTTATATCTTTGTACCAGGCCCCTGAAATTCCTTTTGGAAAAGGAACTTTTTACGTTATAAAAATTATATTAAATAGTGTAAGGTTTTAATGTGAAAAACTTGCTTATTAAAGAAGTAATTATTATTTTTTGAAGGGGAGATTTTTGTTACAACGTTTACTAAACTATCTGACGGCTTAGAACAAGAAACGTGTTATCTCTCTAAATGGAGGTTGGAAAATGAATATTTTAAAAAGATTTAAATATCTTTTTATTGCATTAATACCTATATGTATGTTGTTATTTTACTATCAATTTTATGTAAAAGAGCCTACTCTTCAGGCAAAAGCCGCTATTTTAATGGAAGCTCAATCAGGAAAAATTCTTTATAAGAAAAACGATAACATACCTCTTGCTCCAGCAAGTATGTCAAAAATGATGACGGAATATATTGTGCTAGAACGCATTCAAAATGGTAGCTTAAATTGGAATGAAATAGTTATCATTAGCCAAAATGCTGTAAATAGTGAGGGGGCAAAAATTGATGTCAAAGTTGGAGAGGGTTTAACCGTTCTAGACTTATTTCATGCTATGGTAATATCATCCGCAAATAATGCTGCAGTTGCTTTAGCTGAACATATTGCAAAGACTGAGAGGGATTTTGCAAAGATTATGAATGATAAGGCAAAACAATTAGAATTATCAACTCATACAAACTTTGTGAATGCAACAGGGCTTGCTAATGAACAAAATAAAGAATCAAAAATGACTGCTTTAGATGTAGCTAAGTTGGCACAAAAACTATTGGAACATTACCCTAATGTATTAGAGGTAACAAAACTTACTTCTTATGAACTGAATCACAATGGTGTAATTCTAAAAACAACAAATAAAATGCTCTATTATGGCAATACAAAACTATATTTTCAAGGTATTGATGGATTAAAAACTGGATTTACAGATGAAGCAGGGTATTGTTTTACGGGAACAGCTAAAAAAGATGGTAAAAGAATGATTACTGTTGTCATGGGAACTAGAGATAATATCGAACGATTTACAGAAACAAAAAAATTATTGGCATATGGATTTCAGGAATTTGCACTATATATACCATTTTTGGAGGAAATAGAAAGGTTCTTTGAAAGTATATTCAAAAATTGACTTACCATATGGATCTGTTTATTTATACATATACACTTCAAACAAATAGTTGCTTGAAGTGTATTATATTTATGAGACAAAGGTTATGTTCTTATCGTTTCCCGACAGGAGGCTCCTTCCTTAAAAATGCGAAAGTGTGAAACATCAATTTTAGGTAGGAGATGAATGACGGTAGGCGTAAGCCTACGTTTTTTAGTTGAAATTTTGTTGGTAGTTTCTTTCTCTATTTTTCCCTTTTATAAAAGGGAATATCTATCTTTTTTAGTTATTCTATCCATGATGATTTAAATAAGAATCCAACAAAACCTCGTTTGTTGGTTCTGGCGCAAACAATACGTGAATTAATAATAGGGTTGTAAAATCCTAATAGAATTTAATCTCATACTATACGGTGAGATTGAAGAGTTGATTGATTCGTTGTATTTGTTTTTTGGACAGACTTTCCTCCTTGGAAGGTCTGTCTTTTTTTATCATTTCCGTCGTTTCTAGTCAGCTATGTTCAAGTTGTGGTTACCAAAATAAAGACGTTAAAAATCTAAATCTTCGTGAATGGGATTGTATCATAATATCATCGAAAGGGTCTGGTGTTTTTCCTTTAGATAAAGGGAGTTTTTGCTGTGTTGCAAAATTTGAGTTTGTGAGATTATATAGAAGACATACGTGAGTTAATAGAACCCCTAATTCTTTACTCACTTCTTCCCATATAAACATCTCTCATGAAATATCATGGGGGATGTTTTATTTTGCTCATTTTAGGTGATTGGATAATGAAACTTTGTATTTATTAAAAATACTAACGGTGCCGATGGGATTGTATCATATTATCATCGAAAGGAATTGGTGTTTTTCCTTTAGATAAAGGGAGTTTTTGTTGTGTTGCAAAATTCGAGTTTGTGAGATTCTATAGAAGACAAGTGTGAGTTAATAGAACCCTAATTCTTTAATTCTCCACTTCGCTTTTTTCCCTATAAACATCCCTCATGAAATATCATGGGGGATGTTTTATTTTGTTCATTATTATCTTATATAGCTTATTCTAAAAGAGAGAAGGGGAGTAAAGATGAATGGATAACTTATAACTTACGTTTCTATGGTGCCCCATCTTGACAGGATAAAAACGTTACTGGTTCTGTAGATGTAGGTTTAGGTTTAGGATTTACTATTGATGCTATAGTAACCGTTAATTGTTAACCATAATATAAATATGCAAATTAAAAAAAGGGTATGTCCAAGTTTTGGACAACCTTTTTTTGTTAGTGGACCCCCATCTAACAATACAAAATAACCCATTTAAAAAACAGAATTTTCATTATTTATATTTCGAGATATTTGATGTTTAATATAGCTTGTTATTGAAATATTTGAAAAACGAAGGAGAAAATGAAGATGGAATATAAAAAAGTTGGAATTGGAAAAAAGGTAATTCCTGTAACAGCAGCACTAGGTATTCTTTTTTCTGTGGCTCCTATTGCAGAATATAAGGCTAGCGCGGGTATAGCTACCGTACTTGATGTGGGGATTACCTCATTAGGTATAGTGAAAGACATCTATCAATCACTTGGGATAGAGGTAGGAGATCCTGACTTAAAAGATTATACTGGTCCCTATGCAGAAAATATATCGTACAGAGCTCCTAATTTTAAATCAGGTGAATTTAGTATCTCTGTACATCATACAAAAAATGATTTGAATTTTACTAAACAGATTAAAGTACTCTATCCAAATGGAAAAAGTGAAATTCATAATTTAAAATCGGGGCAGCAGCTTAAGATTACTGAGGCAGGTACAATCTTAGATTTAAATCCTGTTGCAGCATCTGTTGCAGAACATGATCTTCTTTATATCACACAATCGCAATTAGACGAAGGGAAAACTAGAGTTGCCCTTAACCAAGTGAAGACTATATATGTCGAAAAAACATCGGGGCAAAATAGGATTCTTGTTCAAAACTTTTATAAGAAAAAATATGGAGCAAATTCTCTTGATGGATTTAAAGGTGTATTGACAGATCTCCTTTCTCATTTAACAGAGGAACAAAAAAAGGTAGCAACCTTAACTTCATGTCCAGTATCTAGAGAAACTCTTTCTAATTATGTTATGAATAATTCTGAAGCTCTTGCAGATTTTTATAACAGATTAGGGCATATATTAGGAAATGCTGATTAAATTCTAGATACAACTCTTGCAATCCTAGATTCTACATTAAATTGGGTGGGGTATCAAATTATTCCATATAAGAAAGGGACCAATAAAGTAGTACTAAAAGCAGGCCCAAATTTCCTTTCAGGAAAAGAAGGAGATCCACGTGAACTACTCGCCATTTAGCAAAGCATGAAGTGGGAGCTTCTCAGTTCCACGACGAAAGTAACCTTTCGTCTCCCTGAGCGTTACTTCGGGGTGTTCCACCCCTAGATGTCCAACGCTTGGACGCTCTCTTGGTACGGTTAATATTTTACGCAGGAACCGAATGGCTTGGTTTTCGCACTCTATTTTCTTCCTGCAACCTCCTATATCAAGTTATCAAAGAACTTCATATAGCTAGTTTATCAAAAGTTGTTGGCTATGCCAAACCGAAATTCATCTCCCACCTACTCACTTCGCGTTCCTTGAGGAAAGAGTCTTCCTGGCTAAAATGATAAAACCTCATTAAAAAAAAGAAATCATTTATGATCTCTTTTTAGGGGAGTAATAGTTTTTCATACTTATAGTATTAAAGAAATATCCTTAGTTAGAGAAGGAGGTTGTTTTTACCTTCTTAGTTAGGAATATTAAGGGTATCAGAAATATACAATGAATTTTTTAGATGAAAATGTGAGAAAGTGCAGTTGATAAAGGGAAATAAAGTAGTGCTCGTTTTATTTTCGGGGCGATATAATTTAAATTAATATTTTTAATTTTTATTTATATGTATTTAATAATATTTATAGATGAAACGGAGTGTAGCATGTTTAATAGTCAAACTACTAGTAGAGAATTCACAGAGTTTATTGAACGAGTAACTTTAGTTGTCGAACAAATGAAACCTAATTTTCTCAATGAATTAGAAGGTCTTCTAAGAAAACTGGTTCAAACGGATTCTTGGCTAATGATTAAGAATCTAGTACCTGATAATAATAGTTATGCACGTTATTCCTTACATCATGATTCATTAAATCGATTTGAAGTGCTTGCTTTAGTCTGGAAGAATGGTCAAAAAACGAAATTACACGATCATGATGGTACTTGGGGATTGGAAGGGGTTTTATCTGGTCAGATACAGGTTCACAATTTTAAACAAACAAAAAAAATAGCTGATAATGTTTTTGAATTGCAACATACCGAAAGTGTAACTTTAGGAAGAGGAGAAACAGATCGAATCCTTCCACCTACGGATTGTCATATCATTGAGGTGGATAAACAAGATATTGCTATTACAATACATGTTTATGGTAAAAAATTGGAGTGTTTCAAAGTATTCGAACATACTGGTGAACATAATATTTATACATCTAAAAAATATAATATAAAATAAAGTTTATTATACAATTATATATAATATTTACTAAGAGGAGTGTTAACGTTGTATGTGGCACAATCAATTTTAGAGTTAATTGGAAAAACCCCTATTGTAAAATTAAATCATATTTTAGAAAAAGAAGGCGCAGGAATTTACCTTAAAATGGAATATATGAATCCTGGTGGTAGTGTAAAAGATCGAATGGCCCTTGCTATGATTGAAAATGCTGAGAAAAAAGGGTTATTACAATACACGGATACAATTATCGAGCCTACAAGTGGAAATACTGGTATTGGCTTAGCGATGATCGCAGCTGCAAAAGGTTATCGTGTAATTATTGTGATGCCGGAAACAATGAGTATGGAACGGAGAAATTTATTACGCGCGTATGGTGCTGATATAGTATTAACTCCGGGGGCAGAAGGAATGAGCGGAGCTATTCGTAAAGCAACGGAATTGGCCCAGGAATATGGTTACTTCATGCCACAGCAATTTCAAAATCCGGCAAATCCAGAAATTCATCGTTTGACCACAGGTCCAGAAATTGTCGAACAAATGGGAGATCAATTAGATGTATTTATCGCTGGAATTGGTACTGGTGGAACAATTACAGGTGTTGGTGAAGTTTTGAAAGAAAAATATAAAGACATTAAAATTTATGCGGTAGAACCTACAGATTCTCCAGTGTTATCAGGTGGAAAACCAGGTCCGCATAAGATTCAAGGTATTGGTGCTGGATTTGTTCCAGAAACATTGAATGTAGAAATTTATGATGAAGTTATTCAAGTGAAAGCAGAACAAGCATTTGAATATGCAAGAAGAGTAGCCCGTGAAGAAGGAATTTTAGTTGGGATTTCTTCGGGTGCTGCCATTTATGCTGCGACAGAAGTTGCGAAAAAACTTGATAAAGGGAAAAAGGTACTTGTGATTATTCCAAGTAACGGTGAGCGTTACTTAAGCACCCCATTATGGACGTTTAATCAAGATTAATTTAATAATAATTATAAGACGGTGCTAGATTGAAGATGGCGTCTTTTCGGCGTATAGGACATAAACGGTTTCAATTTCTTTTATCATTTTAACCAATTCGCCCCCTCTACTAAACGAAGTGAAGGTAGGGGATGAATTGGTTTTTTCTTCTGTAAAGAAAACGTTTCTTTTCTTAGCTTGATAGCAATGTGGTGAGCCTTCTTCTGGAAAATAATGGGCGAAAATCTCATAGATATGAGAAGAAAACAGTCTTTGATATTTTAGGTGTCGTCTATGAGTACAATGGATTGAGAAAGCAAAAGAAAGCTGCATGATTTTTAAAAACGATACTTACCTAGGTTTATTTGATATGCTCATTCTTAAGGGGACAAAACCTTTTAAGAGTCTTTTCGTTTATATGAATGAAAGTTTATTTTGTTTCCGCTCTTAAGTTGATTGGGATGGGGACCTTTTGTTTTGGAATTTAAATTTTCTGATTAATATGATGGTATTTGATGATAAGGTGTATATAAAGATAAAACAAAAAGGATGATAAACATGCAAAAGAGACCAGAAGCAAATGAATATACCTCGTATTATTAAAAGTACATAAACTTAATATTAGATGGAGATATCATACATATTCTAGAGCAACAATGGAGGAAAAAATGAAAAAACTATTTAGAGAAACTGGAAAGAAAGTTATCCCTGTAACAGCAGCATTAGGTATTCTTGTTTCTGCAGCCCCTATTGCAGAGAATAAAGTCCAAGCAAATACAGCAGCAGCGAGGAGTATAGAAAGAGTGATGTCGATAAGTATAAGCGCATTAGGTATAGTGAGAGACATACATGGTGCAGTTGCGACAAGCGTTGGTCATACTGATATTTCTAATTATGATGGTCCTTTTGCGGAAAATGTATCCTATAAAGCTCCTAGTTTTCAAACTGGAGAATTTAATATTTCTATGTATCATACGCAAAATGATTCGAATTTTTCGAAACCCGTTAAAGTGCTCAGACCAGATGGGCAAATTGTAACTCACCAATTAAAGTCAGGACAACAGCTTAAAATTACAGAAGCAGGTACAATTATAGATCTAAATCCTAATGCAGAATCTTTGGCAAATCGCGATCTTCTTTACATCACACAAGCGCAATTAGATGACGGAAAAACTGGAGTTGCTCTTAATCAAGAAAAAACTATATATGTAGAAAAAACAACTGGGCAAAATAACATTCTTGTTGACGAATTCTATAAACAAAGATTTGGACAAAGTTCTTTAGATGGATTTAAAGGTTTGGGCGTCGACCGCTTTTCATATTTAACTGTAGAACAACAACAAGTAGCAACCTTAACTTCACACCCGGTGTATAAAGAAACTCTTTCTAATTATGCTATGAATAACAATACAGCTCGTACAGATTTTAATAACCGTGCAGTTCAAATGGTGACGGCAGGTGCTGCGCATACTCTGAATGCAACTATAAATATGGGATACTCCAGTACTACAGAAAATTGGAAAATCACCCCTTATGAAGCGGGGACAAATAAAGTGTTGGTAAAAACAGATAGTGGGTATTTCACAGGAATATGTATGATGGATACAAGTACTCAATATTCGGAATCTATTAATAATGCTAAAGTATTTCGACTAGTTCAACATACCGGTCCTTCTAATAGTATTTACTTTAGGTTAACTGATGATAATGGAGATGTGTTTACTAGAAGTAGTAGTAATAATAAATTTATTGATCGTCCATATCGAAATATTACAGGTGCCGGTAACGTAATGCAACCGGTACGCAACTCTCATATTAAGATTACTAACAAAACTGAGATTGAGTTTAACAATTGGTTAAGTAACTCTCAAACTCAGCCTACTAACGGAGGTAACCTTCCAGAGGAACGACGCAGTCGGGGCCCTTTTGAAAGTAGATAAATCAAAATTCCAATTAGCCTCATATCAATGTATTTGTGTTTAGAAGTAAAGTAATGTTTTATTTCTGTATGAAGGAGTCCCGCCATATATCCACTAGAAAATAAGAACATCCCCAAACGAATTCTTTTCGTTTTGGGGATGTTCTTATTTTCTTAGATTAATAGGAATGGGGCGCAACCACATCACGATTAATCTAAGAAAAGCAAAATACCCCATAACGAAAATTTAGCATGGTGGTGATGGGGTGGGTACCACTGTTACAGAAAAATATGTTGTTTTTAAGGTGGGCTATGATTCCCCTTTTTGGGCTGACATGAATGTTTCAGGCTATATAGGAAATTAGGTTTCAAAATTGTGGGTAAAATATTTGTGAATGGTTCATCACAGTATAAAGTTGAGAACAGTAGGGATATGCTAAATTACAGCTAGTCCATATTATTATATAGGTGATTTTGTTAGAAATCATTATAAGTAATGAAATCCTTGAAAGTAGTATCAAATTGTTCCTTCTTTAGGTGTCCAGAAATTATGAAAAAAAGAACCTAGATTCATTATTAAGAATCTAGGTTCTTTTTAGGTGAGTGGATAATTAGGCTTTAAATTTATTTAATACTTACTCTAAAAAGTATAGCATAATATCAATCATATGATTTGGCGTTTTTTTCTCTTAACAAAGGGATTTTTTATTAAGTTACAAAATCAAATTTTGTGAGAAGATATAGGTGACAGATGATTAACTGATATTATTTTCAATGTATTTAATCTGTCCATACACTTATTCCCCTTGTTAGATATAGCGAGTGGATTATTTGTTAATTAAATTGTGTCTCATATAATTTACTTTAGAACATTTAGTGAAAGTAAAATACGATATTATAACGAGTTCATATATTGCGGAGAGGAATAGACTAATATGAAAAAATTGACAATAGCGACAATAACTATCGTTATAGCAATGGTGTTACCAATTAATACCTTTGCAAATACAGGTAACAAAAATGAAATTTCCAATGAGAAGCTAATGTATTTCAAATCAATTAATCTGAGTATTACAAACTTAGAAGTAAATTCGCTGATGGAACACAGGAAACAGTTAGATGAATTATATAAACAAATAGATAAATTAGAAAAAGATTATGGAACCCTTGTTGATTATGAAAAAGAGCAAAATAAAGAACCGAAAAGGTTAGCTGACTTAACAGAAAAGCAGCGTGAAAATTACTTTAAGTTAAGTGAGAAAATTTGGGAAAAAGAGATGGAGTTTTTAGATGCTCAGTATAAATCTGGCCTCATAAAAAAAGATACCTATATTTTTGATAAAGAACTTATTGAAGATTTAAGAGATAAAGAGTTAATAAAAAAAGTTGCACTAACTTATCGTTAGTTGCTGCTTCAAATGGTCACCTAAGTATTGAATTAACTAAATAGTCTTTCGGAAATAATACGAATAGTAAGTACACAAATAACACAGATTCAAATTATAAATTCGAACGTGTAGCTAGAAAACAAATAATATAAAGACAAAGAATAAGGGAAGAGGAATTACTATGACAATAATTACGAATCATGAAATAGAGTACATGAATTTTGAAGAAAAAGTTGAACTTTTAAAAATAATGGGACACCCTACGCGTTTAAAGATAATTAATGAACTTTATAAACATAAAGTGTTAAATGTAACACAACTAACTCAAATCTTAAAACTCCCACAATCAACTGTATCCCAGCACTTATGTAAAATGAAAGGGAAAATTTTAAAAGGGGATCGAAAAGGTCTAGAGATATACTACAGTATTAATAACCCAAGAGTCGAAAAAATTATTACGTTATTAATTCCTATCCAATAGATTCTGTATTACGACATCCTATTTTCAAGAATTAAAGTAAAAAATAAACTATATATTCAATAACATACAAAGACTTATATTTTCATTTAAAGTATGTGAGTGAAAAGTAGTGATAGCCTTAAAAAAGCGCCCTTTATAGCGTCTTTTTTTATTTTTTAAGATGCTTTAGATAAATGAAAAAAAGATATTTTTTAGGCATTTTCTTGAAAAACCTTCATGATTACAGGAAATTAAATAATGAGAGTATTATATAGACAATCGGATTTATTCTAGGTCGTATTATTTAAAATTTAACTATAAATGATATATTCACCAGTTTTAAATAACTTGTTAGAGGTGTTACATTTTGAAATACAAATTAATTGCTACAGGAATTCTTGCTGGAAGTCTACTATCCTACTCATCTAGTACATTTG
>NZ_JBNNUF010000033.1:0-13864 GCF_050279465.1 Bacillus sp. NPDC094077 | reverse complement strand
TTTATCTGTACATCGCATTTGATCTCACTCTCATCCCACCCCTAAAGGGGGTGCTATCGCACCGTAGTGGGCTTTCCCGTTCGGAAAATCTGTAATCTATGTGACCATCGGGACGAATTAAAATGGCATCTATATTTTTCAACTGAGAATCTTGTATTTCTCCTACAACCACCTTTGTGTGCGGATCGATGTTCATTTTATCTATCTCTTCTTTATTAGAAGGATGTATTAATAAAATAAATTTACCATCCTGCATCAATTCATAGAGTTGATAAGTTTTCTTATTTTGGGGAGAAATAGTAAAATTTGTACATCTTTTCCCTGTCAATGGATGCCTTTCTTTCGTATGCATAGAGGAATATATAATTCCTAAGCCACTTACTCTTTCAGCTAAATCTTGATTCACCTCTGGGTATGTGAGTAAATGCGAGAATAACTCTCTTAATTCCATACCTGCATTTGAAAAGTTTATCATTAATTGTTCTTGCGCTTGTACTTCCTTGAAAAATTGTTTTCCCACAGCATGTCGTTCAATATGATAACTTCCTAATAGGCTTTCATATTTTTTACGTTTTATAGCGAGTCCCAATTTCCATCCTAGATTAAAAGCATCTTGCAATCCTACATTTAAACCTTGTCCACCTGCAGGGAAATGAATATGCGCTGCATCTCCTGCCAAGAATACACGCTTATGTTGATAAGTATTTGCTAGTTTGGTTGCATTTCCAAAACGAGAAAGCCATATTGAGCTCTTAATTTGAATATGTTCACCTGTAATACTATAAATACTATCTATAAGCTCTTTTTCAGTGACAGCAACATGAACAGGTATTGTCTGATTCTTAGGATCTACAATTGCAAAACGAAATACATCAGGTGCAATAGGTACCATAATTATTATCCCATTTATATTAGATGTAGATAAAAATGGGTTATCTGGTACATCTTCTAAAATGACATCGCCTAATATAGCAGTGGTTGTTGTATCTGTTCCATTAAACGGTATATGTGATAACTCACGAACTACGCTTCTTGCGCCATCAGCTCCTACTACATATGGAACTTCTATTTTATATATTTTTTCTCTTTGCTCTATTTCTAGTTGTACGAATGTTTCATACTGTTTTAAATCTTTTAAAGTATGACCACGTTTAATGTCTACACCTAATTCCAATGCACGCTCTTCTAATATTTCTTCTGTAATAGATTGGGGAATAAAAAGCGTATATGGAAAATCAGTATCTAAATTTTTAAAGTTTAATCTTGTATCTAGGGCAGCAAAATGACTTGTATCTGATTTCTTCCCTCTAGATAAAAATCGATTTTCAATACCTCTCATAGCCATTAATTCTAAGGAGCGAGGATGCAGTGTGAGTGCTCTAGAATTTCGAATCCGATTTAATCTTCTCTCTAAAACGACAACTTTTACGCCTTGAATAGCTAATTCACATGCTGTCATAAGTCCAACTGGACCACCACCAATTACCGCTACATCATAATAATTTTCCATGTCATGCCCTCCATTTATTTACATAATTAAGAGCTGATGCAAAAATGTGTACAATAATAGATTTGTAAACAATATCTATTGTACAAATATAATTATATCTCATTTTAGTTTCCGAGGAAACTAAAATGAGATACCCTGGGATATTCCCAATATCAAGCATCCGATACGGAGGCTAATTGGATTCAATGTGAGAAAGATAACAGGTCAATATATTTCTAATCATTTTAAGAGAAGGGTATGTGATCGAGATGAATAATCCATATAATGGAAAGGTGCATACTTGGATTAATTGAGACACCTAATTCATCACACGGTTGAACTAGTTGATTATATGGAATTTGCAAGAACTTATGAAGTTAATACAAAACTTATAAATGGACAAGGAACAATAATTTCTCGAGCAGGAAGTTTCATTTTGTGGAAAATAAAGTAAAATGAATATTTACGTTATAGAAGAAGTACTGTAAAATGTTGTTTATATTAAGAATTTTTTGTCTATTTTAATATTATTATAGGGGATGTTTTATTGAATAATATGTCATTATTTTTTTATTCCGCAAGTGTTTTTTGGAGGTCATGTAAAAGTCATTTATTATTTTTAGTGTCTATTAGAGTTATAGAAGGTTTTATACCAGTTATTAATATTTTTCTTTTTGAGCGTTTAATAAATGAAGCAGCAAGATTTATAAATCATTCTGGTAACTTAGAACAAGTATTTGTATATTTAGCGTGTCAATTGGTCACTTTTCTAATTCAATATATTTTAGAACATCTCAGCATTATTAATGATAAATATATTAATCAAAAAATTGGTTTGCATATCAAAGAAATCACATTTAATAAAATGGAAAAGTTAGCATACATACATTTTGAAAATCCCGAATTCCAAAATAAACTTCAGATGATTAGTAGTATTGATCAGCGTATCGTAAATAATGTATCGAGTTCTTCTAACTTGTTAAAAGAATGTATAACATTAATTTCTATATTAGTTTATTTAATAAATATCCACTGGGTATTGGTAGTTATATTATTTGTTGGAATCATACCATTATTTATTATCGAAATAAAAAACGGTTCATCTAAATATGAATTAATGAGGAATTTAACGCCAGTAAATAGAGAAATGTTTTACATATCTAACCTATTATATAGAAGAGAGAGTGTTAAAGAGCTACGCTTATTTCAGATAACAAGTTTTCTAATAAAAAAATGGCGTCAAAAATATCAAGAAAATAATCTGGAGGAGATAAATTTATTAAAGAAACAAACTATTTGGTTATTTGCTTCAGAAATTATACTTGTATTGGTATATGCGTTAACTAGTGCTTTTCTCCTATACTTAATGAAATTAGGAAGAGTGTTAGTAGGATCATTAGTAGCAGTTTTACAAGCTATTCAAAACATCCAAGCCAGTTTAAATAGTCTAATTAGATCTATATCAAATATTTACGAAAATTTATTATATGTGAAGGAGTTCTCATCTTTTATCTCTTTACCTGAAATTGATGAGGTGGAAGATAAAGAAGAGATTCATAGTATTCAAGAAATAAGTGTTCAACAATTAAATTTTACCTATCCTAATCAAGATAGACAAACATTGAAAGATGTTAATTTGACAATTACGCCTGGTAAAAAAATCGCAATTATTGGTGAAAATGGATCAGGAAAAACCACTTTAATAAAATGTTTAACAGGTTTATATGAGACAGATTCATCTATGATACATGTGAACGGTATGCCTTTAAGTAAGATAGATTTAAACAAATATTTCAAGAAAATTTCCGTTCTATTTCAAGATTTTAATCGTTTTGAATTTACGGTAAGAGAAAATATAGGTTTTGGAAATTTAGAGGATTTAACCGATACAGAAAAATTAAAAGAAGTAATAAAAAGGGTTGGATTAGAAAACTACATTAAAAGTCTACCTAATCAATATGATTCAAGATTGGGAAGGTTTTTCGATGGAGGAAATGAACTTTCAGGAGGTCAATGGCAAAAGATTGCGATAGCTAGATGTTTATTTAGAGAGTGTGATCTTATAGTATTAGATGAACCAACATCTGCTCTTGATCCAAAATCTGAAGTGGATATTATGGAGGAGTTTTTTCGATATTCCAGTGATAAAGCTGTCATATTTATTACCCATCGTCTTGGGGCAGCGTGGTTAGCTGATGAAATTATTGTTATGGAACGAGGAAGAATTGCTGAACGAGGTACACATCAGGAACTCTTACATTTGGATGGTATATATAAAGAGTTATTCGTTTCTCAATCGAAATGGTATATGGAACATAAAGAACTGGTGAAAGGAAATTTTTAAAAATTAAAAAAGGAGGACTATGATGTCGATATTTTTAATGTTCATTTGTGTTTGGTTATTACTATTGTGCATTGTATTGAGGCAGATACATTTTTTAAAAAAGGAAATAGATTTACTTCCATTAATAGAGAGTGGGAATTTTAGCTTTAAGGATAATAATCTTATGGGTGTAAATATGAAAAGATATTTCTTAGAAAAACATTTGAATTTTGAAGATATAACTATAATTGCATTTACGTCAATTACATGTCCTTTTTGTAAACAAGCATTAATTGAAATGATTGAGGAGAATAACGATATCTATAAAATACCACTAATAAATATTGAAAAGGTATTTGAATTGTCAGGGGATAATAAAAAAAACAAAGATTATAAAGGCTTTGTCAAGATACAGGAAAATGAGAGTTTTTTTACTTCCTTAGATATAGACACTTTTCCAACATTCACCCTAGTTGATAATAAAGGCACAATAATATATCAAAATTCGTATCATAAGGGAATTTTCTCACATTATGAAAAGATGAGAAATATTAAGGAGGATAAAGTTATTTAAAAATACGAGGTGAATAAAAATGATTTCTTTGTTTTTTATGATGAAAATTGGAATTGCAACTTTGTTTATTAGTACAGGCATTGATAAAATTAAGAAATTTAATATCCATCAATTGATTATAAAAGAATATCAGATTATTCCTGAGAATCAAATTAGGTTATTTACTATTATAGAAATTTTTGCGGAATTATTTATAAGTATATGTTTGTTTATAGGGTTGTTTCATAGATTTACTCTAATTTGTGCAGTACTACAACTTCTTGTATACTCTGTTGCTATTTTAGTAAACTTACTTAGAGGAAGAAAGGAAATATCTTGTGGATGTGGTGGTGTATTAGGAAATCATAAATTATCATGGATGTTAGTTGTTAGGAATCTTTGTATTGGTGCTGTTTCGGTAATCTTATTAATGTATCCTGTATCATTAGGGAGCTTAGATCAGTTATTAAAAACTAATCAATTTGTGCTTGATATCTTTAATTTTCAGTATTTTACTTTAGTATTTACTAGTTGGATAATTATATTAATAGGAATAAATATGATACAACTATATAATATTTCTTTACGAATAGACCGTTTAACAAAAAATTGAGTTAGTTCAAATTATCAGGAGAGGACTTAAAAAATGAGTGAAAAATGGTATGTCATTTCTAACATCACATTGTGGATTGTTGTTATCTTCCAAACTATATTAATACTATATCTGGGTAGGCTAGTTGGACAATTTTTAAATCGTTTTCGGATTCGTGAAAATAAGCAAATAGAAGAAAAATCATTAGCAGTCGGACAAAAGGTACCGGTGTTTCAAAAGAACTCTATGGATGGAAAAACACTAGTAGTACCATCAGATGCATATGAATACACTTTACTTTTATTTGTAAGTAATACATGTTCTAGTTGCAAAGAACTATTTAAGAAGATGCCTGATGTTATAAATAAATATGATATTAATTATATCTTTGTTTCTAGTGAAATATTAGATAGTAACATGATACAAAGCATTTCAAATGCACACTTTATAGTAAGTACGGATATAGTTGAGGATTTCTTTGTCAATACCTCACCTTATATATTATTAATTGACAAGTTAGGTGAAATTAAGCATATTGCAGATTTATTAAATTTTGGTGAACTAATAATGAAACTAGATAGTATTTTAGAACAAGAACTGGTTAATGTGTGATATAAACAAATCTACTAATTTATTTCTGATTATTCAGAATGTTATTGACAGTTAAAGGGAATAAATGTATCCTAAAGTTGTTGTTTTCAATTAAATGTAATAGGAGGGATAAAATGTTAAAGAGATTATTAGGTATAGCACCATTAAGACCTGTATGTTCTTGTACTGTCGAAAGGTATTCTTGCGAGGGTGGAAGAGAAGTATATCGCTACTATGATTGTACAGTAAATGAGCTATGTGAAACGATTCGTACAAAGTATCCGTGTTAATCTGTTAGATAATTGTTTTTAATATTTTTAATGAGAGGATGATTAAAATGTTAAAGAAAATATTAGGAATAAGTAATAAAGCAGCAGGCTGTGCATGTGTAAGGTCTCATTATGAGTGCGACAGCAGTGGACGCGTTTATGATGTATATGTAGATTGTATTGGTAAGGTATGTAAGAGAGTTAGCACTCCGATGAGGTGTAATTAATAGAAGTCTGAGGGGTATCAACCGACTTCTATTAATTATAAAAGACCTGAACTATTTTTAAAATTAAAAGCACGTTACTATTTTCTTGTATTAATGAGAAAGGGTAACGTGCTTTTTATAAATATATCTCAAAAACAAGAATTGTTTTCACTTGCCGAAGAATTCTAGCGATATTTTCCTGATGCTAAACGGAAAATCGTATTCCACAGTTTTTCCTATTTAATTATAAATTTTTGGCATACGGAAATATGACTATCAGGTCAAGCAAACCAGTATCATAGGAATATCAACTTAAACACAAAATAGCCCCATGTTTATTTTTGGGGTTAAATATATTTCTTTGGAAAAGTGACTGTAAAAGCCCTGAATAATTAATTCTATTGGCTTTCATTCCAATCAAAAAAACTGTCATAAAAAAAGAGGGGGAAGACATTGTTTGCTAAAATTTGTTTGTAAAAGCTTTTAACCTGTTAAGAGCAATCGTAAAGTAGACTATTAATTTCTTTAATAATTTTTGCTTTCCTTTAGTACTTGGCATACTGCATTAGAAAGTTTAAATTTTGAAAGGAGAATTTGATATTTTATATATAGTATTTTTTTATTGTATTCCTAACCATTCAAAGAGAAGGTTATGTGATTGAGATGAATAATACATATAATGAAAAGACACATACATCGATTAAACAATTATATAATAAATTTTCACCAAAAGCTCCTGGCTTTGCATATATTGCTAGCTTCGATAGCGGAGTAACTTATAAAGGTGCAGTTGGCTTAGCTTCTATAGGGGAAAATCTACCCATAACTACCAAAAACATTTTTAATATTGCCTCAGTTTCTAAACAATTTACAGCGTTTTCTATATCACTCTTAGAACAAGAGGAGAAATTGAGTTTAGATGATTCAATTGTAAAGTTTGTCCCTTCTATAGGAGCATATGCTGAACCTGTAACATTGAGACACCTAATTCATCACACTGGTGGATTAGTTGATTATATGGAATTGGCTGAAGCAGAAAATATTAAATATACTGATACATTAACTGTGGAAGAATCGCTAGAACACCTTAATAGTCATCAAATTGCAAGGTTCCCAGTTGGAACAAAATTTGAGTATAGCAATACAGGATATTTATTATTATCACTAGTGGTAGAGAAGGTAAGTGGCAAGTCTCTATGTCAGTTTACAAAGGAGCGTATTTTTGACCCTTTAAATATGAGAGACACAACAATTGTGGATTACTACCCAACTACTATATCAATTGCTAGAGGATATTCAAAGAATGGGCAAGGTACATATAAGATCTATGAAAGCCCATGGGAACATACAGGGGATGGGGCGGTTCATACAACAGCTGAAGACCTGGTAGAATGGGGAGGAAATTTAACTACAGGTACCGTTGGTGGAAAAGACCTTGTGAAAAGAATGAGCGAAATAGGTCCGAAAATTTCTCCAACTGGAGAAACGATTATTGCCAATGAAGATTATGCTTTTGGGCTGAGGGTTGCAGAAGGTTTTAACTGTCGATACCTGGAACATTCAGGAAGGTGGGCAGGTTATCGTTCACACTTCATCCGGTTTCCAAAAGAATCTTTGTCTGTTGTGGTACTAAGTAACTATGATGAATTTGACTCTAAAAAATATGCTAATGAAATTGCAGAAATTGTTTTAGAAAACTAAAAAATAATAGAGCGTAGAAGACAGCATTTGGATTTGGTTTACCCCACGTTGTTTAAGGTGTAATTGATTTTGAGAACGGAAAGCAAGCATATATTAATGCCTGCCTTTTTTGGTATTAATATTAATACATTTAAAAACTTCATTAGCAATTCTTTGAATATAGATTGCTCAATGGGGTTAAATTTTATAATTTTAAAAAAGTAATTATGAAAAATAGAATTACATATAACAGATTATATATTCTAATTATCAAACTTAATTTTATTGAAAATTGAAATATTAAGTAATATTCCTATTGCTATTAAATTAACCATTAAAGAACTTCCACCAAAACTTACAAATGGAAATGGTGTACCTGTAAGAGGAAATAGTCCTGTAATACCACCTAAATTAACAACAGATTGCATACCAATCATACACCCTATACCAATTGCTATAAAACTTCCGAATGGATCTTCACATAGTTGTGCAATTTTTAATGAGCGAAGAACTATAGCTAATACTCCAGCCATTATAATGAATACACCAATAAACCCTAGTTCCTCAGAAACGATTGCCATTATAAAATCAGTATGTGGTTCTGGGAGATAACCAGTTTTTTGAATGCTATTTCCGAATCCACGTCCAGTAATTCCTCCTGAACCAATGGCAATAAAAGAATTTACAAGCTGATATCCATTTCCTTGCGCATCAACAAAGGGATTGAAGATCGTCGTAATACGTGTTTTTTGAACTTCTGACAAACTATATTGGATCAAAAAATATAAAATAGGTAACCATAAAATAGAACCAATAGTGGTTCTTTTAATTATAAGGTTTATATTTATTCCAGAGCAAAGAAATATGCCAAAACCTATACCTAATATTAAAAGTGCAGATCCTAAATTTGGTTGTTTATAGATCAGGAAAAAAATTGTAGCTAAAAAAAATAAAAGTTTTCCGCCCCCAATCCAAACTTGTTTAGCTGATTCTTGTCGTAATGCAAAAAAACGGGCTGTTACAAGTATTGTTCCTAATTTAAGAAACTCAGCTGGCTGTATACCAAAGATCCATGATTGAGCATTATTTACCACTTTTCCTTTCCATAAAACCATAATTAATAAAAAAATCCCTCCAACCATAATACAGATTGAGACTATTCGTTTTTTCCATATTTCATATGGGAGAATAGCACAAACTATTAACCCTATTGTTCCTAAAAGTAGCTTTGTTAATTGAGAATCAACAAAGTGTCTACTGTTATAACCATAATGTTGGACAGCAACAATGGAGCTCGCGCTATACATCATGATAATACCTAAAGTACATGTTATGAATAGAGGGAGGAGCAATAGATAATCGAGTTTTAATATTTTTTTCATTTTAATATCCTCCTGATTTACAACAAAGCTTAATATTACATTTGCTAATGAATAGAATCTTGTCTTCACCAATTATTAAATAGGATTTTTTCTTTTAAAAAATCCTATCGCTTATACCCTGTTTTTTTATGCAAATATCCCCCCTAGTTACATACTAGGGGGGATTCAAAATGGCATGACTAAATAAAGCTTTTCTCCCCCTAGTAGAGCTTTGGCACTATACAACGTAAAGCAATGGAAATTCATTACTTAGCTATCTTAAGAAAAGCCTTAATCCGACAATTCCTGTTCTACCCATTGGCGTCTTTCGACATTTTTGGGCAATAGCCTGTGTTTGTATAGGAGCCTCACCTAACAGGTTTAGCAATATAAATTTTATGTATTTGTTTCGTGTAGCAAGCATAAATACTTTTTTTTTGCCTGTCAAGTAAACGTCTTGCTAATTTTATATTCTTTATTGCTTTATAAATCTTTTAGAAATGATGTGAGAAAATGTATTTAATCATCTCGTATAGATACATATTTTCGACTTGTAGTGTATAGTTTGATTAAGTAGTTTAACCATATAAATTTGATAAACAGTAAAGAAGATTTTAATCATAAAAGAAGATTTTTTGAAGAATGTTCTTTTGAGGTACGGAATGAATAATGATTCAACTTCTGCTATAAAGTTAAAAATGAATCGTAAACAATAAGTTTCATATACGAAATCTCATTTGTTTTATAACATTTCTTCAAACTAATTGTATTTAAATTTTATATCTTTTAAGTAGAATTTTAAATTTGCAATAGAATTGAATTACATTTCTCTATAAAATAATTTTTTATGAATCGAATCGAAAGTTAGTTGACAAATATTAAATTCTGGTTTAAATTTTGAAGTAATTCAATAATCTTTGTTAGGTGAGGCTCCTGTATAGAGAAACGCTGCTGCCCAAAAATGTCGAGAGACGCCAATGGGTCAACAGGAACGGTCGGATTAAGGCCCTTTTTAATGTAGCTGGTTATAAAAACCTATGCTATACAGTGCTAAAACTCAACGAGGGAGTGGTATACGATTTGATAGAAAGGCACCTCTGCGATTTTGGCAGAGCTGTCTTAATAATCATTTATTTGTATTGTAAAAAACCTTTACTCCTTTTTGAGTAAAGGTTTTTCTGTTTAATTTTATTTATTTTTATCTTGTCTATATTCAAAAAGGAGGTAGTTCTAAATAATGAATTGATTGCAATGTAACTATTAATGCTCAAATAAAAATTTTAGACAGATAAAATAACACAAAACCACTCATGAAACTCTAGAGTCTCTCTTAGCAATATGAGGAGGAGTTAACATGAAGAAATTATTAAATGAATTACTTGTAACCCAAAATAACTTGGATGCAGAGAAAGTTTTACGACATCCGTCGTATGATGTTGCGCAAGAAGTAAAACGATTTTCAATTGAAGATCAAGTCATATTACTAGATAAGATACCTGTATTAAAAAGCTCAAAAATTCTTCAACATTTGAGTACAGAAGAAAAATATAATATCTTAATTCACTTATCTGAAAACAAAGCTAAAACGTTACTAAATTTACAACCGATTGATGAAACAGTAGATCTACTTCTAGCGGTTCACCCGGAAAAACAAGCTAAATTAATGGCGTATCTAAATAAAATTACAAAACATAACGTAAAAAAATTAATGGCTTTTAAACCTGAAACCGCAGGAAGCCTTGTCACAAGTGATTTTGTTGCAGTTAGAGGGAATTGGTCAGTAAAAATGACATTGAAGTACATTAGGGAACATTCTGAAAATGTAGAATCGATATCTTATATTTATGTTCTTGATAGTCATGGTCATCTAAAGGGAATCGTTTCCATACATGAGTTATTATTAGCAGCAGATGAAGAGATATTATCTACTATCATGATTCAAGAGATGATTTCAGTACACGCTGAGGTTGATCAACAGGAAGTTGTAAAAAAGCTACTGAATTATAATTTAGCAGCAATACCCGTAACAACAGCAAATAATGAGATGATTGGCATTATAACATTTGATGACGTAATGAATGTTATGGAAGCAGAAGCTACAGAAGATATCCAAAAGTTAGGCGGAAGTGAACCATTAAATCAATCTTACTTTGAATCTAGTATTTGGAGCATTTTCTTCAAACGTCTACCATGGTTATTGCTTCTATTTGTTGCTGAGGCATATACAGGTACAGTACTAAAGTATTTTGAAGACGAAATTGAAACAGTAGTTGCCCTTGCTTTCTTTGTTCCATTATTAGTAGGTACTGGAGGGAATACAGGAACACAGGTTGTAGCAACAATTACTCGTGCAATTGGTATCGGAGAGGTGAAATTTAAAGACATTTTCCGTGTAATGAAAAAAGAATTTGCAATAGGTATGCTTCTCGGACTTGCACTTGGGGTAGCTGGGCTCACTCGTGCTTATATGTTAGGTGTTGGAACAGAAGTTGCACAAGTTGTGGCAATCACTTTATTATTTATTGTTATTTGGGCCTCTCTTGTTGCAGCTGTTTTACCTTTGATTCTGAGAAAATTAAAATTAGATCCTGCAGTCGTTTCCGGTCCATTCATTACAACATTTGTTGACGGAACAGGGTTAGTAATTTATTTCATGGTTGCAAAAACGTTATTAAATTTGTGAATATACACTGAAATAAATACGAAATGGAGGATAAGTATTTCAGCTTGCTTGCTAAGACATAGTGGAGAACTCAGGAATGAGGAAAACAAACACTTGTATCTTTAGGTAAATAATATTTTAAAGGATTCATTGAATGTAATTAATGCTGGAGGATAAAACTATGAAACACCTAAGAAAAATCTTTAAAAGAATTTTAATCCTTTTTTCTATTTTGATACTTATTGGAATAGGGATATTATTTGGCACAAACTATGGCCGAGATCTTCGGGGAACAATTGCTGGGAGTATACTAACTTCTCAGCATCCACAATATGCGAAATATACATTCCTATCCAAAAAGGAACTTGATGAACTGCAGGATCGAATTAATCACCCAAGATGGTCAAATAGTGATGAGGCTATTTATAAAAAAATAGCAGGAAAAAGATTAGAAGAATTTAAAAATCAGCCATTAGAAATTGATGTAGAAACGATTAAAAGTAACAAAGATAGTCGCTTTCTTTTTGAAGGAAAATTAGTTACTATTAGTAACCCTTTCAATGTTAAACTTGTTAGTCATCAAGGGACACAAGGTGATAAAAGGGGAGAAAAAATTAGTGTAATGGCAAAACGTAATCATGCACTTGTTGCTGTGAATGCAAGTGGATTCGCTGATGAAACAGGAAGAGGTGGAGGAAATGTTGCAACTGGAATAGTAATAGAAAATGGGGAAGCCATTGATACAAATATGGATAGAAATACCCCTACAATTATTACGGGTCTAACAAAGTTTGGACAAATGATAACAGGAAATTATTCTACCCAACAACTCTTAGATAAACAAGTCGTTTCCGCAGCTGGATTTATGCCACAGTTAATTGTAAATGGGGAAAAAATGATAACAGAAGGAGACGGTGGTTGGGGTTCTGCTCCACGAAGTATTATGGCCCAAAAAGAAGATGGTACAATAATGTTTCTAGTGATAGACGGTAGGCAGACACATAGCATAGGAGCTACGTTAAAAGAGTGTCAAGATATTCTATATGAAAAAGGAGCAATAAATGCTATGGCTATGGATGGAGGTTCTTCTGCTACGCTATATTTAGGAGGAAAGGTTATAAATTCACCTTCTACATTATCCCATGAAGATCGTTATTTACCGAATGCTTGGGTGGTAACAGCAAACCAGAAACAAAAAATAAAGATGACAATTGATGGGGAAAAAATAGATACCAAAACATCAGATGAATTTGATGCGAACATTTCAACGAATTTATGAATTATTAAAAATAGAACAAATACATGATTTTTATTCCATTCGCTGGAAAATTTAAATTATCTTTAAAACTTGGAAATCCTTATTTCATATTCATGATTTGTACAATATCAAACGAGAGCGATTAGAATTCCAAATTTATGGAATTCTAATCGCTATTTTTCTATATTCTTCTAGCATGTTTCAAATGCGGTAATTAGTTCAATAATATGGTGATCCCGAGTAACAAAGGTAAGCCATAAGTATTAGACTTACCTTTTTGTTTGGCTATTTCAACCCTTTAGGAGATATTTCTTTAACTTTTATTATTTTTTGATATGGTGACCTCTGATACGAAAAGGAGATACTGTTGTAGTTAAAAGTATTTCACGTTTAAGACGGAAAACATTAGATATCCTAAGCATTATCCAACAGTTCGAAGAAATAGGGGTACCGCTACACATCCATCAACTTAAGGATTTGGACTATTCTTGAAATTAAAAGCGCGTTACTATTTTCTTATATTAATGAGAAAGGGTGACGTGCTTTTTATGAATATGCATCAAAAACAAGAGTTGTCTTTATTTGCCGAAGAGTTATATCGATATATGTCTCCCGCTACACTTAATCAATTAGCTATAGAAGCTGGCGGAATGAAACGAAAACGTAAGTGCCATGGGCACCATTTTCTATCTTTGTGTGTATGGTTAAATCAACAAATCGCTACTACCTCTCTTACTCAACTTTGTAGTCAGTTAGAAACCTCAACAGGAGTTTTATTAAGTCCGGAGGATGTAGTCATAAAGCTGGTGTGAAAATTCAATTAGAGTATGACTTGTTGAGTGGAGAATTCTCTGATGTGAAAATTGAACCTGGAAAACGA
>NZ_JBNNUF010000032.1:0-14849 GCF_050279465.1 Bacillus sp. NPDC094077 | reverse complement strand
CTCTCTAGCGCCGATGGTAGTTGGGACCTTGTCCCTGTGAGAGTAGGACGTCGCCAAGCAACGTAAAACACGAGTCATTTGACTCGTGTTTTTTTATTTCCCATGAAATAGGCTGGATTCTGTTAGTAAAAATACTGAAATATAGTAAGGGATTTTTTGAGCAGAAATATTAAGGAATTGATAAATAAATGGATAATCTTCAGAGCTATAGCTTCCAAGTAAGTCATACCACCAATCAGTTTCATACCTAGAGATCATGCTTAAATTATAGAGCAATAAGTAATGAACAAGGAGCTCAGGTAATACTGGTTTAGGATTTCTAGGATCGGTTGTAAGTGGTAAATAATAAGTATCAGTAAGGTACTCATAGTATAAAGGGGTGCTATACATGGGATTCCATGTATCGATAGGCGCTGTAAAAAGTACATTCGATTCGCCCTCTTTTTCAGGGATATGTTGTATGGATAAATGCTTACAAGTTGATTCGATGTAACGTGAAAATCTATCTCTGGTCATATGTAGTCGATCTAGTATATTAGCCGAAAAGGAAAGATCATTTTTATTTGTTGAATCAATTTTATATAAAGTTAATCCTTTTTGACTACAACGAAATAAATTTTGTAATTCAGGAATATTTCCCATTAGCTCTAACATATTAAATTTTTCGGCCTCTAAGTGTTTCATGTGAAACAGTTGTTCTGCAACGTGAGTAAATAATCCGTTTTTTTGTATTTTTACCTCATCTTCTAAAAATTGATAACCTTGTTTTTTTCGTTTACGGGTTGTAACACCATGAGCTAAAACGGTAGTTGATTCTGGATAGTTAGGATCAATAGTTAGCAAGCAAGCTTTAAAAAGTTGACTTATCCCATAAAATAACAACATTGGCTGAATGGAAAATGGAGCTGCCTTATATAATTCATAATAATTTTTCCCATGTTCTAAGTAGTAAATAAAGGGATAACAATTTTCAAAACTTTTTTTTTCGGCATCTTGTATGGAGGATTTTTCATAACAACGGGCAAGATAACGTTGTACATTTTGAGATGAAAAGAAGAAACTTAATTGCTGCCAAGTATAATGTGTTTGATGCATATATTACGCTCCTTTTATTGTCTAAAAATTCTAACATATATATACGTCCTTGACAGTATTTTAACCAATTGATAAGCTACTAATAATAATTTCTGGTATCATGGGGGGAACAATTATGTGGGAATCTAAATTTGTTAAAGAAGGTTTGACTTTTGATGACGTATTACTTGTACCAGCAAAGTCAGATATATTACCAAGAGAAGTAAGTGTAAAAACAGTTTTATCTGAAAGCTTACAGTTAAATATCCCGTTAATTAGTGCAGGAATGGATACAGTAACAGAAGCGGATATGGCTATTGCAATGGCTCGTCAAGGCGGTTTAGGAATCATTCATAAGAATATGTCTATTGAGCAACAGGCAGAGCAAGTTGATAAAGTAAAGCGCTCTGAAAGCGGCGTTATTTCAGATCCTTTCTTCTTAACTCCAGAACATCAAGTATATGATGCGGAACATCTCATGGGAAAATATCGTATCTCAGGTGTGCCGGTAGTAAATAATTTAGATGAGCGAAAATTAGTTGGTATTATTACAAACCGTGATATGCGTTTCATCCAAGACTACTCAATCAAAATTTCTGACGTAATGACAAAAGAACAGTTAATTACAGCCCCAGTTGGTACAACGCTGGAAGAAGCTGAAAAGATCCTACAAAAGTATAAAATTGAAAAGCTCCCTCTTGTTGATAATAACGGTGTATTACAAGGGCTTATTACAATTAAAGATATTGAAAAAGTAATTGAATTCCCAAACTCTGCTAAGGATAAGCAAGGACGCTTATTAGTTGGAGCAGCAGTTGGTGTAACGGCTGATGCAATGCTTCGTATCGACGCATTAGTAAAAGCGAGCGTAGATGCAATTGTACTTGATACAGCTCATGGGCATTCTCAAGGTGTTATTGAAAAAGTAAAAGAAGTTCGTGCGAAATATCCAGCACTAAACATTATTGCTGGAAATGTTGCTACAGCTGAAGCGACGAAAGCATTAATTGAAGCTGGTGCAAACGTAGTTAAAGTTGGTATTGGACCAGGTTCTATCTGTACAACACGCGTTGTAGCTGGCGTTGGTGTACCACAATTAACAGCAGTTTATGACTGTGCAACAGAAGCACGTAAACACGGCATTCCAGTTATTGCTGATGGCGGTATTAAGTACTCTGGTGATATGGTGAAAGCTTTAGCAGCAGGAGCACACGTTGTTATGTTAGGTAGTATGTTTGCTGGTGTTGCTGAAAGCCCTGGAGAAACTGAAATTTACCAAGGTCGCCAATTTAAAGTATATCGTGGTATGGGTTCTGTTGGAGCAATGGAAAAAGGAAGTAAAGATCGTTACTTCCAAGAAGGAAACAAAAAACTTGTTCCAGAAGGTATTGAAGGAAGAGTACCATACAAAGGGCCTTTAGCAGATACAGTTCATCAATTAGTTGGTGGATTACGTGCAGGTATGGGATATTGCGGAGCACAGGATTTAGAATTCTTACGTGAGAATGCACAATTCATTCGCATGTCAGGTGCAGGTTTACGTGAAAGTCATCCTCATCACGTACAAATTACAAAAGAGGCTCCAAACTACTCATTATAATGTCTCATATACAAATAGACGGAGATTTGATATCTCTGTCTATTTTTTTTTGAATATGTTAGAATAACGGTTATGTGAGTACATAGATATTGGGGGTAGCAAAAGTGAAAGGTATGTTTTGCAAAAGATTCATTGCTTTGGTAACAGTGCTTACACTAGCTTGTAGCATGTTTGCACCATATGGCAATGCATCAGCGGAAACAGGTGCTGCTTTAAACATTGAAGCAGGTGCAGCGATTTTAGTAGAAGCAAATTCTGGGAAAATTGTATATCAAAAGAATGCAGATGAATTATTGGCAATTGCTAGTATGACAAAGATGATGAGTGAGTACTTAGTGAATGAAGCGGTCGAAAAAGGGAAGCTGAAGTGGGATCAGAAAATTAAGGTTTCTGAATATGCGCATAAAATTTCACAAGATCGTTCACTATCAAATGTTCCGCTAGAAAATGGTGGGTCTTATACGGTAAAAGAGTTGTATGAAGCAATGGCAATTTATTCGGCTAATGGAGCGACAATTGCTCTAGCTGAAGCGGTGGCAGGAAAAGAAGTTGATTTCGTAAAAATGATGAATGATAAGGCGAAAGAGTTTGGATTAAAAAATTATAAATTTGTAAACTCTACAGGCTTAACAAACAAAGACCTAAAGGGACAACATCCTGAAGGAACAACTCCGGAAGAAGAAAATAAAATGTCCGCGAGAGATGTTGCAATTTTAGCTCAGCATCTTATTAAGGACTTTCCTAAAGTATTAGACACAGCGAAAATTCCAAAGAAAGTCTTCCAAGAGGGTGGGAAGTACCCGATCCAGATGGATAACTGGAACTGGATGTTAAAAGGCTTAGTTAAACAATATGATGGTGTAGATGGCCTGAAAACAGGATCAACTCCAGAAGCAGGAGATTGTTTCACTGGTACGGTTGAAAAAAACGGTATGCGTTTTATTTCTGTAGTTATTAAAACAAATTCTCATACAGCACGTTTTGATGAAACAAAGAAGCTATATGATTATGGATTTGCTAACTTTGAAATGAAGCAAATGTATAAAAAAGATTCTTCAGTAAAAGGACAAGAAACAGTACGAGTAAATAATGCAAAAGATAAAGATGTAGCAGTTCAAACAAAACAAGCTGTTTCACTTCCAGTACCAAAAGGAAGTAAAGATGTTTATAAAACAAAATTAAAAGAAGCAAATAAGGGACAAGAAGCACCTATTAAAAAGGGAGCTGCACTTGGTCAAATGGTCATCACACCAAAAGATACAAATGATCCTGGATTTTTATCTGGTAAATCATTACAAGTTGATCTTGTAACAAAATCAGCAGTAGAAGAAGCAAACTGGTTTACTCGCTCTATGCGTGGAATCGGCTCTTTCTTTGGTGATATGTGGAATGGTGCTGTTGATACAGTAAAAGGTTGGTTTTAAAAGCTCCTCGTTGTAGGAGCTTTTTTTATTCCTATTTTTCATACCGACTTTATGAAAAAATAGTAGACAAGCATCAGATAGTTAATGGTAGAATGTAAGAGTATTCTTAATTTTCTCCTTTAACGGGGAAAGCAATCACCTAGGGGGGTTTTTGTACATGACAAATGTAACAGGGACAGAACGTGTAAAACGTGGAATGGCAGAAATGCAAAAAGGCGGCGTTATTATGGACGTAGTTAACGCTGAACAAGCAAGGATTGCAGAAGAGGCAGGCGCAGTTGCTGTTATGGCATTAGAGCGTGTACCTGCAGATATTCGTGCAGCAGGTGGCGTTGCTCGTATGGCAGATCCAACAATTGTTGAAGAAGTTATGGGTGCTGTGTCAATCCCGGTTATGGCAAAATGTCGTATCGGTCACCTTGTAGAAGCACGTGTATTAGAATCATTAGGGGTAGACTATATCGATGAGAGTGAAGTATTAACTCCTGCTGATGAGGTATACCATTTAAATAAACGTGATTACACAGTTCCATTTGTATGTGGTTGCCGTGATATCGGAGAAGCTGCACGTCGTATTGCAGAAGGTGCATCTATGCTTCGTACAAAAGGTGAACCTGGAACAGGAAACATTGTAGAGGCAGTGCGTCATATGCGCCAAGTCAATGCAGAAATCCGTCAAGTTGCAAGTCTACGTGAAGATGAGTTAATGACATATGCAAAAAATACTGGTGCTCCTTATGAAGTGCTACTTGAAATTAAACGCCTTGGCCGTTTACCAGTTGTAAACTTTGCAGCAGGTGGTGTAGCAACACCAGCAGATGCAGCGTTAATGATGCAACTTGGTGCTGATGGTGTATTTGTTGGATCTGGTATCTTCAAATCAGAGAACCCAGAGAAATTTGCACGTGCAATCGTTGAAGCAACGACTCATTATGAAGATTACGAACTAATTGCAAGCCTTTCTAAAGGATTAGGTACTGCAATGAAAGGTGTCGAAATTTCAACGTTATTACCAGAACAACGCATGCAAGAGCGTGGATGGTAATTAAAGGAGATCTTTAAAATGGTGAAAATCGGTGTACTAGGTCTTCAAGGTGCAGTTCGTGAGCATGTAAAATCAGTTGAAGCAAGTGGTGCAGAAGCTGTTGTTGTAAAGCGTATAGAACAACTTGAAGAGATTGATGGTCTTATTTTACCAGGCGGTGAAAGTACAACTATGCGCCGTCTTATCGATAAGTATGCTTTCATGGAACCACTTCGTACATTCGCTAAATCTGGTAAACCAATGTTTGGTACATGTGCAGGAATGATTCTTCTTGCAAAAACACTTATTGGCTATGAAGAAGCGCATATTGGTGCTATGGATATTACAGTTGAGCGCAATGCGTTCGGACGTCAAAAAGATAGCTTCGAAGCTACACTTTCTATTAAAGGTGTGGGAGAGGATTTTGTTGGCGTATTTATTCGTGCTCCGTATGTTGTAAATGTGGCTGATGATGTTGAAGTACTTTCTACGCATGGCGACCGAATGGTAGCGGTAAAACAAAATCAGTTTTTAGCTGCTTCATTCCATCCGGAATTAACGGAGGATCATCGTGTGACAGCATACTTTGTAGAAATGGTAAAAGAAGCGAAAATGAAAAAAGTTGTATAAGTAACTTGCAACTTGTATAAGATTATAGTAAATTGATGGTAACAATTTTATAAAATAAGCGTGTTGATAGGAAGTAGTAACAAATGTCGTTTCTTATAGAGAGTCGATGGTTGGTGGAAATCGATAGAAACAGTTTGTGAATCCATCCTGGAATGGAATGTGGAATATCTTTATGATTAGTAAACATTCCCGGTGAAGAGCCGTTATTTCTACTTGAGAGGAAGGCGGTAATGCTTTCAACTAGGGTGGCAACGCGGGTTAACTCCCGTCCCTTTATATAGGGACGGGAGTTTTTTGTGTTTTATAAAATAAAAGGAGGAGTATATAATGCTTGATATTAAATTTTTACGTACAAATTTTGAAGAAGTAAAAGCAAAGTTACAGCATAGAGGCGAAGATTTAACTGATTTTGGTCGCTTTGAAGAGTTAGATACGAGAAGAAGAGAACTACTTGTTCAAACAGAGGAACTAAAAAGTAAGCGTAACGAAGTATCTCAACAAATCTCTGTATTGAAGCGCGAAAAGAAAGATGCAGAAGCTCTAATTCTAGAAATGCGTGAAGTTGGAGAAAAAGTAAAAGATCTTGATAATGAACTTCGTACAGTAGAAGAAGACTTAGAAAGATTAATGTTATCTATCCCAAATATCCCTCATGAATCTGCTCCAGTTGGTGAAACAGAGGATGATAATGTAGTAGCACGTACTTGGGGAGAAGTGAAAGAATTTGCTTTTGAACCAAAACCACATTGGGATCTTGCTACAGATCTAGGGGTTTTAGATTTTGAACGTGCTGGGAAGGTAACAGGAAGCCGCTTCGTATTCTATAAAGGTGCTGGTGCAAGATTAGAGCGTGCTTTAATTAGCTTTATGCTTGATCTTCATACTGATGAGCATGGATATGAAGAAGTATTACCTCCGTATATGGTAAACCGTGCAAGCATGACAGGAACAGGACAACTTCCGAAGTTTGAAGAAGATGCATTCCGTATTGAAAGTGAAGATTACTTCTTAATTCCAACAGCTGAAGTACCTGTAACAAATATGCACCGTGATGAAATTTTAAATAAAGAGCAATTGCCTATAAGATATGCTGCATTTAGCTCTTGTTTCCGTTCTGAAGCAGGTTCAGCTGGCCGTGATACACGTGGCTTAATTCGTCAGCATCAGTTCAATAAAGTAGAGCTTGTAAAGTTCGTAAAACCAGAAGATTCTTATGAAGAGTTAGAAAAACTAACAAATGATGCAGAACGCGTGTTACAATTATTAGAGTTGCCATATCGCGTTATGAGCATGTGCACAGGCGATTTAGGATTTACAGCAGCGAAGAAATACGATATCGAAGTATGGATTCCAAGCTATGGCACATATCGTGAAATTTCTTCTTGTAGTAATTTTGAGGCTTTCCAAGCGAGACGTGCAAATATCCGTTTCCGTCGTGAGCCAAACGGAAAACCAGAACATGTTCATACATTAAATGGATCTGGTCTTGCAATTGGACGTACGGTGGCAGCTATTTTAGAGAACTACCAACAAGAAGATGGTACAATTATAATTCCAGAAGTTCTTCGCCCTTATATGGGAGGAAAAACAGTTATTAAGTAAATTTATAAACATTCATCGGTATGAGTGATTGGTAATTATGAGCGTTGTCAGTACTATATGTAGGAGAGGGAAAGTAAAATTTTCCTTTCCTCATAATTTATTTTAGTAGGGTTGACTAACTGTTTTTCTTTTGATATTATATTTGATGTCAATATGGAGGTATACCCAAGTCTGGCTGAAGGGATCGGTCTTGAAAACCGACAGGCGGCGAGAGTCGCGCGGGGGTTCGAATCCCTCTACCTCCTCCAGATATAATTGACAACAGCGCATATAAGTGGAGATTGGAGAACTCGTTACCAACACGTAACGAGTTTTTATTTTAAAACCAATCATAAAGTATGGTGTAAGGCGATTTTGTCCTTATTACACACTCATATTCCGATGATTATCTTCATAGATATGAAAGGAGTCAACATGGATCTTATTATACAAACGTTTCCTTTAGATGGAAAAACTTTATATTATGTACAATGTCCTGTCTGTAAGAACAATAGAATTTTAAACAGTGGTGCAAACGTATCACGCATTATTAGCGATGATACATTCCGTAAACTTTGTGGTTGTACTTGTGATGTAAAACAAACTGCTACAAAAGTAGAGGCGCCAAAAAAGGTTAAAAAAGAAGCTGTAAAGAAAGAAGCAGCTCCAAAACGTACAGGTAAAGTATTAACAGCGGTAATTAACGGGAAAGAAATGACTGTTAAAGAGATTGCTGAGACATACGATATTAGTACAAGTACTGTTCGTCAGCGTATTAACGCTGGAAAACCTGAGAGTGAAATTATTGCTCCAACAAAGAAGAAGTAATTTAATAGAAAAACCCGTGCATATGCACGGGTTTTTTATTTTACAAGTTTACGTGTTTGTTTTAAAAAATGGCCAATTTTTTTAATGATTGGTTCAATAGAATCGCCATCTTTTAAAATATCGTATTCATTAATGTTTAATCGTAAAACAGGGCATGAATTAAAGTTATTAATCCAGTTTTCGTAACGCCCATGCATCTCTTTCCAATACTCAATTGGTGTTTGTTGTTCCATTGGGCGTCCACGTTCTTGGATACGATCAACGATATCATCAAAAGAACCTTCTAAGTAAATTAGTAAATCTGGATGAGGGAAGTAAGGAGTCATGACCATAGCATCGAATAAACCTTTGTATGTTTCATAATCAGTTTCCGTCATTGTACCTTTTTCATGATGCATTTTTGCAAAAATTCCAGTGTCTTCATAGATAGAGCGATCTTGAACAAAACCGCCACCATATTCAAAAATTCTTTTTTGTTCTTTAAATCGTTCTGCTAAAAAGTACACTTGTAAGTGGAAGCTCCAGCGTGTGAAATCAGCATAGAACTTGTCCAAATACGGGTTAGAATCTACCTTTTCAAATGATGTGCGATAACCTAAAGCGTTAGCTAATGCAGTTGTCATAGTGGATTTACCAACACCTACTGTTCCAGCGATAGTGATTACTGCGTCATTTGGTATATCATATTTTTGCCTTAAATTCATTATTATTTCGACTCCTTTAAGAGAGTATTTTGAAGGGCAGATAGGATGACATTTAAATCATCAGGATTTTTTACAAAATCCATATCGTCTCCGTTAAATTTCAATACTGGGATATCTGGATGATCCTTTTTAAAAGCATCCATTGCTGTTTCGTAATCTTTTGTGAGCTGTAGTAAGTAATTTGGATCCATATTTTTTTCGAATTCTCTTCCGCGCATTGCGATTCGCTTTTGTAATGTTTCCAGGCTAGCTGTTAAATAAACGATAACGTTTGGTACAGGCATATCTTGTGTAAGGATACGATAGATTTGCATGTACTTGTCATATTGAGAATCTTTTAATGTGCGGGATGCAAAAATTAGATTTTTAAAGATATGATAATCTGCTACTACAGGCTTCCTTTGATTCAAATACTTTATGTTAATATCCTCTAATTGTTTGTATCTATTACAAAGAAAGAACATCTCTGTTTGAAAACTCCATTCGTCGATGTCTTTATAGAATTTTCCTAAAAAAGGGTTTTCATCAACAATCTCTTTTAGTAAGTGGAGTTGCATGTGAGTTGAAATTTCCTTCGCAAGTGAAGTTTTTCCAACACCAATTGGTCCTTCAACCGTGATAAATGGTACTCCGGTCACGCTGTTTCCTCCTTTCAATCAGTAATTTACAGTGACTACTAAAAATACAAAACAGAATTATTGTAGCACAAGAGGGGAGCGAGCGGACTAATTTGATATAAAAAGTTAGAAAATAGATATGTATTAATCAAATTTTATTTGAGATGAAGGTAAAATATTTGCTTTTAATGTAGCTTCCATTATTTTCAAAGCGTGTTTATTATCTTGGTCGTTGTTAGAAGCGATACAATCCTGTGGTACATAAAGAGAATAATTCCTCATATGAGCATCGTTAGCTGTAAAAAGAATACATATATTTCCTGCAATTCCCGTTAAAATGAGATTTTCGATTTTTAAATAACCTAATAAAGAATTCAAGGGTGTTTCATAAAAAGCGGAATAATGTGGTTTAATGAAAATATAATCATCAGAATTAGGGGCAATCTTATGAATTATATTTTCACTATATTTATTCGTACAATGAGTAATTAGCTGATCAATATCAGATCTCCAAAGTTGATAATGGTCATTAACGTAAATTGTGGGATAGCCGAAGGATTTCATTTTTTTCTTTAATTGTAAAATAGGAGTTGTTATGGTTTCACATTTTTTTGCTAGGATGGGCCCGTGGGAAAATTGAAAATCATTAATCATATCGATGATGAGTAAGGCTGTGTTTTTCATATGTAATCCCCTCTCTTTTTTCTTTAGGGTGGATTGAATTTGTAAAAGTTATCCCACGTATGGTAAATGGAAATAAGTGTACTTTATTTGGAATGAAAGGACCATATTATGGAACAAGATCAAGATATTTATTTTATGCGATTAGCAATCGAAGAGGCTAAAAAAGCAGAAATCATACAAGAAGTACCGATTGGTGCAGTTATTGTGTTAGATGGTGAGGTAATTAGTGTTGCTCATAATTTAAGGGAAACGGAGCAAAGATCAATAGCTCATGCTGAGTTGTTAGCTATTGATGAGGCGTGCAAAAAATTGGGGACATGGCGTTTAGAAGATGCGACGTTATATGTAACATTAGAGCCTTGTCCAATGTGTGCAGGTGGAATTGTTTTATCACGAGTAAAGAGAGTTGTATATGGTGCAAGTGATCCAAAGGGCGGATGTGCAGGGACGCTAATGAATCTTTTAACAGATGAACGCTTTAATCATCAATGTGAAGTAGTACATGGCGTACTAGAAGAAGAATGTGGTACGTTGCTAACAAACTTTTTTAGGGAGCTTCGCAAAAAAAGAAAAGCGATAAAAAAATTAGAAAAAAGCAACGAGAATTAACACATTTGCATTTTATAAAAAAACAAGTTATACTGATAATGCCTTTAATAAAGGCAACCGAATATTGGTTTTAACTTTGCCGTGCTAAGCGGGGAGGTAGCGGTGCCCTATACTCGCAATCCGCTCTAGCGAGGCCGAATCCCTTCTCGAGGTTATGTTGCTGTAAGGCCTGCCTTAAGTAAGTGGTGTTGACGTTTGGGTCCTGCGCAACGGGACCCCGTGAACCTTGTCAGGTCCGGAAGGAAGCAGCAATAAGCGGGTTTTCTCGTGTGCCGCAGGAGTGCCTGAACCGAGCTAACTGCTTAAGTAACGCTTATGGTACGTAATCGACAGAAGGTGCACGGCAGTTATATATGTATACAAAACTCACCTTAATACAAAGGTGGGTTTTTTGTATGGAAAATAACTTTTGGAATCTATAAACAGAATGGGTTATAATATATAAGATAATAACCTTTGAGGGAGGCCGTATTTTCGTGTCATACCAAGCGTTATACCGAACATGGAGACCGCAAAAGTTCGAAGATGTAGTCGGTCAAAAGCACGTGACAAAAACGTTGCAAAATGCCCTTCTTCAAGAGAAAGTTTCACATGCTTATTTATTTTCTGGTCCGAGGGGAACAGGGAAAACAACGATTGCAAAAGTATTTGCAAAAGCAATTAACTGTGAACATGCTCCGGTAGCTGAACCTTGTAATGAATGTCCTTCTTGTTTAGGGATTACACAAGGATCTATTTCAGATGTATTAGAAATTGATGCGGCTTCAAATAACGGTGTAGATGAAATTCGAGATATAAGAGATAAAGTAAAATATGCTCCAAGTGCTGTAGAATATAAAGTATACATTATTGATGAAGTTCACATGCTTTCTATGGGTGCCTTTAATGCGCTTTTAAAAACTTTAGAAGAGCCGCCAGGACATGTTATCTTTATTTTAGCGACAACAGAACCACATAAGATTCCACCTACAATCATTTCACGGTGTCAGCGATTTGAGTTTCGAAAGATATCAGTAAATGATATTGTCGAGAGATTATCGACGGTTGTGACAAATGAGGGTACGCAAGTAGAAGAGGAAGCATTACAAATTGTTGCGCGTGCGGCCGAGGGTGGTATGCGTGATGCACTTAGTCTTATCGATCAGGCCATATCTTATAGTGATGATGCAGTTACAACAGAAGATGTTTTAGCTGTAACAGGCTCTGTTTCTCAGCAATATTTAGGTAACCTAGTAGAATGTATACGTGAAAATGATGTATCAAGGGCATTGCGCATCATAGATGAGATGATGAGTAAAGGGAAGGATCCGGTTCGCTTTATGGAAGATTTCATTTACTATTATCGTGATATGCTTTTATATCAAACTTCACCACAACTAGAACATATGTTGGAACGAGTAATTGTAGATGAGCAATTCCGTATGTTAAGTGAAGAAATGCAGCCGGAAGTAATCTATGAGATTATTCATAGCCTTAGTAAGGGACAACAAGAGATGAAGTGGACAAACCATCCGCGGATTTTCTTAGAAGTTGTGATGGTGCAACTGTGTCAGCAGTTTATGATGCAAACAAACGGTGCAGATCGTTTACAAGCAATTATGAACAGGATGCAGCAACTGGAGAAAGAATTAGAACAAGTTAAAAAGAATGGTGTACCAGCTGGTGTACAACCAGAGGTAAGAGAGACGCGTGCAACACCAAAACCAGTAAGAACAGGAAGTATGAAAATTCCTGTTGGACGTGTAAATGAAGTGTTGAAGCAGGCGAAGCGTCAAGATTTAGAACAATTGAAAGCTGTATGGGGTGAGTTGTTAGGAAGACTCAAATCTTATAACAAAGTGGCATTTGCTGTTTTATTAGAAAATAGTGAGCCAGTAGCGGCTTCAGATGATACTTATGTGTTAGCGTTTCAATATGAGATTCATTGTAAAATGGCGAGTGAGAATCGCGAAGCAATGGATACGCTGGAACAAATTCTTTTTGAATTGCTAAGTAAAAAGTTAAATATGATTGCTATCCCAAAAAGTGAATGGGGTAAAATTCGGGAGGACTTTTTACAACGCGAAGGCGGGGATTCTGAAGAAGGCCCAGAGCAAAAAGAAGATCCTCTCATAGAAGAAGCAGTAAAATTGGTAGGGCAAGAACTTATTGAAATAAAAGAGTGATTATTATTAGGAGGAATTAATTATGATGCGTGGCGGAATGGGAAATATGAATAACATGATGAAACAAATGCAAAAGATGCAAAAGGAAATGGCAAAAGCACAAGAAGAGCTTGGCGAAAAAACAGTTGAAGGTACAGCTGGCGGCGGAATGATTACTGTTATTGCAAATGGTCATAAGCAAGTTCTTGAAGTGAAAATTAAAGAAGAAGTTGTAGATCCAGAAGATATCGAAATGTTACAAGACTTAGTGCTAGCTGCAACAAATGATGCACTTAAAAAGGCTGATGAACTTTCAAACTCTACAATGGGTAAATTTACAAAAGGCTTAAACTTACCGGGTGGAATGTTCTAGGAGGATATTGATATATGCATTATCCAGAACCAATATCAAAATTAATCGATAGTTTTATGAAGTTGCCAGGAATCGGACCGAAAACAGCGGTTCGATTGGCATTTTTCGTATTAGATATGAAAGAAGATGATGTGTTAGGTTTTGCGAAAGCACTTGTGAATGCGAAGCGAGATTTAGCATATTGTTCTGTATGCGGACATATTACTGACCGCGACCCTTGTTATATTTGTGATGATTCGCATCGAGATCAATCAGTTGTTTGTGTCGTGCAAGAACCGAAAGATGTAATTGCGATGGAAAAGATGAAAGAGTATCAAGGTGTATATCATGTGTTACGTGGTGCGATTTCTCCAATGGAAGGGATTGGACCGGAAGACATTAACATCCCACAACTCTTAAAGCGACTGCAAGATGAAACGGTACAAGAAGTGATATTAGCAACAAATCCTAACATTGAAGGGGAAGCTACAGCGATGTATATATCCCGCCTCTTAAAGCCGACAGGTATTAAAGTAACTCGTATTGCACATGGTCTACCAGTTGGTGGAGATTTAGAATATGCAGATGAAGTGACACTGTCGAAAGCGTTAGAAGGTCGTAGAGAAGTATAAGAGGAGAAACAAAAATGTTCTTTCAAAAAAAGGGTAAATTGCGTAAAGAGTATGATGATAAGCTAATTGTACTATTGGAAAAAGTGAAGAATGAATGGTTACGTCAGAAGAGAATGGTCGAACAAAGTGTTGAACCATCTCAAGATGTACTTTGTTCTTTGAAAATAGCAGAGGCGAAATATTTCTTCTTGTTAAAAGAAGCAAAGCGTCGTCCTGTAAAAATGGAGCAATGGTAAAAGGTTCTGCTTTTTTAAGCAGGACTTTTTATTTTATTTGTTAAAACTGAGGGGTTGCTTTGTTTTGAAAGAACCATTGAGGATTTTGATGGTTTATATTGAGGAAGGGAATATTACTGATTAAAGGCTAGCGAGATGAATCAATGGAGTTATATGATAAATGTTCTTTTTTATTGTCTTGTCCCATACAAATAGATATGTATAGGTCATTCATAAGGAGGAAAAAATGAATTCTACAATTATTATTGTTGGTATTCTTTCTCTTGTTTTTATTTTCCTTGTTTTTGGTGTTTCTTCTAAACCATTACGTTTTATAGGAAAGGCGCTCTTCCATGTTACTTTAGGAATTGCATTACTCTTTATCGTAAATGTTGCAGGAACATATTTTGATTTTCATATCCCGATTAATGCAGGCACAGCGACAATAACGAGTTTATTAGGTCTACCAGGTGTTGCTGCATTAGTAATTATTAAGCTGTATATCATGCCAAGATAAAATTATTTTGGCATTTTTTTTAAAAGTTATTGACTAAGAAATGATTAATATGGTAAATTAATAAGCGTCGTCAGCAACGAAATAAAAAAGTTGTTGACAGATTTAATGAGAAATGTTAAATTATAAAAGTCGCTGAAACGCGATGTTGAACTTTGAAAACTAAACGAAACAAACAACGTGAAACGTCAATTTTTATTTTAGATGCTAGACAAAC
>NZ_JBNNUF010000031.1:0-15389 GCF_050279465.1 Bacillus sp. NPDC094077 | reverse complement strand
GACTGCGGGGTTAGCCTAATAAATTAGAGTTCGATAGAACTCTTTACTTAGGAATCCCCCACTTCTAAACGAAGTGAAAGTGGGGGTAGTTCAATCTTAACTCTATTTAATGCTTGATATGCTGATGTTAGCCAAAATACGGATAACAAACCGAAACCCAGCTTTGCTACCAATCCCCCCATAGCGTAAAAGGATAAGTACAGTCCTGAAACGCCGCCTAATAATATACCAACCATATAGATTCTCCCAACTATTCGATGACGGTTGATATTCTTTCCTCTAAATTTTGTGGATAATGTAAACGGGCCGATTACTAATGCTACTATACTAGTTGTAATATGTATAAATAACATAATGTACCAAAAATTACTTAATTTAGATACAAACATAAGCTTCATTTTGACAAGTCCTGTTTGAAATCCATCCATAATAAAATATTGGACAACAACATAACTAGCTACTAAAACAGCTAAAGAAGTAAATATAAACCAAATTTTCCTGTTCAAATTTTACTGCCTCCTTTCCATATTTAGGGAAATTAGATTATACATTCCTGTTCATTCTAGGGAAAAATAGAAAAGCCTTCTTGAATTATCTATTCAACACCTTGTTTTTTCATCAAAACAACTCTAATTGATATCTATAAGAAATGAAATTAGATATATTACAAACAAAAATTGAGTTGAACATCGATTCATCGTTATTACACCAAAGAGCCGCTTCAGCATATTTACCTGAAGCAGCTCTTGTTATCTCAAAAATGGTAATGGTGCTTGCTGAATGCCGCTTTGAGTTGAGACATAAAATGATTTTGCGAATCCCTCATTGTGAATACATTCATCTATTACAAGCATTATAGGAATCTTACGTAAGTCTAACATGAGCTCCTTTCTTACATGTTCTGCTAAAGCAAGATTAGATATAGATAGAATACAAATACCTGGTAAACTCTTCGTGTTTTCGAAATTCAATAAATTATTAGGTCCATTTTGAATTTGATCTTCCCAAATTTTCAATCGCGATTTTAAATGTTGTGCATATCGCTGGCCTTGTTGCACCCTTTCAAATATGAAGTTTTGATTTCCAATTGGAGTTTTAATTTCTCCAACAGCAATTGGGTTATATCCATTACCAGTACCAATTAACTTCGGATACCAGCACCAATTTTTTAATAACTGTTGTCCTATAGCAAACTCATATTTTATTTGATTCATAGTAACAAATCTTTGTACCCCTGCTACACCAAGTTTTAACCACTGTTCTGGCTTTAAAGAATAGTTTGTATTGCGGTTATGATAAGCCCACATCATTAAATGACCAGCAGTATTTAGAGTGATTGGAGCAGAGGTTTTGGGTTGATCCGGAAATAGCCCCGATTTTATCTCCCATCGACTAACAAATCCATACAGTACCAGTTTTTTCAGCGATTCTGAAACCTGAGACCTACTAATTTTAGATTCCACAAAATTTTTAATTTGGGCTTCAGTAATCGCTAATGAATCCCAAATAAGTTTTAGTATTAAGTTGTCCTTTTCATTTATAAATCCTGAATTAATTCTGTCATAAATACTACGTAAATCTGTGAGCGGTTTAAATTTATCTGGGAGAATTGGTCCCCCCTGTAAAGAGGGATCATCCCAAAGTGATAAAGATTCGTCCCTATTAAGCCAATATTGAACCGCCTTTCCATTCTCTTGTACGGAAACCTGCGGCGCACTCATTAGTTATATAAAAACGCCGTTGGATCGTTAACTTTTTTGCGTCCAAAAGGAAACTTAAAGATAACCCCCGACCCTCTCTCTTTTTCCACATCCACACTTACAATTCTCATACTTACTACGTCATCCAATACTGGCTGTTCGATTGTTTTAGGGACAATTCCTTTAATTGTGCAGCCTTGATCCAATTCAACAAAAACTCCAAAACGCGGGTCAACATTTACAACCCTTCCTACAATTGTATCCCCCTCAGCTAATTCAGATAATAACTGATAAGGATTTTCCACGGCTGCCTTTCTAGATACGTGGATTAGTCGCTGTTCTGGATTAAATTGTAGAACCTTAACTGGGATACGTTCACCAATTGGCGCATAGCGATCCACAGCGTTTTTATACACTCTTCCATAGTTTAGTTCATGTAATTTCATAAAGCATTCCGCACCATTAATGCGTAAGAATATAGTTGGAACTTGAGCATTCATGTTATATCCAGTTACCTCAGCTTCGTAAGTAGGTTCTTGAAGTCTTTCATCTTGCTCCAATTCTATTAACTCACGAATTAACGCATCTGCAGATCTCCTACTAGCTTCTTTTACTGAAACCTGAACTTTATTTACATCCAGTTCATCAGGCATTTGAGTAATTACTACGTTAAAAATATTACCTGTAAATTGTGTAATACTTCTAAAAGAGTAATCAGAGAAGTCCTCTTTTTTACAAATACCTATAATCTTTCCGTTTTCAAGGGCGAACTCAGCATATTCAGTATCTGGATCGTCTTTATCGTTTCTTTTAACCGTTCTCAATACTGCCTGAATTGGCTCTTTATATCTACGTAATGCCTGTAGCTTTTCATAAGTTTTTGAATCCATAAAAATATCTCCTCTCCCTTGTTCAATATTTATAAAATTCGAAAATAATACTTCTACTTGAATTATTGTTATTTCTAACTGAGAAACTAAGTTTTTTAGAAGTATTTTCTAAAATTTTTATTTGTTTTTTTCACTAAACCTGCAACTTACCTTATTTATAAGAATAAATGTTAAAATATTTATATATTTAATTAATTAAATTATTTTCAAAAATTATTTATATACAGGAAAAAGTTTATCTTTTGTTGTTTTAAATTTTAATTGCGAGGGAAAAAGATGCGTAAACTACTTAACGGAAAAAGGGCCGAGAGATTCCATCCGAAAAAAAATCGTGTATAATAGTTGAAGAATCCATTTCGATGTATAGAACACTATACCATCCGAAATAACATCAGAATCTAGGAGGGATATAATGAACGATACGCTTGAGCTATTTCGTTACCATGTTTGGGCTAATAAAAGAGTTTTTGATCATTTAAAGGAACTTCCTGATGATCTGTATCGTAGACCACTAAAAAGTGTATTTCCTACCATCAGTGACGCATTGGCACATATCTATTCTGTAGATAACACTTGGATAAGCATAATGTCCCATGAAAGTCCTGAGGACATTTATGCTGCAATGACGAGCTCGCGTGAAGAGGTAAACGATGCCACGCTCGATGCATTTGAGGCTTACTTTGATAAAATAGCGGCTCGATATGAAGAGTTTATTTTGAACCATCAATCTGATTTAGAGACAATATCTGAGTATCCGCTTAAATTCGGTGAGTTGCGGGCTAATTACAACGATCTCATTAGGCACGTGGTTAATCACGGCACATATCACCGTGGTAACATTACTGCAATGCTTAGACAAATGGGTTATGAAGGTATTTCCACAGACTACGGATTTTACCTTTTTGAACTGAAACGATGAACACTCCTTCGGGAGTGTTTCTTTATAAAGGTCGTTCTCGATTTGTCTCCGAAGTATTTTCTCCTGTATTTTCTTCAAGTTTCCAATCGTTACATGTAAATCTAGGGCGAATTGATGCCCATCTATGATATTCGTAAATTTAACCCCTTAGCGTATATTTCCGTTAAAATGTTGGCGGTACGCCATAATAACAATATGATGGTTATCTCTTTTGTTTACTCCTTGTACTTAAGATAAGATCGTGTTCGCCGATCTTATCTTTTTTCTTTGTAGATTTTTTGATACAAAAAAGAATCCTTATAATATTATAAGGATTCTGCAACAGGAAATAACAAAATATAAACAATAAAAAGAGTTACTTATATTATAGTTTACATATTAATAATATGATATTGAGAAATCCTTACATAAGCCCAGTATCTATTACATAGTAAGTGTAGAGATTGCTTGTTTGTAGATTAGTTGTTGTTTACCATGAACCATCATTAGGACGGTAAATTTATCTGTTGCAAGGATCTGCCCACGTACTGGAACGCCATTCTTTAAATATACAGTAACTTCCCCTTTTTTCTCTTTCAATTGTTCATACATATCTTCTTGTAAATTAAACATGAAATACGCCCCCTGGTTTGTTTGTATTTACTCTTCCTCTAATATCTGTTGCTTTTCACTGTTGGATATTTGTGTTTCCCATTCACTTTCTATTTTTCTAAACCCTCTTCCTATTTTGCTTAGATAATATTTTTTTACTTCACCATAAGGAATCCAAATTTCACGTTCCTGTATTTGATCCATCACTTCATGAAGAATCTCATCATGTTCATACTTTCTAGGTTTTCTATGAAGTATTTTTACAAACTGTGTATATTCTCTACGTAACCAATTAGAAATATGTTCTTTTTGTTTTTGCTTGAGATATGACCATTTTCTATTTGTTTGAAGGGTTCTTCCAGTTACTTTTATGTGGTTTTTTATCGACACTCATATCCTTTTACTAGCAAAACGAATATATAACTATCGTATCACATTTAAATTTAAATACTGCTCTAGGTACATATTTTGCAAGAAATCTATCCAAAACGGGGTACCGCTAGCATTTCGGAAAAAAAACACGCTAAGAGTATACAAGGTTTTATACAGTTTTTCGGCTAATTCAGTAACAAAAGAGAACCCTAAAACTGCACTAGGATAGGTTTGTATAAAAAAATGAATAAAGTCATAGAAAAAAGAAAAAGGCGAATTCTTTGTGAGAATAAGGATCCGCCTTCTTCTTGCTACCGATAATGATGCGTTATGGTGCGACAAGAAGTCGCATTCTTACAGTGTAGCTTTCGCTACTAGTCTAGACGCTAAGACCATCTCCGTCCGAAACTGCAAGCTTGGTAACGGGCTTGTGGGTTGCATGAGGAAATGCGGAAACAGATGACCAGTACATGGTCTGGAAAACTGCTAGGAGAAGATAGGTATGGTGAACGAAAGTGAAGACTTGCAAGCTTCGTAACCATTAGCCCAAGATAATGTACAGCCTTGCTTGGGTATTTGACAAGAGGAAAGGCAGGCTCATAACACTGCCGCGTCTTGTCCGGAGTAAAGAGTCCACCTAACCCTACCGCATCTGTGGAATGTGAAACTTGGTAAGCCCTATGTCATCTGAGAAATCAGTAGTGAGACTGTAAAGTCAAGCGATGTGACAGAGGGTAAAGGATATAGGAAAAAGCGAATGCCGTTGTTCCGAAAGGTAACAGAAAAACAACAAGTATAACTGAACGGATATTGTCGTCCTCACGGACAATCCCATGACAAGCTCGAAAGAGAGCCCACTTCTTATAGGTCTTCAACACGGAAATATATCTGTAAGTTATCTTCTGACGAATAGGAGCGTGCAGTTATGAACACCTCAGAACGAGCGTCGGCGCACGTCTCATATACAGAGTGGAACTCAACGGATTGGAAAGCAGTTCAAATGTATGTGACGAAGTTACGACAAAGAATTTATCGTGCCGAACAGTCAAATCAACGTAGAAAGGTAAGAAAACTTCAACGTTTACTCCTACGGAGTGAGGCGAACTTACTAATATCCATTAGAAGGGTGACGCAACAGAATAAAGGAAAGCGAACACCTGGAGTAGATGAACATACAGCGTTAAGTCGGAGGGAAAGAAATCAATTATATGAGCAACTTAGAAAGCAGAATATCCTTCGACATCATCCGAAACCAGCGAAACGTATATACATCGCCAAAAAGAATGGGAAGTTAAGACCTTTAGGTATTCCCACAATAAAAGACAGAGTATATCAAAATATGGTCAGAAACGCATTAGAACTACAATGGGAATCTAGATTTGAAGCAAATTCTTATGGTTTCCGTCCTAAAAGAGGTACACATGATGCCATACGTAGTATCTTCAACAGGATTAACGGGGGTAGTAAGAAGAAATGGATATTTGAAGGAGATTTCAAAGGATGTTTTGACCATCTGAATCATAATTGGATACTCAAACAATTAGCCAATTTCCCCGGGAGCCCACTTATAGAAAGATGGCTTCAAATGGGGTACATGGAACAAAATACTTTCTCTGAGACGCAGGAAGGAACTCCACAAGGAGGAATTATCTCACCTTTATTAGCTAATATCGCACTTCATGGAATGGAAGAAATATTAGGTATCACTTACAAAAAGAATTACAAAGCCAATGGAAGCTACATTATCCATCCCGCTTGTAAAATAGCTCTTGTGCGTTATGCAGATGATTTTGTCGTCCTAACGGAAACAAAAGAGCAAGCCCAGTCCATATATGAGAGACTCTGTCCCTATCTGAAAGATAGAGGACTGGAACTAAGCCCAGAAAAAACGAAGGTTACACACATCGAGCGAGGTTTTGAGTTTCTAGGATTTTCAATCCGACAGTACAAGACATGGCAAGGGAATAAATTGTTTATTAAACCAAGTAAGAGCGGCATACAGAAAGCTAAAGGGAAGATTAGAGATACACTTCGCACTATGAAAGGACAACCTATTGGTGAAGTTATTCGGGTATTGAATCCAGTTATCAGGGGTTACGGACAATATTGGAAACATGTAGTGTCTAAAAGGATATTTAGTAAGATAGCAAACTATGTATTCTGGAAGATACGTAAACATCTCAGACAATTACATCCTAAAAAGTCATGGAAATGGATTAGAATACGATACTATAAAGCCCCGCATCATGGAGGGAATGTATGGGTTCCAACCTGCCCGAAGACAAATATTCAGCTACTACATATGCCATGGATAAAGATTGAAAGACACGTTATGGTTATGTACAAAAACAGTCCTGACAACCCTACTCTCAAGGAATACTGGGAAAAGCGAGACCATAAGGTTTTCGACCTAGAGAATACAATGGATAGAATGAAGCTGGCTAGAAAACAGGGGTACCGCTGTGCAATATGTAAATGTCCTCTGCAAAATGGAGAAAAGGTCATTGTAAAGGATATATCCATTCATCAAAGTCACTCACAGCCTAATGGAAATGCACGACTCGTCCACTTACCCTGCCTACAATGATACTGTGACCGGACAAAAAGAAGGCTTGAGCCGTATGATGGGAAACTGTCACGTACGGTTCTTAGGGGAGTTAGGGGCAGTGATGCCCCTCGCTTACCCGACTTAACCGAGCATGAATAGAGTATACAAAATCAAGCGCATGGAAGTTTGAGTATTCTTATTTTTCTAACTAAGGTTTATAATAGCTTAAATAAAAATAACTAATTTATGGAAAAAGGAGCTCTTAACATGAACTTGAAACAATTCGAAGATACTATCAAAAAATTATTTAAAAAAGAATTATTAGAAGAATTTGATGATGACTATGATTTTCTTAATACCTCCAATGATTCAATTCACAAAATTGCTATTCAACTAATATCTCACCTGAAATAATCGAACAAGCTGTACAGCAAGAAGTAGACTTAATTATTACACATCATGATGCTTGGGATTTTATCTATGGATTAAGAGATGAATGTGTAAAGAAACTGAGAGAACACAACATTAGCCACTTTTATATACATGGTCCCCTAGATTTTGTTGAGTTTGGAACTTGTACGTCATTAATGAATGTTATTGAAGTTGATCATCTAATACAACATTCCTTTTATGATAATGGAGATAATCCTGGAATTGGTGAATTTAATAAACCAATAAGTTTTTCAACACTTGTTCAAAGAATGCAAACGAATCTAAATGAACCAATAAGAAGTTGGAGAAATAACGAAAGAGAAATAAAAAGAATAGGAGTATTAACAGGTGCAGGTCACGCTTCAAATTACATCAAACTAGCAGTAGAAGCAGAATGTGATGCTTACATTACTGGAGAAGCAACTTTATACACAATTCAATATGCTCAATTTGTAGGAATTAATCTTATAGTTGGAAGTCATACTTTTACTGAAATATATGGAGTAAAGAGCTTAGTTGAACGTATAAAAGATTTAAATAATGACGTTGAGATCATGGAACTTAAAGAGGAACACTTTGAACTAAATCATTAATATTAAACTAGACTTATATTAAAAAGATTAACTTCCTGTATCGAGAATTATTTAGACATAAAAGTCCTCCGGTTAAACAATCTGGAGGACTTTTAATAGTCTTCTAAATACATTGAATCCCGATAATGACGGGTTATGTTAACTGAACATGTATACAATATGCATTGTTCCTTCTTCAACTAAAGGGCAGGTTAGTTGAAGAAGGAATTTCTCTAAATTTGGAAGAATTAATATTCAAAAATATGTTAAGGAGCTTGTGAATTATATGGAATCCATTAGCAAAAGCGAAGTGAAGCTACGAGATATCACAGAGGAAGATCTTCCTATCTTTTTCGAACAACAACTAGATTCAACGGCGAACTATATGGCTGCTTTTACAGCTAAAGACCCCACTGATAAGCACGCATTTTTTGACCATTGGAAAAAAAATATTGCTGACGAGACTATCACAATTAAGACTATATTATTCAATGGCATTGTCACTGGACACGTCTCGAACTTTGAACAGTTCGGCGAACCCGAAGTAAGCTACTGGATTGGGAAGGAATATTGGGGTTATGGTATTGCAACTAAAGCGTTGTCAGAGTTTCTGGAGTATATTAAGGTACGCCCGCTCTATGCCCGTGCCGCTAAAGATAACCTCGCCTCCATTAGGGTATTGGAAAAATGCAGGTTTAAAATCATCTCTGAAGATAAGGGTTTTTCCAACGCGAGAGCCAAGGATGTTGAAGAATTTATTTTGAAGCTCGAACCTTATGATAGGTAATTTAATACCGTAATACGATTGGAGCGGTTCTTGACTAAGAAACCTTCTGTTGTTTAACTAACGGGTGGCTTTAACTGAGCAAGAAACTAAAAACTTTTAACTTCCGCTTTCGATAATTATGTAAATGAGCTATCCATATAGGCAACTCATTGTATTTTTTGCTTAGCGTGGTTTTTTCAAAAATGATGGCGATGTTTCCGCGCCCCTTTAAAGGCCATCCCGAAAGGAATGGCCTATTTTTTATGAACGAATATCGGAATTTTTGAAGATTTCAATGAGGCTGATGAAGCTATCATTGGCATGACCAGCCTTCATGCCGCGCCTGAAAACTTCCAGAACAGTTGCTGGCAAGGCGATGTCGATGCTGGCTTCTTGGGAAGTATGAACAACGTGCTCAACGCTCGCCAAGCCCATTGCGAGTCTGTCCACGTCACCAGGGTGCTCACCCTCATCGAGAAGCGGGGTATAGAACTCTACAAATATCAATAAAAATTAAAGGCTAAATCGATATGTGATTTAGCCTTATAATTCGTATGCTATTTTAATTGTTTCTCCACAAAAACTGAACTACTTACTTTAATAAACAGAGTTTTATTTTTTATCTGTCTACCTAATGGGGAGCATATCAAATCTTTTTCAAAATGGATTCTTTTTATTTGCCTTAACATGTTGGTTTAAACGATATTTTCTATCAAATTTTAACTCATAGCTACACTTATCCCACTCTTTTATCTTCGCTTTCTGATTTATGCAAGATAGATTCCCCTTCAACATCTATATTTGGAAGAATCTTATCTAGCCATTTTGGCATATACCAAGCTGCTTTCCCCATCAATGTCATAACTGCCGGAACAATAGTCAGCCTAACCACAAAAGCATCAAATAGAACTCCAAATGCTAGACTCATACCTATAGCCTTTACCATTGGGTCTGGCATAAGCATAAAGCCAAAAAATACAGCTATCATGATTAATCCTGCTGCAGCTACAACTTTTCCGCTGTCTCTCATCCCTGCAAGTATAGCTTCCTTTGGATTGCCTGTATGCGTGTAAACTTCCCGCATACGACTTGCAAGAAACACTTCATAGTCCATCGCTAAGCCAAAAAGGATACCAATTGTAAGGATTGGCAAGAAGGCAAGAATTGCACTAGAAGAAGGGAAACCAAATAAATCAAGAAGATTTCCATCTTGAATAACAAACACAGCAAATCCTAGTGTTGCAGCCAATGAAAGCAGGAATCCTACTACTGCTTTTAAAGGAAGTAGTAGGGATCTAAATACTAACACTAAAAGAACGTATGCCAGTCCTACTACAAGCACTGCGAATATAGGTAATGCTGTATTTAGCTTTTCTGTTATATCTATATTGACCGCCGTTGTACCAGTAACTAATAACTCAATGTCATTTTCTTTTTTTGTTGTATTCGATTTTTCTCGAATATGCTTCACAAGATCCTTTGTTTCTATATCATTTGGTCCCGTTTTTGGGGTCACAGTGATAATAAAAACGTCACCAGAAGAATTAGGGAAAGCTGGCGTTACACTCTTAACATTCTTTAATCCACCAATTTCTTCTGTAATCTCCGCCATTGCTTTTTGTGTCTCTTGTGGGTCTTGTTTTTTACTATCTATTTTTGCTGCTACAACTAGAGAAGAGTGAACACCTTCTCCATATGCTTCTGTCATGAGATCATATGCTTTTCTTTCCGTTGTATCTTTTGACATGGTATCCCCATCATCAGGCAGTCCTAGGTTCATATGGAAAAAAGGAATACTAATGACAGCAAGGAATGCAATTGCCAGGAAAGACATAACCAACGGATGCTTTGTGACAAGCTTTCCCCATTTATTCGAAGGTACTTTGCCTTCTTTTGCACCTGTAATTTTTTTCAAGAATTTATTTCCTGTAGAAGGATGAAATCTATGCCCTACAATTCCTAGTATGGCTGGAAGTACGATAATGGAAACCAATACAGCACATAATATACTAATAGATGATACTGCTCCCATCTTGGTTAAAAAAGGAATCTGCATGACAGATAATCCAAGAAGTCCAATTATTACAGTGATACCAGCAAAAACAACGGCACTCCCTGCAGTTCCAGTTGCTATAGCAATAGATTCTTTAACGGAATGTCCTTCACCAAGTTGTTGTCTAAATCGAGTCATAATAAATAAAGCATAATCAATTCCAACGGCTATTCCTAACATGATAGCCACTGAAAGCGATAGATCCTGCAATTCAATATAATTAGAGCCTATCATTACTACGAGCATTCCAGTTCCTAACCCTATAATAGCAGTGATAATAGGCATCCCAGCTGCTAAGAAAGATGTGAAGGTAATCGCCAAAATTATAAAGGCAATAACTATTCCAATAGCCTCCGATTCACCATTTGATTCGACTACAGTAAATTTCACATCACCGGTTAACTCCGTTTGGATTCCCTCGTCACGAGTTTGTTCAATTTTGTTTAATACATTCTTCTTAGATGCTTCCTTTATATCTTCAGCATCATTTTTATAATTTACAACAGCATAACCCATGGTGTTATCTTTGGTTAAATTTTTAAGTTGCATAGGGGTTGCAATTGATTCAACATTTGAATCATCTTTTTTAATATCAGACAAAGTATCCGTAATCACTTTATTTATCTGTTCCGAATCTAATGTCTGATCTTTTGGAGCTTTAAAAACTATTTTAATTTGGGCACCAGCACTTTGAGACTCGGGGAATTCTTTTTCTAGCAACTTACTTGCTTTATCAGCTGGTGTGCCTGGAATCGTTAACTCATCATTGAATGAGGGACCTAAACTTCCAGCTAGTACTCCCAAGATGAGTAAAATTCCTAAGGTACTAAAAATAATACCCTTCCCGTGTTTTGCTGCCCAATTACCTAATTTGTAAAGATATTTTGCTATTTTAATCTCCTCCAACTTCGTTATTTACAATAGTAAGTACATGGTACTAAATGTTTTTTTGTATCCCTTATGTACTATTTGAATTTTATTCCTACAGGAAAAACGAATTATTGTATACATTGACAGAAATCAAATTCCCTTTATAGAATAAGCATAGTCATCATCGAAACATTTGTATTAACATTAGCACTTACACATGTAAGTATAAAAGAGAGGGGTGGTTTTTCAAGCACTTTTAGTTAAATAGAAGCTAAAACTAACAAAATGAAAGGATGTGTTAGCGCTGAGAAACTCACGTCAGGACGGTATATATTCCCAAGAATACATTACAGAAGCTTTGGGCCTGCTGCTGCAAGAGAAAAAATTGGAGAATATAACAGTTACGGATCTTTGCAAAAAAGCTGGAGTTGCAAGAGTTACATTTTACAAATATTATCGTACCATTTACGATGTGCTTAATGCCTCTATGCAAAAAAGTATCGACAAATTTTTAGAAGAAATTACTTATTTGGATTCTCATGAGAGTCTTCAACTTTTTATAGAAGGTTTAATAAGTTTTATGGCCAATGAGCGTATCCTAATGAAAAATATAATAGATTCCAATATGTCTGGTCTTCTTCTTGATTATGTTAATTCCGCAATAAAATCTGTATTTGAAACAGACAATCCGATCAGTAATAACATGAGCAGAGCTCAAGCATTATTTTTTATTGGTGGATTCTTTAATGTCTTCATTGATTGGATCAAAAGATCGTCAAGGGAGTCTCCTCAATCTTTAGTTGAAAAAATATATGAGATGTTCCCAATAAAAAAAGAAATATAGAAAATTTTTTCTTCTACTAACCTGCCCCTTTTTGTGAAATAAAAATAGCTGCCAAAATGGCAGCTATAATCAAAGAAAGTCTTTCTTAAGGGTGTTGAAAATTTATTTAATGTTATTGGCATTCCCTTTCAAAATGAAAAATATCTTGATTGATCAATTGATGAAAGTATTTATCCATTTCTTCTGCTGAAACACTTTTTCTATTTTGTAACCACCATGCAATTAATGTTCCAGTGACACCCGAATAGAATTCGATAATTAACTCATTTGGTATCGTATGATTTTTACAAAGTCGATTTAGCTCTTGATTTTCCAGTTTCTTCATTTCATGATTTTGATACTGTAAACGGTTAATAAATTGCTCATCATCCATTTGTGACTCTAACATTTTACCAAACTCTTTATGCTGCAGGCATTGTTCCATTACTTGAAATGGCCTAGTTAATCGATCTAAAAGTGGTATCTGAAAAACTTCCTCTTGAAATTTGTTAATCCCAACTGCAAGTAACGCATCTTTATCTTCAAAATGTTTATAAAATGTTGTTCGATGCACCATCGCACGATCACAGATTTGATTGATGGTAATAGAACTATATTTCTGTTTTGATTGCGTCATTAATTCAAATAAAGATTCCCACAATAATTTATGTGTACGTCTAACACGTAAATCCAGCTGTTCCTCATTATTTTTCATCTACACTTCTCCTTTTTTGTAGATTAATTATACAACTTGTGAAAATTGATTCTCCCTTTTTAATCTACATGTGTATATCATATTTCATATAATCCTTAGTATACAATTGTATTAAAAACAATCAATGCAGGAAGTAATCTAAGGGGATTATGTTTCTGGGTCAGACGAATTAGGTAGTCAAATTTTGTTCTATTGTACTCTAATTAGGCATGGAGGAATTTATATGGAAAATACAGTGATCTCAACTTCTGAAATTAAGGGTTTAAAAACTAAATCCGAAGAATTTGCTCCATTTTCTTGGTATAAAAAAATGCTGACGGAGCATCCGATTTACTATCATGCAGGCACGGACACTTGGAATGTTTTCAAATATGAAGACGTTAAGCGAGTGCTTACAGACTATGAACTATTTTCAAGTAAGCGCCACCGTTCCATTTCCCAGATTGGAGCAGAAACAGAGGAAGGGAGCGTCCCAGATCGCTTAAAAATTAATGAAACGGATCCACCGGAACATCGTAAGTCACGTTCACTGCTTTCGGCTGCTTTCACCCCTAGAAGTCTCAAAACTTGGGAGCCGCGTATTGAACAGATTATTAACGATTTGATTGCCGAAATAGGGGATAAGTCGGAGATCGACATTGTCAAAGATTTTACAACCCCCCTTCCCATCATAGTAATGGCCGATTTGCTTGGGGTTCCGCATAAAGACAAGTTACTGTTTAAGAAATGGGTCGATATATTGTTCATGCCGTTCAATAGTGAAAATGCCGAGGAAGTGGGTCAACAAAAAGCGAAAGCAGCGATGGAGTACTTTAATTATCTGTATCCGATCGTTGTAGAAAAAAGAAAGCAGCTTTCAGACGACATTCTTTCTGATTTGATTCAAGTTGAAATCGAAGGAGAAAAGTTTACGGATGAAGAAGTTGTTCGTGTGACTATGTTTCTTCTTGCGGCGGGTGTTGAAACAACAAGTCTTTTGTTGGCTAATTCATTCTACGCATTGCTATATGATGCTCCTAAACTTTACGAAGAATTAAGAAGCGATATAAACCTCGTACCTAATTTTGTTGAGGAGATGCTGCGTTACCGTTTCCACGTTATTGCATTGGACCGTGAAGTGAAAGTAGATAACAATGTTCTAGGCGTTGAGTTGAAGAAAGGCGATTTGGTAATCACTTGGAATAGCGCGGCAAACTTTGATGAGGATGTATTCGAAGATCCATTTACTGTGAATATTCACCGAAAAAATAACAACCGGCATCAAACGTTTGGCAATGGGCCGCATTTCTGTCTAGGTGCGCCACTGGCGAGATTGGAAGCTAACAAAGCGTTCAAAATTTTTATGGAGACATTTTCTCGCATTGAATCGGTTCCAGGCTTCAATTTGGAGGCAAATTTACAGATTTCAGCTGCTGGCCAGGCCTTATCCAGCTTACCGCTGAAGGTTCACCGCTAGGCCGAGTTATCCGGTAAATTTGGGTGTCCCAAAAGTCATTAAAAATGACTGAGGGACACTCTTTCTTCGTTTTTGAAAATAATCTCTAATCTTCTATTTCAAATCCAAAAACATCTCGATTGATCATTTGATGAAAGTATTTATCCATTCTTTTATCAACATTAGGTTTCGGTGGTATTGTGTATAGCTTTAATTCTTCAGGTGATTTAAGATGGTCAGATCTTAAAGTTTATTGCTCTTTAATTATCAGGGCTATATCGTTATTCATTTTCGTTGTTCTTAAAAAAATCTACATCCCCAATATTTTTCTCCAAATAATGTCTTATAAGACTTGTATCAAAATGCTTATCGTTGTAAATACGCATTTTCCTGACTCTACCCCATCGCTATCAAGCTAAGATTCTTAAATACCCCCCATAACAAAAAAATTATTTCTCTAAGGCTAGTGATTTATCATTTTAGCCAAGAAGACTCCTTCCTCAAGGAACGCGAAGTGAATAGGTGGGAGATGAATTGGCTTCGGACAAGGGATGGCAGTAAGCCATCTTAATGGTTCGACATATATAAACTGTTACTTCACTACCTACCGAATGTATGTTTGTTGTATAATAGAAGCATATCGAAATGGAGGTGAAAGGAATGATAATCAATAAAGCATATAAATTTCGTATCTATCCAAATA
>NZ_JBNNUF010000030.1:0-17569 GCF_050279465.1 Bacillus sp. NPDC094077 | reverse complement strand
GGATCAAACTCTCCAATAAAGTTAGTTTGTCTAGCATCTAAAATAAAAATTGACGTTTCACGTTGTTTGTTTCGTTCAGTTTTCAAAGAACTACTCGGTCGCTCATTTGCGACTTCCTTATGTTAACATTTCTAATTTGTAATGTCAACTAAGTTTTTTATTTCGTTTGCCGCTTTCTGCTTTATTGTCATCGGCGACTTGTTCTATATTACACCTCTATATCCCAATCGTCAACATGTTTTTCTAAAAAATATAAAAAGGCTAATTTCTTTTAAAATAAGCCTTTTATCAAATACCATTCTATTCGTTTATTATCTTTCTATAATTGGTAACGAGACGATAAACTGAATAATACCATTCTCATATTCAGCTTGAATACTACCACCTTGTAATTCAACAATACTTTTCGCAATCGCCAATCCAAGGCCCGACCCTTCTGTTACTCTACTTCTAGATTGATCTTTCTTATAAAAGCGTTCAAACAAACTCGCTAACTCTTCTCTCGTAAACTCTTCACTATGATTCGCAATTACAATTTGTATATCCCGGCGCTGCCTTTGAAGAGAAACTTTTATTTCCCCATCATCTTTACTATACTTAATCGCGTTCATTAATAAATTATCAAATACACGGACCATCTTTTCCGAATCAATCGCTGCATAGGCACGTTCCTCAGGAAACTTCTTAACAAACGTAAGTCCATGCTCTTCCGCTTGCGGTACTATCTCTTCTATTAATTGTTCGAGCAACTCATTTACACATACTTCTTGTTTTTCTAACACAACTTGTTCATTCGTTAACTTCGTATACTCAAATAAATCTTCTATTAAATTCTTTAACTGTTCCGACTTCGCAAAAGCAATTCTCGTATACTCATCATGTTGTTCTTGATTTTCATATTTAGAATCTCTCAGTAATCGTAAGTAACCCATAATAGAAGTAAGTGGTGTACGTAAATCATGAGATACATTCGTAATAAGCTCGTTTTTCTGCTTTTCTAATTTACGCTCTTTTTCTATATTATTCATAAGCTCTTCCGCCATATTGTTAATGTTCTCAGTTAAAGCTGCGATCTCATCTTCACCCTTTTTCTCAATACGGTACGCTAAGTTTCCTTTTTCTATTTCCTTTACCCCTTCTGCCATCGCTTCAATTTGCTTCATCTTTCTCTTTGTTATATAGAAGAAAGAGAAAATGAATACGAGTACACCTATGAAAAACGGAAACGGTCCTTCTTGCGTATCATACATTACTACACCATCCGGAATTCCACTAACGAACATATATAGATTCTTATCTTCTATTGTAATAGGTGAAAAAGCTATAAATTCTTTTCTCGTATTTTCAAATATATCTTGACCATTTGAATAGTTGATCGCAAATGATGCTGCATTACGAATCGTATTATGCAAATCGATTTGCTCTTCTTGCGCCTGCTTTGTTTTATATAAAACTTTACCACTTTCATCAGTAACCAATATTTTTAAAGCTCTATTTCCTCGCTCTAAATTTTGATTCTCCATTTCGATCATATTGGATATAGCTTCTAATTTATTTTCATGAACCGAACTATTCGCTGCTCTTTGAGCTTGGTAATTAATTTGTTGCATACCAGACCGATAATCGACAGTAGCTTGACGATTCGCATTCTCAAAAAATGGCGCAGCTCCCTTTGCAAAAAAAACTCCTAATAACGCACAAGCAGCAAAAGTAGTAACCAATTGAATTCTTATACTCTTTCGTACGCTCTTTACTAATTTCTCAATTAATTGTCTTGTTTTCCTCACATAGGTAAATGGATTAAATATCTTTTTCAATCTTATACCCCACTCCCCATACTGTTTTTATATATCTAGGTTTCCTTGGATTCTCCTCAATCTTTTCACGTACTTTTCGAATATGAACCATTACAGTATTATCAGACTGGAAAGATCTTTCGTTCCAAACCTTTTCATAAATTTGTTCCGCGCTAAAGACCATAGCCGGGTTACGAGCTAGCAATTCTAAAATTGAAAATTCCCTCGGAGTCAGTTTCACTTCTTCTCCATCCACAATAACTTTATGGGTCGAAATGTTTATTTTCATCTCTCCAATTTCTAACTCGTCCTCATTTTGTATAGCGAAACCATTCATTTTCATATAACGACGTAACTGAGATTTAATTCTTGCGATTAACTCTAACGGATTAAACGGTTTCGTTACGTAATCATCCGCACCAGTTGTTAACCCTAAAATTTTATCCATATCTTGCGTTTTCGCAGAAAGCATAATGATTGGCATTTCTTTCGCTTCTCTTATTTTCATACACATATGAATACCATCTACTTTCGGCATCATAATATCTAATACGACTAGATGTACTTCGTTTTCTTCTAGTAGGCGTAATCCTTCTTCTCCGTCCCCTGCTTGCAATACTTTATATCCTTCATTCTTTAAATAGATTGTAATTAAATTCCGAATTTCTTTTTCATCATCTACGACAAGTATTGTTTCGTGTGCCACAATATCTCCCCCATCACTTTTTTATCTCTAACTTCTATTATAGGAAAACTTCTGAAGAAAAACGCTCGGAAATCCTTAAGATTTTCTGAAGACGCAAAAAAGGTCTAGACTCCCCTTAAGTCTAGACCTTTCAAAAAACCCCTTTTATCCCGCATTAACGGGCAGTAAGACTCCCACTTCAAAACTGCCCAAAGTAACGATGTTACATGGCAGATCAACTGCCCGTAAAAGCCCGATTGGTTCAACTAATAATCAGGGTGGGGTTTCCCCCACGCTGATTAAAGTTCCACTTTATTTACGAACGTAGATGAAATATAGTACGAATAAAACTCCCATAGCATACATAATCGGATGAACCTCTTTACGACGACCACTCACAACCATTGTAATTGGATAGAAGATAAATCCTATCGCAATTCCTGTTGCGATACTATACGTAAGTGGCATAGAGATGATTGTAAAGAATGCTGGTACTGCAATCTCGAATTTCTTCCAGTCGATTTCTCCTAAAGAAGAAACCATTAAGATCCCTACAATAATTAAAGCTGGTGCCGTTACAGCTGGTGTTACAACACTTAATAATGGCGAGAAGAATAGTGCCAGTAAGAAGAATCCTGCTGTTACAACTGCTGTAAATCCAGAACGTCCTCCTGCTGCTACCCCTGCAGACGATTCGATGTAAGACGTTGTTGTTGATGTACCTAGAATTGCACCAATTACAGTTGCAATTGCATCTGCAAATAACGCTTTTCCTGCACGTGGTAATTTATTGTTCTTCATTAATCCAGCTTGATTCGCAACCGCTACAAGCGTACCTGCTGTATCAAAGAAATCAATAAAGAAGAACGTTATAATAACAATCCCCATTTGAACAGTGAAAATATCTCCAAAGTGAGTTAGCGCCATACCGAACGTTGGTTCTAAGCTCGGTATTGCTCCCACTACAGCTTTCGGAGTATCAATTAATCCTGTTGCTACTCCTAAGATTGCTGTAAGAATCATACCGTAGAATACTGCACCATTAATTTTCTTAATCATGAAGATGATTGTAGTAACAACTCCGAAGATCGCTAATAACGTTGTGCCCTTAGTTAAATCCCCCAATCCAACAAGGACAGCATCATTTTTCACGATAATTCCGGCATTTTGGAATCCAAGGAAAGCAATGAATAACCCAATACCTGCCGCTACTGCAAACTTTAACTCTGCTGGAATTGCATTAATGATTTTTTCACGAATACCTGAAGCAGTAAGAATAATAAAGATAATACCTGACATTAACGTTCCAGCAATTGCTGTTTGCCACGGAATACCCATCGTTAAAACTGCTGTATAAGCAAAGAACGCGTTAATTCCCATACCTGGTGCTAAAGCAATTGGATACTTTGCGAAAATACCCATAATTAACGAACCGATCGCTGCCGCTAATGCTGTAGCAACGAATACTGCACCTGGATCCATTCCTGTACCTGCTGGTAACCCTTTAACATTTCCAAGTGACAGCGTAGCAGGATTGACAAATAGTACGTAAGCCATAGATAGAAATGTCGTTAACCCTGCTATGAACTCAGTCTTATAATTCGTACCGAGCTCATCAAATTGAAAATAGCGTTTCATCCTACGTTTCCCCCGTTATATGATTACTCGCCGTATTTCCCCTAGCCCTCTTTTATCTGTAAAAATAAAAAGGGCTTCCATTGCATATACATGGAAGCGTTCTATAAACAAAGACAAGTTTCCCCTCATCTTTATAAAAACGCCTCGTAGTCAAGCCATTTACGGTAGCTAGGTAGAAACTTTCGGGCCATATCCCCGATATTATACGACGGCATAATATTCACTTTTCATTTGAATTACATACTCATATTAACTCTTGAAAGTATTTTTGTCAATTTAAAAACGAACGATTTTACTTTTTTTTATATTTATGTTCGTATTAACACTAAAAATAAAAAGATCCATCTATGCATGAGCAATAGATGGATCTTTTTTACAATACTATTCCCACTCAATAGTTGCTGGTGGCTTACTCGTTACATCATATACGATACGGTTAACGTGTTTTACTTCATTTACGATACGTACAGAGATTTTCTCTAATACGTCCCAAGGGATACGTGCCCAGTCAGCTGTCATACCGTCGATAGATGTTACTGCACGGATACCTACTGTGTAATCGTAAGTGCGCTCGTCACCCATAACACCTACGCTACGCATACCAGGAAGCGCAGTGAAGTATTGCCAGATTTCGCGATCTAAGCCCGCTTTAATAATTTCTTCACGTAAAATCGCATCAGATTCACGAACGATTTCTAATTTCTCTTCTGTGATTTCACCTAATACACGAATACCAAGACCTGGACCTGGGAATGGTTGACGCCATACGATTTCATCAGGAATTCCTAATTCAGATCCTAATACACGTACTTCATCTTTAAATAACGTGTTTAAAGGCTCAATTAATTTGAACTGCATGTCCTCTGGAAGTCCACCAACGTTATGGTGAGATTTAATTGTTTGTGCAGTTGCTGTACCACTTTCAACGATGTCTGTGTAAAGTGTACCTTGTGCTAGGAAGTCCATACCTTGTAATTTAGAAGCTTCATCATCAAATACGTAAATGAATTCGTTACCGATAATTTTACGTTTTTGTTCTGGATCTTCTACACCTTTTAACTTGTTCATGAAGCGTTCTTGTGCATCCACTTTAATAACGTTCATATGGAAGCCTTCGCTAAATGTTTTCATAACGCCTTCTGCTTCACCTTTACGAAGTAAGCCGTGGTCAACGAAAATACATGTTAACTGATCGCCAATTGCTTTATGAATTAATACTGCTACAACAGAAGAATCTACACCGCCACTAAGTGCGCATAGTACTTTTTTGTCTCCAACAGTTTCACGGATCTTCTCTAATTCTACTTCGATAAAGTTCTCCATGTTCCATCCTTCAGAACAACCACATACGCCAAATACGAAGTTTTTAATTAAATCGTTACCATGCTCAGAGTGACGTACTTCTGGGTGGAATTGTACACCGTATAAGTTTTTCGCTTCATTGCTCATACCAGCAATTGGGCAAGACTCACTTGTTGCGTCTACTACGAATCCTTCAGGTAAACCAGTTACTAAGTCACCATGACTCATCCATACAACTTGCTCTTCTGGAAGGTTCGCATATAATTTTGATTCGTTCTCTACTTTAAGAACAGCTTTTCCGTACTCACGGTGGTTTGCACGTTCTACTTTACCACCGAAGTGTTGTGTCATAAGCTGCATACCGTAACAAATACCAAAGATCGGTAAGCCTAATTCAAAGATTTTTTCATCACAGTGGAATGCATTTTCACCGTATACACTATTTGGCCCACCAGAGAAAATAATACCTTTTGGATTCATTGCTTTAATTTCTTCTGCAGTAATTGTATGCGGATGAAGTTCACTGTATACACCGAACTCACGAATTCGACGTGCTATTAACTGATTGTATTGACTTCCAAAATCTAAAACGATAATTGTATCGTGTTGCTTCTTCAAAATAATCACCCCAACGTTAGTTCTCGTATATAAATATTTTCACCAATTTGGCGAAAAGCATTACCAATATAATAAAAAAAGCCAGTCCTCCGCCTCTAGTCTCATAACAAAGAAAAGGCAGGGGTCTGACTTTATAAAGAAAGATAGTCTCCGCTCTTTATAAATATAAGACACACTGCCTTCATAGTCAGGTTGTTTACGGTAACCCGGTAGAGACTCTCAAACCATATCATTGAGGATATATGAAGGATCGTTTTATATTATCTTCCTAGATTCTAACAATGAAGTATCAATATGGTCAAGAGAGAAAGCGACAAAATTCTACAGAAATTAATTTCTTTCTCACTAAAACATAAAAACTTTTCTATATGGCAGCAAATGTTTTTCATGTTTTAGCCCGTTATTCAAGTTTCCCCTGTTGTTTTCTAAATATTAATTGTGTAACACCATTTTTCATTACAAATACTCCGTATCCCACAAATAAAAAAATGACAGGCAAAATGTCAAAACGATACCTAGTTTGAACTTCAACAAACAAATGAATAGCCGCATATCCACCAAATAAAATATACAAGAGAGGATATATTGGGCCGTTTCTTCTATATAATACAATAGTACCAATCGCAAATATACAACATGCAATATACATAAGCCTTTCATATTTTGTCAGCATTTGTTGTAAATGTGGTTTATTCAGTTCCCCCCACTCTAAAGCCCAACCAGGTGCATCATCAGGATTACTCCACAATTTTTCAACTTTCAATGCTAGTAATTGACGAACCTTCTCTTTGTTCTTCAATCTATCCTTAATCAAAGCAATGGAAGCATCATTTCTTTCCTTGCCAAGTTTAAATTGACTAAGGTAAACTACATCTGGCTGGTTCCATCCACCAATCGAATCATAATTGAACCCTACAACAAACTTCCAATACGGCATTTGGTTCGACAATGGTTTTTTCGCTAACCCCGTGTTCATTAAGAAAATACTTACAATTTGCATCACTAGAAAATATATAATCACTATTCCCACTATTTTTTTTACGTAGTTAAAAGTTTCTTTTTTTCTAAATGGAAGTATCTTATAAATTAACGCATAAACAAAAACCGCCAATAAAAAGAAACTTCCTAACGGTCTCATAATATTTCCAACACTTAACAGTAACCCTGTTAAAACCCAACCGTATTTAGTTGAAAAACCTTTTGTAATCAAAACATACAGTCCTGCAAAAAAGAAGAAAGTAGAAATATATTGGTTTGTTAATACAGAACTATAGATAATATTAGGTATGTAAAACGCATAAAATATTGCCGCAGTTCTCGCACTGTATTCATTAAACATCGTTTTACCCATAAAATAAATAATTACAGCAGTGCCTACACTCCAAAAAATATTAAATAACTTCAATATAAATAGATGATTACCAAAAACTTTTATTAATATAGCCTCATAATATGTGAACCCCAATTGATAGGTCCAACTCATATAGTATTCATCTGAAATAAATGCAAAATTACCATTTACAGCTTGTTGAGCACTTTCATACATTACAGAAAAATCCGAGATAGGTACCGTTTTTTCAAAAATAATCCATAACAGCCTAATTGCAAAAGCCGCAACTATGAGAGTAATCAAAAATTGATTAACTGTTAAAAAACGATTTACTAAAAATGATATTATTCCGAGCACAAAAACAGTTGCTAATATCTCCAGAATTAACACAGAGACCGAGGAATAGGTAGCCCTTTCTATTTGAAATGAATTATAAAATGTAATGACAAACATCAACAAACCACATACTACTAATATTTTCGAAAAAATGTTTTTACCAAAATTCCCTTTAATCTGCATAATATACCTCACTAATTAGGCTATCACTATCTTCTTTCATTATCCCAACTAAAAAACAAGAAAAATCCCTTTTGACTGTATCATAAATGTTTAAAAAATTATATATTCAATTGGAATTATATTGTAAATACCAACAATAAGAGAGTCTTGAATATTTGCCTCCTTTGTCTTCCTAAACTTGCGACCTTCCAAAAACTCTTGATACACACACTTTAACAATACAAAAAGACTACCTCCTCTCATCAAGGAAGTAGCCTTCTTCTAATTAACTATTTATACATTGCACAGCTTCACAGAGTGATGCTTATTACATCATTCCGCCCATACCGCCCATGCCCATGCCGCCCATGTCAGGCATTGCTGGTGCATTTGGCTCTGGTTTGTCAGCTACTACAGCTTCAGTTGTTAAGAACATAGCTGCAACAGATGCTGCGTTTTGAAGTGCAGAACGAGTTACTTTAGCTGGATCTACGATACCAGTTTCAAGCATGTTAACCCACTCACCAGTAGCTGCGTTGAAACCAACGCCTACTTTTTCGCCTTTTAGACGCTCTACAACTACAGATCCTTCTAGACCAGCGTTGATTGCGATTTGACGAACTGGCTCTTCTAGTGCACGAAGTACGATGTTGATACCTGTTGCTTCGTCGCCTTCAGCTACGATAGAAGCTACTTTCGTGTATACGTTCATAAGTGAAGTACCACCACCTGCAACGATACCTTCTTCTACTGCTGCACGAGTTGAGTTAAGTGCATCTTCAATGCGAAGTTTGCGCTCTTTTAACTCAGTTTCAGTTGCTGCACCTACTTTAATTACCGCTACGCCACCTGCAAGTTTTGCAAGACGCTCTTGTAATTTTTCACGATCGAATTCAGAAGTTGTTTCTTCTAATTGCGCACGGATTTGACCGATGCGAGCTTCGATTTGTTTTGTATTTCCAATACCTTCAACTACAGTTGTGTTTTCTTTCGTTACGACAACTTTACCAGCGCGTCCTAAAGATTCAACTGTAGCAGATTTTAAGTCACGTCCTAATTCTTCGGTGATTACCTCGCCACCAGTTAAGATTGCGATATCTTCTAGCATCGCTTTACGACGGTCACCAAATCCAGGAGCTTTAACAGCTACTACATTGAATGTACCACGAAGTTTGTTCACTACTAATGTAGCTAACGCTTCGCCTTCTACATCTTCAGCAATGATAAGAAGTGGTTTACCTTGTTGTACCACTTGCTCTAATACTGGTAAGATTTCTTGGATGTTAGAAATCTTTTTGTCAGTAATTAAGATGTATGGGTTATCAAGAACTGCTTCCATTTTGTCAGAATCAGTAATCATGTAAGGAGATGCATATCCACGATCAAATTGCATACCTTCTACTACATCTAATTCTGTTGTGAATCCTTTAGATTCTTCTAAAGTAATAACGCCGTCGTTGCCAACGCGCTCCATTGCTTCAGCGATTAATTGACCTACTTCTTCGTCAGCAGCAGAAATAGCAGCTACTTGTGCGATTGAAGATTTACCTTCGATTGGTTTAGAAATCGTTTTTAGTTCTTCAATTGCAGCAGTAACAGCTTTTTCGATACCTTTACGAAGACCCATTGGGTTAGCACCAGCTGTTACGTTTTTAAGACCTTCACGAATCATAGCTTGTGCTAATACAGTTGCAGTTGTTGTTCCGTCACCAGCTACATCGTTTGTTTTGCTAGCAACTTCTGCTACTAATTTCGCACCCATGTTTTCGAATGCATCTTCTAATTCGATTTCTTTTGCAATCGTTACACCATCATTTGTAATAAGTGGTGAACCGAATTTTTTCTCAAGTACAACGTTACGACCTTTTGGTCCAAGCGTTACTTTTACTGCATTTGCAAGAGTGTCGACACCGCGAAGCATCGAACGACGTGCTTCTTCACTAAATTTAATATCTTTTGCCATAATAATTGACCCCCTTGGATTTTTTAAGATTTATATAATTAACCGATAACTGCTAAAATGTCACTTTCACGTAAAATCAAGTAGTCTGCACCTTCGTATTTCACTTCAGTACCTGCATATTTTGAGAAGATGATAAGATCACCTGCTGCTACCTCTAAAGCAACACGCTCACCATTTTCAAGCACTCGACCAGTACCTACTGCAACAACTTTACCCTCTTGTGGTTTTTCTTTTGCAGTGTCTGGTAATACAATACCACTTGCTGTTTTTTCTTCTGCTTGAACAAGCTCAATTACAACGCGATCACCTAATGGCTTTAGCATGAACAATAACCTCCTCATTTTGTTATGTAAATTTTATTTATTAGCACTCAAGTCATCCGAGTGCTAACACACTTATAATAATAAATAATCTCAATTTCTTTTGCAAGTAAAAAAATCATAATTTTTTCGCAAATCACTATATAAACTTTTCTATATAGAATACTACCCGTACTATATGAATCGTTGTTTCCACTACTCGTATGTTACAATATGAAAGACACCCTAAGTTGTTTTCGCTAAACGCACAACTTTTTCCTGTCTACTACTTTAATTTCAAATACGGATTTACAAAAAAATCATAATTCGAATGAAAGTTTATATCATAGGTAGCATATTTACATGTTATCCTACCTTATCTCATACACTAGAGTTAGAAAGGATGGTTAAACCATTTGAAGAAACAATATTGGTGGATTATCGTTACATACATTTTAATGCAGTTATCTGGAATTGTCGGATTACCACTTCTCCTAAAAACAGGACTCTATGATAATAGAGGATTGACCCTTGAGGAAAAAGGACAAATCATAACTGGACATTGGGCTATCATTAGCTTCTTTATTGCATTATGCGTCGTACTTTGGTTACTTAGAACAGATATTCGTGAAAGGCATTTAGATACAATGCGCTCTACTGTTCCAGCTACAATTGGATGGATTTTCATCGGGTTCTTCTTAGCATTTTTCTCACAAAGTATTGCTGGTATGATTGAGATGTATTTACTAGGTATTAAACCTGGATCTGAAAATACAGCAAGGCTTATGGACATCGCAAGAACAACACCTTGGTTCCTTATTGTTGTATCTATTATAGGGCCAATTTTAGAAGAAATCGTATTTAGAAAAATTTTATTTGGTACACTTTATAAGAAGTTTAACTTCTTTATTGCTGCTATCATTAGTTCCCTTGTATTTGCGGCGATTCATTTTGATTTTACTCACTTATTGGTATACACTGCTATGGGGCTCGTATTCGCCTTTTTATATGTAAAAACGAAACGTATTATCGTTCCAATTGCAGCTCATGTTGCGATGAATACATTCGTTGCAGTCGCTCAAATTGCAGTAAGCAATGAGCAAATTCAAGAAATGATTAAAGAAGCTGAAAAAATGCAAGGCTTTATCGGAGGATTTTTTGTATGAGAAACTCACCATTGTTCATGGCTGCATTGTACTTCCTTCTTGGATGTATCTTTACACGCTTCGCCATTACGAACGTGACAGATACAATCTGGAATGTGTGGACAATACTATTTGCAGTTATGGCAACAATTGATTTTAATTTGGCACTTCGCCTTATATTAGTTAAATTCACAAAGAAAAAACAATAATAAAACGCAGAGGTCGCTTCCTCTGCGTTTTATTGTGGATAATTTTTCAAAAAGTAAACAAGCGTTTGTAACTCTACAGCCAAATCAATATGATGGATTCTAATATTCTCTGATACATTTAATCGTGCTGGTGTGAAGTTTAAAATACCGTGCACATTTGTTTCTGCCAACCTATCAGCTACAGCTTGTGCTACTGTAGCGGGTACTGTTAATATTGCCACTTGTATATCATTTGATAATCTTTCTTCTAATTCATCTAAATGATATACAGGAATACCTCCGATTTCTGTTCCAACTTTCTCTTCATTAACATCAAACGCCATTTCAATTTTTGTATTATTGTTTTTCGTGAAATTATAATGTAAGAAAGCGGTCCCTAAATTACCTACTCCAATAAGTGCTACACGTGTTATATCATCTTGATCAAGTGTTTCACGGAAAAATGATAATAAATAATTTACGTTATATCCATATCCCTTTTTCCCTAACGCTCCAAAATACGAAAAATCTCTTCGTATTGTTGCGGAATCTACTTTTACCGCTTCACTCAATTCGGCTGATGAAACACGTTGCTTACCAGAAAGAGATAAGTTTTGGATAAATCGATAGTATAGAGGCAATCGTTTAGCAGTGGCTTGTGGAATCTTTTGCTGATCCATATAACCTCTCCTCTCTTTCTATCTTTATTCATATGCTTTAATCAAATACAGAAGTTTAGCACTCATTAAATTCCTTGTATAATAAAGAGAAGAAGTATTCTCTCTGTATTTTAAACTATACACTATTTTTAGTATGATTGAGAAATATAAACATGGCAAAGTTAAGAAATTATTTGAGGTGAAAACATTGATTTTATTACAAGTGAATGGACTTTCGAAATTATACGGTGCAGAAACAATTCTTGCAAACATAAAATTGGAAGTTCAAACGAAAGATCGTATCGCATTAGTTGGACGAAATGGAGCTGGAAAATCTACATTATTAAAAATTATCGCTGGTGAGCTATCTCATGATGGTGGTGAAATTATAAAGCCGAAAGATGTCTCAATAGGGTATTTAGCTCAAAATACTGGGCTAGAAACAACTTTAACAATTTGGGATGAAATGTTAACAGTCTTTACACACCTACAGCAAATGGAGACAAAACTTCGAAGGCTAGAGCAAGAGATGGGAAAGGAAGAAAACTTTTCAAATGCAGCTACATACGAAAAGTTATTAGCTGATTATGATCAATTACAATTAGACTATAAAGATCAAGGTGGTTATCAGTACGAAGCAGATATCCGCTCGATCTTAAGCGGTCTTGGCTTCCCTGTGGAGACGCACCAAACGACAATCTCTACTTTAAGCGGTGGACAAAAAACACGATTAGCTCTTGGTAAATTATTATTAACGAAACCAGACTTACTTATTTTGGACGAGCCTACAAACCATTTAGACATCGAAACACTCACATGGCTTGAGCAATACTTACAAGGTTATCCTGGTGCAATTTTAATCGTTTCCCATGACCGTTATTTCTTAGACAAACTCGTTACACAAGTATACGAAATTTCGAATAAAGAAAGCAGACGATTTGTTGGTAACTACAGTAAATACTTAGACTTAAAATCAGCACTATACGAGCAAGAAATGAAGCGTTACGAAAAACAACAAGATGAAATCGCTAAACTTGAGGAATTCGTTCAAAAGAATATAGCTCGTGCATCTACAACCAAACGTGCTCAAAGTCGCCGTAAACAATTAGACAGAATGGAATTATTAACGAGACCATTAGGTGATTCTAAGTCAGCATCCTTCCACTTCGATATCGAAAAACAAAGTGGAAATGATGTTTTACAAGTAAAAGATGCAACGATTGGCTATGATGCGGAACCTATTATTGAGCATGTAAATATGCGCTTAACTCGCGGAGATAGTGTTGCCTTAGTTGGACCTAACGGAATTGGAAAATCCACACTATTAAAATCCATTGTGAATAAGTTACAGCTATTACACGGAGATGTTGCTTTCGGATCAAATGTATCTGTTGGTTATTATGATCAAGAACAAGCCAACTTAACATCTTCTAAGCGAGTTTTAAATGAACTATGGGACGAATACCCATTGCAACCTGAAAAAGAAATCCGCACTATACTCGGTAACTTTTTATTCACAGGGGATGATGTACTAAAACCAGTATCTTCTCTTAGTGGTGGACAAAAAGCTCGATTAGCTCTCGCAAAACTTATGATGCAAAAATCAAATTTATTAATTCTCGATGAGCCTACGAACCATCTTGATTTAAATAGTAAAGAAATTTTGGAGAATGCTTTAATTGATTATCCAGGGACTCTTCTATTCGTCTCACATGACCGCTACTTTATTAATCGCGTAACAACGACTGTTGTTGAGTTATCAGCAGAAGGTGCACAGGAATATTTAGGGGATTACGATTACTACGTTGAAAAGAAAAACGAGATGATTGAGCGTGCAGAGCTAGAGCAAGAAGATGAAGCCCCTGCTCAAAAAGTAATTGCACAAGAGAAATTAAATTACCTAGAAGAAAAAGAGCGCAAAAAGTTAGAGCGTCAACGCACTCGAAAAATTGAAGAATTAGAACAAAATATCGTAGAATTAGAAGAGGAAATTGCTACGTTAGAAGATCAGCTTTGCTTACCAGAAATATATGCAGATTATGAAAAGGCTAGTGAAATTACAACTAAAAAGCAAACACTACAAGAACAACTTGAAGCTTGTATGGCAGAGTGGGAAGAACTGCATTTATAAGAGAATTTAAACAAGGAGGATGTCTCATAAGTCGAGATTTTTGACTAGATGACATCCTTTTTATTTTCTATTTTAGAATCCGTTCCATAGTGCATGAAATTATATCGACGATTCGACAAAAAACATCGATTTACTGACAAAGATTGATAATAGTAACAATCTATATAATAAGAGAAGGATGCTTTAAAAGGTTTTTTGGGATATCTTCTTGTTTTTTATTTCCCAAAAAAGAATAACGTTAAAGGTCAGACTTCATCTGTATTATCCACAAGTTTATACACATATCCACCTTTATAATATAAACCTCAAAATAACTTTTCCACATTATCCACACTTTTTTAAAAAGTTATTAACATTTCATATACACAATAAAACCCATATTATCAACAGATAATATGGGTTTTATCCACAAGCTGTGGTTAATTTTGTGTATAACTACGCTTCAATATCTAATCCTGGATTTGCATTTAAAGCTAATGTCGCACGTTTTCCTTGTTCGTATGCAATTGTACCTGCAGCTGCAATCATTGCTGCATTGTCTGTGCATAACGATAATGGCGGGATAATTAACTCTATATTTTCTTTTGGTGCAAACTCTTCTTCTAAACGTGCACGCAGCCCTTTATTAGCAGCTACTCCACCTGCAAGAAGCACTTGTTTAACATTATAAGCTTCGGCAGCACGAGAAGCTTTCGTTACAAGTACATCAATTACACTCGCTTGGAAACTTGCTGCTAAATCTTCCGGTGCTATTTCTATACCGCGCTGTTTTGCATTATGCACAGTGTTGATAACTGCTGATTTTAATCCACTAAAGCTGAAATCATATGAATCCGGTTCTAGCCACGCACGAGGTAAATCAATTGTCGGCTCCCCTTCATGCGCAAGACGATCAATATGAGGACCACCTGGATAAGGCATTGATAATGTACGGGCTACTTTATCATAAGCCTCACCTGCAGCATCATCACGTGTTTCACCAATTACTTCAAATGAACCATGTTCTTTCATATAAACAAGCTCTGTATGTCCACCAGATACAACTAGTGATAATAGCGGGAACTGCATCTCTTTTACTAAACGGTTTGCATAAATGTGACCAGCAATATGATGAACACCAATTAAAGGAATATCATGAGCAAATGCCACAGCTTTTGCCGCATTTACCCCGATTAAAAGTGCTCCAACTAAGCCAGGGCCTTCTGTTACAGCAATTGCATCAATATCATCAAAAGTGATGTTCGCTTCTTTTAAAGCTTCTTCTAACACAACTGTAATTTGTTCTACATGATGACGGGATGCAATCTCTGGTACTACGCCGCCAAAACGTTTATGACTTTCAATTTGTGATGCAACGACATTCGCAATGATTTCTGTTCCATTTTTAACAACTGCTACCGCTGTTTCATCACAGCTTGTTTCAATACCAAGTATAATCGTATTTTTTTCCATTATATATTCACCCACATTACAAGACCATCTTCCTGATTGTCTGCATAGTATCGTTTACGAATCCCACCATTTTGAAATCCGTATTTTCTGTATAACTGCTTTGCTACTTCATTTGATACACGTACTTCAAGCGTCATCGTTTTTACCCCTAGTTCTTTCGCTTGGGAAATAACTGCTTTCAATAGGGCATCTCCTAGCTTTTGACCTCGGTATTCTGGCAAAATAGCTATATTTGTTATATGTGATTCATCAATAATTATCCACAATCCACAATACCCGATTACACGATCATCTTTTTCTAGCACGATATAATGTGCATGTTCATTCATCGTTAATTCACGGTGAAAGGCATCTGCAGTCCAAGGAGTTGAAAAAGATGCTTCTTCAATAGCTACAATTTGAGCGATATCATCGAGTTCCATCTTTCTAAATATCATATCCATCTTCTGTAGACTCCTACTTGTTTTGACTTTCTAACCACTTTGTTTCAGCTTCAGCTAAACGAAGATAACTAGGAACAAACGTATGTACATCTTGTTCCTCTTTTTGTAATCCTAAAAATGCTAGCTCACTTGGTCTTGGGTTATTTTTAGTGAATGGAGCAAATACAGCTTGATCACCTAAATGTTCTATAATTGTTTCTTTATGCAATTTAACATCGTTACCGATAAATAAAACAGGTTGTCCTTTGTCTTTTAACATTTGCAACCAGTCTACAATAAGAATAATTCGGTCTTCTTCTATTGAAGTTATCTGCTCTCCTTCATATGTATATAACCCAGTATAAATTTGTCCACGTCTTCCATCAAATAAAGGACAAATTAGTCCACTAAAATTAGCACCGTTTGCAGCTACTACTTCTAAACTTGATACACCTACAATTGGTATTTGAAGTGACCAAGCTAATGTTTTTGCCGCTGTCACACCTATGCGAACGCCTGTATAGGATCCAGGTCCAGCAGCCACAACAATTTTAGTTAATTCTTTCGGTTTTACACCACATTCTTTTAACAGTTGCTCTACAGCTGGCATAAGACGTACAGAATGGTTTTTTGTTAAATTTGTAATGATTTCCCCAATCACGTTTCCTTCTTCAATAAGGGATACACCCATTACGTAATTTGAAGTATCAATTGCTAGTACTTTCATCTTGTAATAGCTCCTCACATAATCTAATATAGCGGTCTCCAACTGGCTCGAGTACAATTTTCCTTGTGTCATCTCCAGCATGGAATAAACTAATTTGTAACTTTTCATTCGGTAAATATGCTTCTATTAAATGAGCCCATTCTACTACCGTAATTCCTTCACCATAGAAGTACTCATCAAAACCTAAGTCTTCTTCACTTTCCGCTAAACGATACACGTCCATATGATATAACGGTAATCTTCCTTTATATTCTTTAATAATGTTAAAGGTAGGACTATTTACAACTCTTTTTACTCCAAGACCTTTTGCTAGTCCTTTTGTAAAAGTCGTCTTACCAGCTCCAAGATCTCCTTCTAAAATAATTACATCTTGCGCCTTTACAAGTTCACCTAGTTTTTCTGATAATCTTTGTGTTTCCTCAGAAGATTTTGTTGTTACTTCATACTTACTCACAGACTTCACCTACTTTACTCACAATGTTCTCTGCTCTTTATTATACAGGTTTTGAATATATAAAAAAGTCCTTAGGAGTTGTCCTAAGGATAGTTTGACTGTCTTTATTAGTTTTGTTAAAACAAATAAAAAAATACGAAACAACTTGTTTCGTTCTTTTCTTTATATAAAATGGCGGTCCCGACCGGGGTCGAACCGGCGATCTCCTGCGTGACAGGCAGGCATGTTAACCACTACACCACGGGACCATTTGGTTGCGGGG
>NZ_JBNNUF010000029.1:0-19520 GCF_050279465.1 Bacillus sp. NPDC094077 | reverse complement strand
CTCAATACATTTTACGGAGTAGAGGAATTTGTTACTCCAACTTCATATGTATTCTGTTTTCAGAGAACAAGATTGTTTTAGAGACTTTTACTTGTTTATTATGAAAATTATACCATTTCAAATACTTGATGTACAGAACATACCTTCGGTATTTTATCTGTACATCGCATTTGATCTCACTCTCACCCCACCCCTAAAGGGGGTGCTATCGCACCGTAGTGGGCTTTCCCGTTCGGAAAATCTGTAACCAAACAGAAGTTGTAGTACGTTCTAAAAATATATATTTTTTGTTTCGGGGCGTTATAAAACTCTTAATTTGATGGGTATGTATGGTGAACCCTTCAAACACAATTATAGCTTAACTTAGTATTATTAGAGTGATCAGAAAGTTTCTTCAGATTTTCTAAAGGGGCTTTTATAGTTTTCACAATACATTGGCTTTATGTTGACAAAAGGTACTTTCATTTACAGAAGACACCTATGTACAAATATTTCTCATCAAAAGATGAGATTATCTATTACATCGTCAAGATTTATGCTGAATATGATACTCTTCTCGAGCTAATAAAACGAGCGAAGGTCCTCCAATTAACAACATCACAATCAATGAAATAATTCCAATCCAATGGAAATGCTCCCAAAAATAACCGCTAAATGATCCAATAAAACTTGAACCTAGATAATAAAATAATAAATACAATGCTGCCGCCTGCGCCTTATTCACTTCTGCATATTTTTCAATCGAAGCACTAGCAATAGAGTGACTTCCAAAAAAGCCAAATGTAAAAATAGATAACCCAATTATTTTTATAATAAGATTAGGTACAAGTGTTACTATCGCTCCTATCATCATAATCGTAATAGAAACCATAAGTGTAAAGCTTCTCCCGTGCAGATCTGCTTGCTTGCCCATAAATACAGAACTAAATGTTCCCATCAGATATACAATAAATAAAAATCCAATGAACGTTTGACTTAACGAATAGGGAGGCTCTTCTAATAAAAAACCAATATAATTGTACAATGTTACAAAACTCCCCATTAATGTAAATCCTAGAAAAATAGTCGCTACTAATTGTTTGTTTTTGAAATGTACTGCATAAGCATTCCACATAGATTGAAAGTTAACCGTTTGTTTCTTAGAATTCAGAGGATTTGGTAATGTACGCCAAAATAGGATACTACAAATGACTGTAATAATACCAAGCAATCCTAATGCAATTCTCCATGATGATATATCTGTTACAATTCCAATAAAAACACGACCTGTCATGCCCCCTATCGCATTTCCACAAATGTACAGCCCCATAACCTTTCCTAGTCCGCTTGGCTCAAATTCTTCCCCAATATAAGTCATTGCAATAGACGGTAGACCTGCTATACATAATCCAAGTGCTCCTCTTAACAAAACGAGCGTAGTAAAACTCGGGCTAAATGCTGTCAATACTCCGATAATAGATGTTAAAAACATCGATACTACCATAATCCGTTTCCGACCAATTACATCTGAAATTGTTGCTACAATGAGCATCATTATGGCCATTATACCTGTTGTAATAGATAATGTTATGCTTGCTGCTGGTGCGGAAATCCCAAAATCTTTTGCTAATATAGGTAGTAGTGGTTGCGTTGCATATAATGTAGCAAACGTAACAAACCCGCCAAGAAACAATGCTATGCTAGCATTTGTATATGTCTTTGTTCCTTTTTGGATATAAGTCATTGTAATCTCCCCTTTTTCTATCAAAACTGCACTCTTTATGTTACGCTTCCTTTATCTATGTGTCTAATTTATAATTCACATCATATTGATAACTAAAATGCATAATAAGGAGATGAATAAATGGAATGGCATCAAATTGAAAATTTCGTTGCTGTAGCACAGCACAAACATTTCACAAAAGCTGCAAAAGAACGACTAATTTCTCAACCGGCCCTTAGCCGTTCAATTTTAAAATTGGAAGGAGAACTACGTGTTCCTTTATTCATTAGAGAAGGGAAAAACGTCTGCTTAACAAGATACGGGGAGATGTTTCTAAAACGAGCGAAACAAGCACAAAACGCATTGCATACTGGGGTAGCAGAAATCCAAGAGAAAATTTCTCCTGAAAGCGGAGAAATCTCAATTGCTTTTTTACATACATTAGGTACTCGTCCAATCCCTGAAATTATCGCAGACTATAAGAAGCTCTATCCAAACGTTACATTTCAAATGTATCAAGGGGCAAACATTCACCTTTTAGAAAAAGTAAAAGAAGGATTAGCAGACATATGCTGAACTTCTCCGCCGATCTTACATGAGCAAATTGAATGGACAAGGTTAAACGTAGAACCGCTGTATCTCACTGTTTCAAAAAATCATCCATTGGCTCAGAAAAAACATATATCATTTAAAGAATTAGAGAATGAAGAATTTATTTGTTTTAAGGAAGGATACGGCCTTCGCTATATATTCGATCAAATGTGCGAAACGCTTCAAGTTTATCCAAAAATTACGTTTATGGGAGAAGAAATCGCAACAATTTTAGGCTTTGTAGCCACTGGATTAGGCATAGCTATATTACCTAAAGTAAACGAATTCGATCAATCTCATCTACATTTTCTAGAAATTACTGATTATCCATGTGAACGAACCATCGCGTTAGCTACAGCACGTAATCACTATTTATCTCCTGCTGCAAGAACATTTAAAGAATTTATTATCGAACATTTTCAAGAATATATTTCCTAATATTTCAAGGCATAAATTCTCATTTAGTTGTGTTATTACATAAAAAGAACTGCTCTTTATAGTATATATAAGAGCAGTTCTTTTTTTAAAATGATGCCTATGTGGGGCGGTACCCCACTAGTCAAAGAAAAAATATATATGGTGGACCTTTTGAGATAGATATAATTATATGAAAATGGTAATAAGAAAGGTAAGGAAATGCTTAATGATTTTAATATTGTAGACAATTGTCCAGTTTATATCTAACCTAAAGAATTGTTCAAAAAATGATTATGAAATGCTAACTACTGGGCATCTATACAAAAGGAGAATAGTTTATGAAAATAGTAAATGATAGAGCTATGTTACGATTAATGCATGTAAATGATGTCGCAAGTTTATTTACCATTGTGGAAGGAAATAAAGAAATATGGATGTATTTAATAGCTAAAATGGATAGTTATCAAGATATGGAGCAGTATGTTCAAGTAGCAATAAAAGGTTTTGAAGGGGGAACTGATTTACCATTTGTTGTTGTAGATCAAAAAACAAATGAAACTGTAGGTAGTACACGTTTGTACAGTATTTCGAATGATAATAAAACGGTTGAACTTGGGCAAACATGGTATCATCCAAGTGTACATCGTACAAGTATAAATACTGAGTGTAAGTATATGTTATTGCAATACGCTTTTGAAGAATTACAAATGTTACGTGTGCAAATAAAAACTGATTTACGAAATGAAAAAGCACAGCGCGCAATTGAAAGGCTTGGTGCTGTAAAAGAAGGTGTATTGCGAAATGAAAGACAATTGCCAAACGGTTATATAAGAGATGCCGTTGTATATAGTATTATCGCAATCGAATGGCCGGTTATAAAAGAACAACTATTACAAAAACTAGCAGTATATAAATAAGGAATTATGTGCAAATATATATAACCGAGATACTCCCATTTTTTCAGCTTGGGGGTATCTCGATTTTGTTAGCTTGATAGCGATGATACCCCATACCCATCAAGCTAACCAGAATAGGTGGCTCAACTTGAACTAGCAATTGTACCTGCCAAACCGCTAAAAACTACTAATAATTAAAAAAACTTTTTACATAACAATTTAATCCTTTGTAGAAAACTACGAGGAGTTAAATTGTTCAAAGGGTATTCCATTTGAGGTCTAATTAATTTAAGTTCTCAAATGAAATTTTGAGGTACACATTCACGAACACCAGAATTTTTCAATGAATTAAATAAAGCTGCACTGATTCTTAATATAACGTTGTTATCAGTTCCATCTTCTAAATCATAGATTGCAAAGTATGAATTATCGACTGTAAAAATACACTTTCGTTCTAATTTAAATCCAGGCGGTACAGTTGGAAGTGTATCAACTGGTTCAATTACAGGTGTATCTCCTTCATCTCTGATAAAATCGAAAGTTTGCTGATCAATTTCGTAGATATTAACTGGATCAATTTCTACACCTTTATCTGGAATTGTAATTTCATCTTCAACTAATAAGAAAAAGCGTTCGTTTCGAAAATTGAAAAGAGATCTTGCTCCAATTTCAAATGATGCCATTTTATATTCTCCTCCTTAGCAACTTTTTTATAGATTCAAAGTTACTTTTATACAATATGTTAGATTAATAGATTTGGTTACGGCACGTACTACGTAAATTACTAAATTAGGGGTCTCGCCCCATCGCTATCAAGCTAATACAACAAAATCCCCCCTAAAATGAAAAAATACGCTATTCTTGTGGATTTAGAATAAAGTCGCGATGTTTGCAAAAAAGTTATGATGCTTTGCTCCTTTTGAATATAGCTATCTAAAGGGATGTTTTTATAGTGAAAGGAAAAGCACGTCTGAATTAAAAGGTGGATTAGGAAATTATTGAGTGACAATAGAGTTGTTCCGTAATCGGGCCAGATTGTGTAATTAGAATATGATTAATAGAGAAGCAGAATGTTTTATAATAATGTAGACTGTTCTTTAGAGTAAGCTCTGTAAGGTGATTAACGAAATGGTAATACATATGTTTACATTTACAATTAAATTTTTCAATAAGTTTAAAATTTTACTGTGGAATGCTTATCTTGAATCTTAGAGAAAGGAATGCCAATATATGTCTAAAATGGTTAATATGCTTTCTATACTATGGCTCCTCAAAACGAGAAAACAATTGACTGCTAAGGAGTTAGCAGAGGAATTAGAAATCAGTATCCGTACAGTGTACCGCTATATTGATGCTCTGTGTGCAAGTGGGGTACCAATCATTTCAGATGCGGGACATAATGGTGGGTATAGTTTACTGAATGAGTTTACAAAGGCACCTTTGTTTTTTAACCTGGATGAGCAAAAAGCGCTTGTTCATGCTGCAAAATTTGCAATAAATGCAGGGTATCCCTTTAGTGAAGCGTTAGATGAAGCAATTTCTAAATTGAAAGTGTATACAAACGAGGAACAATTGAATCATATCAATCGTCATTTAAGAGGGTTTGAAGTCATCCACCCTACTGCCGAACCGTCTTTGAAATCTATTCTTCAAGATTTAGAAATTTCTGTTGCTGAAAGTTATAGGTTAGTTATTATTTATCATAAAGGTGGGGAAATCGAGCCACAATCACGCCATATTGATCCTTATGGTCTTGTTTATTGGAAAGGTAAGTGGTACACAGTGGCTTATTGTCATCTGCGTAAAGAAATTCGAAGTTTTCGAATCGATCGTATTCAATCATTATCCAGAACAGATAAAAAATTTGACCGACCCTTGGGATTTTCAGCACGTTCTTTCTTTCTAAAAGACCTTTTACCTGATTCAAACCAACTCGAAAAACTCATTTCTGTCCGTATCAAAGGTAAGACACATGCGCTTGATGATTTATGTCAGCATTGGTTATTTAGTCATGCTTTAATAGAACGAAAAAACAATCAAGCTCTTTTTAAGGTTGATAAAGAGTCTATTCATACCTTTGTACCTTACTTTCTTCTCCCCTATGGTAAATCTATTACCATTCTGGAGCCAACTTTATTACAAGAAAGATTGGCAACTATCAGCTTTGAATTATTCAATCATTATAAAAATACTTCACTTCACTGACCGTACTTGTCAGTGAAGTTTTTTTATAATATACATGTACAGAATTAAATTTTTAGGAGGCATAAAAATCATGAAGGATTTAAAGTATCAATTTTATATTGCAGGTACACCAGAGGAAGTTTGGAAGGCATTGATCTCTCCTGAGGGTACAAAACAAATTTATTATGGGTCCGTCATTAAATCTACATTTCAAGTGGGCGATCTCTTGGAGTATGTCGGTCCTGGAGTAGATGGAGATGAAACGGTGCATGTATACGGAAACATATTGGAATATGAACCGAATCAGTTACTTCGATTTACTCACTATCCTGGAAAGTCTTATATGAAAGATGATCATGCATTTGAGTCAAGAATTTCTTATAGTCTAGAGCCTATTGGCTCATGCACGAAATTGACACTCATTCATGACCAGTGGAAAGAAGGCGATCCCTATTATGAGGACAGCAACAAGGCCTGGTGGATGATTTTAAATAATACAAAGACTTTAGTAGAAACTGGAAGTACTCTAGACTTTGGTAAAGGTTCATAGGCCCGTCGCAAATGATTTAACAGAAAGGGAGTAGTGGAGCACAACTCCTTAACAAATTTGTATTTTAAGATTTATGTTGTTTAGTCTAGCTCACTGATTGTGAAGTAAACAACTTAAATGTGACTTGAAAAACTTAACCGTGATCTAAAATTTTTCTATATAACTAATCTCTATGAGAAAATATATATATTTGTTCAACCACCGGGCACCGGGCGCGATTTTGGAAGATCGAAGGTAGAAAATGATTAAACTTTTTTATAAAACCATAACTTAAAACTGCTAGAGAATAATCCATTTTGATTAATCAAAATGGATTATTGTTATTAGCTAATCATAAAATTTTCATAAAAAAGTTTGACTATCCTCTACTTTCTATGCTCAACAATCATGCCCTATAATTAAGTGTTTAAACTGTTATTATTGAGACTAAAATGCAACTAAACAAGAATCCGTTAGCTGTCCTATTGAATGTATAAATATTTCTTATAAAGGGTATATTTTCTAATGTTTTATTGTTATTGATTAATCAATAACTTGTAAGCAATCTTAAATAAATTATTATTCTCTACTCCTAATTTTGTTCTAGATTTTAATCCTCTATTCTTTTAGATTTTTTCATTAAGAAGTTTAACGTTTCTTTTAGCCCATCTTTATAAGATGTAGCTACTATTTTACCTATTCTATTTTCATATTTTTCTCCGCTTAAAGTAAATCCTTCTTCTGTAAGATACATAATTTCTACTACTTCTTTCATAACTGGGTTAAACAACCCACTTATACGGATTGCATTTTTATTTAATGGAATAACCATTTTTTTATTCCCAGTAATTTCACGTGCAAATTTTATTATTTCCTTTCCTGAAATCAATCCAGCACCCGGAATGTTCCAATTTTCTCCATAAGAATCATCTTTGTTTGCTATTTCTACAATCATTTTTGCCGCATCTGGTAAATAGACATATTCTCTTGGTGTTTTTAGATTACCAATAAAAATAGAAATTTTATTTCCTGCAAGTCCAGTCAATGTAGGATGTAAGTAAGAATTCTGCGAAGTTATACCATAATAGTCCGGTAATCTAACAATTAATGCTTTTGCATTTTTCCATTTCTTATCAAATATCAATTTTTCAAATTCAACCCTAATTTCCCCTTTTTTTGTATGAGGTTGTTTAGGATGATTTTCATCTCCTTTAGCTACTTGGTGACCGTAAACATATATTCCATCAACAATAACTATTTTCTTATCTAAAATATCTGCTGCCTTCATTACATTTTCTCCAAGTAAAAGGAGCTTATCTGCCATTTCATGATATTGAACATTCGCACATTGAAATATAACATCTACATCTTTTGCAGCCTGGCCAAGTGTATGAATTACATGATGTATATGTAGGGAGTAAAGACAAACTGCCTACTCGAATTGTAGTTTATAGATGTACCGAGGAGCAAAAACAGAAACGTCTACGTGATCGAGCTATTCGCGAAAAGAAAAAAGGAATTACATATACAGAGCGTACAAAACTTTTACAAGGTATTACGGTATATATGACAAACATTCCTACGGAATGGGTACCAAAAGAGAAAATTTATGATCTATATTCACTGCGTTGGCAAATTGAGCTGTTATTTAAAATATGGAAATCTTGGTTTCAAATTCATCGTTGTAAATCTATTAAACAAGAACGATTAGAATGTCACCTTTATGGGCAACTCATTAGTATTCTATTATGTTCTTCTACTATGTTTAAAATGCGAGAACTCCTGTTACGTAAGAAACAGAAAGAGCTAAGTGAATATAAAGCGATGTACATAATTAAGGATTATTTTTTACTTTTTTACCAAGCATTACACAAAAACACCTAAGAATTATCAAAGGTTCTCCTTCGTCTGTTTAACCTCCTACAGCACAACGGACGAAAATCTCATCGATATGAGAAAAAGACAGTCTTTGATATTTTGGGTGTTGTTTATGAGTATACCACTTCTACTCATCAGGTAGCATAGTAAAAAAATTGAAGCCCGTCAGGGTTTATTTGATATGCCTACTTTTATAAAATCTATAAAAGATAATAAAAAACTATATGGACAGACCGCATTTTGTATAAAAGTATACTTTAAGTTGATGGATGTGTGGTATTACCCCTTTATCAATATAAACTAAACTATAATCTTTTTATTTTTCATACGAATAAAACCCTAATTTAATTATATAAAAAATACACAATTAAATAAGGTTTTTATATTAAAAGTTTACACCAACATATCCGCAAATGAAGTACCCACATTATTCTTTCGTTTCATATGTTTCTCTAAATAAATTTTAGTTGTTTGGATATTCTCATGCCCCAGTGTTTGCATTAAATGATATAGATCTGCATTTCCTTGCTCTACCGCCATAATCGCAAAAGCATGACGGAATGTATGCGCCGTTACTGGATTCTCACGATACTGAAGAAACTCTAAATTGGTCTTTTTTATCATATCCGTTACCTGGTTCGATAACGTTTTTGAATTATAAAAGTTCCCTCTTTGATTTACAAATAAAGGACTCTCATCTCCTCGATCCAATATGGTTTGGAACCCTCTTCTCCGCCTCACTTCACAAATACATTGGAATAAATATTCAGAAATGAAAAGTTCACGTACTTTATCCCCTTTACCCTTGACTCTTAACCAATACTTTCCGTCATAGTGTAAATCTTTTACTCTTGTTGTACACAATTCTTGAATTCTTGCACCGGTACTTGCCAGAGCTAGTAAAATTGTATAGTTTACTACATGCCCTTTTTCCTTATAAAACCCTAGAATTTTCATTACTTCATCATAAGAAAGATCCCGATTCGGTCGATCCTGTTCATTTACATTTGCTCGCTGTAGTTCCTCATGAAGAGGCTTTTCAATATAAGAAAAAACATGAAGGTGTTTTAGAAAAGAACGAATAAGCACTGTTTTCTTTGCAAGTGTTGCAACTGCATATGTATCCCCATTCCTACCATTCTCTACCTGCTTCAACCAAGAATTATATTTACGAATATGCCAAGGTTGTAACGTTTTCAATAAAGAGTCATTTTGCTGTACCTCTTCCCCATTTAATTCGAACTCTTCTGCATGCTGCACCATGCACTGACAAAATGACAAAATTTCAGACACATAACTCTTTTTCGTATCTTCTTTTCTATTCTTCTTCTCATCCATATCTTTTTGTAAATGTACGAAATGATAAATGACTTCCAGATCACTTAAATACGTATATTTACTCTTTCCCTCTTTTTCTGCAACCTCCATCTTCCCTTCCACCTTATCTACATAACGATTGTTATGCAGGAATGGAACAATATCTCTTATATTTTCTAAATATGTATCTATATTTTCACTTTGATTATTTATAATAGGTAAATTTTCTATTCCACTTTTATTATCCATATTTCAAATTCACCCCTCCTATTGAAGATTATGAATACAATTCTCTTTATTAACTATACTTATCATTTTATTTCACTTTTATCAATTACACAAATGATAACTCATACTCTTTCTATAAGAACACTACATTCTTCTCTATTTACTTATACTTATATTTTTTTATAAATTATTAGTAAATATATCATTATTCATTATAGATAAAATTAATTTTAAAGTAATCCTATTTTTAATCTTATATAAGACTATATTTAATAATTAAATGCAATTTTAACTATCTATAATTATTAAAGAATTATTTAGTTTTTTATAAAATTCATTTCTAGTTTTAAATGTAAATAAGATTCTGATATGATATATACATATCTTAAAAATTAACAAACAATAGTTAAGGAGGTATCCTTTCATGACACAAGATTTATTGTTTATTACAAAACCTACTGTAACGACAAAAGAGGCGGCTGACTTATTAGGAGTAACCGTACAAACAATATTAAAGAAAGAAAAAGATGGATTAATAGAATGTGTATATAAAAATAACTGGAAACAATTTGGTAGTAAGATTTTTTATTTGGAGGATATTGAACGCTTAAAAAATAAAGATGAGGTTAAAGGCCTTGGCACAAAAGAAGCGGCTGAAATTCTTAATGTAGCACCATCTACTATCTTTACATACATCAAATCCGGAAAATTACCTGCGACAATGGTAGAAAGACGAGGAAAGCAAGTATATCTTATCGATGAAGAAGAGCTAGAGATTTTTATGCTTGATTATGAAAAAGTTAAAACAAAGGAACGAAAAACATTCATCACTAGAATTCAAGATGAAGATATATATTTATATCAATTATTAAGACATCTACATACCGGAAAAGCAGCTAGGGTAATAGAGATCAATGGAGCAGATGGAAAGATTCTTACAGAGGATGAAGAAATTTTTCCTCTATCCACTTATAAGGAACATGATTATTCCTTTGAACCTCTCCAGAAACAATCGGTGATTACGAAACGGGGGTATTTATCTTTTTCATTTAAAAAGCCTCAATTATTTAATTCCATTACTTATAATCTAATTAACTTATTTTATAAAGAACTTGGTGTCACAAATATGCGATTAAATATTTCACCAAATACTATTAAATTAGAAATTAAACCTTTTGTGTTACAAGTAGACCCATTGCAATTCCAAGAAGAGATTAAATACTTACATTCTCATATGAAATCCGGCACGATACTTCCTCATGTAGAAGGGATTTACTTTAAAAGTAATGTAGAGCCATTAACTTTTCATGCAGATCATGAATTTAAACAAAAAGTAGTTCAAATGGCCGCGGATGCTGGTATGGGACAAGAAGAATTCTTATTACAAGCTGTAAAATCTTATATAACAAATTTAGAACAGCAATAAATTTGTTATCAAGTAAAAAAAGCGTAGAAATAATAACTTTCTACACTTTTTTTATTACTTAACTTAATCTAATTCCTCTTATTAAAATTTCTATTTACCTTATTCAAAATAACAAAGGATACCATATATTAAGCCCTTTATTATGAACAGGATCCACCATTTAGTTGACTATAATTTTATTATGGATAATAATTTATCTGTATAGTTTATACGCTATTAATTTTATATGTTGAAATCATAAAAAAGAATCCCCTTCAATAAGCTCTTTTAAAGGAGATTCTTTTTCAAATTATCTTTTCGTTACTCGTTATTTATTTTCACCAGTTTTTCTCCTTGTTCTAAAAGTGTTTCATAGTCATTGTTTTCTTTAATTTCTTTAATTTTATTTTCAATTGTGGGCGTATTATTTATATTAAAGTACGTATTTAATACTTCATAGGGTGTCTTTCCGTGTTTGGTCGCACTATCTTCAATAGCTTCTTTCCATGGAATATTTGCTTTATCCATACTTAATTCAAGAGCTGAACCAGTCTCATATCTCATATTCCACTCTAAAAACCTTGGAGATTCTGCCTGTCCATTAGCAATGAAGTTGAACGCCTCCATAAAAGTAACATGATATGGCTTCTGTTTCTTTGCAAGTACCATAAGATTTCCACCAGTTAACTTACTATAACGATACTCTAAGTATCGTGCTGAACCTTCTATTGCTTCAGTTTTTGTTTCTCCGATTAATTGTGGCCATTTTTTATAGCGATAGTTACGTACACTTGTCCAATCATATAATGACTGATTAATACTTTCTGGGTTCGTATCAATCATTGCTTTATCTAATAGCTTAAATTCTAATCCCATTAGCGCGTAATTTTCTTTATTTATCGGATATTCGTGAATAGACTCTCCACCATTTGAATCATATGTCCAATCTTTTTGTTTATAAGCATGAAAAGACTCATGTAATAAGAAAGACGAAAAATCAAAATATAAATCTGGATTACCAAACATTTTAGGATAATATTTTAGATAAAATACATCGCTATCGTTAATATTTATTGTCCCAAAGTTCCAAGGCATCCAGGTAGAAATAGTTCTAAGATCAAAACGAGTTAAGCGATAGACTTTAGGTAGATGCAAAGAATTTGGGACTTTTATTTCTTTTGCAAAAATACTATTTTCCAACCCCATTACATTAACTGCATAGGCTTCTTGTCTAAAGAATCCCCCATCTTTATTACTATGTATCAGAACTAATGGCTTTTTTTCGAAATGATAATCTTCATTCCAAAGTTTATCACTCGATTCCTCGAAGCTCTTATAAATAGTAGATAATTCTTTTAACATGTTTTGATCTGTTTCATTTAAAGACTTAAACTCTGTATGATATGTTTTATTTAAAATTATGCTTCCCAACATAATTACTATAAATATCACCAATAACATTAGAATTACTCTTAAAAGCTTTTTCATCATACACTCCTTTTCTAAAATGATAATCCTTAATTTGAATTAGGTTTACAAATCTTGCACGTCAGCGATACTAGAAATAGACTTCGCCTTTGGTAGCAAGAATCCCACTGACGTTAGTCAGCTTGTGGCTTTAGCCGTGGGAGTGTCAAACAGTGGATAATTAACTGATGCTTGTTTTGTTCGTTTATTTTTATTTCTTTGCTTCCATACTACTTGCTCTATTAGCAAGGTTTTTTAAATTCATTTCATCAAACTTTATTACAGTGCTTCAATCAAAAAAAACGATGATCCTGACACACTCAGGATCATCGTTTTTTATTTGTATAACAATTAATTTGATTTTACAATTGTAGAGGATGCTTCATCATTCCACGTTCTAGCTCCGTCTCCCATACTGTAATTCGTCAAATTATATACGGCACCAGTATTCGCGAGTCCAAGTGCACGTCCCTGCGCATTTTCATGCTCATAAATAAATGTATGATCCCCATAAGAATGAGTACGCACACTGGATACAGCATCGTTACTCCAACCTGCGAAGTTTGTGACCACAACTGGGTTTCTACTCGCGTTTACAGTGAAGTTTGGTCCACTTGCATTAATATCGTGATAAAAAGTAGAATAAATTGCTGCAAGTGGCTTAATACTGCTATTCTTTGGTACAGGGTGTGTTTTAATGTGATTTTCAAAATCTGCTTTTGTATCAAATCCAATTGTTGTAAGTTCTCCATTAAACCCAGGTTCCACCACTTTGTATGGTTTATCTGTAGTTTCTGCCGCTTTCACCTCAACGTTTGATACACCAAATACCATTACACCAGCTAATAAACTCGTAGAAAGTACACCAAAGATTCGTTTCAAAATCATCCACTCCCTAATTAGTATATGTTTCGAATCCATTGTATAATTAATTTTCATATTTTTATATATTTGTAAATTTTTTTCAATCTATAGTTTATATAGGCATAATCGGATTGTTACACACATTGCATGCGGGGATGATTAAAAAAAGCCATTATGAGAAAAGGAATTCCCAGGTGCATTCTGCTTTTCCCCTTTACCACGAGCAAAGAGATGATATACACTTTATTATCACAACCTTTATATGCAAGCACATTCTTTACATTTTAAAAACAATAGCGTTAAATATAATCAGAAATTTGAGAATATTTTTTCAGAAGATTTTTAAAGTTTAGTTTAGATACTTTTCAGTCTGAATATCACACCTTTAAAGTAATTTATATACGATATAATTTAAAATATATATTGCATTTACAAGTAGCATAACCTGATATACAGAATATAAGATTATTGAAGGGTTATTTTGACAGCGCATGTCTTACCTGTTAGCAAACACAATGCGGAAAGCTCTACATAGATATCGCGGCGTACAAAATACAATTTGAAATGATATATTTCGGGAGGAAGAAATGGAGAAATTAAAAAATTGGTTTTCACTCAGTACACATCCAGATGAACGAATTCAAAAGATCGAAATGAACCTTTGGGCTCAATCGGGCGTATTCATCTTCCTGATTGCTTTAGCAGATGTCATCATACGAGGTTTCTTTTTACAGAATTTACGATACGGGAAAGCCCACGCAGGACTTTAGTCCGTCTTTAGATGTGGGATGAAAGCATCGTTTTTGCATAGCAAAACATGGTATACTTTATTCATAGTCATGCAAAAGACTCTAAAACGACTGTTCTCTAAAAACAGAATACATATGAGGTTGGGGTAGCGAATTCTTCTACTCCGTAAAATGTATTAAGTCGTCATGCAAAAGACGTAAAAACATTTGAGAACCAACAATCTGTACGGTATGGTCACAGTACCGTAGCCCACGAACCTATATGGTCTGTTGTGGGAGTGGTGATGGCACACCGCAATCTTGCACGTCAGCGATACCAGAAATGGACTTCGCCTTTGGTAGCAAGAATCCCACTGACGTTAGTCAGCTTGCCCCTTTAGGGGTGGGAGTGTCAACTCAAAGTCCGATGGAATGGTTTCTTGTCGTCATCAAGCTCATTCTACTTGTTACGCTTATGTTTGGTATTGAATATTTAATTGCTAGAATAAACTGGAATAAATCCAATAAAATATAATAGAATCTCAAAAAGCTTATCAGAAAACACTTCATGATAAGCTTTCTTCTTGTATTTCTTATCTTTTTGTCACAAACATGATTTCTAGGGTTCTGTTGCAAAGTTTTCTACATGAAGCTACACTCTAGAAAACTTTGCAACAGAACCAATATTTTACTTTCTAAGACTGAAACCTAAATGCATATCTATTGAAAATAAACATAAGAAAGACGTTCTACTCTATATGGGTAGAACGTCTTTCGACTTCACTTCATACATATACAGATTTTTCACTTATTTCTTTTGTATCGTACTTAAAAAATTGCTAAATTCATTTTCATTTACAGGTTTACTGTAGTAATAGCCTTGAATTGGATAGCATGCATTTCGTTGTAATACTTCTAATTGTTCCTTGGTCTCTACCCCTTCTGCTATCACTTTCATGTTTAAAGTATGAGCCAGTGAAATAATGGTATGAATAATTTCATTTCCATCAGTAGAAGTCCCGATTCTATTCACAAATTCTCTTGGAATTTTTAAGGTATCAATTGGATACAAAGGAAGATATGCTAATGAAGAATATCCTGTGCCAAAATCGTCAATTGATAAATGTACACCATATGATTTTAATGCTTTTAACTTCAATAGCGTTTCTTTTTCATCTACCATTGCTATTCGCTCCGTTAATTCTAAATCAATCGAACCGGCTGGTATCCCTACTTTTTCAATAGTAGACAAAACTGTTTGAACAAAGTCTTTCTGTTCAAACTCTATAGCTGATAAATTTATTCCCATTTTTAGATCTGAATAGCCCGCAGAATGCCATTTTTTCAATTGTCGACACGCTTCCTGTAACGTCCATTTACCAATTGAAATAATCTGTGATGTCTCTTCCGCGATAGGTATAAATTCAAATGGTGAAATCAGCCCCAACTCAGGATGTTGCCAACGTATTAAAGCTTCTGCACCAATAACTTTACCCACCTTACTATCAACTTGTGGTTGATACAATAAAAACAACTCATTATTTTCTAATGCATTGTGTAAATCCTGTTCTAATCGTAAGCGTCTTGTTATTTTTCGAGATAATTTCTCGTCATACATACAAACAGCATTGTTACCTTTTTCCTTTGCACTATACATAGCAATATCAGCGTGTTGTAAAAGTGTAGTGGCATTTGTTCCTCCAAATGGATACACCGCTATTCCTATACTAAGAGATAAGTAAAAACTATGCTGATTTACTACAAATGGTTCTTCAGTTATACGAAATAGAGTTTCACACAAATCCAGTAGCTGTTGCTCAGTGCGGCTATGGACTATGATTGCAAACTCATCTCCTCCAATTCTCGCTAGAGGAATATCCGGTGACAAACATGCCCTAAAACGTTTGGCAACTTCTTTTAAAACACTGTCACCAATTGGATGCCCAAGTGTATCATTAATGGTCTTAAAACGATTTAAATCTATATACAAGAGGCCAAATTCACCCTGAGTTTTATGTGCATGCTCAATGTATTTTTCTAATTCTTTTTGGAAGAATATCCGATTCCCAATCTCCGTTACGGTATCATGGAATGCTAAATAGTGTATCTCTGCCTGTTGTTGCTTCATTTTCGTAATGTCTTTTACCATTACATAGCTCCCAAAGGTTTGTCCTTCTATCATAATAGGAACAATGGTGACGTACCAAAAATGAATGTCCTTCTCATTATTATTTTTCACACGTAATTGTAACGAAGCTGAACTGCATCGTTTACCTTCCTGTAGGGCTGCCTCAAATTCAGATCTATCTTCATCTAAAAAAATTGAGAAGCACTCTTTACCTATTAATTCAGCACCGTTTTTTCCTAATAACATACTTCCAGCCTGGTTTATATTTAACACCATGCCGTTTGAATCAATAGTCAAAATAGGATCTGGATGATACTCATATAAAGACTTAAATTTTTCTTGGTTTTTCACCAAATCATTAGATTTATTTATTAAATCAGCAGTTCTTTGAGATACTTTTTGTTCTAATTGATTATTAAACACTTTTAATGTTCCGGTTAAATCTCTGTTTTGCATTCGTACGATAGTATGACGAATCAGTACAAATACAAATGCAATACAATTCCCATTAATTAGTGTTGCCGAGGAAGTTTGCTCTTTAAGAGTAAAAGCAATTAAGATTGCAACTGCAAGATAAGGAAATATGACAAGAAGTTTCTTTCCAAATGTCGGATTAATAATAAAATAATTTCTTTTAGAAGATGCATTCTTTGGAATTGTAGCAGCAATGGCGATAAATAATAGGAACACCCTATACAAACACCTTAATAATATGACTGAACGATTTGATAAATCATCTTGTAAATAGAAATATAAGTAGTCCGTAATAGCCAATCCAGTTAATACTACGATAAAGATGTATAATTTACTTTTCGCATTAAAAATGGCTGGCGAAAATATTAGGCTAACTCCTACTAAAAGAAGTAATAAATCTATAATCGGAAAAATAAATGAAAGAAAAACATCTCCAATGGATAAGAATAAGATATTTACAGAAGGTTTATTATATAGGTACCACTCTAATGTAAAAATAGCGGTAACAACAATACATAAATCACAAAGTAAATACGCTTTTTCCCACTTGTTACATTCCATCATGATTTTATAAAAGAACGCCAAAAGAAAGAAGAATAAGAAAAACAACAAAAATACATCAGAGATAATAAAGTTTTGTATTGGTAATTCTACATTAAGTACTTGAAAAGCAGATATGAAATTCCCTATCAAGAAACACCCTATTGCAAAGATAATACAAACCCAGAAGACTCCTAAGTTAATTTTTCTGGATAATAAAGAGTAAAGCAATGAGATAAATACAGTAGTTTCAACAACTAAAGATGAGAGTCGTATATTAAAATCAGATACAAAATAATGATTCGGAAAAATAAATAAAAATATAAAACAAAAACTTATATAGAATATTAGAGCTATTGTTAATAAGATAAATTGAAAATGCGAATGTTTGAGCAATGTACTCACCTTCTTAAATTTTTCTTCATTTTTTATTAAATTTGTTTCTAATTATTATTCATATTATGACCATTTTAAAAGATTTCTTTCAAAATAAAGTAGCCTTATATTACACCTACAAATATTAAACAATTTTATATCAGGAATTTCCAAAAAATGCGAGCGGCAATCTCCTTAACACTATCAATTATTGTTATACGAACTATTTATGCAACAAGTTGATTTAATTGTATATTACCCATCTGAATCATATTGCTTAACTATTTTCAAATTAAAATTTCACGTAAAAATAATGAATGTATATGTGTGTGTCTATCTATATTTTGTGATGTTAAACAAAGGCAAGAAATCCTAAACTATTTAGGGATGAAAGTACCTACAAAATTTCTAATAGTAACTATTTATCGTTATTTGTTCATAACTTTCTATAGTATTCATTAAGTATGCTAACTAAAACACCGACTTATTTATAATCATTAATAAGTCGGCGTTAGTATACACTATAAAACTAAAATCCATTTTAAATAACAAAACTATACTTTAACAATTTATAATTGCTTATTCCTAGAACTACCAAATTCCCTTATACTTATTACAGATTTCGTGATGCAGGAAATCCCATATCGGACTTTAGTCATAGGATGAAAGTATCAACAATCTGTACAGTATAGTTATAGTTCCGTAGCTCACGAACCTATATAATCTGTCGTGAGAATGGTGATGGGACACCGCAATCTAGCACGTCAGAGATTCTAGAAATGGACTTCGCCTTTGGTAGCAAGAATCCTACTGATGTTAGTCAGCTTGTCCCATCCTATATTCAGATACATTATTTCCTTTCCATTCATAATAATCTAAAATCCCTTCATAAATGGCTTCTGCTGCAATCTGTCTGCCATTTGCCGTAGATAATTTACTGTAATCGATACTATTATCTATAAAAGCCAGTTCCGTTAACACAGCTGGCATGTCGTTTTCTCTTATAACATGAAGATATCCATGTTTAACCCCTCTATCACGTGTTTGAAGTGCCTCTACTAAACGTGTTTGAATTTTTTCCGCTAAAACACGACTTTCTTCCACATGAGGATTTGTTTTTTCGGTTTCAGAAGATTTATAGTAGTATGTTTCTGTTCCTTTTGCATTACCATTAAAAGCATTTGCATGAATACTTTTAAAGATATCACCCTGATTTTGCTTAGCAAATTTAACACGCTCCTGTAAAGAACTTTTTTGATTATATCCTGGTCTAATATCAGATTGACGAGTTAGTAAAACTGTAAATGGTGTATGCTTTTCAAGTAATTGTTGTAGACGTAAAGAAGTGTCTAGTACGATCTTACTTTCAGGTAGTCCCTTTGTGACTTTTCCAGGATCTTCGCCACCATGTCCGGGATCAATAATGATTGTTTGGCTTTCTAATGGTTTTTTTGGATGATGTTGCATCATATCTGTTTTTGCAGTAAGTTGTGCGGCCTCGGCACGTGTTATGAATCTATTTGGTTGCCAGCCATTATCAGTACCATTAGAAATTTTTAAATCAATTAAAATATTGGCATATTTTTCTCCCCAATGCCCTTTTAAATCTTCAAATTTAACCTGTTCGTTATGATTTGCTGTACTTTGTAGTTTATATGCATTTACTAGCATCGTAGCCATGGCAGCGCGAGTTACTTTTCCCGATGGATTGAAGATTCCATTACCTTCACCTTTAACAATACCAGCTTTTTCAGCAGCAGCAATATAAGGGGTAGCCCAATGGTTTTGTGAATCTGT
>NZ_JBNNUF010000028.1:0-22174 GCF_050279465.1 Bacillus sp. NPDC094077 | reverse complement strand
TTTATCTGTACATCGCATTTGATCTCACTCTCATCCCACCCCTAAAGGGGGTGCTATCGCACCGTAGTGGGCTTTCCCGTTCGGAAAATCTGTAAACTTGCGCTTAATATATGGTAGTAGGAGAAGTTATTTCTTATCCAGGACGATGGTCCAGTTATCCACCACATCATCATGATCAGCCAGAGGTATATTATTATTGCTTTAACAAGCCACAGAGATTCGGATGTGCAATGGTTGGTGAGGATGCTTATCGCGTTGTACATAATAGCTTTATTACAATTCCGGGTGAGCTAGACCATCCACAAGCAACGGCACCTGGATATGCAATGTATTTTTGTTGGATGATTCGACATCTTGAGAATAACCCATGAAATGATCGTATCATGGAGGAAGACCACAAGTGGTTATTAGAACCAAACGCAAAAATTTGGCCAGAAAAGGAATAGACGAAAATAAAGGTTCTGGTGCAAAATGTTGAACAGGCGGAGTCGCTTTGAAGACTTCGTCTTTGTTTATATAGGGCATGAATGATTTCAATGCCTTTTATCATACGTGAAGCATGACGAAGATTTTAAAAGTGAACTAAATTTTCTCAATATAAGATTGTATATAATTGCAGTTTGAATATTCCAAAAATACAGCTGCTAATTTACAATAATTTTAGAACCATAGAACAGTAAAAATATATGAATTACACTCTTTAGTAAAGGGGTCCATAAATGAAAAAAATACCTTTCCTTCTAACGGCTGTATCTTTATGTATAGTTATATCCGCTTGCTCTAATCAAACGGAATCTGAAAAAGAGGTGAAATCTGACACTAAAAGAACTCCTATAACCGAAATTAATGCGAAACCTAAGCCTTATTCAGAACTATTAACACAAGTAGGACAAGAAGCAAAACATCCACTTGGAACAGTTATTTTAAAGCAATTAAGTGAACCTCATACAATGATAGAAGCCGGGCCTCTCCATATTCAAGTGGAAAGAATTAAGGTTATTCAAAGTACAGAAGTAAGTGAAATTGGAATATATAACTTAAAAGAAAGAGGGTTAAGTACAGAGAAACTTAATGCAATACAATTCACAACAACTTTAGAAAACACTTCAAATCAAGCACTTGATTTAGGGAAAGGACCTTTTAAAACACTTGTTTTAAGTAATGGTGAACAAGTAGATGTTCATAAAATGAATGCTGATCTAAAAGATAGAAGCTTAAAGGGTAATGAAAAAATAAATTTCACACTCATCTGTTTTTTATCTCAAGACCCCAATGACCTAAAAAATGTAAAAGTAATTACTGATGTAGTACGAAATCAACAAACGCAAAATCAGTTAAGTACATTAACCACTACGGAAATTACTATGTAAAAAAGAAAACAGCCAAATGAGGCTGTTTTCTTTTATTTCTAAATTAAAAACCGCAATAACCAACAACTGGTTTCGAGGATCCAGTTTTAATGAAATAATCAGGTACATAACCCTCTTTATAGGTACCACCATACCCATTGTTATCTACATAATCCCAAACTGTGCTTCCCATATAAGATTCACCATTTACATAGCAGTATAACCATAGTTGAGTCCCATCTGGAATATTATATTGGACTCGTGCCCCATTAATTGTTGGAGTCGTACGAATATCCAGACCAGATCCTGTTTTTTGTACCGGATAAAAAGCAGCTTCCGTTACCGATTGACCTGTAAATAAAATTGAACCTGCCACTGCAACTGAAGCAATTGATAATGCAACTTTTTTAAGCATGTGTTACCTCCTAATAAATTATATTTTATTGCAAATGGGGAATCCCCCTCATATCTATCAAGTGAAAATTTCTCTTTAATTAAGATTGGTAAATATGAGGGAGAGTCCTCTACTCTCTTATAAATTAGTAGAATGTATGTTGACAAATACGAGAAAAAGTTAATATCCACATCTTTATAAATGCTAAGACCATAACTTTGAAAAACATAGTTTTAAATAAAATCAAAGTTCTCATTTATTATTTTCAAACCATTTTTGAAATGTTTGTAAAGATTGCTCTCCTAAGATTCGATCTACTTCTTTTCCATCTTTGTAAGAAATAATTGTCGGTGTTCCTTTTATTTGGAACATATCCCATCCTTGTTTATACTCTTCTAGATTAAGAACTTGCATATTAATTCCCATATTTTTTGCCATAGGAACTACAATTGGAGAAATCCTTAAACAATGAGGACACGTTGTTTTATAGAAATAAACTATTTTTTCTTTATGACTTGATAGATCCTCTTGCAATTGCTCGGGTGTAATTTGTTTCTTATAATAATTTAATTGTTCTGTACCTGTAGTTTTTTCATTTTTTGTTTCTTTATTTGTTAGGATAATAATCAATGCAAATATTGATACAATAGCAATAATGAAAATTAGCATTTTTTTCATATACTGTTTCTCTCCTTACTTAGTTTCATTAAAATAAAGCTACAAATGATAATAAGAAGAAAGGCTAATAGAGCAAGAACAGGTATTGTAATAAAACCAAACCAGTCTAAATAATCTTCTGTACAGGAAACTTTCCCACACGCTTCTGCATTATCCAATGAAGAAGGGATTATTTGAAGTGAATAATGATATGTTGATATACCAGCGCCAACAATAGCGAAAATTAAACTGTAAATGCCAATTTTATAATCTTTTCGTATCATTGCTGTTCCTAATAATAGAACCAGTGGGTACATGAGAATGCGTTGGTACCAGCATAATGTACAGGGTTCATATTTCATTATTTCAGAAAGATACAAACTTCCAAGGGTGGCAACAAAAGAAACAAACCATGCACTGAACAATATGTAATCAAGTTTTTTTTCTATATTATTCATGAATTTTACCTTTCCTATTTAAGACATGGAAATTATTTTAAAGATTAATAATCTTGGAGGATAGAATGCAAAAAGTAAGATTTAATTCAATAACTAGCCTAGTTCAAAGATTATTATAAAATACCCTATTATTTTTTGTATTGAGAAAATTCTATCTACTTACGGGGATAAGACTAGAACTAAAAGAATAATATGATGAAAGTAGAATTTAATCAGATATGATTTAATACTTTCTTAGTTTTGGTTAGGGAAATTTATATACTTAAAGTAAAGGGATTAATTTTTAATGAAGGGGGAGGGTAATTTGAAAGTGTTTAACTCAGCTGCTCCTACGCAAACAAAAAATGAAGATTTACCATTCGATATTTCATGGATGACCGATTGGTTTGGTTCTTTGTTTAATGGTGGCAGTGACGTAATACAAGACGGGGGAGATAAAATAGATGGTGCAGTTCATGCGAGTGTGCCTGCATTTTTTGATGTTATTTACCTTATTCTTTCTGTAGTAATTTTAATATCATTATTAGTTTTTGGAGCTTCCTTATGGTTTAAACATATAAAGTGGAAAAAAAGATCTATATATTTTGGAGTAGGTTCATTTATTCTCATACTTTTAATAAGGATTGTACCAGTGTTAATGTTGACAACACGTTCTTTTGATTTTCAAACCTTTATGAGTAATATGGTGGGCTTAATTACTTCTATAATTTTAGGAACAGCTGTATTGATGTTTTTAATATCTTTAGCATTAGGTTTGCTTTATAAGAAATTTGAACATCCCAAATATGGAAAATGGAGTTCAAGTTTGAGGTATAGTTCAATTTTTATATTTGTAATGACATTGTTAGTACCGGCCTTACTGCGCCATTTATAATTTTGGTTTATATAAGGAGAAAGGGGAATAGTGAAGGTAACATCTATATTTATTCTTTCTAAATATACTAGTACGTATTCTCCTTTAGGTTTCTGATTTAAATCTAATAAACAAAAAAGCCGTTTGTTATACGAGGTTTTGGCAAAGGAGGATGAGTACTAGTGACTACGTTTATTGTAATGGTAAGTATTTTCTTAATTCTATTTGTTATTGGTCCCAAAGCGACTAAGAGAAAAGAAGAAAGAGATAGAATAGAAAAAGAACATAAGGAGAAAATGGAAGCTTTGGAGAAAGAAAAGATTGATTTTGATATTAATGGAACCAAAGTAAGATTACATAAGAAGCCTAAGTTAAAGAAAAGTATATATAAAATAAAGAGTAACAGATAACTTTTTAATAGTAACTGTCAGTTGGAAATATAGGTACGGTACTTTAGTTCAATCAGAAAGGGTGAGTTTGATGAAGGAAAAGATAGATACCAATAGACAGCCAGCCTTTTTAATTAAAAAGGGAAAGGGATAGAATGGGCAACGGGTTTCTTTGAACAAAGTAGGTAGTATCATACCGGACAGACGTAGAAGAGTGATTTAGGGAGTTGGTACAAGAAATATGCGACGAATTAGGAAGTGTCATTGTCGCTTTAGAGTGTAACAAAGGCCATATACATATGTTTTTAAACATACTGCCAACATGTAGCCCTTTGATATTATGACAAAATTCAAAGGAGTGACTTCTAAAAAATTGAGAGAGGAATTTCCTCACCTTAAACATTTGCCGAGTTTATGAACACGTAACTATTTTGTATCTACCACAGGAAATGTATCGAGTGCAACTTTTAAACAATATGTGGAAAAACAAAAAACAAGGAGCTGAGAAAGGTGCAAATTAAATGTAGTAATTGTGGATTTGAACAATTTATGAAAGATCATAAATTCAACAGAGAATATAAAGATGACTACAATAATGCCTTGTTTGTTCTGTGTGGGAGAAATGCTTGTGATACTTCTCAAATTAAAATCCCGAGTGGTTATATCAGAGCAATGATGTGGCTTGGTTCGTGGTCAATTGTAAGAGTTATAACTTTAGACGAATACAAAAGTCTTAAAAGAGCCAGACTTCTTAGGGATTTAGTTGAAGAAAAATGTAACAAACTGTAACAGAAAAATTAAGCTACTTCCTACAAAAGAACAGACTTTCATCTTAAATGCTATGGGAAGAGAATATATCTCTACAATCAATGCATTTGTATCTGAAATGGTACAGCAAAGAAAATATATGAAATGAAAAAAGCCATTTGTGATAGAATGGCTCTTTTTTATATTAAAATATTTCCCCATGTTTAGTATTTTGTTGCTTGAAGTAAAAATTAAATCTGAAAATAGCTACTAATTCTAGAATGATACCTAAAACTTGAATTACTTTCTTCATTTTTTCACGTGAATATTCAAAAATAAGTTTCTCAAGTTAAAATATTCCAAATGTATTTATAAATGCAAGTATATCGTGATAATATTTGATAAAAGGGGGTAGGAGCAGATGAGTGTTAACCTCATTTCTAACGAAAAAATCCCCAAATTATTAAATGACTGGTATCAAGCTATGATTGCACAACGTGTATTACAGTCTGAAAAGATAAAAGAAGATATTGAAAGTAAAATTAATTATATTAAGGAAGGTCAAACAATATTAATGTATTACGCTTTACTAAATGCGCGGTACAGCCTTCTAATTCGTGATATGAAGGGTTCAAAAGATATTTTAGACAAAGTTGAACCTTTACCAGACGAAAATGAAGCATTTTTAGAGTACTATTATCATTTATTTAAAGCTATTTACGCAATCAATACGGCAAACAATAGTGAAGCGAGGGTTCATTTTGAAGAAGCTGAAAAGCTTCTAGATTACATGCATGATGAAATTGAAAAAGCAGAATTTAATTATTGGGTTGCTGTTTACTACTATCATATAATGAAACCAATTCTAGCAATTCAATATGCTATGAAGGCAAATGAAGTATTTATAAATAGCGCAGGATATGAATTGAAGATAGCTGCAAGTTTAAATACTTTGGGAATGGCAAACATACGACTAAATGAATTTGAAAGTGCAGAAGAATATTTACTTTCAGCATTAGACACTTTCAAAAAATCAGGTGATGAAATTCTAATTAAACGCGTTAAGCATAATTTAGGTCTTTTATATGCAAGTCAAAACATGCCAGAGTTAGCAGTTAAACATTTAGAGAATTCATTAGAGAATAACTTTAAAACTATGTTTCTTTTAGCGAGAGAACATTTCAAGCTAGGAAACCATACTATTGCTAATGAATACATTGAACAAGGTTATAAGCTTAGTGATGTTTGTTATCGTCATCATTTCGAAATTTTAAGGGCATTACATAATAAAGCACTACTCGAAGAATTTGAGAAATTAGTTATAGAAGGTATTTCGTATTTTGAAGCAGAAGAATTATATGAGTGGGTAAAAGAATATGCTTCTCTTTTAGGTGACCAATTCTACAATTCAAAAAATCATGAAAAGGCAAGCAAATATTTACACATTGCTTTAGAGGCAGACAAAATAAGCAAAGAAAGAAGGGCGCTAAAATGAAAAAAGCTATCCTATTAATGATGATGTTGTCCACTGTTTTTACTTTTGGTCTTAATAATGTAAAAGACGTACCACAAAACGAATCAATTCAAGTATTTATGGATCATGGGGAACATATTTAATTTCCTAAAAAGAGGCTAATAAAGTTTTGTTTAATGTAATTATTAAACAGAGATCTAAGCGTACTACTGATGCTTGGATCTTTTTTTTATGATTTAGATATACTTAACTAAATTCCACAATATGGTATAATTAAGTTATGAGGTTAAAAGGGGTGTGGGTATGAAAAACGTATATGGAGGACTAAGATATTTTGGTTTTTCACTTGTATTAGTGTTTAGTATAGGATTTATTGTACGCTGGATTTTTCGTGATGTAATTTCGTTAGATCAATTACTTGGTTTAAGTATAGGAATTATTATGTTAATGATGGCGTTTCTTATAAAGAAATACAGTAAAGAGCTAAATTCTAATAGTTAATTTATGCTTTCTTTGATGAGTATCTCAATAGTGATGAGATACTCATTTTTTGCTTGATATGGATTTAATCACTTTATTTATTTTGTTTCACTAGTTCATTTGATTATGATTTGTTTAGGAATCTTCACAGTTACCTTTCTTGGTTATCATAATATGTTTTATCTGCATATTTTTTATCATTTCCTTTTAGATAGGCTAATATTACTTTTGGATCTTTAAGTAAAGCCCAGTCTCCATATGTATCAAATCTTCTGCATGAAGTTATCATTCCATTTTTAATTGTACCGAATTTCTTATTATTTTGCTTTCCCCATTTTTTTAACCGTTTAGCGAAATCTGCATCCTCTGCCATAAGCATGTTTTCATTAAAGCCGTTGATTGCCATAAAGTCTTTTCTATAGCACCAAAAAATTCCTACAGATATAGCTCCATACTTAAAGAGTAAGGGGATTATTAATAACAGTGCGGATACGAATATTCCTAAAGATATTCTTTCAAACTTTCCAGTTACCCCACCGCCAATGTATTTACCTGAAGCTAAATATTTATCCACATTAGACAACATAGACTCTGTCATTTGGGTATCAGCGTCTATAGTAATGATTATTTCCCCGCTAGCTATTTTGGCCCCTGTATTTCGAATTTTAGATAAGTTTTTATCATTATTTTTTAATGTAATACAGTTATACGACTCTGCTATTTCTTCTGTTTTATCTGTGCAACGATTTAAAACAACTATGACTTCAGTTTGATCTCTATATGCCTCTGATGCCTTTGCGATTGAATCTAAACATTTTCTAATGTACTTTTCCTCATTGTGTGCAGGGATTATAATAGAAAACTTCACATCTTTTTTAAATAGACTCCTGAAGACTCGTTTGTTTCAGTCATAATATTCCCCCTTTTTTATAAAGCGAATATATACTATATATAACATATATTAACATTTATGAAGTTGTATTATAAAGACTCAAAGTAAACTAATATTCAAAGGTTTACTTTCAAGAAAAAGAACCTTATTTATAAGGTTTTTTTTTATTTGTTTTCTTTAAAAACTTAATTAAAGATTCTTAATTACCATCTTTTCACATCATTCGTAATGTCCTGTCCATGAATTTTTACTTACTTCAGTTGCTCCTTTTAAATACCAAGTCACTCCATTCCACACTTTTGTAGCGGGAACTTCTTCTTTTGATTTGTAACCAGGAAAGTCTTGTTTTTCAAGTTTTTTAACAAAACTTTTTTTACTATCAATTGTTCCTACTTTTACACTTGTAACAGTAGGTGATTCCGCAAATACCCCTCCAGCACCAGATAACATAATTCCAGTTGCTAATGTTCCAATTACTATTTTCTTAAATATGAAAAATCCCCCTTTTTTGGAATAAATATTACATAAATAAGAATGTCGTATTTTTGTATTTTCTAACGTTTAGATTTATAGATGTAGAAAAAATATGTATCATTAATCTGGCTAGTAGATAAGACAATAGATATTAAACGTAAAAGAGAGAGAATTATAAGAGGAAAATTAGAATTAGGGAATTGAACTGAACATTTTTGTGGAGGAGGGAATTTTGATAATAAGTGGGTGAACAAAGGTATACGTTAAAACAAGTATAAATGTACAGGCATTTATGTTAGTATACGTGGTATTATTAATAGTATATCTACATACATACTTACTATTTTAGTTTAGGAGAGTTGTCTATGCAGTGGGAGTATAAAACACTTAAAATTGATGGTACATTTAAAAGTTTGTTTGGTGCTAAGGGGTTAGATTTAGAAGGCGAGTTTAATAAGTTAGGTATTGATGGTTGGGAACTTGTTTCGATTATTGGCTTAGGGAGTGGCGGTAGTATTCAAAATGGTTTACAAGCAATATTTAAACGCCAAATTAAATAATAATATCAACATAACGTCTTGGATTTATTCAAGGCGTTTTTTTCGTTTTCTTGTAGAATACTCCTTTCTAAAGCATGTGAAGGGCGATATATATGACTTATTGCCTATAAAGAAACAGGAAAAGGATTAACCTATCCTTCTTGCTCTACTGAGCTCACTTACTTAAAAATGAAAAAGTATTTACCGAAATTTCAATAATTTGGTATAATATTTCTGGTGTAATATATATCTAATTATAAAACTTATTGGATCTGGGGAGAAAATCTATGAAAAAGAAAAAGATTAGTTTATTAGTATTTACAATTATCAGTTCCTTAATTTTTTCAGCTTGTAGTAATAAAACTAATAAAACTGATAAAGCTGAAGCTGGAAGTCAAAAACAGGTATTAAACTTAACGATACCAGATGACCTTCCGTCTCTAGATACGTCAAAAGCGATGGATGGTACGTCATCACATATTATGCAAAATATATTTGAAGGATTATATGTACTAGATAATAAAGATAATCCTATTCCTGGTGTAGCAAAGTCATTTGAGAAAAGTAAGGATGGGAAAAAATATACATTTCATTTGAGAAAAGATGCTAAATGGTCAAATGGTGAAATGGTAACTGCACATGATTTTGCTTTTTCTTGGAAACGGACATTAAATCCTGAAACAGCATCTCAATTTGCATACTTGTTATTTTCTATAAAAAATGCCAAAGAAGTAAACAAAGGTATAGTTGCCGCTGATCAGTTAGGAGTAAAAGCAATAGATGATTATACGCTAGAAGTGGAATTGGAACAGCCTGTTCCATATTTATTGCAATTATTAGCACTACCTATTTATTTACCCCAGCATGAATCGTTTGTGAAAGAAAAAGGAAGTAGTTATGGTTTAGAACCGGAGAATCTTATTTATAATGGACCATTTGTGTTAGAAAAATGGAAGCATGGACAAGAATTTCAATTGAAGAAAAATAATAGATATTGGGATAAGAAACAAGTAAAGCTTGAGGCAATAGATTTTAATATTGTAAAAGATACAATGACGGCAATAAATTTATATGAATCGGGTAGTATTGATCGTGCTCCAATTACTGCAAAACATTTTGATCAATATAAGGACAACAAAGAATTACATATGAAAAAAGAAGCTGGAATAGCTATGTTACGTTTTAATGAAAAGAACACTACATTAGCAAATAAAAAAATCAGACAATCTATTTCTTTAGCACTAAATAAAGAGGAGATAGTAAATCATTTTGGCAGTACTGGAGCAACACCTGCAGAAGGTCTTATACCGGCAGGATATACGAATGAAGCAAATCAAAAAGATTTTCGAAAGGAAAATGGTTCTCTTGTTTTGTATGATTTACAAAAGGCTAAACAAACTTGGGAAGATGCCAAAAAAGAACTTGGTATAGAAAATGTCACACTTGAGCTTCTAACATTTGAGCAAGATAATGAAAGAACTATAGCAGAATATATAAAGGGAGAACTTGAAAAACACTTACAGGGTTTAACAATACAAATTAAGCAACAACCATTTAAACAAAAATTGCAGCTTGAACAAACAGGGCAGTATGATATCTCTATGGTAGGTTGGGCACCTGATTATAAAGATCCAATTAGTTATTTAGAATTATTTACGACAGATAATCCAAATAATAAAATGAAGTATTCAAATTCGAGTTTTGATGACCTTATAAGTAAAGCTAAAAATGAAGCCGTATTAGATCAACAGAAGAGATGGGATTATTTACGAGAAGCAGAGAGAGTGTTGTTAGAAGATGCTGCTGTTGCTCCACTTTATCATACTGGTAAAGCATATCTGCAAAAGGATTATGTAAAAGGAATTGAAAAGCATCAATTTGGTGGTGCTTATACTTACAAAAATGCATATTTGATTCAAAAATAAAAAGCTAAAAATTGAAAAGAGTTGAGTACTTGATACAAAAGTATTCAACTCTTTTTTACTTTCCACAAAAAGTCCTATTACGTTTCTGAATTATAATATATAAAGTTTTTTAATTATTCAATAGAAACAAAATTAAGAATGAGTTTCTGTTTGTTACAAATAGAAAACAAGAAATTAGAATAACCCAAATTGTAATTTAAATCCACCTTTTCCACTAGCTAAAAAATAATGTGGAAAATTAATGACATGAACAAAAGAACTGCTATTTACATACTTCACATACATATTTGTTTTGTTAATAGTAGGCGTGTTTTGGCATTTGTATATAGTAAACTCATATAAAAACTTGAAAAATATCAAAATGTGTAAATTTTTTGACTATTTTATTAAATTTATTTAATATTTGTAATTTGTTGTTTTATAATGATACTCGGGTTGATCGTGAATGTTTTAGATATTGCGATATATACTCGGATTAATTTATTTTAGGGAGGTTTCAAAATTGGGTAAGAGAGTTATTATAAGAGTTTTTACATTATTATCAGTACTGGCATTATTTCTTAATGTGTTTTTACCAAGGGCTAGTGCAGAGGTTATGACGCATGAGAAATATTCAATGGATTGGAGTTATAGTAACAGTCTAGGTAAGCACATTCGAACTGAAATTATTAAAAATTCAAGCGGTCAAATTGCTTATTGCTTAACTCTAGGTTTAAAATCACCAAATGGTGAAGATCTTCCTGAAATGGGGAAAACAGATAATGTAGTATATAGAGTCTTATTAAATGGTTTCCCACAGAAAAGTACTGAACAGCTGGGAGTAGCTAATAAAAATGAAGCGCATTACGCAACACAACTTGCGATTTGGAATGCATTAGGTCAACTTGATGTAAATGAATTAAAACATGAGAATAAAAATGTTGAAAAAGCGGCTAAGTCAATTATAAATGCTGCAAATAAAAGTGAAGATACGCAAGATATTTTTATGAATGTGATTCCTGCTGAAAAGCAAAAAGCAGAATTAAAGGGTGAGTTCTTTGAAACAAACCTATACACAGTGCAAACAAATGCTAAGAGTGGTTCTTATAAGGTAGTAGCGAAAAATGCACCTAATGGAGTTAGAATTATTAGTGAAAATGGAGAAGTGAAGGATCAACTTGCAGTTGGTGAAAAATTCCGTATCCAAATTCCTAAAAATACAAAGACAGGTGAATTTAATCTAAGTGTTGCTGCTAATTTAACTAAAGTTCAAGCAATTGCTTACCGCGGTACTGATACCATTCAGAATGCTACAGTACTATTAGAAAGAAATGAAGAAAAGCTTAGCAGTGACCTTGCAGTAAATTGGGAAGCAGCTGGTTCTTTAAAAATTAAAAAGGTTGGAGAAAATGGGGAAGTTTTAGCTGGTGCAGTATTTGAAGTCTTTAATGCAAATAATGAATCAGTTGGAAAAATCACGACTGGTGCTGATGGTATGGCTGAATTAAATAACCTACAAATTGGTACTTATACAGTAAAAGAAATTAAAGCACCAACAGGTTATGTTTCAGGTGATAAACCACAAACTATTGAAGTTAAAACTGGGGAAACAGGAGCTGTTCAAGTAGTAAACAACAAAGTAAAAGGGAACATCGAAATTAAAAAACTTAGTGATTCAGGAAAGGTTTTACCAAATGTGGAATTCACAGTCTTCACTGAAGATGGAAAAGAAGTGAAAAAAGTAGTAACAAAAGAAAATGGAATTGCAAACGCTGAAGGTCTTGCGTATGGTAAGTATTATTTCTTAGAGACAAAAACACCTAATGGGTATATTGGAAATAAAACAAAGTATCCTTTTGAAATTAAAGAACACAATAAAACACTTACTTTTACAGTGGAAAATACCGAAGTAAAAGGTAGTGTAAAATTACTAAAAGTAGATAATGAAGATATCAGCAAAAAATTAGAAGGTGCAGTATTCGAGTTGAAAGATGAAAGTGGAAAAATAATTGGCGAATATAAGACTGATAAAAATGGCGAGATTAACGTCAAAGATTTAGCGTATGGTAAGTATTCATTTGTAGAAAAGACCTCTCCAAACGGTTATGTTCTTGTTAAAGAACCAATTGTGTTCGAAATAAAGGAACATGGGAAAATTATTGAGTTATTGGCAGTTAATCATCTTATCAAAGGTGATCTAGAAATAACAAAGGTAGATGTAGCTGATGGAAACAACAAGCTTCCAAATGCAGAATTTACGATTTATAACGAAGCAGGGAAAGAAGTAGTAAAAGGAAAAACAGACGATAAAGGTATCGCTAAATTTGAAAAGTTACCATTTGGAAAATACACATATAAAGAAACCGTTGCACCAGAAGGTTATATCTTAAATGAAGAGACGTTTTCTTTTGAAATCAAAGAGAATGGTCAAATCATTAAACATATTGTCAAAGATGAAAAGATTCCTTCGATAAAAACAATAGCTACTGATAAAACAGATGGTACAAAAGAAATGCACACGTCTAAGTCTGTAACAATCCAAGATAAAGTGGAATACAAAGACCTAAAAGTAGGTAAAGAGTACACTTTAAAAGGTAAATTAATGGATAAAGAAACTAAAAAACCATTAGTTGTAAATGGTAAAGAGGTAACAGCTGAAACTAAGTTTACACCAAAAGAAGCAAATGGTTCTATTACATTAGACTTCACATTTGATGCAACTGGTTTAGAAGAAAAAGAAGTAGTAGTATTCGAAGAGTTATTGAAAGAAGGAAAAATTGTTACAACACATGCTGATATCAATGACAAAGGTCAAACAGTTAAGTTCGTTAAGCCATCAGTAAAAACAACAGCTACAAACAAAGCTGATGGTGGAAAAGAGATTCATGCAAACGATTCTATCACTATCCAAGACAAAGTAGAGTATACTAACTTAGTTGTTGGTAAAGAGTACACTGTTAGAGGTAAATTAATGAACAAAGCTATTAACGAACCATTATTAATTGATGGTAAAGAAGTAACAGCTGAGACAAAGTTTATTGCAAAAGAAAAGAATGGTTTTGTAACATTAGACTTTACTTTCGTTGGTGCTGAACAGCAAGGAAGAGAAGTAGTTGTGTTTGAAGACTTATTACATGAAGGTCAAGTAATTGCAACTCACGCTGACATTAACGATGTAGGTCAAACAGTTCGATTTGTAGAGCCTTCAATAAAAACAACAGCTACAAACAAAGCTGATGGTTCTAAAGAATTAGACGCTACAAAATCTGTAACTATCCAGGATAAAGTGGAATACAAAGACTTAATCGTGGGTAAAGAGTACGTTGTAAAAGGTAAACTAATGGATAAAGCAACAAACAAACCATTATTAGTTGATGGCAAAGAAGTAACAGCAGAATCTAAGTTTACTGCAAAAGAGAAAAATGGTTCTATCACATTAGATTTCACATTTAATGCTTCTGCATTACAAGGTAAAGAAGTAGTCGTGTTTGAAGAACTGTATCAAGATAATGTCTTAGTAGCTATTCACGTTGACATTGAAGATAAGGGGCAAACAGTGAAATTTAAAGAGGTTAAACCGGAACAACCTAAACCAGAACAGCCACATCCAGATAAAAACGCTCCAACACCAGAACAACCAAAAGAGCAAGTAAAAGAACAACCACAACCTAAGAAAGAAATTCAATCTAAAATTGGATGGTTACCGCAAACAGGTACTAACCTTACAAGTTGGATCTCTATCTTAGTGGGAGCATTGTTGTTAATTGTTGGTGGAGTGATTTTCTTAAAACGTAAAAATGCATAGAAAGTGAACTACTCGCCACTTAGCAAAGCTTGAAGTGGGAGCTTCTCAGTTCAAAGACGAAAGCAACCTTTCGTCTCCCTGAGCGTTATTTCGGGGTGTTCCACCCCTAGATGTCCAACGATTGGATGCTCTCTGAGTACGGTTGATATTTTACGCAGGAACCGAATGGCTTAGTTTTCGCACTCTATTTTCTTCCTGCAACCTCCTATATCAAGTTATCAAAGAACTTCATATAGCTAGTTTATCAAAAGTTTTTGGCTATGCCAAACCGAAATTCATCTCCCACCTACCGTTGGACTAGCACCCTTCACACGCTTGAGGAAGGAGAATTCTTTCGGTAAATTCGTTAAAAAATAAGCACGTCTGTTTTTATAAAAAGATGTGCTTATTTTTTACATTATTTTTGATCTAAAATGAAATTTGTTGCAGGATCAATTAAATTAATTCCTTGTTTTGCAAACACATTTCCAGCAGAAATAACTTCTTCACTATTATCTGGTATACCCCGTATTAAAAATTGATAGAGATGTGTTACGCCTTCTAATCATAGAATCTGTTTTATAGAACGTATTCGCGACTTAGATTTATACTAAATAAAGTAATTATTTGGTGTAGTTCAATAGTATTAATTTGATCCACAATATTCCAAAGGTAAAAAAGTTTCATATGTAAAAAATCTCCTTTGTGTACCATTTTCTTTTTTATTTTCCCTTTACCTTACGGAAAAATACAACAAGACAGTTGTAACAGCATCTGTTATATTTGTTCTTGAAGTTTTGCTTATTTTTACGACTTTATCCAAGGAGGAATTCGGCTCTCTTTTTTATTTCTCTTCGACAAAATGCAAAAAATCATGGAAGATCATCTAATATGATGAGCTCGGAAACCTTACATTTTATATAATTGGAGGAAACAAAATGTACAAAAGACTGGGTACTATTGCTTTTGCTGGAGCATTTTCCTTTAGTTTAGCTTCTTGCGGTTCTAACGAAAAGACAAGTAATAGAGTAGAAACAAAAGAAAAAGAACAAACAAAACTAGAAACAAAGAAAGATAATTCGAAAGAAGAAAAAGCGTAATCTACTAGGCCTGATCACAGAGTTCTTGTTGTAGACCGCAAAGTAAAATTTAAAAAGCACATACAAAAATTTTCAAAAGTGAACTAATGAAGGAACAAGAATTGCCTTATATCCTATAGAAGAACTTGCTAAAGATATAAAAAAGTTCTACACTTCTATCCTTAAAAATCTTCAAATAATTGATAAAGAAATGTCACTACATTATATGAACATGAGGTTTTGTTGATCGTACGATTAGGAATGACTTTTTATCCTGTAGGATATGATTCTTTTCTGTCGAATAGGAGGAGTGGGGAGATGGTAATGATGAACAACACAAGTCAACTTTTAAGACGTCTAAAATCGTTGTCTGGGCCTTTTATACCCTTTGATTTAAAACTGTTGCCAGAAAAACCTGGAACACTGTTCCTACAATGGCTGAATTTAGCGATTGAAAATGAAGTAAAAGAGCCTCATGCGATGACGCTTTCTACTGTAGATGCTAATGGTTATCCAGATGCACGTGTGTTGATTTTGAAAGATGTGGTTGGCGATGTATTTTACTTTGCATCCGGCTCAAAAGGGCGCAAAGGACAGCAGTTACAAAAAAATCCTAAAGTCGCACTTACCTTCTATTGGCCTAAGTTAGGTCGGCAGGTTCGTTTGAGGGGAACAGTTGTGGATATGGGAAGAGAGGCCGGATTAACTGATTTTCTACAGCGATCAAAAGAAGCACGCGCTGTGGCCTTAACAGGTCTCCAGAGTCAGAAACTAGAGAACGTGAATGACTTGGAACATTCACTGGCAGATCAAAAAGAGCGAATTAAGTGTAATCCTCAAATTGTAGCGCCTGATTGGACACTGTATGGGGTGAATGTATGGGAAGCTGAATTCTGGCAGGGAGATGTTTATCGTAAGCATGTCCGAATTCAATATAATCAATGCGAGGAAGGACAATGGAGACATCATTTACTTTGGCCATAAGGCTATAATGTATTTCGAATACTACAAAAAGCATCCGACATGGGTGCATTTTTCTTGATTATTTCTTGATTATACAGAAAAATGTAGCTTTTTGACACTCCCACGGCTAAAGCCGCAAGTCCTACACCTTACGGTGTAATGGATGGGATTCTTGAATGACTAACCGTTCGCAGTTCATTTCTGTTTTGAACAGCCTTCAAGATGAGGGTGTGCCATCACCCCTCCTAAGACAGACCATATAGGTTCTTAGGCTGGTTGACTATTACCATCAACCACAGTTGCGTAGCGAATGTTCATCGCCCCAACGACATCACGATGCTTCTCAAATCCACATTTGCACTTATATTTTCTATCTTGTGCTTTGTTCTTTTCAGAACACTTCGGACATGTTTGACTTGTATTAGAAGGATTCACATATTCGGTCTTTATACCAACTAATTTCGCTTTGTACTCGATGAATTGCGCTAGACGAAAGAATGACCAAGTATGTAGATTTTTTTCGTTTTTACGGCTTGTTCGTGCCGTCTGTCTAATGTTTGTTAGTTGCTCTAATCGAATGACAGAGATATTATTATTCGTTGCGAAATCAACGATTTCACGACTCACTTTGTGATCTTGGTCTTGCATCCATCTTTGTTCTTTATTATCAAGTTGCCGAAGGGCATTCAATTTCTTAGCTTCTCCTAACTTCTTGCGAATACTACGAAACTTACGTTTCATATATTTGTTTTGTCTACCGTTTCCGAAGAAACGAACCTTATCATCGTTTGTGATGGCTACCGCAGGAACCTTGAGACCTAAGTCCACTCCTAAAATCTTTGTTCCCATTTTTTCGTTTGTAGGGATTGTGACAGATATTTGAGCGATCCATTTAGCAGATTTCTTTGTGATACGAAGTGTACCTAACTTGTGTTTCAACAATTCAAAATTGCGATTATATTTGTCGGTTAATAAAGCACGAATTTTTAACCGAGTTGACCTTCCATTTATCATAAAGGGCATTGAAATGTGCGAGAAGTCAAATGAATAGTTTTGGTTATTCCACACACAAACAGGTCTTTTTAGAATGGGAACAATTTTGTATTTACTCTTTTTCACTTTTGTAGAAAATACACTTTTCGCATCTTTAATCGCTTGATTTTTAACCGCACTTGGAAGGTTGGCTTCAATATCCTTTGTGCTTTTCTTCATGCTTTTCTTCGCTTCAACCATTTCTGATACCAGTGTATTAATGAGTTTAATATAATCGGAACTACTTTGTTCCAATAGCCTAATTTGTTCTTTTGTCGGAAGCAATTTAACTTTGACCGTGATGGTTTGTGTCACAAGTTTCACCCCCTCGTTTTTTGGCTTTCAACATAATGTTGTATTGTTTCACTTGATACATTCCCAGCAGTAGAAATAAAATAGGAACGTGTCCACAGACTTGGCAAATGCGCGAGTATCTAATCCTAGGATTTCCATGCATTCATCTCCTTTCCTTTACAATAATTCGATAGGGGGAAGGAGATTCCTTTAGTGATTTGATTATATAATATGTTAATTATTAGTGGGAATGTTATTTAGGAGGAATACAATAGAATTAGACGTGAGCTACTTGTCACTTAGCAAAAATTGAATTGGCGGATTCTGATTGAAGACTTCACCTTTGCTTATCTAAGGCATGAACGGTTTCGATTCCTTTTATTATGTGTGAGGCATGACGAATATTTTGAAATCCTGCGGATTTGGAAAAACGTCGCTTGATATGCCTATGATCCTGTTCGATGAAATTACTGAGATGTTTCACAGTGCAATGTTTCGTATGTAAATAAAAACCGTTATTTTTCAGTTTTTTGAACGCACAAAGTAGGGCAGGAGCCTTGTCTGTTGTGAGAACCGTTGGTTCTTCAAAAACTTTCACTAATCTTTTCATAAACATATAGGCGGCTTGATGATCTCTTGTTTTACGAAGTTGGATATCCAAGGTGTATCCTTCTTGATCAATTGTACGATAAAGATAACACCACTCTCCTTTGACTTTGATATAAGTTTCATCTAAATGCCAAGCATGGTTTGCAGATTTGTTTTTCTTATTCCAAATTTGACGGATTAGAGTTCCATATTTATGGAAACAACGCAGGATTGTTGTAGGATTTCAGATACATCACGATAACTTAAAGAAAAACGGCTACCAAAATAATATCTTTTTTGAATTGTTTTCCTTTAAAATATTCCATGTATCATTCTCCTAGATCCTATTTTCTAGAGTGTAGCTTTATATAGAAAACTTTGCAACAGAACCACAAAACTGCTTTTGTATTTAAACGTTTATTTAAGCCTTCAGGGCTAAGTAAAGTACCAGTAGCTGCATGAAGCCTGTTACATAATCGGACTAAAGGGGCACTTGCGACCTGTTGACTGATTCAAATACAAATGGTAGCTAAGTCTAATCCAGAAAACTTACGTTTTCGTTTGATAAATTCGATTTCTCTTGCAAGTTCTTCTAAGAATATAAGTGTAACATATTGTTGTAATTCTTCTGCAAATGGTAGTAGTTCATCTTGAATCGAGAGATCCATAAGAAAATGTCATCCTTTCTAATTTAGCATGTTTAGAAAGGGTAACGTTTTTTGGTCTTTGAGGAGGGTATTAAAATCTCCTGAATTGCTGGGCATGTATAGTGGCCCCTAATGCTACTATTCAAAAGTTCACTTCCGAAAATTGGAAAAACTCCTAACTAGTTAGGACTCTTTTTGTAGACCTTTAACAGGAATATTTAATTTGATTTTACGACTAGTTATATAAACTCCCAAAAGTATAAAAACTAACCCGATGATTAATCTCCAACTTATATTTTCATTTAAAAGAATATATCCCCAGAAAATAGCTGATACCGGCACCAAGTAAGTAGATATAGAAGCAAAGTTTGGGCTCCCTTTTTGAATTAAGTAAAAATAAAGTAAATAGGCTATACCTGATCCAAATGTGCCTATTCCAATTAATGCGCCTATATGATGCCATGATATTTTAGTTAAAATTTGAATTGGTTTTTCTAAAAATAGAACTATGACACCACTACATATACTACCGACTAATAATGTACCTAAAGAAATTTGGAACATGGATATTTCTTTAAGATAACGCTTTGTTATATGAGTTGCTAGACCATAGCAAAAAGTTGCTGTCAACATAGCGAAAAAGTTTAAAGAATTTACTGAAAAAACATTGGATAGATGTATATCTGAAAGAATTAAAATACCTATGAATCCAATAAATAAACCTATAAGTTGATTACGATTAGAACGTATACCAAAAAATAAAATCCCTAAAATCATTGTCCATAAAGGTTGAGTTGCATTTAAAACAGAAGCTAGATTACTAGTCATTTTTTGTTCGCTAAAACAAATAAGTGTCCATGGAATTACAGTATTTAGTATTCCTACAGCAACCAAAGGTATAAAAGGGATTTTCCCTTTAAAAGACTTGCTGAAAAATGGTATAAGTACAATAAGTGTTATAGCTCCAAAAGTTGATCGTAAAAATGCTACTACCAAAGGATTGAAATCTGTAACTAAAATCTTGAAAAAATAGAAAGATCCTCCCCAAATAAGGCTTAACATAATGAGAGCAAAGTATAATTTACGTGACATTTTTTCCCCTCTTTACTTTCTGATATGTATTGCTTTTTATCTATACATTATATGGATTTATTTTACATAAAATAGAATATAAAACCAAGCAAAAGAATAGCCATTTGTACGTTGCAGTTCTTTTTAATCACCATAGCTCTATATAACTAAAGTTTTTTTACTTGTTTAAAGGGTTTCAGGATGTACTAATAACATCTCTAACATCACCGTCAAGCTAAGAAAAGCAAATATCCCAAAATGAGAAAACAGACTAAATTCCTATGAATACCTAACCAATGAAATGCAAAAAAAGTTGCTATCCTCCAGTAAAGGAAAAAGCATGGAATATGCGCTGTCAAAGGACTCTTTTTGCTAGCTGATGAAGCATATTGTTATCACAAATTCTGAAAGGTATAGGAGGAACTGACGAGTTCAATAACCTAATTATTGTACATGAATTTGTTCACAGACTGATTCACGCTACAAATGAAGAGACGATTAGAACGTATATGAGAATATTTCAATTGAATGATAAATAATTGAAGAAAATAAACAAACCCCGTAAAGCTTGTAATCTAGTTCCTTTAGTATAGAAGAATAAGATGGGACGCTGTATGCGACGAAATTCGCACGTACAGTGTTAAGCGGTGTAAAAGGTGAAGATAGCTTCAAGGTTTTACCTATCGCAACTAGTAGGGAATAAATTTAAAAGGCCCTGTTTTTAGACAGGACCTTTAAAAAGGGAATGACAGTTGATAACTAAAGGTAACTTTATATTACTATTATTGGAATTTAAATTCCATAAATTAGATGTTGAGAAATAAAAACTTCAATTTGAATTAGAAGGTAGTCAATTGTGATAAAATGCCTTCTCATTACAAGAAGAGTGAAGTCGCTAGTTCAAACGGCATATAAGTATTGTTTGTAGTTTAGCTGGAAAATATGCAAAAGAAGATAAAGGATTTATTCTATAACAAAAAAGAGAACTATCTGAAAATGCTCTTGAAAGACGAACTTCAATATTAGGAAGAGGTCAACTCAATATAATTTACACTCTTTTTATTTTAAGGTGAAAATTAAACGGAAAATAGGAGAACAGATGCATAGGCTGTTCTCCTAAGGAGTGGGAATACCGAATTAGAAGTGCATTTTAAATGACAATCAATCAAGTATCTCATAAATAGTATGTACTTATATTGAAATTAAATGCAACAAAGCAGTTAGCTTTTTACTAACTGCTTTGTCTCAGGGAGAATTCAAGAAAATTAGAGATTCATTATGGAATAGCTGTTACCAACTTATCTATAGTATGGGAGTAAGTTTGGAAAATTATGCATGAGATAAGGGGACTTATTGAACTACCCCCACTTTCACTTCGTTTAGAAGTGAAAGTGGGGGATTCCTAAGTAAAGAGTTCTATCGAACTCTAATTTATTAGGCTAACCCCGCAGTCCTTGCGGTTAGAATCCTTATCGCTTCATTCTTTAGATTGATACTTGCGTTAATATCCCTATCATGATGTGTATGACAAGAAGGGCAATCCCATTTACGTAGGTTTAGATTTTTAACGTCTTTGTTTTGATATCCACAACAAGAACATAATTGGCTTGAAGCAAATGTTTTCGATACGACAATGACTTGTTTGCCATACCACTTTGCTTTATATTCCAACATAGTTCGAAACTGTGACCATGATACCTCACTAATCGCTTTTGCTAACTTATGATTCTTTAACATATTTGATACTTGCAAATCCTCTATACCAATAACATCGTGGTTTTTGATGATTTCAGTTGAGATTTTGTCCAAGTAATCTTTTCTAGCATTTGCAATGTATTCATGAATTCTAGCTACTTTTACTCGTTGTTTATTCCAGCGAGAAGATCCTTTCATTCTTCTAGAAAGAACACGCTGTGCTTTTGCCAACTTCTCTTCTAACGATTGAAAAAACTTCGGATTTTCATAGGGTGGTCCCTCTGACAAAACAGCGAAATCTTTTAGTCCCACATCCATTCCAATGTAAGAATTTGTTTTCGGAAGTTCTTGCACTTCTGTTTCAACTAACAATGACACAAAGTATCTACCAGAAGGGTTGCGTCTAACCGT
>NZ_JBNNUF010000027.1:0-23950 GCF_050279465.1 Bacillus sp. NPDC094077 | reverse complement strand
TTTCTCAGATTTTGCCTGGTATTGAATAGCTAAATGTCCTTTAACCTTATACTTTGTCATCACCTTAGCTACAGACATTTTATGTTTTGCAGCTAAAGTTTTGGCGAAACTATATTTCATAAAGTAGTAGAAACTCTGGAGTGTACAAACGTTTTCTGCAAGACTGTAATAATTGTACAATCCTCTTATCTCCATGTTGTACGTATTTAGTATTTCTAGTTCATCGTTATTTAAGAGATAAGTACGATGTTGGATTCGCCATTTTCCATTGGGCATTATGCGTAATGCCCCATAATGTTTGAGCTTTTCAATCCACTTTTCCGAAGGAAGATACAGTTTACATCTCATAATTTGATGTCTCATTAGAAAACCATTTTTATCACGTTTAGTGTCTAATTTTCTACTTACCATGATGTCATATCCTAAGAATCTGGCTTTTTTCGAGCTATGCGTGATTAGTGTTTTTTCTTGTGACAATTCAAGTTTCAACTTATTTCTTAAGAAGTCCGTTAGATCTTCTTTAACTTTCATCGCATCCGCTTTATTACCAATAATACCCACGAGAAAATCATCCGCATATCTGACGTATTGGATTCTCTTGTAGGATTCGTCCATAGGGTCTCCACAAGTAATTTTAAGTAGCTCTTTCTTTAAGGATTTATATTTTATAATCCCTTGCTTCTTTTCCTGTTCCGTGAGTTGTTCCCAATTTTCCTTTAGTTGTTTCCTGTGTTTGTATGTTAAGTACTCCTGACGTTTGTAGGATTTTGTGGTTTTCCTTTTATCTCCTTTAGTGAACTCTTTTTTGTACTCCTCCATAAATATATCTAGTTCTGTTAAATAAACGTTAGATAAAAGAGGGCTGATAACGCCTCCTTGCGGAGTACCACTATAGCTACTTTGAAATTGCCATTCTTCTAGATATCCCGCGCGTAGAAATTTCCATATTAACCGAATAAATTTCTCGTCAGTTATCCTTCTTCTTAATAACGCTATAAGTGTATGGTGGTCGATATTATCGAAAAAACCACTAATATCTCCTTCAACGAACCATTTTACCCCGGGGAACGTTTTACGTACTTTGTATAAAGCGGTATGACAACTCCGTTTGGGACGAAATCCATGTGAACTTTCCTTAAAACTCTTTTCATATATCGCTTCGAGTATCATTCGAATAACTTCTTGTAGAAGTTTATCCTTGAATGCTGGTATACCTAAGGGGCGCTTTGAACCATTCTTTTTAGGTATGAAGACCCGTTTGGATGGGTATGGTTGATAGCTCTCATCTTTTAGTGATTCTATTAGGATATTTATTTTTTCCAGACTGAAACCATCGATGTTTTTTCCATCTGTTCCTTTTGTCATATTTCCTTGGTTAGGGCTAATATTTGTATAGGCTTTTAGATAAAAGGATGGATTGTATAGATTTCTGTAAAGACGGTTATATTTATAGTTTTTATTGTTAGACTTTGTTACTAGACTGCCTAATACATCATCTGGATTTCTCATGAGCCTCACGCTCCTTCCATTGTGTATATAGCTGGATAAGCTGTTCCCCTTCGCCTTGTAATAGGCTTTCCCTATCTCTGACTAATATGAGAACTCCGTTACCATGTCAGGTATTCAAGTTCCAGAAAACTATAGCCCTATGGGCTTCCTGATTTAGGTAATCCCCGTTTAGATGTATGTTGACATAGCTATTTGTAATGTCGGATGCGACTTTCACCTTTTATCCTTTACTAGGATTGCCTAATCTATCGTATTGCTGGAATTAGCAGAATTGCAATACTAATTCCCTAAGATTATATAGCGTTTATAAGTACTTTCCGCTGTAGCCGGCGATGGGACTGCTCAGGTTATCGTTCAAGTAGTGTAACCTTCATCCTTGTTTACAATTCTCATCTCGCCATTCAGTCGTGACTTAGTACTTAGTCAACTTATGACTTTCCTAACATGCTACACTCCCCGTTTGGTTTCCCTCTCGGATAAGTTAGGTGATGACAGGCGTTGCAATATATCCTGCTGTCTTGCTATTGACAGATTCAAACATATCCCTTACGGGCGCACTAATTCTTCGCCAATAACCCCAAAACTTTGTTTTAAGTATTTGAGAGGGTATTGCGCTAAATCTCCGATTGAATGTATTCCTTTTCGATTTAACTTTGCTTCTGTTTTACCTGAAATCCCCCAAAACTTACTAAGTGGTCGTATCGGCCATAATTTTATGGGCACATCTTCGTACTTCCAATATGCGATGCAGTTTTTTTTCTTCTTTGCCTCCACATCTAAAGCGATCTTACTCATTAAAGGATTAGGTCCAATCCCAATCGTGCATTCAATTCTTGTTTTCTCATATACCTCACGTTTAAATTTCAACGCGAATTCATATGGCTCATTTGCAAACAGATGGATACTATTTGTAATATCCATAAAGAATTCATCGATGCTGTATTGGTGGAAATCCTCAATCGGAACGTATTGTAAAGCTAATTTTGTTATGTAATTTGAGCATTTTATATAAGTTCCCATGGTTGGATTAACCACAAGAATATCTTTACGCCGTGGTATTTCATACAATCTTGCCATTTTCTTGACACCCAATGCCTTTAATGGTGGTGTTGCAGCCAAAACAATGGAGCCACTTCTGTTCACATCTCCTACTACAGCTAATTTAGTATGCAGTGGGTCTAAGCCCATCTTGATACAGGACACGCTTGCATAAAAGCTACGAAGATCTACACATAATACAATTCGATTTGGAAAAATTGAGTAGTCATACACCGGTATTCCTCCTTTATAACAGAACGTTCGTTCTTATTATATACGAATATATGTTCTGTTATAAAGGGTTTTTTATAAAAAAAATAAAACTGGCTCTAGTTAGCCAGTTTTTACATGTCCCAAAAATCAGTGGATTTAACGTTGGGTTTTATTTGCCTAATAACTTTTAAAATCTTTTTCATTACAGTAGGGCTAGGTATGTATTCTATATCATTGCACGCCTTTGAAACTGTAGGCCGACTTAATTTCGCGGTCTTTTCTAAATCAGTTTGAGTGAAGCCATTCCGATCTAAAAAATCACCTAATTTCGTTCGGTTTTTACCTCCGAATTTCCAAAACACTTAAATCCCTCCTGAACCTATTTTCAACATTGTGGACATAAATGTAAAAAACTATTCGCATAGACGGAAAAAGTTTTTTACATAATGTACAAGCTGTCTACAATATGATGTATCAAAGTAGCTACCACGGTATTTATTAAGGTAGAAGAATACGAGGTTACCAAAGTAAGTTTCGAATGATTACCACAGTATTTATCAAGATTTCTACCAAAGTAAAACTACCATGGTATTAAGTAGATGAACCTACGTAATATCTACATTCTAAATTCCGTTTATAAAGGGGGACATTTAAATGCGTGGTAGGAAAGAAACAATTCCTTTTCGTGAGTTTATGGATCGGTCATACAAAAATAAAGAAAAGAAAATACGTAAATACAATTCATTGAGTCCTTTCGCATTCCTTCATATGTCGGATCAGGTACTACATACTTACATTGCATTAGGAGTAATGGGAACGGTTTTAATCGGAGCAGTCATGTTAGAAAAATATTTGGTGCGACATGACCATATATCCGCAGCTAAATTTATAAGTGAAGGTATTTATTACGGCATGCGAATAGGTGGAGTTTGTTTGATTGGATACGTATTTATTCGCATCCTAATTATGTTTTAGGGGGGAGTATATGAGAATGATAAAGAAGTGGCTTCATACAAAAAGGTTAAGGAATCAACTTATAGAGGTATTTGGAAAAGCAGGTCTATATACGGAACATCAAACACGCGGGGGGAAAATGCCTATTTATCCAAAGGTACATAATATTTCTTCTTCAGCAGAAAGCGTGAGATATGTATTTACCATACCAAACGGATTAGATCCACAGAAGATTGAAAAGAAGTGGTTTTGTTTCCAGCAAATATTAGGACAGAATATAACGATTGAAGGGGATGTGAAAAAGTTTGTACTACATGTATTTCACTCAGATGCTGGGCTAAAACCATACAATTATTGTTATAAAGAATGGCAGCCACTATTAAAAGGTTACCGTTTACCTGTTGTGGTCGGTAGGGACCAATTTAGAAAAATGATTGCATACGATATGATTGACTCTAATTCACCGCACTTATTAATTGCAGGGGAAACGGGAAGCGGTAAAAGTAGTATGGTACGTGTTGTATTATCCACACTTATTCAATATATGTCTCCTGAAAAGTTGCATTTGTATCTTGGTGATTTAAAAAACTCTGAATTTCATTTTTTACGTAGAGTGAAGCATGTAAAAGAAGTTTGTATGGAAGAAATCGAAATGAAAATAATGCTTCAAAAGTTATGGAAGGAAATCAGAGAACGAAGAAAACTTATGGAAGAATATGAAGTTGATCATATTGATGCGTATAATAAACTGAATCCTAATCATCAAAAACCATATATTTTACTTGCTATCGATGAGGTGGCTATGCTCAAAGAAGAAAAAGAGTGCATGGCTACGATTGAAAAAGTTTCAGCAGTCGGCCGGTCACTGGGGGTCTTTCTTATGCTTAGTATGCAGAGGCCAGATGCGAAAGTGTTGGATGGTAAGTTAAAACTTAATATGACCGTAAGAATCGGCTTTAAATGTGATAGTACGATTAATAGTACTATCATGGGTACTCCTGGGTCAGAGCACTTAGAGCAATCGGGCCAAATGATTTTTAAACGAAATGGATTAAAGAAAGTGCAAGCACCTTACTTGGCATTAAGTAAAGCAAAACAAATTGTTGAGCCACATCGTATGGCTAAAGAGGAGAAAATGTCCAAAAAACCTCTGCAAAAAGAAATGCCTTTATTCGGGGTGTTAGATGATGAAGAGTAGAGATATAAGGATTTTGAATGACTTGAAACGATTTAGATGTATGTCTCGTGACGATATTATTTATTTACATTTTCAAGGATTAAAGAATGCGATAACGTGTTGTAACACGGTTATGAAACGATTAAGAAGAGATGGTCATGTGGATGCTAATGTTTCACAGCACCCATACATTTATTTTCCACAACCAAGTTCTATCAAAAAAACGAGTCAAAAAATTCCTCATTTCCTTGGTATTGTGGACGCATACAAGCAACTCGTTCATTATGAAAATCCTAAACTATTCGAAGTTGAACCAAAGTATGGGAGAGAATATATGGAGCCAGATGCTTTTACTATATGGCGTAGGTCGCCATTCTTTATTGAAGTTCAAAAATCAGTGTACAGTAAAAAGATAATGCAAGATAAGATAAATAGATACGAGTTATACTTTCATAGTCAAGAATGGCATAATGAATCCTGGCAACCGAAAGCTTCAAAATTCTTTCCTTCAATCCTTATCATTACTGACAAACATTACGACGTTCAATCTCCTTATTTTCGTATATTTCAGGCGAATTCTATTGAAAGTTTTATGAATAATTTAACAGTGAAATCATAATGAAAGCCTGCATAGTGCAGAGCTTTTTTCTTTTCAAGAATGTAATAAACAGTGTGTGGTGCTGTTTGTTAGTATGCGTTAAATGAGGGGAGTATTTTTTATGGTCCCAATGAAAAGTTCTAAAGCTGAAAAATTGGCTATTTTAGCTTTTATAAAGAAAGTCATCATTTAATAGCTAACATTACAGGTTATAGAAAGAAATGTGTGAAAATTGGATTTGTTTTTTGTTTAAGATTTATATTTGTATAAAATAATATTACGTGATAAAGTTTTCTGTGGGAAAATTAAGTATTAACAACATCATGGAGGGGACAGAATGAAAAAACAAGTTTCAGTATTATTAGGAAGTATCATGCTTACGGGAGGTATTCTTGCAGGTTGTGGAAGTGAGGATGTATCTACAGAGAAAAAAGAAAAAGCAACTGCTGCTGAGCAAAAGGATGTTTCTAACAAGCCTGAAAAAGATGAGAAAAGCACTTTACGTTTATCTAAAGTAGGGCAAAAAGCTAAAACAGATGGTAATGAGGCTGAATTAATGAAAATAAAGGAAGTCAATCAGACAGTAGATATTGCTCCTATTAAATACACTGTAAAAGATATGAAGATTATTAAAATGAATAAAGTGAATAAGTCAATGGAAGCCTTCTTACTTCAATATACAGGGGGAAGTAAGTTACCTAAGGATTTAAATTACATACAAATTCAGTACAGTGTAGAAAATACTAGTGATCAAAACGTAGATTTCTCTGGTCTAGATAAAGTTGTACTTAATAATGGTGAGCAGTTAAATGCATTAGGGAATGACTTTATTTGGGAAAAAGAGGATAATGATAGCAAATTCTACGGGAAAGTGAAGAAAGAAGGTAGCGTAGGTCTATTTATTAAAGGTAAGCCTGAGGAGATTACATCAGCTAAGCTAATCTTTAGCAGCACAGTTAATCCTGAGGGATACGAGACGATTACAAAAGAACAGCAAGCTGAATTTCAATTCTAAGAGAGGGGCAGAAGCCTCTCTTTTTTATGTTACAGATAACATTGACCCGTTAAGTAATTTATCATTTTAGCCAAGAAGCCATCTTAATTGTTTGGCATACATGAACTGTTACTTCACTATCTATCGAATGTATGTTTGTTGTATGATAGACGCATGTCGAAATGGAGGTGAAAGGAAAGGTAATCAATAAAGCATATAAATTTCGTATCTAACCAAATAAAGCACAAGCAACCCTAATCAATAAAACGATTGGCTGTTCTCGTTGTGTATTCAATCATTTCCTATCTCTATGGGATAGCTCATAGAGATAGGAAATGATTGACATATGGTAAATGCTCTGCCAAACTCCCTGCCATGAAGAAAGAGTTTGTTTGGCTAAAAGAAGTGGACAGTATTGCGATTCAGTCGTCTGTTCGCAAACTTGTGGATGCTTATACACGCTTTTTCAAAAACAAAACAGTGCCCCGCGTTTTAAATCTAAGAAGAACAATGATGTAATTGAAGTGAACTCGGAAAACAGGACACATCTCAAAACACCTCCATTGAATTTGCATACTTAGTATGCGAATTCAGGAGGTGTTTTTATCAATCTTCTATTCAAAATATGCCCATTAGAATTGTGTCTGAATCAAGGTTAATAATAATTTGATCAAGCTTTATTCTAAACCAATACTACAGTATGGAAAGCAGAAAAGTTAATTGATTTCTTTTTTAATCGGTTACAATTAAATTTCTTGTCTTATCGATATGATTAAGTAACATAAGATACTCCTCTTCATACATAGTTAAACGTTGCGAAAGAGAGTGATTCTCTGCTTCTAAATATTCAATTTGATTTTGTAAAGTTGTCAATTCATTCATTTCTTTATAATTTTGTAGAAATGTAATAATGTCATCTAATGTAATAGATAAAGAATCTGTTTCTTTTTTATGTTGGGTGGGAGAAATGTTATTTTCCACTTTTCGATTTTGTTTTGCCTGCTGTATTTCTTCTTCGTATTGTTTTCGCAAGTAAGAGTTCCAACGAAATCCGCAAGCAGCGGGAGTTCTGGTCAATTGTTTAGCCACTTCTTTAAATGCAGCTAACTGTGTTCCACCATTACGAATATTTTGAAGTACTATTGTTGCAAGAAGTAAATCGTTATCGTTAGTCCAGGAATCTTGTCTTGAAATTACCACTTTTCAATCCCCCATATATGTTTTTTATAACATATATGCAATTTCTTAAAATGATAGAAGCCCAACTTCTCTTAAAATAATTAAGAGTAAGTGGATAGAAGTATATATTATTTTAAATGCAAACTTGCATATAGGGTTGACTATCCGTCATAGCTGTAACTATAATAGTTACAGCTATACAACTGAATTAATAGATTTAATGGCAGTAATTAGTTGTATTAGTGATGTATGAGCAAATATTAAAAAATGAATGGAGTTGAAAATATAAATCTACATATAAGACGTTTGTATAAAAAAGAAGTTAAGTAATCTACAGTTTTTTATAATCATATATAAATTAAAAGAGGTGCACGTTTTGAAAATTTTTAAGGGAATTCTAGTTTCTTCAATTGCATTAACAGCATTTAATGGGGTAGGTGGTATACTTCCAAGTGAAAAATCAGAAGTTGCCTATGCAGATACTTACAATTATTCAAATAAGCAATTGAATTCTACTGTATATAAGCAAGTTACTAAACAATTAATTTTGAAATTTAAAAATGAAGCGAATTTACCATATCAGGATGGGATAGAAAAATTCATAAAAGAAGAAAAACAAGACCCTGAATTAATTAAAATTTTAGCCGAATACCCAAACATAACTATAAATCGACTTTTTAGTTCTTTAAATCCTACAGAAATTAAAAATTTAGGTGAAGAAATAAAAAACTCTGATCATATTTCTTCTAATTTGCTAAACTATTATATTGTAGAAACCCAAGGTGATATTGATGTACAAGCATTACTTATAAAATTTGAGAAATCATCTCTTGTTGAAACGGCATATCTACAGGAAGAAGAAGCGCCACCAGAAGAGCGTTTACCAAATTTATCTGTTAATCCATATGATGAGCCTAGACTTACAAGGCAAGGTTACCTTGAACCAGCGCCATTAGGAATCAATGCACCTTACGCCTGGAGTATAAAAGGTGGAGATGGAAAAGGAACAACTTTTGTAGATATGGAGTATGGTTGGTTATTTACTCATGAAGATTTAGTGAATCAGAATATCGAATTGATATCCGGACAGAATAAGAGTGAACACCATGATCATGGTACCTCGGTTTTAGGGATTGTTTCTGCAGAGGATAATAACATAGGTGGAATTGGGATTGCACCAAAAGCTAAGGTAAAGGTTGTATCCCAGATTCGGGATAACGGAAGGTATAATACAGCTGATGCTATATTAAGTGCAGTTAACAATATGCAAGCTGGAGATATCCTGTTATTAGAAGCCCAAGCAACTTACGATGGATATGGAGATAAGAACTATCTTCCTGTAGAAGTAAAACCGGATATATTTGATGCAATTCGTATGGGAACAAATAAGGGAATTATTATTATTGAAGCAGGTGCAAACGGTGGAAATGATTTGGATCAATTTAAAGACCGTAATGGTAAACAAGTTTTAAATCGTAATAGTCCTGATTTTAAAGATTCAGGGGCAATTATGGTTGGGGCAGCTTCTGCAAGGGTCCCTCATAAACGTTCATATTTCTCTAATTATGGTAGTAGGGTGGATGTGTATGGATGGGGAAATGCAGTAGATACAACAGATGCTAGACCAAGTGAATTTATAACAAATCTATATACATCTAGCTTTGGCGGAACGTCTAGTGCATCACCTATCATTGCTGGTGCTGCTGCATCAATCCAAGGAATTGCAAAAAATAATCAGGGAAGAGTATATACACCAAGCCAGCTTAGGGATATTTTAAGTGATTCTAGCACCGGAACGAAATCTAATGATCCAATCTCTGATAAAATTGGTGTTTTACCTGACTTAAAGGCCATTTTATCTAAACTTGGTTTTTCACCAAACTTAAGTAATGATTCTTCCATTGTATTTCCTGAGGAACAAGAAATAAATAAAGGAAATAAGGGAAGTGAAGGATCTACCATTACATTCCCCAAAGAGGATTCCGCTAATAGTGAAGGTGACTCTAGCTTTATTTTCCCAGAATAATTGTAAAGAGACCTACTTAATATAAAGGATTCTTATATAACTAGTTGTTTATAATACTAGTGAGAAAGGCTCTTATGCGTAGTAGCATAAGGGCCTTTTTGTTGTACTTTTAACTAAAAGAGAAATATGATTTAATCAATTTTTTTCAAAAGGCCTTCTATTTATTATCTTACAAAAGCGTAATGTTAGTGTCACATAAATGAATTTTTCCAGTAAGAAGATTAGGATATAATTTTTGTGAAAAGAGATGTGAGGTGAATAATATGAAACGAATTATGCTGATGTGTAGTGTTGTTGTTGTTTTTACAGTATTATTAACAGGCTGTAACTTAAACCGTCTCGGTACAGATACATATTATGTGCAAATTACCAAAGATGGTGAACAATTAAAAGAGAAAAATGTAAATGGGGATACGACTTACCAATATAAATTCCCTGGATTTGATAAGGATGGTAAAGAGAAAGAAATGGAGTTTACATCGTTAAAAAATCTTCGTAAAGAAGCATTTTTACTTATATATTACTCTGAGGAAAAAGGTGTGAAATCTTGGGAAGAGGTTAAGAAAGACGAACTCCCTACAAAAGTAAAAGAAAAATTAAAGGTGAATTAACATATAAAAGACGCCATTGTTAAAGAAATATATTCCCTATTTCTTTTGCTTTTACAGGGATAAGCACGTAATTTTGAGGTGCTGTAATTACTAAGAATGTTTAATTTTGTTTATGTATTTGTTGTAGCTTAATGGATTTCGTAATGGTTATGATATAATAAGATTCAACTATAATAAGGGGGATTAATTAAATGATTTTTCAAAGCATGATAACAGCTATTATAGAAAAATTACAAGAGACAGTGAATCCCTATTGGATAATTGTGTTTGGATCAACGGCTGAGAACAGAGAACGGGAAGATAGTGATATTGATATAGCTTATTTAAGTGATACAACTTTAGGGAACTATGAACGTTTTTTATTAGCACAGGAGTTAGCTAACATTGTTCATAGAGATGTTGATTTAGTTGATTTATCCGAAGCTTCTACAGTTTTTCAAGCTCAGATTATACATACAGGAAAGACAATATTTTGTTCTGATGAAGAACGGAAAATCATTTTTGAAATGAAAACTTTAAAAATGTATTCAAAGTTGAATGAGGAACGCAAGATAGTATTCGATGATATAAAGAAAAGAGGTTCAATATATGAAGAATGAGGTTATTTTAAATAAAATTTCCACAATAGAGCGTTGTATAAAAAGAATCCAAGATGTGTATGGAAATGACCCTGAAAATTTGGAGGATTATACAAAGCAAGATTCTATAATATTGAACATACAAAGAGCTTGCGAAGCAAGTATTGATTTAGCAATGCATATTGTTGCAGGGAAAAAATTAGGACTACCCCAATCTAGTCGAGAGGCTTTTGATTTATTGGTTACAGCTGGATTACTTAGCGCAGAGCTAGCAAATAAGTTAAAAGCGATGGTTGGATTTCGTAATATTGCCGTTCATGATTATCAAAGTGTAAATTTAGATATTGTTCGTCAAATTATTGAAAAGCATTTAACCGATTTTAAACTATTTACGAAGGAAGTTATGGGGATATTGGAATTTTAGGTGAAAGAACAGGATAATAAAGCTGAGGAAGAAAGTGATTCAATGACTCCCGAACCAGCTATTGAAATAATCACTTATTTTCGAAAGAAGAAACCATATAGATAAAAAAGAAGGCGCAATTTTACACAAAAAGACTCATTCTAATTAGAATGAGTCTTTTTGTTAATTGGAATTTATTTATGGAAATCACAAGCTTACTTAAATAAATATAAATTTTGCATATTTTATTGGAAATAGAGCATGATATTACCAAATCAATGGAGGTGTGTTAGAAATGCAAATTCGCGAAAATGATAATTCAAACGAGATTTTGGTAGCAGCGGCAGCAAGTGCAATTGAACAAATGAAGTATGAAATTGCTCAGGAGTTTGGCGTTACACTTGGACCAGATTCAACATCACGAGCAAATGGTTCAGTAGGTGGAGAAATTACAAAACGCTTAGTGCGTATGGCACAAGAGCAATTATCTGGTCAATATAAAATTCACTAAGAAAAAATATGTATGTGAATTAAAAGGTAGGGTAGGAGTGTGAAAAGATTATTCGCACTCCTGTTTTATTGTATTTAAATAAATGGCTACCGGCGTTTATTTGAAGTCAGTCTACTGTTTGAATATATTCCAACAGTAGAGTAGTTGATTCATTTAATACCGTAAATGGAGCCAAATTGCATGGGAAAATAGGAAAAACCACCCTTATAAGAGTGGTTCCTAATAATTATTTTTGGATTATACTTTTACAATTAGGCGATAAGATAATTGGATAAAGCTAAATCAATAAGAGATAGTTTATATATTTCTATTATTTTGGTTCTGGATAATGATTGTAGTACGAGATTTTAATAAATTCTTGGTAGACATTTGTTAATTTAGCATCTCTAAGAGCATCATTGAATTTTTGCATACGTACACTACCTTGAGCGTAGCCTCCACCAGGAGTATAAGGATTTCTAGCTTCAAATTCATCCATAAATACTTTTAACTTTTTATAGTCTTGAGATTGATAGAAAGCAGCGGCCTCTTCTGGAGTAACATCAAAGTAAGAAGAAGATGCAGAGTTATAAGTAGCTGCTTGAGCAGTAGGTGTCTCTAGCATAGTTGCAGCTCCACCAAACATAGTAAGCGCCATAGAAGACACAATGATTTTTTTAAACATAATAAAACCTCCACATAAAATATTTGGATTAAAAGTAACCCTGTAATTATTGTAGTTACAACGATAATAATTATCAAATGCAATGTTGCATAATTCTTTATATGAGTGAGAAGTCTCTCCATCTCTAAATGAGGGAATGTAACAGAGAATAAATAGGTTTAAGGGGGTATACATACTATTGGATTTAATGAGAAAACGAAATAGAAAGGATATTTTGAGTTAGGGAAATTTAAAAGGCCTTGTCATTAAAGACAGGGCCTTTCAAAAAGGGACGAAAATTGACAACTGAAGGTACCTTTATATTACCATTTTTAGGAATTTAATTCCTGTGATTTATGTTGAGAAATAAAATTATTATTTTGTATAAAGTGAGATGAAGAGGTGCTTCTTATAGATTTTGCAAGATGAGAAGGCAAAAGCAGAATTTTAATCGGACGTTAAACAAAGGATAGAAGAATCCCTTTTGCTTAACGAAACGCGTTAAACATCATTCAAGGTTATGTAATAGACTATAATATACCTCATTCAAAACCCAATATAGTCTGTCAAAAAAATTAGAGGGGATCAATTCATTGAAACAGTATAAAACTGTTTTCAGGATAGGTGTCCTTTTTGGTTTAAAAAAGAGAATATATTTTCTCAACAGGACAAATGGTAATTATCTATAAGTACTACTTATAAGGATAATAGGAAAATAGAAGTTAATAAAGGAGAGTGCGAAATGATAACACTAATAGCTAATAAAGGTCTAGCTGAAATCAACGAAAAAGATGTAGATGTATTAAAGGTAATGGCACATCCGGTTCGATTACAAATTGTAAATGAATTAATGCATCATAAAATTTGTAATGTTACACAGTTAACTGAAATATTAAGACTGCCCCAATCCACTGTTTCACAACATTTATCAAAATTGAAGGGAACCGTACTCCGTTCAGAAAGAAGAGGACTAGAGATGCATTATTTTATAGATAATGCTAAGGCCCGTCAGATTGTTGAAATTTTAGGTTTATAGGTTAATAACTTGTAAAAGGTTTCCTGTTACGAGGCAGGAAACTTTTTTATTGATAACCAAACTTCGTTAAAGGTATTAAAAGATAGTACTAATTAGAAAGTGTATGGAGTGCGGAGTATAAACACTGTTAACATGATGCAAATGTGCATATTAAATGAAAAGTAAGGTAAATTGATAATTCATGTGGTAGAATATTGTATGTGAATACGTTCTATAAAGTAAAATTTATGCTCTGGACCTTTAGCTCAGCTGGTTAGAGCAAACGGCTCATAACCGTTCGGTCGTAGGTTCGAGTCCTACAAGGTCCACTTATAAACAAGGAGAAAGCACTCATTTGAGTGCTTTCTCCTTGTTTATAATAAATAAAGGGGATTGTAAAATGAAAATCATTGACTTAGACGCAGTAAGAAAAAAGAAAGAAAAATTAATGGTAACTATTCCAATTATAGAACTAATGTATGGGGAAAAAGGGGAAATTGAATTTAAAATAGTGGGAAAAAAAGTTGTTCCACAATCCATGTTAGAGAATTAAACTACTTCCAATTCCAATAGGGTGTAAGGTCGTTAAGTGGGAGTAGTTCAAATACTTGATAAACGCCCCTTTTTAATTTTGGACGGATTGATTAAAACTCAATCCGTCCTTTTTATTAACTTACTAGGGACTTTATAGGTTTTTTCAACAATAGGAACCTTTGTTATTTCTTCTTTTTTAATGATAAGGCATTCTTTTTTTTCTCGTCAGCATTTAAATCAATACATAAAATGTCTTATTTCCTTTAGAAGGTTTTATAAAATTCTAAGAGTTCAACTGGAATATTATTTTTGTATGCTATACATGCTTTTGTATCACCAGGCTGAATGGTCTTTTGATCAATTAACAAAAGCGCAGCAAATGTATTTGCTTCTATCTCTAATTTATCAACGGAAAAGAATGTATTCTTACGCAGAAAAGGTGTATTTGCATGAGTATGTAGGACCGCATGTCCTAATTCATGAGCACAAACAGTTCTTTGCATAGATGGAGACAAATTAGTATTAATGACAATGAAACGATTTCTTTTTTCATATTTATAAAAACCATTTATTTCTTCATGTAAATCCCATGTTAGTACATGTATTTTTAAGTAATCTGCAAGCTCATAGGGGTTTGTCGTGTTGTATTGGGTGCTAAGTTGTTGGACTAGATCTTTAATGACGAATTTCAATGTATTCCCTCCTAAGCTCGCATCAGTTATCGTCTGGATTACGATATTTCTTAGGCACGTATTTTTTATTGATTACTTTCGTTTGTTTTACAATGTACTCCATTGCATCTAACAATGATTCTACGGCTTCTTGACTCATTGGTTCCCCAGAGAACATTAAGCCATCTTCGCCTTGTAGGTCTTTTTTTATTTCTTCCATTCTTTTTGCTATGTCTTTCTCATCTTTTTGCGTTAATTGCACTTTTGGCTCCTCTGTAACATCTCGTCCTAGTAAAAAGTCAGCTGAAACCGAAAAGCAATCAGCTAATTTAGTTAGAACATCATGTGGAGGGAATCTTTCTTCTGATTCGTAGTAACCTATCATTCTTTGGGATACTCCAATTTTTTCAGCCAGTTGTTTTTGTGTTAAATTTTCCTTTTTTCGTAATGATTTTATTCTAAGCCCTATCACATTGTTCACCTCTCTAATTGAACTAATTGTTCTCTTTTGATTTATTTTAGCACAAATTGTTCTTTTCCGCATTGACACAGAACAAATAGTTCTGTAATCTGTATTTAGAACTATTTGTTCTTTCGGAGGTGAGATAATGGGAAATAAAATGTATGATCCGCAAAAGAATTTATATAAAGAACTTGCACATTATTGTGGAGTGACTGAACGGTATATTCGAATGATTGATCAAAAAGAAAGAACTCCATCAATGGAAACAGCTAAGAAGATTGCTAAGTATTTTGATATGAGTATAGATGATCTTTTTTTTAGTAACAAATCGAACTTAAAGTTCTTTTTAACATCGTGTTGGTTTGAAAAGAATGGAATGTAGGCTTCATAATAGGGAAGTTAGTGGTAGTGAGTACAGAACTTCGAAATTAGGAATTCTTTCTTAACAATGATGGAGAGGTAGATATTATGGGGATTTTTCGAGTTAAAAAAGATAATAATTATTCCGTTATAAATAATACAGGTTTAAAAGATAAAAGGCTTTCTTGGAAGGCGAAGGGGATATTAGCATACATACTTACACTTCCAGATGATTGGGTGTTTTATAGGGAAGAATTATCCCAGCACGCAAAAGATGGTATTAACAGCTTAAGAGCTGGAATGCAGGAATTAAAGGAGTACGGATATATTAAAAGATTTCCTATTAAAGATGCAAAAAACAAAATTGTTAGATGGGAGACAATTATTTACGAAATCCCAGTGGATGATTTTCCACCAGTGGAAAACCCACCTGTTGGAAAACCTGTTGCTGGGAACCTACCGGTGGAAAATCGCAAGCTACTAAATACTGATATACAAAGTACTAAAAAACTAAATACTGATATACAAAGTACGGATCATCATCATGATAATCAAGATAAATCACTATCACAAAGATTGATGGATGAAGATTTTAAAATAGTTTCTAGCTATTTGCTGAAAAACGGTATCTCGTTAAGTAAAACAGCTATCGCAGAGCTTGGTGAATTTTGTGGAGCATTGGGAAGTGAATTGATTCTTGAAGCAGTAAATAGATCTATTGATGAAAACGTACCGAAGTGGAGGTATGTACGTGGAATTCTTAAAAATTGGGAAACCAAAAGAGTAAAAACACTCGATGATGTAGCTGTGTTAGATGCACAGTTTGGTCTTAGTAAGAATAAAAAACAATCTGGTTCAGGATACACCAAACGAAATGAAATAGTACCAGAATGGTTACATCAAAAGGAAGAAGAAGACTCAGGAGAACAACATAGACATAATAATGAGGTAACGATTGAAGAAGAGCGTGAGAGGTTAAAAGCTTTATTAAGAAAATACAAATCATAATAAATATATGTTTATCCGATTAAATAGATTATTAAGGTTAGTTTATCTTTGGTGACATCATTGAACTACTCACCACTTAACGTCCTTACGGACTGTTTGAAGTGGGAGATTCCTGCGAACACCGATGTATCCACCGGTTATCTTAGCAGGCCCTACCCGTAGTCCCTACGGTGAGAACATAAGTATCTTGTACGTTAACTCACCACACTCCCTACTTTAGCTTGGTTTTCGCAACTTCGGCAAGCGTGGGGCGATAGAACGTTGAAGATTTTACGGTTGCAACGTTTTTCTGCAACCAACCTCATATCTTCAGTTTTCGAAGAGCAATCTGTACAAGTAAATGATAACAAACATGTTGGCCTATGCCAACCGATATTCATCTCCCGCCTAGAATTGGTGTTTCACACCTTCACATTTTTGAGGAAGGAGTCTTCTGTCGGAAAACGATAAAAGCAGAATTTAAATAAAGAAAAGTAGGTGGATTATTATATGTTTGACTGGCTGAAAGATTATCAGAAACTAGAAGAAGAAATTACATATTTAGAATATAACTTAGATAAATCAAAAGCGGAATTAAAGCGCTGGATTAGTGGTGATTTGCAAAATGTACGATTAACGGCTGAATCGGAGGGGGCTAAGGTAGAAGACCGGATTGAAATTATTGAATATGAATTAGGACATAAGATGAATGAAGTGTTCGATTTAAAGATTTTAATTAATAAGTTTAAAGGGCTAGATCATCAAATACTCAAAATGAAGTATGTTGATGGAATGACCTTAGAACAAATAGCTTTTGAATTGCATTATAGTACAGGCTATATCCGACGCAAACATGCTGAAATAAGAAAGATTGTCAAGTTTTTAGATGGATTTTAATGTTACCTTTTTGTAGGATACATGCGGTGTACAGAAAGTATTGTAAAAATGATTTATAGTAGTAATATAAGATTTCGACGAAAGAGCAACTATTTTTATGGTTGCTCTTTTTGTTGTGAAAGAAGGTGAGCAACATGAAGTAATTTTATAGATTAATGGGTATTTGACTGATAGTCATATTTAGTAAAGTAGTAGTTTTTTAGATAAAAATAATAGGAAAATAAGGAGATGTTTAGTAATGGATCAATTAGTTGCTTCAGCTACAACAGTAAATCTTCCACAAGCAGTTTTAAGATGGAAGACAATGGTAGAAGAAGAATGTAATGCACAAGGTGTACCAGAGTTAGTACCTTATGTGCTTGGGATTATCATGGTGGAAAGTGGTGGGAATTCTGAAACGACTCCTGATATTATGCAGTCAAGTGAATCCCAAGGAAGACCTGCGAATTCAATTAACAACCCGAAGGAATCCATTCATTACGGAGTCATGCACTTAAAAGGATCTTTTGCAGATGCAAAAAAGTACGGTATTACTGATCTAAGTGCTATTGTACAAACATATAATTTTGGACGTGCTTACATTCGGTGGTTAGCTAATAACAATAAACAGCATTCATTACCGGTGGCAGATCAATATTCTAAAACGGTTGTTGCACCATCGCTTGGAAATACAACTGGTGCTATGGTTAAATATAGTCACCCTATCGCTGTTGCATACAATGGTGGCTATCGATATAAAAATGGCGGTAATTTTTTCTACGCTGAAATTGTGAAACAATATGTAGATTTTAATGCAGGCGGTGTTCCGCAACCAGAAGGAATTGGGTTCGCAAAGTCAATATACTGGGAAGGCTATGGTATTAACTATCATGATGGACCACATGGCAACTATCAAGGAAACTTTACAACAGCAGCAGAAGTATTATACTGGGATGCATACTGGGGAGAAGATAATGATGTTTGGTTGGATTTAGGTAGAAGCCGTTGGGTAAAAGCGGAGCATTATTATTGGAGACCTTTCAAAGCAATATCAAAATATCCAGAAGGATATGGAGTGAACTTTTATGATGGGATTAACGGGTCATACAAAGGACGTATTACCTCAAAAGAACCTCTTACAGTATTCTTCCGTAAAGAAGGCTGGATTGATATTGGTGGTAATAGTTGGGCACCCGAGGAACACTTTGATATTGTAGATATTCGATAAAAAAACAACTCTATTAAGAGTTGTTTTTTTATCCTTAAACTATGATTTAGGAAAGAAGAATTAGTCATATAGAGTAATAGTCTTTCAAGGTTTTTTGATGGTAGACAACAATGGAGGAATTCTCTGTTTTGTTCATTTTAAGGTTAGAAAACCTACGATAAATCTAAAAATAATAAATATTGACAATATAAAAATAGAAAGGAAGATTCATATGGCAACATTTATTTATCCAACAGATACAACGAGAGTAACAAGTGGTTTTAGAGGTGACAGACCAGATCATCATGGGGTAGATCTTGCTGAAGCAGGTTATCATCCGATTTATGCAGCGGCTAGCGGGAAAGTTAGTCGTTCGTACCTTTCATCTAGTTACGGTGAATGTATCATGATTGTTCATAATATTAATGGAGTTACATGGGAAACGGTATACGCACATATGCGAAGTGGTTCTCGTACAGTTAAAGAAGGCGATTCTGTTACACAAGGACAAACAATCGGGGTAATGGGAGAAACAGGACAAGCTTATGGTCAGCATTTACATTTTGAAATGCATAAAGGCGGCTGGAATATTAATAAGAGTAATGCTGTGAATCCATTAGACTTCTTGGGGAAAGATGGCGTTGGCGGTACACCGCAACCAGAAGGGATTGGGTTCGCAAAGTCAATATACTGGGAAGGCTATGGCATTAATTATCACGATGGACCACATGGTAACTATCAGGGAAACTTTACAACAGCGGCAGAAGTACTATACTGGGATGCGTACTGGGGAGAAGATAATGATGTTTGGTTAGATTTAGGTAGAAGCCGTTGGGTAAAAGCGGAGCATTATTATTGGAGACCTTTCAAAGCAATATCAAAATATCCAGAAGGGTATGGAGTGAACTTTTATGATGGAATTAACGGCTCATACAAAGGACGTATTACCTCAAAAGAACCTCTTACAGTGTTCTTCCGTAAAGAGGGCTGGATTGATATTGGTGGGAATCGTTGGACACCTGAAGAACACTTTGACATTGTAGATATTCGATAAAAAACAACTCTATTAAGAGTTGTTTTTTTATTCTTAAATTTTGATATAGGAAAGAAGAGGAATAGAAATGAAGAAAATTGCAGATTTATCACATCACAATGGTTCAATAAATTGGGCGGCAGCTAGTACAGAGCTTGAACTTGCTATTATTCGTGTGCAATATGGATCAAATACAATTGATACGCGTTATAAAGAGTATGTACAAGGTTGTAAAGACTATGGTGTCCCATTTGCGCACTATGCTTATGGCTGTTATGTAAGTGTTCAAGATGCTATTGTAGAAGCAAATGATTTTATGGCACGCGCCGACAAAGAAGCGAAATTTTTAGTATTAGATGTAGAAGATGATACATTAGCAAGTTGTGGAGCAGCTAACCTAGCGAAAGCTTCACAGGCATTTATTGATACATGCCGTGCAGCCGGCTGGAAAGTGGGTCTATATGTATCACACCACATGTATACAAGCTATGGATTAAATACTGTGAATGCGGATTTCCTTTGGATTCCACGTTATGGAAGTAAACCAGCCTACAGTTGTGATTTATGGCAGTATACAGAAACTGGTAGTCTTGCGGGAGTATCTGGTAATGTAGATTTAAATTACTTAAACGGAGAAAAATCTATTGAATGGTTTATAGGTAAAGGTGGCGTTGGCGGTACACCGCAACCAGAAGGGATTGGGTTCGCAAAGTCAATATACTGGGAAGGCTTTGGTATTAATTATCACGATAGACCACATGGTAACTATCAGGGAAACTTTACAACAGCGGCAGAAGTATTATACTGGGATGCGTACTGGGGAGAAGATAATGATGTTTGGTTAGATTTAGGTAGAAGTCGTTGGGTAAAAGCGGAGCATTATTATTGGAGACCTTTCAAAGCGATATCAAAATATCCAGAAGGATATGGAGTGAATTTTTATGATGGAATTAACGGCTCATACAAAGGACGTATTACCTCAAAAGAACCTCTTACAGTATTCTTCCGTAAAGAAGGCTGGATTGATATTGGTGGGAATCGTTGGGCACCTGAGGAACACTTTGACATTGTAGATATTCGATAAAAGGTTAAGAGTCACTCGTATGAGTGGCTATTTGTTTTGGGGTCTGGCCATGACCGGGATTGAACTACTCACCACGTAACATCCTTACGGACTGTTTGAAGTGGGAGATTCCTGCGAACACCGATGTATCCACCAATTATCTTAGCAGGCTCTACCCGTAGTCCCTACTGTGAGAACTGAAGTGTCTTGTATGTTGACTCACCACGCTTCCTACTTTAGCTTGGTTTTCGCAACTTCGGCAAGCGTGGGGCGATAGAGCGTTGAAGATTTTACGGTTGCAACGTTTTTCTGCAACCAACCCCATATCTTCAGTTTTCAAAGAGCAATCTGTACAAGTATATGATAGCAAACATGCTGGCTTATGCCAACCGACATTCATTTCCCACCTAAAATTGGTGTTTCACACCTCCATATTTTTGAGGAAGGAGTCTTCTGTTGGAAAACGATAAATTTATGGAAATTGATGATGTTGTGGATAATTTAGTGAATGCTGGGATTATTACCGCGGGCAATTTTAACGTTAACGTGGAGTTATTTAGAGGTATCCCAATTACGGTATCCATTGTAAAAGCAGGGAATCCAGCAGTAGAAGTCCCTACAAAAGTTGATGCTGGTGATTCTATTGGGGGACATATAGATGAGACAGATAAAAAAGAAGGAACTAAATAATGAAACGTAAAGCCAAGCGCATGTAATGTAGGCTTTTTTATTTTAACTCCAATAAGAAGTGGGAAAGAGGTGGAAATATGGATGGTTTACAAGAGGTGAAAGGTGATATTCAGGAAATAAGGCAAGATATAAAGGACATACGATTAGAGATTAGAAGTTTAGAAATGCGGACAACAGGTAATGAAAAAGACATTATTAATATCAATAAGCAATTAGATAAGATTAGTGCTAATACAACATGGATCTTACGTCTTATTATAGGTGGACTAATCGGAGCAGCTCTGACCTTCCTCTTGAAAGGTGGCGGTATGTAATGATTGAAATTACGGCAATGATTGGGGTTGTTGTAGGACTATCACAAATTGCAAAAACAACTGGATTGCAAACAAAATACATTCCGATATTTAATTTGACGCTCGGTATTACGCTAGGCGCTTTATTTTTGTCTCAAGATACCAAAATGAATATATTTCAAGGAATGATTATCGGATTGTCAGCAAGTGGATTATTTGACCATACGAAAATTATGAAAAAGGATGACAATAGGAAATGAAAAAGAAATACAAACATATTTTATCCATAGTTGTTGCTATGATTTTAGTAGTATCAATTGGAACAAACGCATTTGCTGATAGAACTCTACTTATTCCTGATTTACCGAACCAACCTTACCGTTACGGTGTTGGTGCTTATGAAGGCGTTGTGGCACATTCTACAGCCACCCCTGAGGCTCCAGCAATTAATATTCAAAAATAGGAGTCTCGTACATGGCATTCAGCATTTGTTCACTATGCAGTTGATTGGGATGAAAAGATTCAAATAGCATCTACAAAATATCAGGCATGGGGCGCAGGTCCAGCAGCAAATGCAAGATTCGTTCATGTTGAACTGTGTGAGACAAGTGATCCATTGAAATTCAAACGTTCTTATGAACGATATGTAGAGTTAATTGGAGAAAACTTGCGGGAACGAAATATTCATCCTTCTAAGGGGTTATGGGCACATAAGGATGTTACATATAAATTAGGTGGGACAGATCATGAGGACCCTCTTGATTATCTTCGTAGTCATGGTGTATCTGAGACTGAATTTCGAGCGGATGTGCTAAATGCCTATAACAATGATTCAGTTACGGTTGATGCTAAACCACAAGAGTCAAATGATTTACATAGCACAGTGGAGGAAAATGGTGTTGTATATATTGAGAGATACAATGTAAACCTTCGTTCTGGACCATCAACAGGGAATCGTGTCATCCGTAAATTACAAAAAGGAGAGACGTATAAAGTAGGTAGGAAAGTAGGGAACTGGTTAGATCTTGGAGGTAATCAATGGATTTATTATGATTCCTCATACATTCGTTACAATGGGACGGAAGCTTCTACTTTAGCTGGTAAAAGAGTTATTTCTAAATGTAGCTTTGTAAAAAATATTGATCATTTAAAATAAAGTTCGGTTATTTATAATAAAGATTGATAATTTGTAATAAAGTTTATAAAAGCCCTGTATTATTCAATTAAAGGGTCAGATTGAGGAACATTATTTCCTATGGGTACAATCAGTGAGGACGGTTAATTTGTTTAGCGAGGCTATAAAGAAGCCTTGTTTTTTTCGTATCTTTGACACAAATAGAAAAGGTCTGTGAGGAGTAATCGAATGGAAAAACAGGGGATAAATTCAGTTGAAAAGGTTGTAATCGGTGAAATAGAACAGATTGTATCTTTGAGAAGCAAGAATATAAATAATCCAATTCTTTTGTTTTTACATGGAGGTCCAGGGACGGCGCAAATTGCCTTCTCAAGAAAATCTCAGAAAAAGCTTGAGGAGTTCTTTATTGTTGTAAATTGGGATCAGAGAGGTGCAGGAGGATCATTTTCTACATCATTAAAGATGGAAGACTTAAATATAGAGAGATTTGTTCTTGATACAGAAGAGCTTACAACTTACTTGCTAGACAGGTTTAATCAAAAAAAGATATTTCTTGTAGGTCATTCTTGGGGGAGTATTATTGGATTGAAATTTTCTTCAAGACGGCCAGACTTAATTGAAGCATATATTGGTATTGGACAAGTGGTAGATATGAAACGAGGAGAGAAATTATCATATAAATTTACTTTAGAGGAAGCCATTCGAAGAAATAATGAAAAGGCAATAACTCAATTGAAGGCAATTGGAGAGCCGCCTTATAAAAAAGTGAACGATGGTGGAATTCAACGGAAATGGCTATCGAAATTTAACGGCTCGACATATAGCGGAAGCTTATTTGGAATTATCTTTAAAAACATATCAATGAAAGATATTAAATCATTAAAGATTATAAAGTTTATAAAAGGCTCAATACTTTCTCTAAACTCTTTAGAAGATGAGATGAACACGGTTAACTTTTTAGAAGAAATCCCTGAATTGAACTACCCCCACTTTCACTTCGTTTAGAAGTGGGGGATTCCTAAGTAAAGAGTTCTATCGAACTCTAATTTATTAGGCTAACCCCGCAGTCCTTGCGGTTAGAAGCCTTATCGCTGCATTCTTTAGATTGATACTTGCGTTAATATCCCTATCATGGTGTGTACGGCAAGAGGGGCAGTCCCATTTACGTAGGTTCAGATTTTTAACGTCT
>NZ_JBNNUF010000026.1:0-26041 GCF_050279465.1 Bacillus sp. NPDC094077 | reverse complement strand
ATATGACAAACATTCCTACGGAATGGGTACCAAAAGAGAAAATCTATGATTTATATTCACTGCGTTGGCAAATTGGCGTGTCCAGATAAGGACACATTATCTAGTTGGTGAAAGTCCAATCGGGAGAATAGACTCCACTCCCGTAGCCTGAGAGGCGCCATGAAGTGAAAGCGACATGGCGAAGCCCTCTGACATCACATGCAAAAGGCATGTGGGCAAATCTCCAGGTTGTAACGTACAGTGAACGTAGATGTAGCCTCGTTACACGCAATTCCGGTGGCTGAGACGGTCGATAACGTGCGAAAGCAACAAGAACTGACCGAAACGAGTCTGGAACGGCAGTTCTCACCGGCGGGGTATCAGCGGCGACATGGAGAGAAAGATAATGTGGAAACTGGAGAAGCCCTCGACACCCGATGAAGAAACCTCATCGAGGAGACCGTCTCTATAACCGCGATCGGGAAGTGAGAACGGTAGGTGTCAGGGTGGCGGAACGGATCGTAGTACCAGAGATCTGCGTGCAGCAAAACGCGCGGGGAGGAAAGGGTCCGAACCTGTAAACATTTCGTATGACTAAAGGAGGCAAGGGTGCCATGACAAAAACACCCATCACTTTGCAGGAACTAAGGCAACGAATCTATCGAAAGGCGAAGTCTGAACCTACGCACCGGTTTTGGGGGCTATTTACCCACATTACCAAAATGACAACCCTTCACGAAGCATATCAACAGGCGAGGAAAAACAACGGTGCTCCAGGCATTGATGGAAAAAGTTTTGCTGATATAGAACTAGAAGGAATTATCCCATTCTTAACGGGTATTCAAGAGGAATTGCAAGCTGGAATATACCGACCACAAGCCAATCGAAAAGTAGAAATCCCAAAGGCAAACGGCAAAACGCGAACTCTGCAAATTCCGTGTATACGAGATCGTGTAGTACAAGGAGCGCTAAAACTCATATTAGAAGCAATTTTTGAAGCTGATTTCTGTCCAAACTCGTATGGGTTTCGACCGAAACGCTCTCCACATCAGGCATTGGCAGAAGTACGACGCAGTATATTGCGCCGTATGACCATAATAATTGATGTTGATTTGTCACGCTACTTTGATACAATCCGACACAATATATTATTGGAGAAAATCGCGAAACGTGTCCAAGACCCACAGGTTATGCATCTTGTAAAACAGGTAATTAAGGCAACAGGAAAGATCGGTGTCCCGCAAGGGGGGCCATTTTCTCCACTAGCCGCGAACATTTACCTCAATGAAGTGGATTGGACATTTGACGCCATTCGACGCAAAACAGCTGAGGGCAATTACGAAGCTGTAAACTATCACCGTTTTGCCGACGATAGTGTGCCACGAAGGCATCCAGAGTGTGAGTAAGCACACAAGGGAGCTGTGCTGCACTTAAGATGAGAGTAGGCCTCTCGCAATCGCTATACAGGTAGAGATTGCAAACCACCCTAAGGTGCTATAGTCAAAAGCTATGGTATTGAGCGTTAGGGAAAAGGCAGAACGAGATTCTGTCAGGTACATATTAAGGAGACGAAAACCACTGAACCGCTGAAGAAGTATCGAAAGCATAGGGACGTCATCAAAACTGAGGGGGTGTCGTTAACTCAGGATAAGTTCGGAGGGAACCTGTTTACTGTCCGTTCGGTGACCGGTATAAAGGCGGCGTGAACTTAATATAGGCTTGAGTGTGGAACGTGGGAACCTACGACATGGTTGTTAAGGGAGAAATTCAAGTGGAAGCCCCACAAGAATCAGAGTACCGATGCCATGTATAGGGGCGGAATAACTCGTAGTAGTAATGAAATTTCCTAACGGAAATGGAGCGAAGGGGTTATGTTATTCAGTTTTATGAACAAGTCAACCATTATAGCGGGAGGAACTTATGAGTAAAACAAAGCCATATGAGATATCTAAAAAGGTAGTTTATGATGCCTTTCTTAGAGTAAAAGCAAACAAAGGTTCAGCTGGTATTGATGAAGAGTCAATATTAGAATTCGAGATGAATCTAAAAGATAATCTCTATAAACTCTGGAACAGAATGTCCTCAGGAAGCTACTTTCCTCCAGCAGTAAAAGCTGTAGAGATACCGAAGAAAGCTGGCGGTACTAGGACACTAGGAATTCCAACAGTGACTGATAGAATTGCACAGCTGGTTGTGAAAATGTATTTCGAACCCTCAGTGGAACCTTACTTTCACCAGGATTCCTACGGATACAGACCTAATAAAAGTGCAATCGAAGCCTTAGAGATAACCCGTAAAAGGTGCTGGAAATACAACTGGGTTCTAGAGTTTGATATTAAGGGATTATTCGATAACATTGATCACGAATTACTAATGAAAGCAGTGGAAAAGCATACAAAGATTAAATGGATAAAATTATATATTAATAGATGGTTAAAAGCATCTTTTCAAACGAAAGAAGGTGTAAAAGAGCGTACTTCTGGCACACCGCAAGGTGGGGTAATAAGTCCTGTTCTTGCGAACTTATTTCTACATTACACCTTTGATAAATGGATGATTATTAATCATCCAAACAATCCATTCGCTAGATATGCGGACGATGCAGTCATCCACTGTAAGACAGAGTGTGAGGCAATTAAATTACTGGAATCATTAAACGCGAGAATGAACGATTGTAAACTTGAACTGCATCCAACTAAAACAAGAATTGTTTATTGTAAGGATGAAGATAGAAAAGAAAATCATGAAATCATATCGTTCGACTTTCTAGGTTATACATTCAGACCGAGAAGGTCAAAGAACAAATGGGGAAAGCACTTTATTAATTTCACGCCTGCGATTAGTAACACCTCTAAGAAATCAATTCGCCAAAAAGTTAGGGATTGGAAATTACAGTTGAAATCTGAAAAAGACCTGACTGACCTATCAAACATGTTTAACTCAAAGATTATAGGGTGGATTAACTACTATGGTAAGTTCTACAAATCTGAGATGTATCCAGCATTAAGGCATATCAATAAAGCCTTAATTATGTGGGCTCGAAAGAAGTATAAAAGACTGGCTCGTCATAAGAAAAGAGCAGAAAACTTTATCGGTAGAATTGCAAAACAAAATCCCAAGCTATTTAAACATTGGGAGTTAGGTATCAAACCTACGGCTGAATAATGGGAGCCGGATGAGCTGAGAGGTTCACGTCCGGTTCTGTGAGGGGCTACTGGGGAGGTTCCAGTGGCCTACTTGCCTAGTTATCGCTGTAAGCGGACACTCCAGTAAAAATGGATGGGCTGAACTGGCATTACGACGACTGTGGGAACAGTTAAAGCCTTTGGGAGTTGAACTGAATCTGGAGAAGACTCAGATGGTCAATGTCCTAAAAGGAGAATCCTTCGGATTTTTAGGATTTGACCTGAGACGAATACCGAACCGAAATAAGAATGGATTCTTCGTTTTCATGATCCCGAAGAAGAAAGCTCGCACGACAGTAAAAGCAAAAATTCGCGAACTCATTCAAAACGCAGGAGCGAAGCCAGCACAAGACTTAATAAAACAAATCAATGCTGTACTAACTGGATGGGTGAACTACTTCCGGATTGGGAACTCTAGTCAAGCTTTCAGTGAAGTACGTGATTATACGGAAATGAAAATTCGCACATTGTTAACGAGAAGGAAACGAAGACGAAAGCGTAGCATCGGATGGCAGAGATGGAGTAACGAATATCTCTATGGTGTACTGGGGCTCTACTGGGACTGGAAAGTCCTTCCCCTGAAAAGTGCAGAGAGTTTTCGATGAAAGTGTCTGCCATTTGATAGGTCTCATAACCCTTTTGATGAAGTTTATGGGGTGAGCTGCTTGAGGGAAAACCTCACGAGCAGTTCTTATGGGGAGAGGCTGGAAACGGGTCACAATTGATACCGCGCCAGTCTTTTACCCGACAGCTGTTATTTAAAATATGGAAATCTTGGTTTCAAATTCATCGTTGTAAATCTATTAAACAAGAGCGGCTAGAATGTCACCTTTATGGACAACTCATTAGTATCCTATTATGTTCTTCTACTATGTTTAAAATGAGAGAACTTCTGTTACGCAAGAAACAGAAAGAACTAAGTGAATATAAAGCAATGTACATGATTAAAGATTATTTCTTACTTTTTCATCAAGCATTACATAAAAACACCCAAGAATTATCAAAGATTCTCCTTCGTCTGTTTAACCTCCTACAGCGAAACGGACGAAAATCCCACAGATATGAGAAAAAAACAGTCTTTGATATTTTGGGCGTTGTTTATGAGTATACCACTTCTGTTCATCAGGTAGCATAGTTATAGTAAAAAAATTGAAACCCGTCAGGGTTTATTTGATATGCCTACTTTTATGATATCTATAAAAGATAATAAAAAACTACATGGAAAGATCAAACTTTGTATAAACATATACTTTAAGTTCACCCTAAATGAAAATTATATGTAATTTTGATATCAAAATGGTTTTTATCTAGCAGCTAATACTTTGATTGTAGTTGTATCTCCGTCTGAATATACATCAAGCAAATTCTATTCATACAAAAAACAAACCTGATTTCCACTATACTTAGGAAACCAGATTTGTTTATTATTGGCGCATAAAACTTCGATTGTTATAAGATTTCTTACTTATTAAATAAAGATGCGATTTTATCAATGCGATTTGTCCAAATTCCACCTGTGTAATCATTGGGAAGGCGTTTTATATCATCTTGCGAATCAAATCCACTTGAAAATCCAAGTCCATTTCCTCCTACAACGATAACTCGGGTATCTGCTTTATCCATTCGATTAAGAAATCGGTTTGGCCATCCCCAAAGCCAAGGTGCCACTTTTTCAGGTATATGTAACTCCCCATGTTTCAGGCTTGAAGGCATGTATCCAGTCCACCCTAACGCGATATAAGTAAGAAGATCTTTTTTCAGGGTTGCTTTTGACATGGTGCGTAAACTAGGGATACGCTCTTTTATCGCAGCAATCGGTTTATCGCCTCCATATACAGTTAGCTGTTCAAGACGTTTAGCTGGGAGTTTTTTGAGGTAATCAGCCATTTGAGTTCCTTCTTTTTCATCATCACTTTTAATATGAATAAGGAAAGAACGATCTGGGAAATGGTTAAGTACTTCATCCAATGTTGGCATAAGATTAATTCCTTTACCACGAAACGGGAATGTTTTTCCACCATCAGCTGTATAACCATAACCAATATCAAGTGCCTGTAATTCTTTTGTTGTAAAATCCCTTGTAACACCTTTACCATTAGTACGACAATCAAGAGTCCAATCATGAAAAATGACAAAATTATTGTCTTTAGTTGGTTGAACATCAAACTCTACTAAATCTGCGCCCGCTTTAAATGCCGCCTCCATAGATGGAATTGTATTTTCTAAATAAGAGTGTTCAGGTTCATGTATACGCTCAGCTGTACAAGTATCCCCTTCTATGTCCTCCATAGCAAATGTTTGAGATAGCCCTCGATGAGCAAGAAGAAGAGGGGAATCGACGTTACGCTTAGCAAAAAATAAAATAAATGTGTTATTTCTTAAGTTCTACTCATAAACTTATGTAGAAATCTATGTATATTCAACTGGAGGTGGTACAAATTAATGAGAATTCTAATCTGGACTCAAATGGTATCTGCAGGCGGAGGGGCCCGATTACTTGCAAACCTCCTACCTGCCATGGCTCGTCAAGATGACATTGAGCTTGTTAGACTGGTGATTTCTTCTGAATCTAAATTTAAAGAACGTTACGATTTTTCCAATCATCCAAACATCGAAGTTTTATATTTTGATGGTGATATTAATACAGATACAGCAAAGAATTTTTTCCATGATTGTCACGTTGTATATTATTTCTGGCCTCACTTACATGACTTTGTTGACATTAAAAGGCCTAGTATTTGTACATTTCATGATGCTACTATTTTTGATTTTGTCCCTCCATTTATTAATGGCGGGTATATGAAGTCTTATTGGGAAAGATCGAAAGCATGGTTTGAAAACTGTACCAATGTAGTGGTTTCTTCACAACATGTAAAGGCTCGTTTAATCACATACTTTAGTGATCATTTAAAAGATGCTATTGTTATTCCTCATGCTATATTACCGGCAGAATACGATCCTGGATATTCATTAAGTTCAGATATAGAAGCTCGTTTGCCATCAAAATATTTTGTATATCCAGCGAATACCTCACCTCATAAAAATCATTATAATTTACTATTAGCATACTCAAAGTTTACACAACGAAAAAATTACCCATTAGTTCTATTTGGATTTTATACAGAATTGTTAAGATATCAACCTCCACATTGGCCTGATCTCCAAACTATTCCCACTCTAGTTTCACTTATCTACAAATTAGGATTGGAAATTGATAAAGATATTTATCCTATTGGATTTGTTAATGATTCTGATGTTGCGCCTATTATTAAAAATGCTAAGGCATTAGTTATGCCAAGTCTTTCGGAAGGTGGAGGCAGCTATCCAGTGGAAGAAGCACTAAGATTAGGTACACCAGTCCTATGTTCAGATATTCCTGTTATGCGTGAACATCTCTCTCGTCATAGCGCAAAAGTAATTTGGTTTAATCCAGAATCTATTGATTCAATTTTACAAGCTCTAGAAGAGATGCATACAAACTATGAAGAGTATAAGACATCTACTCTTCAAGGTATAAATGATCCTGCAGAATCATGGGAAGATATTGCGAAAAAATATATACATGTAATGCGTGTTTCATATCTTAAGTACTACAATATGTGAAGAAGAATAAAAAGAATGGAACATTGTATACAAATCATATAATTATTAGACTGAAAGTGGGAGTTACATGACAAAAAAACAATATAGTAGCAAACAAAAACCTTTGTTGGTTTATATTCACATACCAAAAACGGGAGGAACTACATTAACAGATATAATTTATAGGCAATACTCTGACAATGTCCTCTACGATGTTAATCGGTATGGTTTGAATCAACAAAGCGTGTTGTTACTAAGAGAGAAGTTAACAACAGCTGATACTTTATGTGGTCATCTCTTGTTTGGCGTACATCACCATATTTCTAGACCTTGTACTTATATTACGATGTTAAGGAATCCAGTTGAGCAAGTCCTTTCATGGTTTTATTCTGCACATAAGAATCTAGATCAATATAAAGAATTATTTTTTGAAGGGACAATTGATGATTATATAAATAATCCGAATTTTGATTATTATACGATTAACTTCCAATCTCGTTACATTACAGGTAGTGATGTTACAGATTTAGAAATAGTAAAAGAGACTATAGCAAATTATTTTTCTGTAGTAGGTATTACGGAGTTGTTTAATGAATCTTTATATATTATGAAAAAAGAATTTGATTGGAAGAATGTTAAATATCAAAAATTAAATGTTAATGCACAAAGAGCTCAAAGGGAACAAATTCCGCAGACAGTTATTGATAAGATTGTAGAGAAAAATAATATAGATTTTCAATTATATAATTATGCTAAAGAAATATTAGAAAAAAAGATTGCTTCCTTAGATGCTGCCTCAATTAGAGAATTACGCGCGTTTCAAACTAATGATTAGTTTTTGTTTTTTTATTTGAATGATTGTAACAGATATATCTTAGAGGCGATTTAAAGGACTGGAACAGGATTTGGAGTTTCGCCCCCACATGACGAGCCAACACTCTAGCCAAAAAGCAAAAGTAAGATCAAAAGATAAGAATAACAACTAAAAAAATAGTAAACCGTCTATGAATACTTATTCATAGACGGTTTACATAACGTCCTATTATCGGTAGCGAAGAAAAAGACGAACCCCTACTCTCACAAGGGAATCTTCTTTTTTGTTCTATGGATCTATGCATTTTTTATACATTCCTATTCTGGTGCGGTTTAGGGTTCTTGTCTGTTATTGGATTAACCGAAAAAATGTATAAAATCTTGCATACTCTTAGCATGGCTTTTTCTGAAATACTGGCGGTACCCCATATAGGGGTAGCACGCACATTTTAGCCTTTTTATACGTTAAGGAATTTTCAAAACTCAATATTGCTTGTTCAAATTGAGACTTTGATTTAGAGATGAGTTTTGAGACGTATTTTAAGCTATTTTCAGTACATTTTATGGTGAATTTCATTTGTCCCAAATACCCTCGTTTTTGAGATTTATAACAAAAGAAACATGGCAAATTTCTATTTATTTAGAGTCTAAATGTTTCATAAAACCCTTCATATAATTCAAGTACCAAATTTCACAAATTGAACATTATATATGTGTTTTGAGTTTGTATAGAAAGTCAAAAGCGAACTTTTCCTTTCCCTTGTATTTTTCAATATTTTCGGGTAAGTAACAATGATGTTTATTAAGTATATTTGTTTCTAGATATTCAATCGTTTCCAGTAAAGATTGTCCTCTAAGTGATCCAGTGAATAAAAAACGGACTCCCTTTTTGGGAATCCAATTCATTCAGTGTCACTTTGGTTAAAGTCTAATCTTCTCGGTTCGTAACACTGTCATTAGCCTCATCGGCACCTTCGCCGACTTTGTTACCCATCGCTCCTCCTACAACAGCTCCTGCAACGGTACCAAGTGGACCAAGAACAGAACCCAAAGCAGCTCCTGCGACAGCACCGACACCAGTTCCTACCGCTTCGCCAGCATCATTATCGACACGGTTACGTTCGTTTTTATCAGCCACTCATTTCACTCCTTATTTAGAATAGGCAAGTGCTTTCCAGCACAATACCTTACGTATTTTTCCCTATAAGGGCAGATTTATGCGAAGTTTAAATCTGTCCTTAAAACTTTGCAATTTTCACTATCCTTCACGCTGTACAATAAGAAAAGCTGCCATAATGACAGCTTTTCTTAAACTATTGCAACCTTTAGTTCAAGTAGTACTATTGCAACTTTTATTTATCTACTCCTGCATCTATTTTCCAGCTATTTTGCAATTTCCGATTATAAATGATCTGGCCAATATGATATGCGTTATGAGTTGACACATTTCCAAGTATTGCCCACCATTTCACGTGTCCAGGATAACCATTAACTTCTCTCTCAACTTTTTCTTCAGATAATAACTCTTGCCAACGTAAAAGCACCTCTAATAGTTGTTTTTTAAGGCAGCAAAAGTATGATTTTCAGGAATAATAAATAAAGACAAACCCTTTATCCTTCTCCTATTTCACTGTAAACAGATTAATTCCTGCTCTAAATTCCATTATACTGTATATTAGGATAAAATCCCTAGGTTGTGCCATCAAACAGTTAGAAAGGTGTTTTAACGGAGAATCATCATTATCCTCAAATCAATAATAATGTATTAAATGTAACATCGATTAAGCCATACGTAATGGTGGTTCCTCATCATGGTGAGAATGCAGGAGAATTTAATAAAGATATTTGGGATACGCTTCCCTTATCGGAAGGAGCATTATCTACGAAATCTTTTAGGTGTAGAAATTCACCTCAAAATAAAAAATACAAACCCTGATACAGTATGATTACACTGTATCAGGGTTACTTTTTGATGTTGCACCATCTTCTAATACAAATACATATAATAAATATAGTTATAAAATGATGAAGATTCGTTAGGCCAAGGCCCGGTCCACGCATCGTGCGTACTTTCGGAATGGTGTTACTAATAGTCTACTAACCATTCACAGCCGTGAATTGGCTGTTATACAGATTGGCGTAGTACCCACCGCGCTCCAGCAGCTGTTCATGACTGCCGCTCTCGACGACATCTCCGTCCTTCATGTAGAGGATCATATCGGCCTCACGGATCGTCGACAGACGGTGGGCGATGACGAAGCTTGTTCTGCCTTCCATCATCTTCAGGAACGCCGCCTGGATACGAATCTCCGTCAGCGTATCAATGCTGCTTGTCGCTTCGTCGAGAATTAGCATAGGCGGATCAACTAGCATAACCCGAGCAATCGTCAAGAGCTGTTTCTGCCCTTGGGATAGGCTGTCGCCGGAGCCGTTGATTACTGTATTATAGCCCTGCGGCAGCCGCTTGATGAAGCTATGGGCGTTAGCCGCCTTAGCGGCAGCGATAACCTCCTCCTGACTAACATTCGGCTTCCCGTAGGCGATATTGTCATGGATTGTCCCGCCGAACAGCCAAGTATCCTGTAGCACCATTCCGAAGGTATGGCGTAAGCTGTCACGGGCCATATCGTTAATGTTAATACCGTCTATCGCAATCTCGCCGGCATCAACATCATAAAATCGCATTAACAGATTTACAAGCGTTGTCTTGCCAGCACCGGTCTGTCCCACGATTGCGACCCGCGTGCCTGGTTCGACAACGAGGTTCAAATCGGTAATAAGGGGACGGTCAGGCTGGTAAGCGAACTTCACATGACGGAACGTAATCGTCCCCTGCTTCGCCGGGATATAAACTGCATCGTCAGCGTCCGGTGACTCCGCCGATTCATCAAGTACCTGGAAGATACGTTGCGCCGAGGCCGTAGCTGATTGCAACTGTGTAATTACTCCGGTAATTTCGTTGAACGGCTTAGCGAACAGGTTGGCATAAATTAGGAAGCTCGATAGTCCCCCGACCGATATTCTGGACATGATGACCATAATACTCCCAATTAAGGCGATGATTGAGAAGGTAACATTGTTCACCAAACGAGTGGATGGATTCGACAGAGAGCTGACGAATTGTGATTTTACCCCAGTGTGATACAATTCATCATTTCGCACTGTAAACTCCGCAAAAGAGTGGTCTTCATAACGGAAGGCCTGAACAACCTTCTGCCCGCCAATCATCTCCTCGACATAACCATTCAGTCCACCCAATATACGGGCCTGTTCACGAAATAGCTGCTGGGAGCGCATCGTGATGAACCGGGCTACGAAGAAGGTCACTGGTGCAGATAACAGCACGACGACGGTCATGAGCGGATTCGTATACAGCATGAGCGCGATCGCCCCGATGATTGTAACAACGCCGGTTAATAATGTGGAGAATCCTTGCAGCAACCCGTCCGATATGGCATCCATATCGTTTACGAATCTGCTGATGCTGTCCCCTTGCGGATGATTATCATGATATTTCAGTGGCAGAACATTCAGCTTGTCGAACATCTCGCTGCGCAAATCATTTACCGTTTGATTAGCAAGCCGATTCGTAAGATATGTCAACAGCCAGCCGAACAAGCTTCCGACGAGATACACCAGACTAAGCTGCATAAGTAGTCTGAATATGTCTGCGAACTCAACAGCACCCTTACCGACCATATGGTCGATCGTAATCCCAATCATAAATGGACCGATCAAGCTGGAGGCTACGCTAATAATCGCACTAATGAAGGCCCAGATTGTATAGCTTTTATATTTTCCTGTATAAATTAGTAGTCTTCCCCATGTTTGCTTCATGTTCATTGTTGTCCTACCTCCTCATTAGAGAACTGTGAGCGGCAAATCTCTTGATAGACACTACAGTCTCGCTTGAGTTCAGCATCGGTACCTATGCCAGCAATCCGTCCGTCTTCGATAACGATGATCTTATCCGCCTGCTGCACGGTGCTAACCCGCTGCGAGACGATGAATACCGTCATCTCCTGGCTGTTCTCCCGGATTGACCTTCTTAACGCCACATCTGTGGCAAAATCAAGTGCACTCGAAGAATCATCAAGGATGAGAATATCGGGACTGGCGACAATTGCCCGGGCGATCGTTAAGCGCTGCTTCTGTCCACCCGACAGATTAAGTCCGCCCCTGGACACCAGAGTGTTATAGCCCTCCGGCATTTTCGATATGAATTCATCAGCCTGTGCAATGATAGCTGCCCGCTTGACCTCTTGATCCGTAGCTAATTCGTTGCCCCAGCGGATGTTATCGGCAATCGTCCCTGTGAAGAGCAGTGCCTTCTGCGGAACAATCCCGATCTCGCCGCGTAGCTCATATAGGCTATAATCCCTTACATCGATTCCGTTGACGAGGATTTGCCCGGAGGTAGCGTCATAAAATCGCGGAATCAAGTTCACAAATGTAGATTTGCCTGAACCAGTACCACCGATAATTCCCACGGTCTCGCCACGTCTTATCTCCACCGATATATCTATCAGAGCCGGATCACTCGTCGCACTATATCCGAAGGTGACATGATTAAATATAACAGCTGGACCATCCTTCTTGTCTTCTATTTTCACTGTAGACTGTTTTCGCTCCTCTGGCGCAGGGTCAGCAATGGAAGGAATGGTATCGAACACCACATTGATCCGTGATGCTGAGGACGCTGCCTTGGTAAAAATAATAATCAGATTCGACACGACAATCAAAGCGAGCAAAATTTGCGTCACGTAGTTAATAAAGGCGATGACCTCGCCAGAAGATAATGTCCCCGCATTAATGTGGAAACCACCAATCCATAGAATAGCGATAATCGCACCGTTGACAACAACCGTCGTTACCGGACTAAGCAGCGCAGACACCCGCCCTACTCGGATCGCAGTGGCCGTAATATCGTCGGAAGCCTCGCGAAATCTCGCCTTCTCGGCCTGTCTCTTGGCGAATGCACGGATGACGCGAACTCCCGTCAGATTCTCGCTCAATACTAGTGCGATTCTGTCTAACTTCTTCTGGTATAACCGATACATAGGTGCTGTCTTGGTAATAATCAAATATAGAATAATAGCAAACACTGGTGTTGCTGCAATCAGAACAAGCGATAGTCTAAAATCAAGCAGCATCGACATGATGATTGCACCAATGCAAATGAACGGGGCACGAATCACGAGCCGAATTAGCATCGCTACTGCGATTTGCAGCTGATTGACATCATTTGTGATACGATTGATCAATGATGGTGTTCCAAAGCGGTCAATCTCAGTATAAGACAGCGTCGAGATATGCCGGAACAGTGTATTACGCAGCGTAGTACCGAACCCCTGTGATGCCCGGGCCGCATAATATTGGCAGATTAGCGAGCTGCCGAAGCCCAGTATCGACATGACGACCATTAAGCCGCCCATCTTCCATACATAAGTGATATTGTGCCTGCCTATTCCATGGTTCACAATCAGGGCCACAATCGTCGGCAGAAACAGCTCGAGAATTGCCTCCACCAGCTTAAAGAAAGGGCCTAGAATACTTTCCTTCTTGTAAGGTTTTAAAAATCTTGTGAGTCTAAACAAAGTATCATCCCCATCATGATTGATATAAAGGTCGCTTTTGATTATGAAGTAACTCATAAAGTGATTTCGATATCGAATCTTGAATTCACCTGGGCATTCCGGTGCTCACGTACAAACTACGTACGCTCTGCTCCTCTCACCCTAGCTTCATCCAACCTTCTCATTACTAAAAAGCGGCCATTCTGAACTTGAACTAAAATATTCAATTTAATGCAATACAAAAGGTTTGACGAAATTTATTTACCGGATATGATTAAAAAATAACATAACATCTTCCATATTAATAATATTTGATTAATATCTAATCTATATGAAATTAATATGGCAATTTAAAAGGAGAACCTTATGGACATTAGGCAATTGAAATACTTCCTGACGATTGCGGAGGAAGGCCAGATTACCTCGGCCGCCAAAAAGCTGCAAATGGCTCAACCCCCGCTCAGCCAGCAGCTTAAACTGTTGGAGGAGGAGCTTGGCGTGAAGCTAGTAGAGCGCGGTGCACGCAGTATCCGGCTCACGGACGCCGGGGAAATTCTGCGCCGCAGAGCGCAGCAAATTGTAGATTTAACAGATTCGACGTCAAGAGAGGTCAGTGACTTTGCCAAAGGATTGAAGGGAACATTGACGATTGGAACGGTGTCCTCCTCAGGAGCAACGTTATTAAAGGATAAATTATCCGAATTTCACAAAGCTTACACTGGAATCAAATTTGAAATTCATGAGGGAAACACGTTCAGGGTCATTGAATTGCTACAGAGTGGGGTCATCGAACTGGGAATCGTTAGAACTCCCTTTCATAATGTGGGGATGGGATACAAATGTGCGGAAAGCGAGCCGATGATCGCCGTGATGACCCCGGAGCTGGATTGGAGTGGCGGGCGGGATGCCATCCGAATCGAAGAACTGCAAGAGCGCCCTCTGGTCATTTACCGCCGATTCGAGCAGCTGATCCGCGAGACTTGTCAGAAAGCCGGCTTCGAGCCAAACCTATTCTGTAAAAATGATGATGCACGGACTACCCTACTATGGGCCAATGCCGGCCTCGGCATCGGAATTATCCCGAAATCCGCGTTCGAGTTGGCGAACCACGGTAGTCTGATCTATAAGGAAATCGACAGTCCTTTCCTCCAGACCAGAATCGCGGCGATCTGGATGAAGGACCGTTACATGTCCTCGTTGGCAAGAAAGTTCCTGGAGAGCTTCAGTAAGGAATAATAAAAGAAAGGAGTGAACCGACTGTTCACTCCTTTGGATTATGACCATAGGGGTCCGTGTAGATTTAAAATAAAGATTGATAAAAAAGTGCTTTAAGCCATATTTAATAGCAAATGCAAAAAATCCATTTTGAAAAATAGTTTAATCAAAGAGGGGTCCAGAGGACTCCATCTGAATAGAATTCAAATGTTTCATTCTGTTTATGACAGATAATACTTCTGGTTGAAACCATCAGCTTTTCTGTACCACTTCCCTGTGGAGAGCTCGAAAAGTGATCAGTGGTTAGCTTAACTTAATGACGACGGGATCTGCCCCCACTTAGTGATGAAACCCATTATCACATTTCGTATCATGTGGCATAGGTCCATCCAGGGAATCCAGAAAGGCAACGGCCTGTTTGAGATTCCTCAAAAATAAATGCGCGAGATCCATGGAAAATCCATTTCGAACCACAACGCGCATAATCGTCACCGCTTCCATATCTGGAGGCAATGGATAGGCGGGTACTTGCCAGCCGAACACACGCAATTGTCGAGATAAATCATAAAGATTCCAGTTTAATGTGTAACCATCTTTCAGTCGCCAAGCGAAAACCGGAATATCCGAACCATCGGACAAAAGCTCGAACGGTTCCATCTTCTGAATCGCCTTGCTAAGAAAAAGAGCGACTTTCTGAGAAGCCCTTTGGACATCATAGTACCCACTTTTCCCTAAACGCAGGTAATTGTAATATTGCAGGAGCACTTGTGCGCCAGGACGAGAGAAATTCAGGGCAAAAGTTGGCATGTTTCCGCCCAAATAGGAGACGCGGAAGATTAAATCCTCAGGGAGATCTTCAGCTTCCCGCCAAATTATCCAACCCAACCCAGGGTAGACTAATCCATATTTATGTCCCGATACATTGATGGACTTCACCCTCGGTAATTGAAAATCCCAGACTAAATCTGGTTGAAGAAACGGTGCTATAAATCCCCCCGAAGCCGCATCCACATGCATAGGAATGTCGAGGCCTGTCCTCTCCTGTAAATCATCCAACGCTTTCGCAATGGCGGCAACCGGTTCGTAAAGACCGGTATAGGTCTCACCGAGAATCGGTACCACACCAATCGTATTTTCATCCACGGCAGCGAGAACCCCCTGAGGATCCAATCGGGGATGCTCTGAGTTAACCTTCACATAGCGTGGTTCAACTTCCCAATAGTTCGCGAATTTTTCCCAAACGACTTGAACAGCAGAACTAAACACAATATTGGGCCGATCCACCGGCTTCCCTTCGCTTTTGCGTGCGTTTTGCCAGCGTCTCTTTAACGCAAGCCCCCCGAGCATACATGCTTCCGACGATCCAGTTGTTGAAACGCCCATAGTCGTAAGGGGGGTGGGCGAATGCCAGAGGTTGGCTAAAATGCGGACACACCGCTCCTCAATTTCGGCTGTCTGTGGATATTCATCCTTGTCAATCATGTTCTTGTCGAATGATTTGGCATATAAGTGCTCTGCCGTAGGCTCCATCCATGTGCTAACGAATGTTGCAAGATTTAAGCGGGCATTGCCATCAAGAGTAATTTCATCATGGACGATTTGATACGCTGTTTCTGGTAACATGCCTTCATCAGGCATGTGAAAGCGCGGAACGACTGCTTCTCCTGCGCGGGCAAACAGAGGATTTATAGAAAATTCGGGAGGCAGCTCCATTTGCACATGACGCGGTAGATATTGTGGATTATCTGGCATGATCTCTTTTCCTTCGTATGTATCGTTTTGAACGTCTGCTTTTCGATCCTGTGGCATACAAGTCCCCCTTAATTAATTGTTTAACAACCATATTATTTACAAAAAAGCATTTGTTAAACCAAGGGACAATTCTAATAAATAATTAAAGTTAATTTCACCATTGACGATATTTTTGGTAAGATTAATGTATAATAAAAATATAACTCATGTAAGAGCCTAAGCATTTTTGATCAACGATCGCTCAGGTAATGAGTTATACCCCTTGGAAAAGGTACCTTGCAGCAGGGGTACCTTTTCTTTTATTTTTAGTTATAAAATATTTTAAATAGAAATTATGTAGTTAAAAAGGATAATGATTAAATTGTAATTGAAGTGAAGTATATATCCCATATGAATATTTTTAAATATTAGAAAGAAAATCATTTGAGCGATAGCTGGTATACCGATGATAGTTATACATTGCACCCAATTATAATTATATGTAGAAAGATGGAGTAGTCCAAATGAGCTTCCAGACAAAATTAAAGAGGTTGTAATTGAAGTAATGGGACTTATTATGAAGGAACGTATGATCTTGTGCCAAAAGAATAATATAGATACAAACATAATGTTCTCACCAATTAATTGAATGGCAATACCAGGCGTTTTAAGGAACATATTGGTCATCCCTTCATTTTCAATCGGGTTTGATGTTCCGTTGAATGTTGTAAGAGATATTAGTAAAGACAAAAACAACAACATTATAATGTAAATAATGAAAGCACTGAAGAAAGATATTTTTAGCTGCTGGACAGTAACTTTTTTAGAAATCAAAAACCATTGATCCCACATTATGAATAGAAACACAAATGAGATAGGAAACGAAAAATATACTGCTTTAATTATGTATTGCAGCAGCATATCTATATTATTTATATTCATAGACGAAAATGAAGGGAAAGGTAAATATACTGTGGCAATACAAAATAAAATTAGTATTAGGAACTGCGGATATGTTTTAGTTTGCACTAAGCAATCTAAGTATGTATTAGCAGCACTAAACTCTTTTAAAGACTGATTAGACTCTCTAAAAAATGTTTTCATAACACCCCTCCATCTTTATATTGGTAAATACATTCACCCCATCACCTATCACTCTATTCTTCCCTACTTATAATGAATGTAATCTAATAACCGCACATTTTTTAAAATTTCACGCATCGTAATTATTAATTATATACAAAATATAGTTAGCAAGTGGATTTCTATTCCAAAAGAAAAAAGCACCCTTCTGGATGCTCCATTTATTATAAATATCAACTACTTAATGCTTCATCATGATGGTTATGCGAGTTATTTCAAAGTGGTCTTTTTTATCTTTCAGGTAGTTCCAATTGATAAAAATAATTCTATCTTAAGTACTGAGATTTTCTATTAAAAAGTATCGTCGCTAATTTTATTTCGATCTTCCTTGCACCCAAGCAGCGATATCATTTATAACATACTCAGGAATATTTGCAGGACTATAATATTCATCCGGTTTACTTAATTCCCCATTTCCTTCTGTGAAAAAGTGATTTAACTTTGGATATAGTCGATAATCAACGTTATCTCGCTCTTTTAATTGTTCTTTCCAAAGAGGAATTTCGATTTTTGATTGAACTTGATAGTCTCTTTCCCCTTGAATAATAAGAAGCGGTGTCTTTTGTTCTTTTGAAATTTCTGCTGCTTTAATTTTACGGATCGAATCCCAAAATACTGGTGATCCTAAATAAAAATCTTTTGGAGGATTCTGACTAGAGAAATTGGGATCATTTAATAATTCAAATTGCGATTTGTAAAATTTATATTCTTCAAGTCTCATTGCTCCAATAGAAAATAGATACTCAAATTGATCTAAAACAACGTCTTGGATTGTACGGGCTGGCCCTCCCATCACGATTGCCCCAGCAATATTTTGATTCTGGTCTTTTTCAATCATTTTCGGAAGCATCATTCCACCTTGACTATGACCAAGAATATAAATTTGATTCTTATCTATCATAGGCTCATTTTGAAGAAAATGAGTCACAAGAAGAGCATCATCTGTTGTCTCTTTATCAACTGTATAAAAAGGACTAAATTGTGTTTTCAATCCATGTTCATAAGTTCGCTTATTATAGCGAAGGACAGCGATTCCTTTCGAGGCAAGACCTTCAGCTAAATCGCGAAATGGTTTTAAAGCAAATGCTGTTTCATCCTGATCGGTTGCTCCAGATCCTTGAACAAGAATAACCGCTGGGAAAGGACCCTTTCCCTTCGGAATAGACAATGTTCCTGGTAATGGAAACGCACCGCTTCCAACCACTACTTCTTTATCAACAAATGATTCAGGCTTACTATATGATGGACGCTCTGCAACAGGACTAAACGACATGCTGAGTTGAAAATCATCTATTTTTCCAGATGGATCTAGTTTAATTAGTAAAGGTACTGTTAACTGTTCAAAAACTAATTTAACCTCTACGCTTGTATGAACGGAATTTGTCTCTTTTTGTGTTACCTCTCCAATTCCCATAAAAGAACCTGCTTGAAATTGCGTAGGGAGTTCCTTCCAATAGCTCTTCAGCCATTTTTCGGATATTATTTTCTGCAATGATCGTGAAGTTAAATCAAATGCAGATTTATAATCTTCAGTATGCATAGAACGGATAAATGAAAGGGTAGTAGATATAACAGGATTTTCATTTTCAGGATTGTCTATTTTTTTTATATTTGTGTTTGTTTCCTTTAATGTCGAAATAAACTGGTGGTTGAGCGGATTATTATATGTATTTGGATACAAAGTTGTTTTCAATAGATCCGTATTCCGTCCCTCATACAAAATTGAAGAACTCGCGAAATTTTTAGGTGAAATTACTTCCTCTGCATATGAAACTGAAGGAATAATTATCGTACAAATTGCACTGACAAGTAATAACTTATTCCCTATTCTTTTTTTCGTGCTCATATTTATTGATTCTCCTTTCAAAATTAAATTTTTTTAATACAGCATGCCCTGTACTATAAGGAAAATTAAAATTATCAAAGAGATTAATAGTCTACTTTACAATCCCCCCTAACAGGTTAAAAAGCTATTATAAACAAACTTCAATAAAAAATGCCTTCTCCCTCTTTTTTTACGACTGGATTATTTGGGTAGCACCACATGCCCATCAACCAAAGACAATAAATGTTACCCAAAACGAAAAAATGTGGATTTGAAATAAAGTTTAACCGTTTTGAAAAAAGATTAACTGTTTATAAAAAAGACGCACCGCTTTATCCCTTTGGATTTACTTATCTATGGGGATATTTTTATTAAGTAAAGAAATAAAATATATAAATTGAATATAAAACGTTTTAATAATTTAAAAATATTCCATAATTTAGTATTATTTGTATATGGGGTATTTTGTTTAATCTTTTTTCAAATTAGATTCTTTTTATATTCCGTAGAGTAAGGGTGGAAGTAGATATTTTTAATCAAACTTTATTTCAAACCAACAGTTACATAAATCCGTCAATTTCCCAGAGAAATTTTTAAAATTTCTCTATACTCCTTAATTCGATTGCGCATTGGATTTCCACCTTTATTGCAAAAATGTGTTGTAGTTTTATAAAAAAGATTGATTATTTATAATAAAGTTGTAACATTTGCATAAAAGTTATATTACTAATATGTATCACCGTAAAAATTACTTAAATAATTTCAAACAAAAAACTCTGTAAAATTATTACAGAGTTTTACCTCGACTTTTCATTTACTATTTACTTGGTGATAACGTCAAATCTCCAAATTTCTTTTTAATAGCTGGAGTCGTTGCCTTAAATTTATATTCATCACCATCTTTTTTAATTTCAAATACAATTGGATCTTTCCCATCTTCTTCTAAACTAATTTCATCTTTGTTAATTTTATATGTAAACCCTCTTGTGAAAGCTCCTATCTTGAAAGAAACCGTATTTTTAGCGAATTCTGCTGTATATGATTCGCCATTGGTAGCAACGACATTCCACTTTTTAGATTGCAAATCATCTGATGGATCTTTACCACAAGCACTTAACCCCATAATTGCTATAACTATGAATAAAATATAAATACTTTTTCTTTTTAAATCCTTCATACTTTTTTCTCTCTCCCCCTTTAAATAACAAAAAGGATATGCTTTAGCCCTTTAAAAGCTGAAAGGCATACTCTTTCTATATTTCCCCTAAAATACCTTTCTATGTATATTATTTTACAATAAATTACAAATACAGTCAAAGATATTCATATATTGTTGTAGTAAGTTTTACAAAAAAATTGGTCAAACTTTTTTATAATATTTGTACACTAATTCACAACAATGAATCTATTTTTGACCAATCTTTTTTCAAAACGGGGTAGCGTCAGGAAAATGCGGATTTACAACGATAAGGAAATTCCAAATTAAAAAGCCCAACTTCTCTACAAATCAAAATAGAGAAATTGAGCTTTTCAGTTACTTCATTTATTTATTGAATTCATTAACTGGAAGAAGTATTCAGGTTTATGAGTCTTATTTAGGTTATACCATGAATGTAACGCATCTGGTGTAAATACATCTATTTTTTTCAGCACCTCCATTGCAAATTCCAGAGGAGCTATTCCTGATGCAGTAACTAAATTCGCATCAGATACCGCAGATCCCAACTCATAGAACTTTTCTCCTTTATAGTTAGGACATACCATTTTAGTATATTCTAAGTTATTACTTGTATGCTTTCTAGTATCTAAGTATCCCATATTCGCGAGGCCCTCAGTTGCACCACAAATTGCAGCAACAATAGTGCCAAGCTTTAAAGCTTGGCCAATTCTTTCCAAGATAGGTTGATGAATTTCTTCACTCCAAGTAGTTCCTCCTGGTAAAATTAAAAGATCTTTACTCTCAAGAGTACATTCATCAAGGGAAATATCTGGTTTTATGCTCAGTCCTCCCATAGTAGTAATCATTTCTTTATTAGCTCCTACTGTAATTACTTTTAAAGGTGCTAAATCTTTTTTGAAATATCTTCCTGAGTTTAGTTCAGCAATTAAATATCCATATTCCCAGTCCGACATTGTATTAAATACATATAGAAAAACTTTTTTTGTTTGCATCCAATAACACTCCAATCACAATTGATATAGCTATTATAATATAACTTCCCTGACAGTTAACGTCAGGGAAGTTATCATACTTGATGAAATTTTATTAATTCCGACAGAACTTCAATAAGTCTTTTCTTAAGACTTATTGGCTCAATAACTTTAATAGATTTATTGTACGGTAAAAGTAAATAAGGTACATATGTATGTATCATATCTTTTTCAAGAAGAAAAACTGCTTGATTTGAAGTCCGTTCTTGTAAATAATGTCCTAAAAACCAATGTTGGCAAATATCAGCCAATACACTTTTATCCCCATTAATAACCAAAGAAATAATCCCTTCCTTATCCTCTATAGTTGGAAGAAGATTTTTTATAAAAAAGTCACGTGCTGAAAAATTTTCTGGCCGGTTAAACTTATTTTCGGTTAGCATTAGACTTTCAATTCGATCTACTCTAAAACTACGGATATCATTCCTAAGATGACAAAATCCAATCACATACCACTTATTATTCCAATAGATAATTCTGTACGGATCGACCAATCTATAATTTAATTGCTTTTCGCCACTTTTATGGTAAAGAATTTTTACTGAGTACCCGTCAGCTAAGGCCTGCTCCAACTCCTTCAAAAAAGATTCCATAGAGAGAGAACTTAATCGACTTATTACTTCAAGACTAGTTAAATGTTGGTTTATCTTTGTTTCCTGCTCTTGATTTGAGTATTTACTTAGTTTTGAAATGGCCCTATTTAGTGCTTCACCTCCATAATATCCGGCTTCTTCCGCAAAAACAGCAGCGTGAAATAGTGAAGTTTGCTCCTCAAAATCAAAAAAAAGAGGAGCCTCAATAAAATTGTTCAATAAAGTGTATCCACCGTTATGTCCTGGTTCTGAAATTATAGGTACGCCACTTGTTGAAATTGTATCAATATAACGATACACAGTCCTTATATTAATTTCTAATTTTTCCGAAATTTGTTTTGCAGTAATTTTTTCACCTGAACGAAGCATCCATAGAATTGCTAACATATTGTCAATTTTAGGCATATAACTCCACCTCTATATGAAATTTATTTTCTATTATACATTTCCGACTTTTGGTATAACTCATCAACTGTTCCTTTCCGATAACTTTCTATACAATGAGGCCCTAGACACATTTGTGATTTCACAAATTTGATTTACAGTCATTTCTCCCTCTTTATAAAGCTTTACTGCATAATTCATTCCTGCATGATTTTTATGGTACTTCTTTAACCGACCTTTAAACTTTCCTTCTTTCTTAGCCAGTTCAATCCCTTCACGCTGCCGCATACGGATAAGATCACGTTCTAATTTGTTTACACCCGCCATAACTGTAATTAAGAATTGGCTGTAGGGATTATCTTCTGATAAATCTAGCCATGTATCTTTTAAGGATTTTAAATTTGCATTTTTACTCCGTATGTTATCGATTAGTTCAAATAAATCTTGTGTACTACGAGTAATTCTAATTAAGTCTGTAACATAAATGATGTCACCTTCTTGTATATCCTCTAACATTTTTTGAAGTTGCTCACGATCTTTTGTTGCTCCGGAAACTTTTTCTTCAAAAATAATATCCATTCCGATTTCGTTCAGTTGCTGAAATTGTCTTGAAGGATTCTGGCTAGTTGAACTGACACGTATATAACCAATTTTTCGCAAAATATCACCTCATTTTTGATACAAGTCTTATGAGACGCTCTTAACTTTGATTTTATCAGTCTCCTACACTTGTATCAATATATTACACTCTATCGATACATAATTGAACTAATTAGGGTAGCACCACATCGCTATCAAGCTAATATTTTATAGTACCCCCAAAACGAAAAAATGACTTTGTATTAAAGTTGCAAATAATTTTTGCTCTGAAGTATTTTTCTTTTTTTAGTTGTTAGATGAGAATCATATACCTTAATAGTTTTTTGTATTATAAAAAAATTCAGATATTTACATAGATACCAATAGGTGATATTATATAAAAAATAAATGCGATGAAGAGAAGAGTAAATAAAGTGAATTCTATACAGAGAACCCTGGTAGCTGAAAAAGGGTTAGAATTTCTTTATTGAAGCAAGCCTCAGAGCAGCACGTCGGAACCTTTTAGGAGGGGGTGATGTGACGGGAGCTCCCGTTATAGAGCTAAGGTATAAGCATTTTTAAATGCCGTACCTGATAAGGTTAATATGGCGACATATTAATAAACTAGGGTGGCACCGCGATGATAAATCTCGTCCCTAAGACTTCAAGTCTTGGGGGTGGGATTTTTTATTTTGTTTTAAGTGTTGCATTCTATCTGATTATATTTTAGGAGGAATTCAATTGAGTTTTAAAAAAACATTGGAAACTTGGCGGTATCCATCTATCTTATTGTTTAGTATTGGTGTTTCAAGTGTTGGAAGTTGGGTTTACTTTATTGCTCTAAACCTAATAGTTCTTAACATAACAGAATCGGCAATTGCTGTCTCTGGTTTATATATTATTAGGGCTTTATCAACATTGTTTACTAATATTTGGTCAGGAAGTCTTGTAGATCGTTCAAATAAAAAATATCTCATGATAGCACTAGGTATCTTTCAGACTGTGCTAATTGCATTATTACCTTTCTTCTCTTCTTTAGGGCTTATATATGCTATGGTCTTTCTTATTACAATAGCGAGCTCTATGTACCACTCAACATCGGTAACTTATATTACAAAGTTAATACCAATAGGACAAAGAAAACGTTTCAACTCTTTACGTAGCCTACTTGATTCCGGAGCATTTTTGACTGGACCAGCAATAGCGGGAATGATGTTTACAATTGGTACACCCAATATGGCTATTTATATCAATGCTGGAGCTTTATTTTTATCTGCATTAATTACAGTAGGAATGCCTAATGTTGAATCCTCTGCACCGTTAGAAAAAACATCAGATACAACAAAATTATCTCTTAGGTTATTAATAGATGATTGGAAGCTTGTTATTGGATTTAGCCGTAAGTTTCTATATGTCATGATAATATATCTTTTATTTAGTGCGATGGTAGTCATGATGACAGCTACAGATTCGTTGGAAGCTGCTTTTGCAACTAGGATACTTTCTTTATCTGAAGGTGAATATGGAATTTTAGTCAGCATTGCTGGAGCAGGAGTATTGGTAGGTTCTTTATCTAATGCAATAATTAATGAAAAAATACCTACCTCATGGCTTATGGGTATGGGCTCCTTAATAACTGCAGTAGGTTATATGATTTTTACATCTTCTAATACCTTTTTTATAGCATCTGTAGGGGTTTTTGTTTTATCGTTTGCTACTGCCTTTTCTAATACCGGTTTTTACACATTTTATCAAAACAATATACCTGTTGATGTGATGGGCAGAGTTGTCAGTATTTACGGGTTTATTGAGGCTTTTTTAATTATTACAGTTACTGTAATCTTTGGTGTTTTTTCAGAGCTTATATCTATACGATTTGTTGTAGTTTCAGGAGCATTTGTAATGTTTTTGATATCTATCATACTATTTATTTGCAGTGTTCAACCATCAAAAGCAAAATTCTATTCTAATTCAACCGAGCTTAAAGATTCATTTCAATAAATTCTTTGTTTAATAAATAAAATTAAATAATGGTGATGAAATAAAAAGGATCTTTACTGAAAGATTTTTTTTATTACCGATAACGAAGGTCATGTAAACATAGGTAAATAGCAGAATTAATTATTAGACGGCTATATAAATTACTGCTATAAAACTAAAGTTTTGCACTATCCATAAAACTAAAAAGACGTTATCCTTTCTGTAGAATCATAGGAAAGGATGGCGTCTTTTTTCATTTTAGGGGGATTTTGTTGTATTAGCTTGATAGCGATTTGGTGGTACCCCTTATAGGATAATAGAAATTTGCATTTCCAATTTTTTCACACTCTATTAACAAGGCAGTTATAGCATCCTGGTTTAGCGTTAAGAATGTGAATATATTCTACCTCTTTATTATCAAAAATTTCATCTATATTTTCTCTTAAATTTACACCTTCTGTAACCCTTGCTTCTACAATCATTGAGTCAGCATTGTAGCCGCGTACAGATAGATACCTATGATGTAACATATGCGGAATTTCATTTACATCTAGCTTAGCGGTAGTTGCTCCCTTTCGTATAAATATAGGACCACTTGCTTTATAAGGCGAATTAACACTATGATATTGGTAATTCAGTAAGATTACCTCTTCTCCTACCTCTGCATCCTTCAAACTTATCCTGCAAGGATATCCAGGATTTTTATTTGCTACTATTTTGACTGCCCCGATACTTTTTAATACTTCTTCATTCATTAGAAATAGGTTATTAAACTCCTTCTCTTGTAACGCAACGATTTGAAAGTTATTTCTCATATTCTATCCCTCCTTAATTAGTTGTTATAAAGCATTTCACTAATGATGCTACCACTAAAGTTCATAAAACTTGTTCAATAATCCTGCCCGTTTGTTGAAGATTGAATTTTCATAATTTTTATATTAAGTTTAACATAAAATCCCACAGGAACCTCTAAAAAAAATCATCCTTTTTAAAATAGGATGATTGCCCAGCTTATTTAAAGTATAGAATATCGTTTAAAGTAAATTGTTTATCGGTTAAACCTAGTTTCTGAGCTGACGTTGACCTTATCTTTTTAGATACTTTATTGACACTCCCACGGCTAAAGCCACAAGCTGACTAACGTCAGTGAGATTCTTGCTACCAAAGGCGAAGTCTATTTCTAGTATCGCTGACGTGCAAGATTGCGGTGTGCCATCACCACTCCGTATCCAGTGCATATAGCAG
>NZ_JBNNUF010000025.1:1803-26191 GCF_050279465.1 Bacillus sp. NPDC094077 | reverse complement strand
TAAGTGACTCTAATTTTTCCCATAGAAAAATCCCCTCCATAGTAAACAGGTTAATGTGCTTTCTTTTTCCTGTCTACTATAAGGGGATCATATCAGTTATGATGGACTCTTTTTACTATTTATACGCAGTTTATTTTTTAATCAAAACAGAACTCCCAGTCACTTAACGCTCTTACGAGATATTCTACATGTTCTATAGGTTCTTTGATACGATTTATGATAATGCGTTTATTATTAAACTCCATATCTAGAAGGAATTTAACTCTAAATTTTTTTGTATTAGTAAAATAGGATCAAAAAAATAAGCATTAATTTGCCGTTTTTTTGATCCTATTTTACTAATTGTTATTAACATTAGGAAGCATTTATATTTTAAGTACAACAAATTATATAGAAAGGAGCCTAGTTGATGTTTAAGAAAAAGGTACCATTTATAGAACAAGCCCAACAGACTGAATGTGGTTTTTGTTGTATAGCGATGATTACCGAATATCATAATAGTACCGTATCTTTTCATGATATGTATGAAAGGATTGGTAATGGTAGAGATGGAACGTCACTATTTCATTTAAAGCATCTAGCTGAGGGATTAGGATACGAAGCAAATTGTTTTAAAATTCAAGAATATGATGAGTTATATAAAGTCCCACTCCCTTGCATTATTTATTGGAAGGAAAAACATTATGTAGTACTAGAGGAAGTAGCTGAACATGGAGTAATAATTGTTGATCCCGCTGTGGGAAGAAATAAGGTAAAAAAGGAAGAGTTCGAAAGGGATTTTTCAAAATATGTTATGACATGCGTACCAGGTGAAAGGTTTGTTAAGAAGAAGCCTAAAAGCTTATGGTTACCATATATTAATATATTGAAAGAGAGACCATCCCTATTAATAAATTTAGTCTTACTGTCCTTTGTGTTACAGTTATTCACTTTAGGTATACCCCTTCTAATACAATATTTAATAGATCATGTTATTTCACCTCAAAATTTTAATTTGTTAAATATCTTTTTAATATCAATAGTATTTGTGGTGGGATTCCAATTTCTATTCAATATAGTTAGAGGTAAGGTTGTAATTGTAATGGAGAACTTTTTAGATAAACAAATGATGAGTAAATTTATTAATCATTTACTTCATTTACCTTATCATTTTTTCCTCTTAAGAAAATTTGGAGATCTCCTATTTAGGGTAAATAGTCTAAGAATAATTCGGGATATGATTGGATCAAACCTTATTAAGGGTATATTAGATGTTGGGTTACTAATTGTAATATTTGTTTTCATGATAATTAAATCACCAATTTTAACGGTATCTGTTTTAGTGTTCACAGCACTTAACGCAGTTTTATTAATTGCTACACGCTCTAAAGTAAAAGAGGTTAGCCAAGAAGAAATTATGGCGAATAGTGAAGTTCAAAGTATTCAAACGGAGACTTTGTATGGAATATTCAATGTTAAAACAGCTGGAATCGAGGATAAAATATTTACTCGATGGAATAAAAATTTTAAAAAGCTGCTAAAAGCTTATAGAAAGAAGCAAAATCTTAATAATTATATTCAATCAGTAAGTAGTTCTATTGGGAATTTAGCCCCCTTATTCACTCTATGGCTTGGTGCATATTTAATTTTAAACAATCAGTTGACATTAGGAAATCTAGTAGCTTTTCATGCTATTTCCAATCAATTTTTTGGACTAAGTCAGTCAATTGTTCAAATGTTTAATTCTTTCTTTGTAACTGGTACGTATTTAAGAAGGGTACAAGATGTATTAGATGCACCAAAAGAAGAACAAACTCCGGATATGAAAGAGATAACTAATCTTGAAGGTCGTATACGTTTTGAAGATGTAAGTTATCAATATACAAAATATAGTCCAATGTCTGTTGAAAATATTAATTTAGAAATTAAACCGGGCCAAAAAGTAGCGATTATTGGAGAATCTGGTGCTGGAAAGAGTACCATGTCCCGTCTACTATTGGGATTGCATAATCCGAGTGAGGGGAAAATATATTATGATGATGTGGATTTAAGTAATATCGAAAAATCATCATTGAGACGTCAAATTGGTGTAGTTCCTCAGGACGTTACACTATTTAATAAGACTATTTTTGAAAATATTGCAATTTATGATAAGGATATCTCGATAGAAGAAGTCGTTGAAGCTGCTAAGGTAGCACAAATACATGATGACATTATGAAGATGCCTATGCAATATAATACGTTCATATCTGAGATGGGATTCAATATTTCAGGAGGACAGCGACAACGTATTGCACTTGCGAGAGCTTTAGTTCATAAACCATCCATTTTAGTATTAGATGAAGCAACAAGTTCATTAGATCATCTGAATGAGAAGAAGGTAGATGATTATCTCAATGAAATAAAATGTACAAGGGTTGTTATTGCACATCGACTTACTACAGTAATGAATGCAGATTTAATAATTGTGATGGATAAAGGAACTATTATAGAATCGGGTACTCATAAAGAGTTAATGCTAAAAGCTGGTTATTACTCTTCCTTCTTCAAGGATATAGAACCAGATTACAAGTTACTAGCAAATTAAGCATATATATTTATGAATCTAATAAAAAAGAAAGAGGGATAGATATGAAAGTTCAAACAAAAAAAGACCGTAATTTAATCAGATATGCAAGTGGGGTAGTTACCCTTTTAATCTTGGCTTCCTTTATATATCAATGGAATAACGGGTTAAATATTGACATTCCTGAAAGATTAGGCCTAGGGATAGCTCTTGTCGCATTTGTTACTACCTTTATGCCTCAAAGAAAAAAAGATGCTAATTAATTTAAATCGCGCTTGAGATCTATTTCTCAAGTGCGGTTTCCTAAAAAATTATATAGAGGAATCATAAATAATCATGCATACCAATACAAACTATAAATTTAACATTTAGGCTTTAAATATATATAAAGTAGCAATTTAAAAGAGAAATATCTTAAATATTTTCTACGTACTTAAATTCAAACTAAAAAATTATAAAAAAAGGATGGATATCAAATGTTTAGAAGAAAAAAATCAGATGAAATGCGAAAACAAAAGTGGAATACTGGTGGATTGACTAGTGTAGTTGATGAAAATGAATTAAAACAGGTTGTAACTGGCGCGGGTTCAGACGATATCTATATAGAGACAGTTCCAGCTGCTATAGCTGCGTTTTTACCAAATCAGATGAACACATATCCTGATCCAATGATCATGCCTAAGTATAGATAATCAAGGACTTAAAATAAAAAAAGAGAACATATTAACACTAAAAGATTTGTACTTGAATCCAAGTTGTCATAGGTATCGTTTATTATACTAATCCTATAGCATTTAAAGAAAAGCTATTTGATAGAAAAGGTATTGGGTGTTATCAAGGTGCAAAATTATTTTATTAGATATTCATTCTATATTTAGGGTGTATATCTGTTGGCCTAAAAATAGGAATCTAAAATCCTTGAATATGCTAAATAGAAAACTTTAATTTAGAGAATTAGATGATTTATAACAATATTGGACTATCCCTATCTATAGGGGGAAGAGAATCCTGTAATATCTAATTTCCGTTCACTATTTTAGTAGGATCAACTTATGATGCATATAATAAAACACATATTTGTACGTTGAAGTCACATGCCTCGTCTCTTATTTGTCTAGGGGAGGCTATGAAATTTCAATAGGCACAGAAGACAAAATGTCGAGGGCTTCCTATAAATAATTTTTATATTTGAAAAATCAGTAATTTCATTTACTAAATTAAATAAACAATGTTATAATGTGGTGTGGAATCCGTTTATTCAGAATTAATGGTTAATTGATATGATATTTAACATTGTTTTAATCGTAAAACAAAGTGTTAATTCTCTTTTATAGAGAATTATATGGCGGCATAGCCAAGTGGTAAGGCCCAGGTCTGCAAAACCTGTATCATCGGTTCAAATCCGATTGTCGCCTTTTATTCTAGTATATCAATATTTTTCATATGGTGGCATGCCAATTAGGAATGGTACAAGGTTAGCATACCCTTTTATGTTGGTTCGAATCCAACTGTCACCTTATATCCCAATACCCTTTGGGAATAGTTGTATATGGAAACTTTTCTTTGTAACTCCTCAGTCATTTATATATTGTACTAATTACTTAAACAACCACACTTTACACTACTACACCTATAAGTCAAACACGATGGATTTATTTCATTGAAAGACCCCAAAAGAATAATTTTTACAATGGTCATGAATAATGTATGTTATTAAGCATGGTTAAATTTGTCCTATTAAGATTTTGAATCCTTACTAATGTAATTGAATAGGCTTTTACAGCGATAAATGTGTTAATTATAGTATTCGCAACAAAATAGTTGAACAAGAATTATGCTAAATTTTACAATTAATTTTCTTAATATTAGGATTTTTCGTTATTATATAAGTTAAGTATTTTAAAGGGGGTGATTCTATGAAGAGTAAAGGAGCATTAATATCTTTCTTGGTTTTAGTTATATTGTTAGGATTTTTACCAATAGAAAAAGCAAGTGCCTCTGTATCATCTAATCCATTAAATGAAGTAGCAAATCAAATTGACACAAGTAAAAATTATTATATAGTTCCAGCAGATTTACCAACAAGAGGATTACATTCTCTTCCGTCTTTAAATTTTTCACCATCTGTAGTAGTTAATTCACTAGGTAATACAGTGGAAGAACCCTCAGGAACTCCTATGAAATTCTTTTTTTCTGAAGAAAAAAAGAAATACCACATTGGAATGCTTTATCCGCTGCCTGTGAAAGGACTTGTTTATTATTTTATAGATAGTAGCTTACATCTTATTTTGGGTGAACAATACGCGGCCGATTGGACAATAACTCCTGTAGAAGGAGGATATATACTGCAAGCAGGAAGTGGATACCTTGGTTATAAAGATGGTGAATCGCCACTGTATGGTCCTGTTACATTTGCCCGCTTAGGTAAAGAAAAAGTTGTGTGGAAATTAGTACCCGCGTCTTAAAGTTTATATAAGTTTTAAATATAACTTGTTTAAATGATAATACGTGAATAAGTAATTAATAATAAACTAGTACTAGTAGGCTTTTATGTTCTCAAAATGTTTTTATCGCTATAATATTTAAGTATGAAAGGACGTGTTTTTGTGAAATTTAAAGGATTATTACTATCCTTTCTGGTTTTAGTTACATTGTTAGGATTTTCCCCAATAGAGAAGGCAAGTGCATCCGTATCATCTGATTCAGTAAACGAAGTAGGAGATAGGATTGATACAAGTAAAAACTATTATATAGTTCCAGCAGATTCACCAACAAAAGGGTTGCGTTTCCGTTTGCTCTTTGGTGCTCGTATTCATGTACTTGTTGGCTCACAAGGAGATCCTATGAAGTTGCATTTTTCTGAAGAAAACAAGAAATATCGTATTGAGGACTCTGTGAATTGGATAAAAGGACCTATTTCTTATTGGTTTAGTACATCGGATGATAGTGTATATTTTGGTGGGGAGGAAAATGCAGCTTATTGGACGATAACTCCTGTGGAGGGAGGATATACTCTTCAAGCAGAAGGTGGATACCTTAAATATGAGAATATTGAATCACCAATGTATGGTCCTCTTACAATGACCTATTTAGGTAAAGAAGAAGTTGTGTGGAAATTAGTACCTGTACTATAAATTTCATATAAGATTTATAGGATATATTTAATGGGAAAATAAATTAGTTTACTAAACAATTTTTAACTATAGCAGGTTTGACACTCCCACCCCTAAAGGGGCCAGCTGACTAACGCCAGCGGGATTCTTGCTACCAAAGGCGAAGTCCATTTCTGGTATCGCTGACGTGCAAGATTGCGATATGTACTGTTTTTTTGATAGCGTTCCATACTCACTGATCTAAAACCTATTCAAGCGTAAAGATTATTAGTCTCAACTATTCTTATTAGTGGTAAGGTGGTACCTGTGTTACAATTTGGTTTTTCGTAATTTGATGAAAATAATAGGAGAAAGAGGATTATCAATTACTTACACAACAATTATGCGTAGGGTTCATTGATCTAAATTTGTTATTATACAAGCTAAACCGTAATAATTTCATTTACCGTATGGATAGATACGTAATACATAGGAGTTAGACTCAAAAGAGAGAATCAGTCTCTACTTTAAAAGTCAAAGAAAATCAATGGAATCTATATTTAACTTATGTTAAATTTAATGTATATTTACTTTTCTTTTTTTATTTCTTTTAAACATTCAAGAGCCGTTTCGCGGTTCAGATTCAGACACTAATATGGTGTTTATGACTCTGAGTCCGAAACGGCTCTTTTTATATATAATTATTTATTTTTAATGAGATCATGAAAATGAACAAATGTGTTTTGGGATTAAACAATATAAAAAAGGAGTGAAGACCGGAAGGTACGAAGGAAGCATGGCTGTAGCCATGCCGTTGCGAAGACAATTGGATTTGCTAAAGAAACGTGGATATAACAGTTGCTCTCCACGCTAAAAATGGAGCGACAGGCGTAGGCTTAAATTAAAGTTTTACAGATACATATGGAGTAGCGGATTGACACCTTATGGTGTGCGGCGCATTTGCCGCGCACCATAAGGTGGATTATGCCCGTTTGAGCGTAAGCGAAAACGGGCCGACCGAAGGGCGGCGGGAATATGGGAAGACGGCGAAGATCTTCAAAAGTATCCCTTGTAAGGCAAATTGAAAATGCAGTAAAAGAAATTATTTGTATTGGGCAATCAAAATATGAGGCGAAAAAAGAAGGACAGCATACGAGAGGTTTATATTCTTTTAAACATATTCAAAATACAATATCAGTTTCAATTGATTTTGCACGTTTTTGTAGGGAACAGTATGGAATTACACGAATCGTTTATTTTAAAGAAGAACATTATTATGCTTATTTACAGTATAAAGAACAAGAAGGGGTGTCCCACGGACACTTAATGAATATTGAGACGTGCCTAAGGAAGTTACAAATAGCTATGCACAGACAGGCGGAGAAGCTTCAAAAGGACCCTGTGAGCTTTTGTTCTGAAAAAAGGGTGTATAGCTATAACAACCAAAAAGATAAGAAAGTTCCTGAGAATCGCTCTATGAGCTTGAGAGACGCGAATAGATTAATAGAGAACATCCCCTCTGTCCATGTTCGGAATGCATTTCAATTACAGTTACATTTGGGACTTCGTGCGAGAGAAGTTATCAATCTGACTTTAGAACATTTTGATTTGAAGAAGGGTGTTTTAAAGATTAAGAATGGAAAAGGAATTACAAAAGGTGGACGGAGACGTGAAATTCAGATACCTGAAAGGTTGCAAGAAAAGATCTATGAAATGATTAAAGATAAAGAGTTACATGAAAAAGTCATTCCAGTTAAAGATAATACTTTGCGGGCCGCTCTATTAAAAGCTGGAATGGCAACTGGGATTCCTACAAATGGAACGCATATGTTCCGTCATACGTTTGCGAGGGAACGTTTTAAAGAATTATTAGGGGAATCCTATGAGCAAGGACAGAAAGTATTGGCTTATATGCTAAAAAATCACGAGCGAGGGAAACGCGTGGATTATGGGATTCGGCAAGAGTTTAAAACTACCTATCGGCAAGTACAAGACGCGATGAATATAGTTCATGAAGAATTAGGTCACGGAAAAGGAAGAGTAGATTTAGCTCAAGTTTATTTAAAGTGCTAAGATAGAGGAGTTATAACCGTTATAACGAATTTGAAATACTAAAAAGGAGGTTATGACTATTATGACTCCTATAATTTATGAAAATGTATCCCAAGTTGCTAAAAGATTGAAAGTATCGCCGTCTACGATTAAAAAATATTATTTATTAATTGAGAGCTATAACTGTTATGCTTTTAAAAGAGATGAACGAGAACGGGTTATTTTTGATGATTATGATATCGGATTATTACAAAGGTTAGTAGAATTAAAAAGTATGCCCCAAGTTACATTGGAAGATGCTTGTAAATTACTTTTAGAAGAGGAAGGGTTAACAGTTCAGAATATAAATATGACTGTTATAACACCTAAATCAGATGATTTAAAAGAATTATTGCAAGAATTAAAAGGTACAGTGGAGTTACAACAAAAACAATTACAGAGTCAAAATGAACAAATAGCTCAACTAACAAACTTATTGGAATCGCAACAAAAATTATTAACTCACTCCGATTCTGTAGAGAAACAACAAGTTGCTGATCGTGATAAGGCTGTTATGACTGTTATGCGAGAGCTTCAAGAAGTAAAACAGATGGTTGCGGCAAGTAATGAAAAGAAATGGTATCAATTTTGGAAGTAATCTACTGATTCCTATGTGTTTATGCCGCGAAAGTCACTTGACTATGAGGGGAAGAGGCTCGTAGTCAAGTGAATCGTGGAATGAAAAGCATAGGACGGATTCCCCAGAAAAGGGCAAAAACCAATGTCTTCGCCAAGATTCGTGGTTCTACTGTTAGAAAAAGGCGAATAAGAATATAGCATACATACAATAAGGGAATGCAGTATAGATCAGTCTACAAGCATTCCCTTGCTATAATGATGTTAATAATATTTTAATGCTGTTGTTGCTATATATGCCATGTATAGTAAGGATAAAAATATAAATATATCAAGTGTTAAAAAAACATATAATATTATTTTTATCTTTTTAGACGTATCATTTTTAATCATATATATAATAAATAGCATTGTAGTTGATTGGAATAGCATGGTGAAAATTAAAAATGTAATAGCAAATACCATATTCCCTGGTATAAATGGAGTATTCATTATAAGTAGAGAACTAATTATATTAAGAATAAGCGTAGTTAGTATAAAAATATATTTATAGATGTTTTTAATTTTGATCACCTACTTTAATTTTTTGTTTGATAATATAGTTGTTTATTTTTATGGTTATATATAAGTATTTTGTTATTATTTTCGTCTACAATGTAAACATCTTTTTCTTGCCAATCTATCCCGTGAGGTATATCTTTTTCGATTGAAAATAAAACATCTTTATTTTTAAAAGGAATTGAATTTCGATTAGCATGAATGTTTATTTCATGTTCTTTTGTTTGAATGCTATAATCTCCTGAATAATTGGAGAAGAACGGTGTTAATTTACTATAAATATATAGAATTTCTTTTTTATCGTTTTCTTGATAAAAGTGGGAATTAATAACCTTTAGATCTGATGTTTTTATGTCCTTTGGTATAAGTAAAAAGGCAATGAGACAATAAAATATGACAACAATAGTAATTAAAGAATATATGTAGAGAGCGGCTATTAATAAATATCTTTTATAATTGCTTTGTTTTATTATCTGATTTTGCAAATTTGAATCCTCCTTTAATAAAGAATCAATTGAAACATTAAATAGATTGCTTAAGGCTAATAAATTGGTTAGATCAGGAAGACTTTTTCCTAGTTCCCATTTAGATATAACTTGTCTTGAAATAAATAATTGGCTGGCTACATCTTCTTGTGTCATGTTATTTATTAATCTTAAATGTTTTATTTTTTTTCCAATGTCCATATATGTACCTCCTTTGATTACTTTAATTATTCTAATGTTAAATAGTAAGGAACGCATCGTAGCGTTATAAAAAAGGCATGCAATGATCTGTTGCAAGATGGATTTAGGACTAAGAATTTATATTTATAATATTTAAATATATAAATATAAAAAGATAAGAAAAAGGATTTAGTAAAAACTAGATCTTTTTTCTTAGCTTTTTATTTAAAATATTATTTGTTTTTTTTCTGATCTTTACTTATTCGTGAAAAACCCCAGAATCCTAAAATTAAAATTAAAATAAGGCCAATGACATCAATTAGAGCATTGATTTTCTCATCATTAACAATAAAGTTTGCGATAAAGGTAATGATAGAGATTAGTATGATTCCAGGTAAAATGTATTTATTCATGTGGAAAACCTCCTTAGGAAATTTAAATTATGTATGGACTATATTTTAATATATGTTACCATATTATTGAAGCGCGCGCATGAATTTGAATAAATGTAAAATAAAGGGAGAGGTTTTTGTATGTCAAAAAGATTTTTAAGGTTAGGTATTCTTTTTTGTTCGTTTTTAATGTTTTCTACAATCTTTAGTTTTCCGGTAGCAAATGCAGAAGTTAAAACAACTAAGAATGAAACTAAACAGATAGAATCAGAAATTGAAGACTATGAAGCTTTATCTCCATTTTTAGAATTAGTAGAAAAAATGCCAGATGCTGTTGCGAATTCAGGAATTGATTCTGGGGTTGAATGGTTAAACGAAAATAAAGGATCTGAGTTTGCTGGATATACTTTTATAGCAGATGGTGATAATTTAACAACTGTAGCGGATAATCCTAATGGATCACTTCGTGGTGTTAGTTGGGATTGTATTTCTAGTGCTGGAAAAGCGATTGCTGTAAATGCTCTTCCATGGGCAAAAATTTTAAAGGTTAAACAAGCGGCTAAGTTAATGGGTGGTATTAACTCTATGACTAAGACCATTGTAACAGCATATAAGCATCAACGTAATCTTGGTTATGGTAGAGGTAATGCTATTAAGAGAGCGGTAAGTGTATCTACTAGAGCTTTACCGGGTGAAACACAAAAAGCTGTTTTGGAGTTTTTTGAACTAGGTGATGTAATTAAAAATTGTTTTTAGAGTTGAAAAATTTAATGGATTAATCTATTAAATTTAAAAAACCTTAGGTGTTTTAATAACCTAAGGTTTTTTGTATTTCTTAGAGAAACATCCTATTAATCTGGTCTTTTTATCTTTACATCGCTAAATTTGCAATGTAATATCCAAATTCATAGCCTATTTTTATAATTCCGGCACCTAATATTATGTAAAGGGAATATTTGATAAATTGGTTTTCATTTAGGAATTTATTTAGATTATTTATGATGAGCACTCCTTTTAATATATTATATATTTAATATATTAAAATTAACCAAAATAAGAAAGATTAGATTTGAAATGTATCAAGGATATTATCTTTTTCTTCTTTATTGATCCCTATATATTTAAGTGTAATTTGTGGTGTACTGTGATTTAAAATTTCTTGCAGCATAGCTACATCTTTAGTTTGTTTATAAAACCAATAACCGAAGGTTTTGCGCATAGTGTGTGTTCCGATAGATTCTACACTGGCAAAATCTCCGGCTTTTTGCAATTGTCGATACGCTTGGATCTTACTAATGGGTTGATTTCCTTTTCGGGAAGGGAATAACCATATATTTTCTAGGGTTTGAGCATACGAATAGACTTCATCAAAAATAGAAGTAAGATTAATCATGCGTTCTTTCTTCGTTTTTCCTTCTTTGATCTTAAATTCTTTTCTCTTTTTTCGTTTTAATTTTATTATGGTTTGGGTTTCAAGTTGGAGTAGATCACTTACGCGTAGTCCAGTATGAATGCCAACAAGAAAGAGAATATAGTCTCGTTCGGAACAATGACGTTTAAGAGCCCATTTCATATCTTCGATCTGTTCTTTGCTACGAATAGGTTGGACATCAATAAGATGTGGTTTTTTGTTCATGGATTTTTGACCTCTTTATTTATAATGTTTTGAATGTATACTTTTGTTTTGTATTTTGAGGATATCAGAGGAATTGGCGAAGAGTCAATGTTTAAGGGGGAATGAATGTAAACTAATATTCAAAAGTTTACATTTGAATCAAGTATGTATTCCTTGTTTTTTTGTTCTTATTAATATTTAAAATAATGTAGGAATATCGTAAAAGAATTATAGCGTCAAGAGAGAAAAAAAAGCCGTGATGGAAGTTCTGATGGGTGTTACTAGATAAATTACGCATAAGTAGAAAAGTATACTTTTCTACTTATGCGTAATAGGGATATTTCTATATTTTTCATATCTCTGTTAAGAGCTTGAATTTTCTTTTCTGCTCAGGTGTTAGCTCGTTTTCTACATAACGATCTATAAGTAAGTCTATGATTTCATAAGCGAATTTTGTGTTTGTAAGTTTCATTAATACTTCAAGTTCTTCTTTTGATTGGTTAGAAATTTTAATACTGCCTTGCTGATTTTTAAATTTCTTTTTTGTTTCAGTTTTTTCATTTCTTTTTTCTTTTCGAGTTCCTTTTTTTTCTTCTGTCTTAGGTTGAGAGGGAGCAGTTGCTTCAACGTTATTTTCAATCGCATCTTGTCCTTGCTTTGGTAAATAAGGCTCAGTAGGTTCAAAGTTCCTTTTTTTTCTACCTAACAAACCAGGAGTTCTCGACATATTACACACCAACCTTCATTTTTTCAAACATATCGATACGAGATAATAATTCATCACTAATCGTTTCGTATAATTCAATTACATTCATATCATGTCTATCTTTTTCAGTAATACCATTTACATCAAATCTTTTAATACGCTCCATTTGAGGAACGACATTTTTAAATAGGTTCTCTTCACCAAAGATTTCACGAGCGTTTTCCATAATGTACTCATCAACTTTACCATTGTTTTTTAATAAGACAGGAAGAATACCAACTACTTCAATATCAAGATCATATTGTTCTTTCAACTTGATAAGTTCATTAACGTAGTTCTCTGCACCAGTAAGAGAACGTTCTTGTGTTTGTAAAGCAATTAGAACATAATCAGAAGCTACAACGGCGTTCTTCGTAACTTCTAGTGACATAGGAGGAACATCAATAAATATGTAGTCATATTTATGTTTTATCTTTTCAAGTAATCCTTTAAAGTAGTGATCTTCCTCTTCTTCAGAAGTGCAAGTCTTATAAAGGAACTTTGCGAAATCTTGAAAATCAACATAAGAAGGAATTAAATATAAATTCTCCATGATTTCCACTTCTAAACCATCTAAATTCCCTTCTTGTATCCCCTTCATTAATGTTTTTTCAACAGTTACAATTTCATCTGGATTAAGAATGGATTTAGTTAACATTAAAGACTTCGTTGCATTACTCTGTGGATCAAGGTCAACGAGTAACGTTCGCTTTCCTTTTTTCGCAACTTCATAAGAGTTTAATACAGCATTTGTGGTTTTACCAACGCCACCTTTGTAATTCCCAACCGTAATTGTAATAGCCATTTTTAACACTCCATTTATATTTTTTAAAATTTCCCTATATCCCTTTATAGAAATAGGGAAAAATAGAAATAGGGAAATATCCCTATTTCTAATTATAGAAATAGGGATATTTCTATATTATTAAATGAATTATAACAATGATGTTCTGTATATGCAATAGAATGATAGAGTTAATAATTTATAGCAAAAACGTTGATTTAAAAGGGAAATTTTAATTCGAGTCGGGTTTAAAAATTAAGTGAGAGTGAAGATTTTCAAGGAGAGGTTTAAAGAGAAAAAAATTAAAAAAATAGGGAAATAGGGAAATGAGGGAATAGGGAAATATCCCTATAGGGATATAGGGAAAAATAGAAATAGGGAAATAGGGATATTATTTAAATTACACGTAATTTCACTGTTTACAAACAAAAAAACTTGCTGTAATGTAAGAATTAGCAAGTTTTTCAACAAAAAGTGATTTAATTTGATACTGTACATAAAGAGCTTATTAGATAAATAAATGGTAAAAAAATAAATAAAAAAAGAACGGCTGTCTAATTGAGATTTCTCAGGTCCCAATCTGACAGATAAAGTAGAGTTACTGACAATAACTTTACTCCCCGGTGAATACACGTTGCTGTCAACAACTTGTATTCCATTTACACACTGCAACACCAGTATGTAAAATTCTCCGTCCGTTCTAGTTAACTATGTTATTAGAGATATAAAAATATCTGTATTTAGTATAGTTAATTAGAGCTAGATTGTAAAGGTAGAAATCCGTATTTAAGTTTGTTTAAATATGGGGAAAAGTCTGTCTTTTATCTACTTTCCAGAGAATTTTTGAGGTGAGCAGTGTTATAACTGCTCACCTTTTTTATTGTCAAAAATCTAGTGGAAAGGAGATTTAACATGGATAAAGCGCAACAAGCAATCGAATTGATTTTACATGATGGGTTACGAAAATATAAATATAAAAACTCAAGAGCTAGCATATCCATGTTAGATTCTCGGGATACTAGTATCAAAATGGATGACAGATTTGTATTTATTACACGTACAAAAGAAGATTTAACGAACTCATATGGTACAAAGGGAGTTGTATTGACTTCTCAAGAAACAGTACTGGACCACATTGGACAAGCTACACATTGGACTCCAAATGTTTTTAGAGTGGGAACGTACATAGATAGAAACAGAAAAATTATTAAAGGGCATGAAGAACGAAATCTAAAACAAATTAATTGTTTTACTGTTGATATTGATACAAAAGACCTTACTCCAGGGGAAATCGTACTTGCAGCAATGGACAAGCAGTTAGGAATGCCTACAGTTATTGTTGAAAGTGTGAAGGGATACCAGGCTTATTTTGTGTTGGATAATCCATTATTTATTTCGAATAAGAATGATTTCCGGGGATTACGTAGCGCAAAAAGAATCAGTGAGAACATCAGAAAAGCTCTAAGCGATCTTTTACCTGGTGTTGATTTGACATGTAATGATTTTGGATTCTTCCGTATGCCAAACGAAGATAACATTGTATGGTTTGATGCAAACAGTACATGTAATTTATCTCATTTAATTGAATGGTCTAAAGATCAAGATATCGGCCATCGTAGAAGTTTATTTACAGTTATTTCGAATAAGCAAATTAAAACTACGCAAATTACTGAAGGATGGGTACAAAAGGTATTAGCATGCACACATATCAGAGGTCAAAAAGGTGTATTTGGACGTGATAATGCTGTATTTACGCTCGCGTTAGCATGCTATTCTTCAAGAATGACTCAAGACGAGGCGTATAATTTACTGGATGAATTTAATACGAACCTAAAAATCCCTTTGAAAAATTCAAGTATTCAAAAGGCTATTCGTAGTGCTTTTTCAGGTAAATATAAAGGCGCAAGTAAAGAGTACATCAATCAAATTTTAGAAATTTGGTCGGATAGAAAGGTAACATTTTCAAGTCTAGTACCATCACAGTATTGGTATAAACATAAGAAAGCACGCAAAGATCGTGTGCGTAGTCATTGGTATGAGTGGGAACACGATATCATTGACTTCTTAAACGTGCAAAAAAATACCGAAAAAGGATTCGTATATTTTACTCAAAAAGAAATATGTGAAGCGTTACAAATCCCAAGAAGTACGTTAAACAACGTGCTAAAGAAATCAAAACAAATATATATTCATGTGATCGGTAAAGGTAGTCAACGACGAACAGGACTGTCTACTTTATTGATGCTTTTTAATAATGCTATTGGTCGTACAACAGAACAAAAAGAGTTATACTTGGAGTTTATTCAATCAATCGTCCCTGGAGCTGCAGAGGGATTATATGGTCTATTCCAAAGGGATAACAGTGATTCTATCACACTAAATACGGGCTAATTTGGTACTTTGTCCACTCTGCCAATACATATTTCTATTATACTGCTTTTGCTCTCTGTATTTTCTATATGTACTACAGTACGTGAAATTATTTGCTGACTTTCTGTTTGGAGGATGTTTAGCTTTTATTTTTGTGCTTTATTGTTTGTATTATGGGACACTTGGATGTTTGCAACTACCTGGTGAGGTGCTAGAGGATACTCTAAATTCTGATGGTTATCTTTGTTGTTAGAAGTGTCTTTCAACATCGGTTTAAATAATAAAGAGGAAATTGATATTGTTGGGGTTGATATACAGTGTTGAAAAACGTGAAATAAACAAAAGTAACTCTAAAATATACAATAAAAGTTGATTTTGGAGTTACTTTATGTTTACTTTTCTAATTTTTATTCTTCTTTGGGAAGAACAATGCCTTTATACAATTGAACTGTAATGCAGTAGTAAATTGAGTAAATGATTATGAAAAGTATTATTGGAAGCCAAATACGGAAATATGGATCAATTAGGATGAACGAAAAGATATTCATACCAACTAGTACGTGTGCAATCCCGACAATCGCTGGGAATAGGAATATTAAGAATAATTCTTTATAAATTGACTTTGTTAATAATTCACGGCGCACACCAATTTTACGAAGCATTTGATAACGCGTAATATCACTTGATGCACTAGATAGAATTTTAAACATTAAACAGCTTGCCATCATTGCTAAGAAAGCAATTCCTAAGAAGAAGCCCATAAATACTGTCCCGCTCGAAATGCCGTAAAAACCAGTATATATCGCGTATTTACTTGGTATATCATCAATTTTTAGATTTTTATATTTGATTAATTGTAACTCGTCAATTTTTTTCCATTCTTTTGTGTATGTTAAGAAATTATCTGTTTTTCCAATGAATACAGTACCTTCTGTATCTTTTAAGCTATCATATATTTTTTGATCGATAATTTTAATTGTTTGATTGGGATGCACATAAGAGGGCTCCAGCGTTCCGAAGGCATCATTCCACTCTGCTGAAATTAAATTATCGGTATTTCTTGAAATCTCTCCTGTTGGTAGTTTTCCAGAAGCTCTTTTTTTCACTTTAGCAGAATCTTTTACTCCTTCCTTAATATATTTAACATCCTTTACGAAAGGGCGATTTTTTTCTAAATCTTCTTTTACATAATAAACGTATTTATCATCTGTTTTATAGCGATATTCGCTTTTCTCTTTAAATGTAATATTATCTAAGATTTTCTTTTCTTCAATTGTTGGATTATGAATTGTAACATCATAAATCGCAAGAGCATCTACATTCATCATAACGTTATTTTTAAATGCCATACCACCTGAGATTGCCCCCGCTCCAAGTGCAACTAACATCGTTACTGTTGCTAGTACTTTTGTTAAGCTGTTAATACGGAAGTTTAACTGTGCAAATGTAAAAGCATTAAGTCCTTTTTCAGTACGTTTTTTATTACTTTTCATCTTTTTAATAATAAGAGGTAAAAACGTTCCAAATAACATGTAAGTTCCAGACGTTACAGTAATTAAAGCAATAAAAATCCCAGCTAGCCTTAACTTATCCATGTAAATCATAGAAGCATAGCCAATTGTTAATAAAATAATCCCCAATACTGCAAAAATAACAGTCTTCGCACCTTTTACGGAAGCACGATCTGTTTTTGAATTTGCATGTACAAGTTGTAGGACTGTAATACGTGATAATTTGATACTATTCATAATTGCTGATAATACAAATAGCACAAAGAAGAAAACACAGGTAACAATCATGGATGAAACATAAAACGCTTCATAACCACCTGCAGTAAAATCCAGTTGTTGCATTAGTAGTTTACCAATTACTTGTGCAAGCCCTACACCTACTGCAATCCCGATTACAAGAGAGGCCGCACCTAATACAATTGTTTCGATGAACATGAGAAATGTAACCTTATGTTTTTTTGCTCCTAACATCATATACATACCTAATTCTTTTTGACGAAGCGATAATAAGAATGAATTTGCATATAGAATATAGGAGAACGTAATAATTGCTAATAAGATTGAACCGGCTTGGAATACTATTCCAATTTCACTAATAATAGAGTTTGCCTTAAGAAAGGCTTCGTTTAACGCTAATGTTTGAAACATATAAAAAATTGAAATGGACATGACAAGACCAATAAGTAAGACGATATAGTCCTTTAGCTTACTTTTTAGTCCTGACATAGAAAGTTTAAATAACATGCCTGAACCTTCTTTCTTATGCTTTTTGTGTACCTAAGTCTGCGAGTACATCTAAAATCTCTTTATAAAATACTTCACGTGCACCAGTGCGGTGAATTTCTTTATATAACTCTCCGTCTTGAATGAATAAAATACGCTGACAGTAACTTGCACTATATGGATCATGTGTAACCATCATGATTGATACGCCTTGTTCTTCATTTAAGTTTGTCATTGCATCTAAGAGACTTGTTGCGTTTTTAGAATCAAGCGCTCCTGTGGGCTCGTCCCCTAAAATGATAGCTGGTTCATGCACAAGCGCACGCGCTGCTGCTGAACGTTGTTTTTGTCCACCAGATACTTCAGGTGGATATTTTTGAAGTATAGTTGAAATTCCTAACATCTTCGCTACTTTCTCTACTTTCGGCCCAATCTTACGTGATGGAACACCTTGAAGCGAAAGTGGAAGTGCAATGTTTTCATAAATAGATAAGTTCTCTAATAAGTTAAAGTCTTGGAAAATGAACCCTAATTTTTTCGAACGGAAATCAGAAAGCTCACCCTGTTTCATCCTTGTAATATCCGCGCCAGCAATTTCAACAGTACCGCCTGTTGCTTTATCTAATGTCGAAATTACATTTAGTAACGTTGTTTTCCCTGAACCAGATGGTCCCATAATTCCAACAAATTCTCCCTCTTGAATTGAGAACGACACACCTTTTAATGCGTGTGATTGGTTTTCGCCTTTTTTACCGTATACTTTTTGGACGTTTTTAACGACTACAACTGGTTTGTTCATATATATCCTCCTATACTCTCTTTCTTTTCCTATTCTGTTTTTTTTTGCATAATCTGCTGTGGATTAATCTCATATTTGTCTAACATCTTTGTAATGTAAACGAACCCGTTCGATGTGTTATTTAAAGTAGCTCAAAAGACGATATTAAAGATATGTAATTTTTCCAACATTTGCATTTGAATCTGGATTAAAAAATGTTGTAGATACACCTCTTATCGTTACACTAAATGGTATCCTAACTTCCAATATCAATAATAATATTTCTATGGCATTTCAAGCAGGTGATTGTATTTTAGTAAAAGTAACTATAGGAAGCTCTAATGCGACAAAAGATACTGTAGTCCAAGTTGATATTTTTTTAATGTTCTATAGTATCTAAATAAGCGAGGAATTGTACGTTATATAAAACAGTAAAATAAATATCCGGTCCCTTAGCGTACAAGGAACCGGATATTTTGTATCTAAATTGTGTCCGAATGTACAATTTACTTTTTTTGATATGGTCATCCCTAATAGTTTACCTTTTGACTATAAAAGCAGTTTAATTGTTATATTTTTAGTTACATAATCACAATTGATAGGGATATCTTTAAACTTACGGTAAATCTAAACTTAATACGGAAGGAATATCAGGGTTATTTAAACGCAGCAATTCAAAACCTATACCTGAAATTCCAATCATGAATCCTAAGATATTTACATCGCCGTGTTGATCTAAATTCCACTGTCCATTTTCTTCTTTCTGTTTCAATACATGTCTTCCGATTTCTCTTGATATTTTTATATACTCATTATTTTTTGTTACTTGAGCATAAGTTAAAAGAAAATCAAGATTTCCAAAGTCACCATGGCATAAGGCATTACTAGTACCAAATCCTTTAGTCATAAGTACATTAATACATTTTTGCAAATCACCGTTAATATTAGTATTCTCAATAATTTGGGACATCATTAATCTACTTATTCCTATTCCACCGGCCCCATGACACCAAAATGCTGGCGCGTCAAAACTTTCATTTTCTCTTAAATCTAACCAATTATCTTGATTATCATTTACTTTGCTATTTTCATAATTTAATATTGCCAATATTTCATTTAGTAAGTGATTCTGATCCATTTTATAAGCATATTCTAGTAATGGCCAAGCATATCCAGAAGCACCATGTGCTAATCCAGTGAGCAAAGTATTAGTTTTTATTTGGTTAGAAGCCTGATTTAATAATTTTTGAGCTATTAAATCGCAAATAGGTTTTAGTTCAGTAAAATTAAACTCCTCATATAGTCGGACTAATACAAGAAGGGAACCACTTAATCCACCTACAAAATCATATGTGGTCTCATTTTTAATTAATAGCGAATCAATTTTATTGATATACTCCCTAGATTGATTAATGAGTTTTTGATCGCTCCAAATTTTTCCTAAATAAGCGTATACGTATGAAAGGGAGCTATACCCTGAAAATGCTGAAGTCGATTGTAATTTTGTATGAGCTAACTTATTTTCAATATAATTCAATCCAGCAACAGCATATTTCTTATATTTTTCATCATTAGTTTCTTTTGCTAGTATTCCAAGGAATAGTACTATTCCTAAGCTACCGTTATATAAATCGATACTTATAGGGGATAATTTAAATTGTTCATTATTATCTAAGTTAAGACCAAACCACAATGCATCTTTGAAATTATCACCTACAATAGCACGATTCACTATTTCATCGCCTATTTTTTTCGCTTCATTCAGAAATTGATCTTTGTGATATTCTTTGGTATCTAAAAGACTCTTTTCGACCTCTTTATAGCCGTACGGATTGTATTCTTTTTGTTCGTTTGTAGCAATCGCGCCCAGTGATTGCTTTATAAATTCTACTTGTTGGTCATGATCTATGTCACTTAATTTATTTAGCTTTTCTTTTATTACATCTATCGAAGTTTTATCGAAAAAGTCTTTAATTTCGATTTTATCTGAACTAAATAAACTCGTTGACCCCACTTTGAAAGTAAAGTAAGGTATATCAGTTCTTAAAAGGTCTTGTATTTCATATTTTGCAATTCGGCTGAATTTCGGTTGATGGTTAATACCATGCCATAGATAATAAAATAAGCCTTCTCTATCAATTCCATTCTTTAAGTAATCAGGATGAATACTTGCCGATACAAATCTTGCATATGCCTCAGTTGCTCTGAAAACTTGTCTTGCAAAAGTGTTTTTAAATGCGTATAAAGGCCCATTATCTAATGTGAATTCTTGTTTATTATTTAATATTAATTTATACATATCTGTGAACCCATTAATAATTTCTTGAATATAATCACTAGCATTTGTTTTCTTTTGTTTAATGCGTGGGGTATTATTGAATTCTTTTAATTTAACTTTTTGTTTAACCATTTTAATTTGATCACTATATATATTATCCAATGCATTTACCGCAGAAGGCTCTACTTCTAGTTCACCACTTATTCCTAAACCGCTTAGATCATAATCAATAAGAGGATCATCACTGAATTTTACAGGCAGCATTAACGATTGAAAAACAGAATCTTTAATGTCTAATGATAATTTTAAAAAAGCACTTTTATTATCGGTTAGTTCATTATTGAATTCAATTGAATTACTAAATAGTGTTTCTAGGTCTATAAATATAGGATACTCACCATCAGCAATAATATTTTCATGGTGGAAATCTGTGGAATTTAGTATATAAAATAAAGCTATATATCCACCTTGTCTATAATAGAAGTTTTCAACTTCCTGCGAGGTATTACACTCACTCCCTGTAATAAACTCCTGATATCCATATTCATCTCTACTTAATACTGTTAAATTTTTTAATGGTTTTTTAAATCCTTTTTTATTAATCCAAATTAATAATTCATTAAATAGCTCATCTGTTTTTAACGAGCGAGGTTTATATACTAATTTGCCTTTATTATTAAAGTTTAGCATGGCTACGGTTCTTCCATTTTGGTGGGTGTCACCCGCGCCTAAGTCGATTGATGTTAAAGTGTTGAAATCTCCACCAAAAATCTCAACTAGTTGATCTCGATCTTCCGCATAATAATAGACTATCTCAAACATTGCATCTACAGTACTATGCACAGTTTCTACCATTAGTCTTACCATCACAGGATAAGAATTAAATAGGTTCTGGATATACTCTTTATCTTGAAGAAATTCATTAATAAAGCTATCATATCTTTCCTTTTCAGTCTCACCACTTAGTAAATCACCAGTTCTTGCCATATTAATCTCTGTTATTAATACTCTTAATCCAATTTGGCCAATTCTATCAGCTACAGTTAATAGAATACTTTTTGTAATGTTTTCTATATTAATAGAGAACATTTTTTCTTCATGTACGCCTTTAAATTTATTTGATATTACTTCCAAACTATAGTTAAAGAATGGAACATAAAATGCGAAAAATGGAATGTTTTCAAATCCATCTAAGTATTTGATATCTTTATTGTAATATGTATTATCATTTATTAATCTGTTGACAATAGCGATCCATTCTAAAGAAGTAGTTAACTCAGGATTCTCTTTGTTTGATAAAACAGTTTTGAAATATTCTAATTCCATATTGTTTTCTTGAATTAGAGTGTCAATAGTTGATTCATTTAATCCTGTCTTACTTAACCATTTCTGATATCGCTCTTCATCAAATGTGTTTTTTTTATTTTCTCTTTCTAATAAATATGTACCATGTTGTAACGTCATATAGCATTCTCCTTCAACGTATTTTTATAACATGTTTCAGCAATAAAACAAATATCCATTAAAACCTATGCCAATGTACTAATATAAATAAACGAGTAAACTGAAGTGATAGATTCTTTAAGAGTTTATAAATATAATGTTGCTTATCGTATTTATAAAATTTTTTCTAACATCAGAGTAACTCTCTTTTAACTAACCGAATTTCTATATCTATAATGTACGTTTTAATTTATGTTAATAACAATTAGTAAAATTTGATTAAAAAAATTGCGGATTTTTAATAGTTTTTTCCGTAGTGTTTTACATGTTTGGGTATTTGAGAAAATTTTTACAACATATAAAGTCCTGTAAGTAATCATCGTTTTTAGACAGAGGGCTTTTATCTCAAAATTTTGAGGGTATAAAAGATGCATTTTTTTAAGCGTGATTATTATTAAATTGGTATAATATAGAAATGTAAGAGGGGGAAAAGGAAAGCCAATAGTATAAAATAATCGTTAAATATTTCAGTTGCATTAAAACAAGTATTGATAAATAAAGTAATTAGTTACAGTTGTATTGTATTAATCTTGTTTTTCATATTTGGATTGATATGTATAGGGGAATATACAATATTATTTCCCTGTTTAAAATTAAATAATGTATCTATTGTGGTAATTCATACATATAATATTACTCAAAAATAATTCAATTAAGTTATTAGAAGAAGGGATTGGAAATATGAATATTGGTGAACGTATTCGACAAATCCGTATACATAAAGAATTTACGCAAGGGGAATTAGTATCAGGAATATGCTCTATAACGTATTTAAGCAGAATTGAAAATGGACAAATCAAACCTTCAGCTTCCTTTTTAGAAAAGGTCGCTGAAAAGTTAGATGTTGATTACAATTTTCTTGTAGATGCAGATTATGAGGATATAGAGCCTATGCTCCTTGAAATATGTAGTAAGTATAAAAATGATAAAATTATAAGTGAAAAAGACCTATCTTCTTTAGAACTATATGTTCGTGATATAGACTCTATTCTTTTATTATTAAAGGCTTATGGTGTTTTAATATACTCTCATTCCCGAAATAATAACTTAGTATATGTAGAAGCAATTGTAAATCAGGCTGTGCAAGTTATTCCAAATCAAATAGACCCCCAGTATACTGAAGATTACATATATTATTTAATGGCTCGAGGTTATTATTTTTATAATAAACAGGATTATATGGCTGCACATGAAATCTACGTGAAGATAGAGAGTTTACTTGATCTAGAAGAAACTATTCAACACGCCAGTGTATATTATAATCTGTGTCTTGTAAATAAAGAGCTGTATAAAGATAAAAGCATTAGTCGTTTGTATGCGCAGAAAGCTTACAAAATATTTTTGAGATTTAATATAAAGAATAAAGTAATAGATACGTTGTTAATGCTCGCAATACTGTATGATTTAGATGGATTATATGACAGGGCTCTTGAATGCTTACAGCAAGCGGAAGAGGAGTTGGAAAATAAAAACAATTCTGTATATTCACCTATCATCTCGTACAATTATGGGAAAATTTATCAGGGGTTGAAAGACTATACAAATGCTATTAAGTACTATGAAGAATGTTTGCAATTGAGTGGGTTTCTCGAACAAGAGCATCAAAAGGTATACGCATTACGAAGCTTAATAGAGATTCATATAGAATTTAAAGATTGGAAAACTGTTAATGAATTTATGGATGAAGCGTTTGAATTATTATCAATTTCTGATGTACCTTACGCTAATGTTCAACTACATGGATTGAAGGGGAAGATATCTAAATTAAGAGGGGATGATTATGGATATGAAAAACAGATGCAAAAAGCAATTGAGATCGGTCTAGAAAAGAAACAATATCCTTTAGTAAGTGAACTAGCTCATGAACTAGGAGACTATTTTTTTGATAATCGTGCTTATAAAATGTCAGCAAAATATCTAAAAATATCAATTGAAAATTCGACGAATTAAAACAAACTAAAAATACATATATAGAGGGAGATTAATCAAGGATCTTGGTAATGATATCCGCAACATCCCCTCTATATGATTCTACAGTAATAGTAGGTATTGGATTAATATAATTTACCATGAGGCAAATTACAAATAAAATTGGTTAAATAGGTAACTTGTTTTTATAAAAAAAATGAATTATAAATCAAAAATTTTTACTAATTCCGTTT
>NZ_JBNNUF010000025.1:0-1705 GCF_050279465.1 Bacillus sp. NPDC094077 | reverse complement strand
AACAAAAGACATCCATTAGTATTTAAATTAACAAAGCAACTACTAACGGAGGTTGGAATTATGAAAATCAAAAAAATTTATGTCATTCTTACTACAGCTATTATGTTATCCGGCATTTCCTTATCTGAAAATATCACTAGTACAGATACTACACAAAATGTAGCTGCACAAACTAGCATAGAGGACATCCCAACTTTCTACTCTGATATTCATCCAGGTGCTGATTAATTAATCCCTCCATATTCAAGATTTCCTTCAAATACATACCCTTATTAAATAATCCATAGATAAAAAACAGGTGGAAAGTAAGTTCCACCTGTTTTTTTTTATTATATTAATTTTGTCTGAAACTAAATTAATCAGCTAACTTTATGTTCAACGATATCCACATTTTTACTTGTACAAGTTTAAATTCCATAGAAACTTTCCGGAATTACAAAACATGTAAAATAATATAGAAAAAAACAACAATAATTTTAAATATTTTTAACTGAATTTTACTAATTGTTATTAACATAAATTAACACGTATATTTTAGGTACAGAAAGTTAGACAGCAAGGAGGTAGTTAATTTGATGCTAGAGATAAAAAATTCCATAGATATGATAAACAATATAAATTATCATTTGGATCTTGGTGGGGAAAATAATCAACATTTAAAAAACTTTTCGAATGAACAAGACGTATTGCCATATCATGTTTACAAACAACTATTGAATAAATCAGCATCCCCAAGAGAATCGATTAGTCTAGCTCAACCATTTATTCATATCGATACCTTAGCACAAATTCTATATGAAGCATTTCACAATCAAACATTTACGGCTTTGGTACCTATTTTATTTGTATTCCAACCGAATATTGTAACTGGTATATCTACCCCAGGTGCTTATGCAATAGATTTTCATAATGATCATTTTATTCATTTAAAAGCCATCAATATTCAAGAGTTTAAAGCAGGGATAGGTGAAAAAAAAGGGCCTATAGCTATTGGATATATGATAAACCAAAGTACAAGCATTCATCATTCAAAAGAATTTATGTATCCAAGGTTACAGGAACAAACTACAGAGTGTATGTTAGCCTTACAAAAGCAATTACACATACATGGAGAGTTAGAAGATCAAATTCAGCTATCATTTGATTTCAAGAAAATAATGATGCCTTTAATAGTCTTACAATGGATTAAACAGACAGCTTTATATTAAAGATATAAAAAGGATAGTGCCGCTGGCTTAGATATTATATAAACTACTTTCTATAATATCTAAACCCAGCAGTAATCGTTATTAATGAAATTAGGAGTAATCCGACAATTATTTTCGAAACATTCTGAAATAATCGTCAGGAAATAAAGAATTAGCTAAATTACGTAATTAAGAGTTTGATATACAAGAACTAATTGGTGTAATCGATGCAAATGAACTAAAAAAGATAGCGGGAGATGTGAACCCAGGGGCAATACCAACGGAGGTTATAACTATCGCAGTTAATCTTGAAGTAAGTATTAATTTTCGTCACCATAAAGTGAAATGTATAACTCGTTGTCCAGAATAAATTAAAAATCGAGAGGATGTTCAATATGTCAAAGAATGAAAAATTAGCTAAACTACGTAATCAGGAGTTCGATACGAAAGAATTAATCGGTTCAATCGATGAAAATGAATTAAAGAAAGTAGCGGGGGCGGGAGATGTAAATCCAGAA
>NZ_JBNNUF010000024.1:0-40311 GCF_050279465.1 Bacillus sp. NPDC094077 | reverse complement strand
AAAATTAAAAGGTATGAGTCCGGTGCAATACCGAACACATACCAAAGGGGCTGCCTAATAAAATAATATGTCTAACTTTTTGGGGTCACTTCACAGCCCAACTGCGCTTTTTTAACGTACAAGGAATTACATAAATTATTAGTGACTTTCTAATAGTTCTCCCTCGTTTATCAATACCTGTTTCTGCTTTTTTAAATTTTGCAAAAGAACCTTTTCAACTTACCGAAGAAATATTTCGCCTTATAATATTTATTAAAGGATTAGTCAATACCGTAGTAAGAACGTTCAGCTAAGGTTAAGTTTACCATTTTTTCAATATCCGAAAATGAATCATTTAATTGTTCATTTTTAAATTTAAGCAAAGCTATATTTGGATCTTTTTTAGTTATTGTTTGTAGTATTTCAAAATTATAGTTTTGGAAATACTCAAAAAACGAATCGTATTTAGGATGTGATAAAAGCTCATTTTGGTGATAAAAAACAAGTGCACTTGTAGCAAATGTATTTGCCTCTACCGCGAATGCAAGCGATGCTTGATAATCTCTATCTTCCTTTTCATCAACTTTACGATATGCTTTTTGTGAATATCGGTAGGCTGAATGAACTAAATTAAATAGAAATGATATTTGACGTTTATATTGATTTCGAGAATTCATAACTTTAATCTCCCTTCTTAAAACATTATACGATAAGAAAACCTGTGAAAACCTATATAAAACTCCCTTTAACAAAAGCAATTTCATTACCCAATCAAGATGTAATAGTACCTAAAACCTCCTAAATAGAATTATAAAATCAATAGCGGTTTGATGATTTCCCCTAGCTACTTGCTAGGGGATGAATTTCTTTAAAATCTTTATTAATTTTAAAAATAAAGAATCCTATATCCAAATTTTTAGTTCTTTCCCAATATAGTAAGTCTAATTGAAATAACAATACATCTCAGGTAATTGGAGGATGATGTTATAAATAGAAAATATTTAGCTAAAGTAGGAGTATCTGCATTAACAGCAGGAATAATCTTGCCTTCAACAATCGCCCTCGGTGAAACTTTACCCTCCTCTGAATCTACAGTAAACAGCAATGAAGTAAGTGATGAAATACCTTTTATAGACGTTTACGACAAAGACGGAAATCTAATCAAAAACTATACTAAAGAAGAAATAGCAAAACTACGTCAGTCTCTTGTTCCGAATACTTTAGTTGGCTCTCATGGTAATATTAAAAAAACTATTGTAACGCCTCTAGGTTTAAATGTTTATAATTTTAACGGAACATCATTTAGTGGTTCTAGATAGGTTAATAATGGGGTATCGTTTACCCGTCCTCAAAATGGACACGTAATAGCAGCAACTAAAACTGTACCTTTTGATACATATGGAGGCTTCTTGTATTTTTAGAGATATAAAAAATAAAACTATTTCAAAGAGTGCCCCTTCACGTACATAAAAAAAAGAATTCAAAATGGACTTTTCTTTTTTTAATTATATGGGGAAGATTTAGATCTGTCAGAGCATTCCTCAAAACTTTATGTAAGGAGATACCAGTGTGACACTTCATTCCCTAAATTGTTTCCGTACCCCTAATACAATCAATTGAAGAATATATTTATCTTCATAACTATAAACGGTTTCAAAAACGACTCTACCATCGAGCTCCGATAGAATATCGAATCTCGATGGTTGCTTAGTCTTTTTAACACTGTCTACTTGATAGGGATAAAACCATATTGCAGAAAACAAAAATTTCGCCATGCAAAAGAGACTACCCCTAAAGAATAGCCCCTTCTGATCACAATCTGCATTATTTTTTTGTACTATACGTAGCCAGTGGTTTAACAGGTTTCGCATCCGTCGCTTCCCATATAGGGGAATTTAATGTTGGATAATTTAAAGCTTCTACTTTTTTTCTTGTTTCTTGTGATGCTTTCAGTCCCCATTGATCAAAAAATGGAAGTAAATTTTGTTTCGCTACTTTCGATGTATTATAAATAAAGGCTTGGATTTTATCTTCATTCGTTTCTGGAAGTTTGTCTTTTGGTAACTCTCGATATAGTTTGTGAAGGTTTGGATAGAAATCTTCACCATATGCTAAATGAAGTTGCCAGAACATAACAAGTTTCACGAACAAGTCATCAATCTTTTCATATTCTTTATCTGTTTGTTTTAAGTATTGAAGTGCTCTATCATAATCCCCTTCTTTTTCTAAATGTGTTGGTTGGCCTGGGAATAATTGTTTTTGTGAAGCTAAAGAGTATATATTAACAGTGACTTCAGTCACTCCATCCCACATCCAAGGGTATTGTTGTCTAAAATGTCCTGCTTCATGCATTTGTCCCCATCCCAATTTATTTACATTTAAAGTACTTTCCATTGCGTCATAAGTATTAGTAAATACGGCTCCATCCTGACTTGCATACATGTACATTCCTGGTGGATTGTTAGGATTTCCCACGAAATTCCAAAGACGGCGAGTTGAACGATGTAACGGATTAGAACTTGTTTCAGATAGCCCTGATATTCTATCTTGTGCTAGGATCATGTCATCGTATTTTTTTAATAGAGGAACAGGATCTTGATCCACAATATATTTCTTGGCACTATCACGAGTAACAGTAAGTACCGCTCGTTTGGATTTCAATTGTACAGCATGAGCATCTGGATATTTGTCCATCATAGCAATCCAGTCTTCTTTCGTATGCTTCCCTAATTCAAAGAATGGAACAGGGCTCCCGCCTTGTGTTACTTTCACCTTAACAGTTCCTTTCCCTTCAGTGTTATCAAACCCTAATAAACCGCCGTTTGGAGAGGTGATGGTATTAGAACCAGCAGAAAGACGAAATGCTTTTCCCCCTTCTTTATCATATTCACGTGTCCCAATAATTGCGCCAAGTTTGTCCAATCCCAATAGTCCCGATACTTCAATTGTGACTTGTTCATTCGGTTTTACATAGATTCCTGTTGGCACATAGTTTCGTTGCTCCCTTCTTATTTCTCTTTTTGCTTCACCTATATAATGTCCTGTACTTGGAAGCTCAAACTTCCTCTCTTCATATTGCGCTGCAGTTTGCGCCGTTTCAGCATGAACGCCCAAGCTATTTACACCGATAGATGTAAATAATGTCGTTGTCAAAACAGCAGATGTCATCAATACTTTCATTGGTTTTTGTACTCTACGCTTCTTTATTCTATCCATATTAATCAGTCCTTTCATTTCAATCCATCCTAGCGGTCATATGAAACGCCAAGTTTCTTGTATAACCATATATTTTTTCATAACATTAATACGATTAATCAGCCTCTTACTATGCTTAAATTGACTTATTCCTATCCGTAAAAAGAAGGAAAAAGTAAGTAGCGGTCGTGTTGTATTCTGCATAGTAGATAGGTATGTCCAAAATTTAAAATGGATATATAGTTGATATTTACATTAAAACATTTATTTCTTTTGAACGTAAACATCTAATCTAGCATAGTGATACTAAATTAAACACAGTTTATATATTATTAAATCTGAAAAAACATAACGATAAAATATCTCAATATAATTTTATAACCATCAAATAAACTGACCATGCGCAAAGGTAAAAAATAGAAGGAAGTACTTTTTTATGTTTTATCCTGCGTAACAGCGACCTATATATTGAAAATTCACAGTTTGGATGAGTACCTTAAAAATGTTTGTAAAATAATGAAGTAATATTATGTAAAATGTTATCCGCTATACAAATATGAAAAATTGCATATTTGTATAGCGGATAATAAACACCGGGGATTTAATAATACTGGATGTTTTTGTTGCAAAGTCTTTAAAACTAAGCTAAACTTTTGCAAAACAAAGTGAGGGGAATCATAAATGAGATATTTTAAAGGAAAACAATTAAAAAAGATATTATTTTAGTAACCGTTGGCTACTATTGTCATTTTTCTTTATGTTATCGTGATGTCTCTGAAATTTTAAAAGAACGTGGTGTTTCAGTTCATCCAACAACTATTATGCACTGGGTTCATGAATTTGGAAATCACATTTATCAGATTTGGAAAAAGAAAAACAAACCTGCAGGTTTTCAAAATCTTCGGCACGCTTCACATACAATCAAAGGAATCGAAGCCGTTCACGCTTTATACAAATGAAACCGAAACCTGAGACCAGATTTCGGTTTTTCGGCGTACAGTGAATTACGAAATTTATTAACAATTTCATAAAATATACAACTGTTTGATAGAATACTCTGTTCTTTAAAAACTTTGCAACAGTAACGTTTCTAATCTAATAATATTTCGACAATGGAATTAATAGTTTTGTTCTGAGCACTATAGTAAACCTCTAATCCTTTTCTATCATTCCTAATTAATTTCTGAGATCTCATCTTCGATAAATTCTGCGACACTGTAGATTGTGGAACACCAAGAATATCTACAATTTGATTTACATTACATGCCCCTCTTGTAATTAATTCTTTCAAAATTTTAATTCTCATTGGATGAGCTAATACTTTTAAAACTTCTGCATTTTTTTCATAATTCAACAAACTAAACATCTCCTTGTGAACTAATGTATTTTTATTATATTAATAATACGGTGAATGAAATTTTATAATTCTACCTTTTCAGAATTTATACTGTATCATCTTTTCGATTTAATTTGTGTTTTGATTCGTCAACATAACCCGGTATGCTCCATACGCCCTTTTTCTCTTTTTTGCTAACATTTTTATTTCCTTTAATTTATCTAAAAGGTTCTGTCACAAAGTTTTCTAAATGAGACTACACTCGGTTATGGTGCAAATAAAGGATGCATTTCAAAGAATAATGAGGATTCCTACCGGAATCCTTTTTTACGCTGTTAATCTGAATAATTGATGAGTGAATTGTTTTTGATTTTGAACAGGCTGTTTCTGTACATCAACCGGTTCTTTTTTTATAATATGCAGCATGCCTTCCACTCCTACAAGAATAGATGTAGCTGTACGAAAAGATTTAAGTCCTAACATAGAGCGTATACGTTTTTTAATGAAACGATGGTCTTGTTCTACGATGTTATTTAGATATTTTACCTGCCTGACTTGAATGCCTAACGTTATCTCTTTCTCTTTCTTCACTCCTGTGATAACCATGGGATAAGCAGGATTTTTATCAACTTTGATTACAAGAGGTTTTGAAACATGAAAAGACCGCAAAGCTTTCTTGAAAACCGTTTTGTTGCCTTATAGTTTCTAGATTTACTGGGATAAAAATCAATCGTGTTTCCTTCAGAAACAACGGCACGATATAGGTACATCCATCGCCCTTTTACTTTTCTGTATGTTTCATCTACTCTCCAAGAATCATTCGTTTGCTTGAGATAGCGTCGAAATAGTTTATCTAACTCCGGTCCATATTTATGGACCCAACGCATGATTGTAGTATGAGCCAAGGATAATCCCCGTTCTTCCATCATTTCCATCAAATCACGAAAACTTAAATTGTGCCGTAGGTACCATCGTACAGTTAACAAGATGATATCTGGCTAATAATGTTTCCACTTAAATATATTCTCCTTTTTCATACTAATCACACACCTTTTATAGAGTAGTACTATCAGTATGTCCAAGTTTGATAGACCATGTTCATATACTTCAAGATTTTTGCACCAGAACCCACAAAACTAATCTTTACCTTGAAAAATAGAATTTGCAATTAATGTAGTAACCGGTCGTATTTTGAAGACAACATATTGAGTAAATAATGCTATCAATAAACCATGTACAATCCCTGCAATTACATCAAAAGGATAATGTACCCCTACCCACACTCTCGAAAAAGCCACACCTAACGCTAGAAAAAACCAAATGTATTTAAAACGATATGCAGATAGCAATAGTGTGGCTGCAATTACAATAGCTGATGTTGCATGATCACTTGGAAAAGAGGAATTTGCAGCATGATCTATGAGTTGTTTGATGTTATGTGAGATAAAAGGACGCTCTCTATAAATAAATAATTCAATAATTCGATTTACAGTATAAGCTAAAGTTAATGCAAAAGATGCTTGAAAAGCCATTACACGAAAATTAGTTTTATTTTTTATCCATAACAGTATGATTAGTAACACAAAAGCATATTGTACATATTCTGCAAATATAATCATTACATTATCTAACAATGGATATTGCTGCACTTTATTGTTTATAAAGTTGAACCATTCATAATCTAAATCTTTAAAATTCATTATATAATCTCCTTTAATGCTTTCGTACACTCCACCTTTTAACGAAATATACCTATATAAATAGTTTTAAAAGAAGTACTTACAGATTTCACGATACGAGAAAGATCCTGCAGGAATTTAATCCTCCTTTAGGCATGGGATGAAAGTATCGCTTTTTCATAAAAAAACACTTGTTTTTTAGTTATAATTCAACTATAGACAAGAACAAGTCTTTAAAACATCTATGTGTTCCTTGAAAACAAGATATCGTATGAGGTTCGATAGACTATCTCACGCTATCGGTAAAATGATATGTGTCGTCAAGAACAAGACGCTAAAACATTTGAACACGCAACTAGCTGTACGGTAGAGGCATAGTACCGTAGCTCACGAACCTATAGGGTCTGCCGTGAGAGTGGTGATGGCACACCGCAATCTTGCACGTCAGCGATATCAGAAATGGATTTCGCCCTTGATAGCAAGCATCCTACTGGCATTAGCTAGTTTTCCCCTTTAGGGGTGGGAGTGTCAAAGTCTACTATCTTATTTTGTGACATTAACATTACATTCTTGTAGGGCTCTATTTTTGTTTTGATAGTTCTATTTATTTACACGGGAAATTTTAATGTAATTAACTATACTAGAGCACATATTCATTTTTCATCATTTGGTGAAACATTTCTCCACCCTATATTTGCATGGTCATTCATCAGTCTTCCCATTGCAACTGTGTTCATTTCATTTATTTCCCTTTCCAAAATATAAAAATATAGCCCAATTGCCTTTTTGGCAATTGGGCTATTTTTAAACTACATTTTTTGTTCTAGACTTGGCTTAGATACTAGCTTCGTATATACAATAAAACGATCTGGAGCATCACCGATATACTCGAATGGATAACATGTCGTTAATGTTAGTGTCTCATAATCAGTCGGAACGATAATGTTCTCATCCTTCGCTCCAGTAATTTTGAATTCTGTTATTTCATATACAAACTCACCATACGGTGTTTCAAGCTTGATTTGATCACCCTTCTTCACATCCTTCAGCTTACGTAAACCTGTATTCCGGTGTCCGCTTAACACAACATTTCCACCTTGTCCAGGCAACATGCTCCCAGCAAAATGTCCAACTCCTGATTTCAATTCTTTCGGATGGGTTCCTTCTACAACAGGAACTTCATACGAAAGGGAAGGGAACTTCAATTCACCAAGTTCCTCCCCGGGATCCGGAATCTTGGACCAAATTTGTTTAAACTCGTTTTCTGATTCCACAGGTTTATATGGCGTAACAACTGTATGAGCTAATAATACAGTTTGTTTCGTCAACTCCCAGCCAAAAAATGCAACAATTCCAAGACCAAACAAAATAATGGAAACGGGAATCCCAATGATTACCCATCTCCATTTTGACTTACGCTTACGTGCTTTCTTTTGCATAAGACGGATTACGCTTCTTCTACTTTACGAGATAATCGTACAGCTGGGACTACTGCAGCTGCCCCTAGAAGTACAATTAAACCACCAATTAGTATATATGTTTGCTCATGTGATGCTGTATTTGGCATTTCAGCATTTGGCATTGGAACGAACTTACCAGTTGCATTTAGCTCTCGTTTTGCTTCCATTGCTACCTTTAAAGAATTTACTATTTTTTGGAAATTTTCCGCTTTCACCATATCCCTTGTTGGATTAATAGTCGCAAGTAATTTACCATCTAAACCATTTAATTGAATTAATACATTTCCTTTAAACTTATAAGTTAAAAGATCTAAAGCATTTCCTTTATCATCCACAATTGCAACTTGTAAATGAGCAAGCGTTGCACTCTCTAAAAATAAACGAAGTGCTTCTACTTTTTGTGCATGTGTTAAATCCATTACATTATTTACACCAGCAAGCATTTGACTTACTTTTGCTGCATTTGCATTAATTTGAGCTAGCTCTTGATCAGTTAAACTCGTTTTTTGTAAATATGCATATAAATAATCCAAATGATCGGGATTTAAAGTTTTTAATGCATTTACAAGTTTTTGAGAAGCCTCTTTTCCATTCGTATCTGCATGTGTAGCCGGCGCAGCAAATGCTGTTAAGCCAAGGCCAAGTGTGGCAACTAGTGAACCCTTTTTCATAATGTCTTTAAAATTCATGTTTTTTTCTCCTTCTTATTGTAATTTGTTTGTTGAGATATATCATAAACAATCCTAAGTAGGATAGTTTAATCACAATTTTTCAATATATATAAAAAACTTCTACTCGAAGTTTCCGATATCACCTTTAAATCCACTGAACATTTTGCATCATAAATTGCTTTCCTGTTATTTTTTCTCAGTTTAATGATTCTACTGAGCTATTAGAAAGATTAGCAACTACTATGATTTCATAACCATTATTCAATATGTCATGCATATACGACTACTAATGCATCCTGCTACACCGTCTCTTCTATCCTTTACAAACAGTATGTTACTAACTCATTTGGAATTTTTTCATAAAAAAAGAGTTCAGTAAGTATAACTGAACTCTTTTTTATATTTTATAAACGATTCATAATATCTTCTTTAATAGTAAGTAACTTTTGTTCACTATTTTGTAAAGACTCATCATTTACACCAAAATAAAACTTGATTTTCGGCTCTGTTCCAGATGGACGTAAGCAGAACCAAGAACCGTCTACTAATTGATACTTTAACACATTTGATTTCGGTAAGTGAATCTCTTCCTTACTTCCATCTTTTAGAGATGTAATTACACTTGCTTTATAATCCTCAACTGAAATCACTGTTAAACCCGCTACATCTTTCGGAGGATTTTCACGGAATGTTGCCATCATCTCTTGGATTTTTTCCGCTCCATCTTTCCCTTTTAACGTTAATGATACAAGGTCTTCACGGAAGAAACCGTACTTCTTAAATACTTCTAATAGACCATCGTATAACGTTTTTCCTTGTGATTTGTAGTATGCAGCTACTTCACATGCAAATAGAACAGATTGTACCGCATCTTTATCACGGCAGAATGGACGGATTAAATAACCATAGCTTTCCTCATAACCGAATTGGAACTCATATTGTCCGCTTTCTTCATACTGCTTAATTTTCTCGCCAATAAATTTGAATCCAGTTAACGTATCAACTGTATCTAGACCATATGCTTTTGCAATTGTACGGCCAATTTCAGACGTTACGATTGTTTTTAAAACAACACCGTTTTCCGGAAGAGTTCCGTTTTCTTTCTTTTGAGATAATAAGTAATCAAGCATTAATGCACCTGTTTGGTTACCAGTTAACACTTGGAACTCACCATCGTGATTGCGAACTGCTACTCCTAGACGGTCTGCGTCAGGATCTGTTGCGATTAACACATCTGCGTCAATTTTTTCACCGTCACGAATTGCATACTCAAATGCTGCGTGCTCTTCTGGGTTCGGTGATTTTACTGTAGAGAAGTTTGGATCTGGTAACTCTTGCTCTTTTACAACCGTTACATCTGTAAATCCAACTTCTTCTAAACCACGGCGTACAGAAACATTTGATGTTCCGTGTAATGGCGTAAAGACGATTTTTAAGTCTTTACCAACCTTTTGCACCATTTCTTTATTAATAATGACATTGTTCAATTCTGCTGTATATACATCATCTACTTCTTGGCCAATTATGTGTAATAATCCAATATCTTTTAATAGCCCCACGTCAGCTACATCCACTGTTAGTTCATCGTCTACTGCATTTACGTAGCTAATTAACTCATCAGCCTCTTTTGGAGGCAACTGTCCACCATCTTCACCGTATACTTTATAGCCATTATATTCAGGTGGATTATGACTTGCCGTAAGAACGATTCCACTTACTGCATTTAAATGACGAACTGCGAAGGAAAGTACCGGTGTTGGGCGTAAGCTTTCAAACACATATGTTGTGATGCCATGTGCACCAAGTGTAGCAGCTACTTCCATTGCAAACTCAGGTGATTTATGACGAGAATCATACGCTACAACAACACCGCGCTTCTTCGCTTCTTCACCTAATTTTTCAATAAATTTCGCTAATCCTTGTGTCGCTTTACGAACTGTATATATATTTAAACGGTTCGTACCAGCACCTAGTTCACCACGCATACCACCTGTACCGAACTCTAAATTTTTGTAAAAGCTATCCTCGATTTTCTTCTCATCTTGCTTCATATTTTCTAGCTGTTCTTTTAATTCTGCATCTAATTCTGCATATGAAAGCCAGCGACTAAATTCTTGTTTCCAATTCATATTATTATCCTCCAATTTCAAATCAAAAAGGTATGCTATAAAACGCATACCTTAAAAAATAGTAAATTAATTTCTTTTATTTACATATCCTTTATTACTAGCCACAAAATAATCCATTACATATTGTGCCTAAACTTCATGTCCTTTTGCATTTGGAAAACCAAATTCTTCTTGTAAATACGGTAAAATAGCCTTTATTGCATCCAGCCATGCTTCCCAGTAATCAACATATATATAACCAGTTTGCGTCGAAATTGCTTTAATGCCTCAATTGCTTTCGGATAATTCTTCACACCATACACTGGGTTTGGTGATTGAGTCATAATTATAGTACCCTTTGCACTAGTAGAAAGTGCTTGAATGAATTTCTGTGTATTCACAACAGAGTTTCCATTACCAGTTTTACTATTATCAGTAATAAATGTATAAGTAAGTGTAAAGTGCAACAAGAAAAAAAAATACCGAATCTCGGAATACACTCCATAATTCGGTATTTTTTTCTTATCTTAATCTTATAAAGCATTTAACTTTTTATATAAATTAAGCTGAAGACTTTTTTTCCCTGGCTAAAATATATCCATAAGTTAATAAATAGAATAAAAAATAATTAGCATTATTTTTTACCCCAAATGAATTGTATCCTGAAAGTGCTAAAATCAAAATAATCGCTAATGCTTTGTACTCTATTCTGCATAAAATAAGTATTAACAACAGAATGTATAATAGTATAAAATACCCCACATCGAAAAATAAAATAATCCAAGGGTTTTCAAGAATTATAGGAGTATTGTATCGACCTATTATATTAATGTTCTCTGACGCCCCACCTAAACCCATAATTTGGAATGAAGACAAATGTTTTATAAAATAGTCCATTAACATAAAACGTGCCTCAGTAGAGTCATCTGCACTACCTACTCGACTCATCAAAGTAGATCCTAAAGATGTGCTAAGTGTGACTAGAATTGTAACCCCTATTGTACATAGAGTAATAAAATACTGCTTAGCCTTCTTCAAGCCATCTTTCAAACTATGTTCATTATATACTAGCACCAAAAATGATATAACAAATATACTTCTTGAACCGGTTAACAAAATATCGATTACAAATAATAAGAGTAAAGCATACTTTATTCTATTATCCTTAACCCTCATTTGAACAATGATCATTGAAAAAAGGAAGAATACTGCATTATCTAATGGATGGCCAATTATTGTTTTAATTCTGTACCCTTCTCTATATGCTGAATCTAACCATGTTGCATTATTAGCACTATAAAGCTGTTGGAAAATGTTAGTTTTTGTAAAGTATTCAAGAACACCTAGTAATCCAATTAGTACCGAACACCAAATCATGACATCTATTGCTTTATTAACTTTTTTCAGGTTTATTTGCTTTTTACAATAAAAAAACAAGAAAAATGAAATAGGTCCAAGGTAGTTATGAATTGCTAATGACATTCCACCTATCCCTTTCGTAATAAAAGTAACTCCAAAAAATATAAAAAGCACTAAAATACACAATAGGAAGACCTTATCAAAAATTATTCTTTTCGCTAAAAAATTTTCTATAAAAAACAGAAAAAATACAACTAACCATGCTAGCAAAAAGGGATGAATCTTTAATGGATTTAACTCGTTATTATTATAAAAATCAAGAAGGAAAAAATCCCCCGTTAAAACCAACGAAATACTAAGTATTGGGATTATAAATAGAAAGGATATTTCCCATCCTAAAAACTTTGTTAATAAATAAAAAACAAACCCTAGTAACAAATATATAATGTATGCATAATAATTTGTTCCCAGTAAAAAAGAAAATGCAATAATAGAAATTAGTGGGAGAACTAAATTAATAGTAATTTGTTTTAATGTTATTTCCATGTTTCCCCTCAATATCCTCTTAATATATTTAACTGAAAAATGTTTTAAATTTTATAATATTGGCTTAGGGTGAACTAGATTACTCACCCACTTTCATACATTATAATATATTGAAATCCATTTATTAAAACAATAAATCAATTATATATTTAATTATTTTTTAACGACTAATTGATTAAACTGCATCACGCACCTTATTCAGATCGTGATTAAAAGGTTGAAAAATACTTTTTCGGCGTTTAAAGTAATAATATTTAAGACTAAATGTATTTTTGCAAACAAAAATGCATTTAGCCAATTCGAAATCTACTAAACAATACTTATTCAATACAAAATTCCCCTCAGAGGATTTTACTCGATTTCATTCAATATATATTTATTTTTATAATTTAAATACATTTTTATTAATATTGTCGAATATACTAATCGTGCCAGTACCACACTGATCGCAGCCCAAATCACCCCAAAATACGGAACAGTAAGAAAAATCAAAATTATGATCCCCCCCATTTGAATGTATTTACCTATGGTAATAAACATCGGCTTCCCTAAGGAATAAATAGCCTGTTCAATAGGAACAATAATAAATCCTAATATCGCCGAAATCAACATTATTTGAAGAATAGAAACTGCCCCTAAATATTTTTCTCCTAAAAAAAATGGAACAATGAAAGGTACTAAAGGTACCATACATAGCATAAGGGCAGAAACTATCACTGTAGGCTTTATAATTTGCTTAGTTTTTCTTACTACTTCTTTCTCATCTAGTTCAGACATTGTAGGTAGCATTACTTTTCCAAAAGCAAATGGTAGAAATGAAACAATTGCCGATAGTTGAAATGCAGCATTATAAATTCCAATTTGCTCATAAGTAACCCAAATAGAAATCATAAAGAAATCAATTCTACCCAAAACATTATTAGGTATAGAAATCATTAACATCCACTTTTCATAATGAACAATCTCTTTTATTAATTTTCGAGGAAATTTTGAAGAAAAGTAAATTTTAATAAATTTAAAATACTTAAATACAAATGGTAAAGAGATTATAATTGGGATGAAGTATAATATAAATACATACTTCAATAACAACATATTATTTAAAAGTAAACTTAAAACTATAAGTATTAAAGTAAGATACCTAAATATGTTAATGAATGCTCTCAACTTGAATTTTTGAATGGCTTGTAAATACGTATCGTTAACAAATAAAATTGATTCTCCTACATATCCCACGATTAAATATGGGATATATTGAATTATTTCATCTTTACCTTGGCTAGAAAAAATATGGCTACCAAATAAAATTAATCCTGTAATTACTATTGCAGTAATAATTATTTTTGTAAAAAAATACAAACCAAATATACTTTGCATTTTCCCTTTATCTTTTGCTGAAAATCTTACTGCTGTATTCTCCATACCAAAATCAAAGAATGCACTACAAAAAGCTACAGTGACAAACACAAATGAATATTTACCATAATCTTCGGGACCAAGTTGCCTAGATAGAATTAAAATACTTATAAAGCTCAATGCCTTTGTAATAATACTTTCTAAGAATACGATACTAAGATTTTTAAATAAGGAATGATTGACATACTTGTTTAAATTAACCTTTAAACTTTTCATATAAAAATACCTTTATCTTCATTTTTCATATTTAGTTTGTACATAATCCTCTATAAACTTCGTTATATCTCTGAATCATTCTGTCTAGAGAATATTCACGATTTAAATATTCTAAAGTTTCGTTACTACTCTCATACCGCTGGCGATAATCTTTATCATATGCTAAACGATATAATTTTTGGGCTAGTTCTTGATGATTTTCCTTTTCAAAATATAAACCATACTCTTCATTTTCTTTTACAATCTCAAGAGGTCCCTCAAGTTTACTAACAACTACTGCACAACCAGCTGCTAAAGCTTCTACTACTACTAATCCAAATCCTTCATATCTAGATGGCAAAACAAAAATATCTATGTCTTTATATAATTTTTCTATATTCTCTACATTGCCTAGAAATTCAACATTTTCTTCTAAATGATATTCTACAATTAAATCATTTAATTCATTAATGAATTTAGGATCTGCCACGCTTCCAGCAAAAAAGCAATTAAATTTAGCAAACCCATACTGATTCTTTAAAATATTAAGTGCTTTAATTAAAATATCTTGACCTTTTTTTTCTGGCATAATACGGGCAACACATGCGATATTAAGTACTTCTCTATTTTTTTCACGCAATTCACGACTACCACTAAACTTTTCAAGGTCTACCCCATTATAAATTAACTTTATTTTTTCTCTTGGAACGTATTTATTCACAACGTTATAGACTGTTTTGGAAATAGTAATATACATATCAACAGGATACTTATTTTTTGCTTCATTATATATCTTAGTATCGTGTACAGTAAATACCACTTTTACTTTCGTAATTTTCTTAAGCAAGTATGCAAACTTTAAACTAAACGTATCATGACAATGAACAACATCAATTTTATTTTTCTTTATAAACTTACAGGCTTTATAGATAGTGCCAATATTTATAATGGGATTTCTGGTTCCTTCTTTTCTATTACATAATAAAAGGGAGTCTTTATTAAGTATTTCTATACATTCGTGACTCCACCTATTATTTATAACACAAAGATAGTGAGGAATTTCAGTATTTTTTACCATTAAATCAACAATTATTCTTTCTAAGCCACCACCAAGAAACAACTCAGAATTCAAATGCATTATTTTCACTGTAATTCTCCTATTCTATTATAAAGTTAGTCGTTCTTTCTTTAGAATATCCGAATTACATGATATATTTATTCATTTGGTTCACAAATACTAAAAACGTGACTACTTGGTCTTTTTCAAGTGTACTACCTTTTCTAAATAAATCTTCACAATCATTTTTTAATGTCGCGTCTTGTATTAAATCTATGTTCTGACCATACCCTGCTTCATAGAATTCTTTCAGGTATTTATTTGTTCTATACCAATAATCCATCGGATGCATATGATTTTTCGAATTTAACTTTAAACCTAGTTTATTTTTAACTAATTTAATACCTGCTGCTGGAATGCTCGTCCAAGGAACCGGAACCCCTTTTACAGTTATGACCTTTTTATTTATTTTACCTTTTACTTTTTCATAAATATAATCTGCTGCTTCCGGATAATATTTATTTATCCATTTAATATATATTCTGTGCCCTCTTCTATACTCTAGTGGTAAAGTTAAGCAAAATTCCATAAAATCAATATCTAAAAATGGAGAAATTGTCTCAGTGTATTGGAACATAGGCTTTAAGCCAGTATTTACTCCTGTGAATCCCCTATTATAAAATTTAAAGATTTCTTGGTCTTCTAAATGAAATGCCTTATCTACATCGTACTCTACCTTATCGATAAGTTTAGTAGAATATGCGCCTGCGCCCGGCATGAATTTTTTTCGTTCGCCCTTATCATAATAAGTTCCAATTATTGCATCACCAAGTTGTCCTGTATGAACTATTCCGTATTTTTCCAAATTTATATTACTAATCATACTAAATGTATGAGCAATAGTGCATCCTTGACTCCTTGCCCCTGATATTTTGACAGATTCATTAAAATATTTATAAATATACGTTCCATTATCTAATGCTTTAAACATCCACTCTGTTTTTAATCTGTCAGAAATTTGCTTGGGTACTTTTTCATCCAAATAATCAGTTTGAGAGAAAGTATAGTTAAGCATATTTGTATATCCCATAGTATGAGCAACCCAAGCGGTCATTCTAGAGTCTAATCCACCACTTAATGCTACCAAATGTTTATAACCATACTCTAAATCTTTTTCGAATGCTCTCTTAATTGCATTCTTAAAAAGAACATCTATTTTCCCCAATGCTTCTTCTTCTGAAATCTCAATAGGATTATTCCTTAAAACATAATAGCATTTTTTATTAATTCCGCTTGTTGAATACTCAATATAGTGCCCTGGTGTTAGCCTATATACACCTTCAAACAAAGTTTCATTACACAATGCATGAGAGTGTGTCATTAAACTATAAGCAGTATTATGATTAAGAAGGAATTTTTTACCTATTTTTTTGTAAACTAGCTTTATAAGCACCTCAAATTCAGTAGCAAAATAAAGTGTGTTCTCTTTTTCATGAGTATAATAAAAAACCTCTTTATCTCCCACATGATTTGTATATAGTGTAAAGATGTTTTCGTCTTTGTTAAGAAGGGCTCCTCCAAAACTTCCTCTAAACTTATTAAAAAACGTTTTGGGTTCTGCATTAGACATCTTATTTAATAGCATCTCTATTCTGTCTTCATTAACACTATACTCTTTATATAAATCGCTCTTATTTAAAATTACACCATCTAATATAGAAAAATTATGTTGATCTTCATAAAAGGCTCTATCTTTTTCAAATTTCTTAACTGCATTTCTGAAAAATTTCCCATATAACATTGAAGTATTAATTTTTCTTTCCTCTTCAATTAAATACTGATTTTCATCAACTATATCATAAATATTAATATCATTATCTAGTATCTCTTCTCTATTTGAAATAAAGCCAAAAAATCCGGGCATTACGCTCAACTCACTTTAACTAAAATTTTCAACTATAACGTTGATTATGATTTCTTGATAATTCTTTTATATAATGAAACAACTTCATCTAAAGAACTATAAACATTGTAATTCGAGTTTATTTTCTCAATATTACGTTTACTCATTAAATTGCTTATTTCACTATTATTTAATAGGAAGATAATATTATTTTTCAACTCATCTATATCCCCGGGCTTAGTAATAAATCCATTTTCCTTCTCAACTACAGAAGGAATAGATCCGACATTAGTAGATATAACAGGTAGCCCATAGCTCATTGCCTCTAAAATAGACATAGGCATACCTTCATTGTATGATGGTAATGTATATATAATACTTTTCCGATAAATATCTTCTATTTTCTTGTCATCTGATATCCAACCAGGAAGAATAAACAAATCATCTAGCTCCAATTCATTGATTTTTTTCTTAGCTTTTTCAATTTCACCATCACCAGCTAGTACAAACTTATATTTGCTGTCTATTTTCCCTTTTAATTTCGCACCAACTTCAATCAAATCATATGTCCCTTTTCTCTCAGAAAGTACTCCCATAGTTGTGATGTATATTCTTTCTTCATAATCATTGGATACCTGTTTTGGAAATACTGCATTGTCTAATGACACAACTTCCGTTTCACAGATTGATTCATAGTATTCTTTCCACTGTTCTCCTAAAGCGATTATAACAGTGACTTTATTTAACGTATCAACGATTTGTCCCCTACCCTTATCCGAGCTTTCATTGTAAAAATCTTTAAATTGGGACCCGTGCATATGCAATATGATAGGGATATTTTTACGATTCAATAAATTTATAACCTTTCTCTTACGGACAAAACTACCTCTATAAGACATATGAATATGTGCTACATCATACTTACGACTTAATACATTCAGTTGGAAAAATAACTTTGTATATTGCCATATGAAGAATATGATATTTAAGACATGATTGCTACCATAATAAGTTGGGAAATATTCTAAATTTATTTTTTCGTTAAGGCCAGCTTGCATATAATTTTTCACCACTCTTGTAATCCCACCTGTTACTTTTAAGTGAGATCCGATCATGATAACATTCATTGATTCACCTTTTTTCTAATATTATTTCTAGATTTCATTTCCACTAAAATTTTTAGGTACATTTGAATTTCCTATTAAAAAATTCTCTAATATACCTATAATATTTTCAGTATTAGACTCATATTTTCTAAATTCCATATTCTTTACGGACTTTAATGCACTTTCAATTTCACAAACATCAGAAATTCCGTATATTAAATTGGAGTTTTTAAACTGCTCTATTATTTCAAGTTGATGATTATCTACATGTTCACCATATTCCATCATTCTAGGAATACCAATAACTTTTTTTTCTTTCTTTACTCCATTAATAATAGATCCTGTTCCTCCGTGGGTAACAATTATTTCACTTTTATCTATTATATTCAGAAGCTCTTCCTTATTTAAAAACTTTTGATATGAATAATAACGCGGTTCATATGTTGAATAGCCAATTTGAGCAAATACTTCTTCAGAATTCAATTTTTTTTCTTCAATTAAACAGTCAATTTCTTTTAACAGTCTATCAAATTGAAATTTTTGGGAACCTACTGTAATAAAAATCAATATATTCCACCCCCGTACTTGGCGTCGGGATAAAACTTTTTCATATCTTCCCATTGCACTAAAAATAAATCTGCATGCTTATACAATAATTTTCCTGTAATAGTTGGTGAAGTTATTTTAGAGAAAGATTCAATGAATATTAATTTCTTCCTAAATAACTTAGCCAACAGGCACATTGGCACCGTTGCCAATGCACCGGTTGAAATAACAACATCAGGTTTTTCCTTTAACAAAATTATTAAAGTTTGTACAAATAAAATTATAAATTTAAAATAGAAAGTAAGCTCTCTTCTATTAATTTGAACTACATCATAATGCTTGATATCTCTTGAGTTAAACTGATAATTTGTTTTTTCTGTCAAAATAAAACTCTCATTCTTTTTCATCATCGGATACAGCATCATTAATTGCTCTAAATGCCCTCCTGATGAAGCTGCGAAACATATTTTCAAAGCGCTCCCTCTTTCACTCGATTTCCCTAAAAAATTAGTAAGATGGCTTATTTGCTATTTTTTATTCTTTTACTTTTTATATTAATTAAATCAAACACATACATGTTTTTTATCAACTAATACTCTTCCTATAGAACGATACCTTATATCTCGATTTCGAGCATCTTCTATTGAAAAACAGTTTCTACCATCGTATATATTTACTTCTTTCATTTCATTTTTGAATATTTCTAGCGACATAGATTTTATTTCATCCCACTCTGTTAGGATAAATACAATATCAGTATCTTTAATAGCCTCAATGACTTCGCTCACATATTCTACTGTATCTGGTAAAAATCTTTTTGCATTATCCAATGCAATTGGATCATAGGCCTTTACATGGGCTCCCATTTTTACTAATTCTGGAACAATGACTAAAGATGCTGCCTCACGAATATCATCCGTATTTGGTTTGAAAGCTAGTCCTAATATACCTACTTTTTTCCCATCCAAAGTACCAAAATCCTCTACCGCTTGATCAAGTAGTCTACATTGTTGTTTATTATTAAACTCAATTACTGCACTCAATAAACTAAAATCATATTCTACATTTTCTGCAATTTTCTTAAGAGCCTTTGTATCTTTAGGGAAACAAGAACCACCGTATCCAATACCTGCTTTTAAAAATTGGTTACCCACACGACTATCTAGCCCCATCCCTACTGCTACTTTCTCAACATCTGCGCCTACTTTTTCACATACGTTAGCAATTTCATTAATAAAGCTAATTTTTGTAGCTAAAAATGCATTAGATGCATATTTAATCATTTCTGCACTGCAAGTATCAGTCTCATATATAGGAATACCAAATGGTTCATTAACTTCGCGGATTATTGCTGATACCTTTTCACAATCTGCTCCAATTACAATACGATCACCATTAAATATATCGTATACAGCTGAACCTTCACGGAGGAATTCTGGATTCGATACCACTTCAGCCTTAATATTAGATGGTAAGATTTCCTTTAATTTATTCTTAATATGATGGTTAGTTCCTACTGGTACTGTGCTCTTCGTTACTACAATAATATTCTTCCTAATATTTTGAGCAATTTGTTTAATAACCTGATTTACATATGTTAAATTTGCTGTTCCATCTTCATTTTCTGGAGTTCCTACTGCTATATAAATAACATCTACTTCTTCAAATGCAATAGAATGGTCTGTAGTAAACTTTAAACGTCCTGCATCAATATTTTTTATCATTAAAGTGTCTAAGCCCGGCTCATAGATGGGTGATTTTCCACTTCTCATTTGCTCTACTTTTTTCTTATCTGTATCTATACAAATAACATTGTGGCCAACTTCAGATAAACCTACACCTGTAACTAACCCTACATAACCAGTTCCTACTACCGCTATATTCATATTAATAACATCTCCCTTGCAATCATTCTATTTTTGAACACAAGTTAGAGCATATGCCATAACCTTTTCAAATAAACTCTATTTTGAATTACAAAAAATATCTAAGAATGCTATCAAAAAGCATTCTTAGATCCAAATAACACCAACACAGTCTTTAATATTAATTTAATATCTAACCCTAAACTACGATTTTTAATATATATTAAATCTAATTCAACCATCTCTTTAAAGCCGACACTATTTCTGTCCGTAACTTGCCAGATTCCAGTACACCCAGGTGTTACTAGTAACCTCTGTTTATCATAAGTAGTATATTCTTTTACCTCTCTTGGTAACGGTGGCCTAGGACCTACTAAACTCATATCACCTTTTAGTACATTCAATAATTGTGGTAATTCATCAATACTGGTTTTACGAATAAACTTACCTATCTTCGTAACACGAGGATCATCTTTCATTTTAAACATTGCCCCAGATACTTCATTATGTTCTAATAATTCTTTCAATATTTCTTCTGCATCCGTTATCATTGAGCGAAATTTATACATTTCAAATTTTTTTTCATGTTTTCCAACACGAACTTGTTTAAAAAAGATTGGACCTTTCGGATCTTCCATTTTAATAAGTAATGCAACGATTAAAAAAATGGGTAAAAGAAAAATAAGGCCACTTAATGCAACTACTATGTCCATTAAGCGCTTCATAAATAGATACAGCTTATTTGGGTTTCCCTCTTCAGCAGCAAGTATTTCGCTTCTTTTTTTGTCCCCACTTGATTCCTTCATTAAGGTCAACGCTCTTCCACCTCATCTTCTATGCATGTACATTTTCTTTCTGTACAAGTTCATTCATATACTTCAGAAGCTCATTTTTTAACTCCTCATGTTGCAGGGCCATTTCAATTGTTGTCTGAATAAATCCTAATTTTTCTCCAACGTCATAACGTTTCCCTTCAAAGTCATATGCAAAGACACGTTGAATTTCATTTAAGCGTTGAATCGCATCTGTTAATTGAACTTCTCCGCCAGCACCTGTTTCTTGATCTTCTAGGAACATAAAGATCTCCGGTGTTAAGACATAGCGTCCCATAATTGCTAAGTTTGATGGTGCTGTTCCTTGCGCCGGTTTTTCAACAAACTTGTTCACCTGATAACTGCGTTCTTTTTGTTCCAGTGGATCAATAATGCCGTAGCGATGTGTTTCATTTTCTGATACCGTCTGTACACCAATTACTGATGATTTTGTAGTTTCATACTGATCCATTAATTGACGTAGACAAGGAGTATCTGCTTGGACAATATCATCACCAAGTAATACCGCAAACGGTTCATTCCCAATAAATTTACGCGCACACCATACTGCATGTCCTAATCCTTTTGCTTCTTTTTGTCTTATATAGTGAATATTGATTTTAGAAGATGCTTGTACTTTTTCAAGCATCTCGTACTTCCCTTTTTCGAGTAAGTTTTGTTCTAGTTCAAAAGAGTGATCAAAGTGATCTTCAATCGCACGCTTTCCTTTGCCCGTTACAATGATGATGTCTTCTATTCCCGATGCAATTGCTTCTTCAACAATGTATTGAATCGTTGGTTTATCAACGATAGGTAACATTTCTTTCGGCATTGCTTTTGTCGCTGGTAAAAATCGTGTACCCAGTCCAGCTGCTGGAATAATTGCTTTTCTTACTTGTTTCAATTTGTATTGCCTCCTAAATTTATGTGTAATAAAAACTCTAACTATCCCTTCTACCTTCATAAAAGGTATAGCTAGAATTTTTAGATAATCCATAATAATAATGGGCATCTAACCCGACCTCACATCACACTTTTGACGACAGGCGTCTAAGGTATTACTTTCTACCCACAGCGTGACCGAGTGTCTCCATTGATATTGGTTAGGAGACATCACCAACACGTTTCTTCTTTAGAAGAGACCTAATATTTTTTTTCGCCTTATTTTTTGTGGCTCTTTCGGATAGATTTTGATTCCTTTTATTAACAAATCAGAATTTCCCTTTAAATAAAACGACGTAGAAATTCCAAATTTCTTTTCCACTGTTTCATATGCAGACTGTAAGTAAAAAGAACGTGTTGTTATGTTATGAGCATCCGATGCGATTACATGTGTTAAATGATGTTCGATAAGTTGTAATGAAAAATTTTTTATTTTCTTTCCAAATTTCCCCGTTACGCTTCGTGCAGTAACTTGCGTTAATGCTCCTTGCTTGACGAGCTTATGCAACATATCTGGATATTCAATAAATTCTGTATTCCGCTCTGGATGTGCAATAATTGGTGTAACTCCTCTTACACGTAATTCATATAACATTTTTTCTGCATAGCGTGGGACATGGTTTGCCGGAAATTCAATCAATGTATACACATCAGTACAATTCATCGTAACAATTTGTTTAAATTCAAAATCTTCCAACAACTCTCCGTATAACCTGATTTCTTGACCAGGTAAAATGGTTAAATTTATCTTTTCTTCTTTCAATCTATCATTTAACTTCTTTACCTGACGAAGAACACTTTTTCTTGGATTGATATAAACACCATTTTGATGATGCGGAGTAGCAACGATTGTATGAATACCTTCCTTACATGCAGCCTTTGCCATAGCAACACTCTCCTCCATTGATTGTGCACCATCATCAAGATTAGGCAAAATGTGACAATGTAAATCGATCATCCTTTTTCATCCTTTCTTCACATAACGTATAGAAGAAAAAGCAAATATTCACCTTTTCTTCTATACTGTTTAATTAGAACCATAATAGGAATACTCTAATTTATCGGTTTCTCTATCATTTAAAATTGCACCAAGTAATGTCCCCTTTGCGCTATCTAATACCTGTTTCGCTTTCAATGCTAAATCTTTTTCTGTTGCTCCACTACGAATGACAAGTACAGAAGCATCACATTGATTAGCCATAATTTGCGCATCTGCAACTGGTAAAACCGGCGTTACATCAAAGATCACAAGATCATAAATACCGTATGCTTCTAAAAGCAAATCTTTCATTGAGGTTGTGCCAAGTAATTCCGCTGGGTTCGGCGGGATTGGTCCGCATGGTAAAAAATCTAAGTTACCAATCTTTGTCTGTTTCACACATATTTCAAGCGTTTTACTACGCGTTAAGACATTCGTTAAACCAATCATATTATCGATTTGCAGCATTTGATGTAATGCTGGTTTACGTAAGTCCGCATCGATTAGTAATACCTTTTTGTCTTGCTGTGCAAAGACAATGGCAAGGTTAGCAGCTGTTGTTGTTTTTCCATCACTTGGATTTGCAGATGTTACGATAAAAGAGCGAATCTTCTTATCAACCGATGCAAATTCAATATTTGTTCGAATGTTACGATACTGCTCTGAAATAGATGATTTCGGTTGTTCATAAGCAATAAGCTGACGACGTCCACGGATTGCTTTTTTCTTAAGAACCAATTGTATGTCCCCCTACTCTCTTTGTATTTGATAAACTATAGCTTTTAGACTCGTTTTCTTCCATATGAGAAACGATTCCAAGAACCGGTACACCCAGTAATTTTTCAATATCTTTTTCTTTTTTCAGTGTATTATCTAAATACTCTAGTAAGAATGTAAGGCCGACAGAAGCCATTAATCCAACAACAAATGCAATTGCTACGTTTAACATTTTGTTAGGTTTAATTGGAGATTGTCCTTCTGTTACTTCTGCCTTTGATAAGATTGTTACGTTATCAACACTCATAATTTTCGCAATTTCACTTTTGAATACCTCCGCTGTTGTGTTTGCAATATCACGAGCTAATTTTGCATCTTTGTCTTGTACCGTAATAGCCATAATTTGCGAATCTTTCTCATTTCCTACATTAATCTTTTTATTTAATGCATCAGTTGATATATTCAGTTTTAAATTTTCTTTCACCTGATTCACAATGGCAGGGCTCTTTAAAATTCCTTTATACGTATTTGTTAATTGTAAATTTGTTTGCACTTCGTTATATTGAATATTTTGCTCATCTTGTTTCTTTTGGTTAACAAGTACTTGCGTTGAAGTTTGGTAAATTGGTGTCATAAAGCAGAAACTCACGATTGCACTTACAAGTGCCGCACCGATTGCAATTACGAGTATCATAACCAACCGTTTTCTCAATATAACAAATAACTCTTTCAAACTTATTGTTTCGTTCATTTCTTCCTCTCCTAGCTTTCATTTAAAGTTTGAATCATAAGTACTAAATGTATTGGTTAGAATACCTTTAGCACATCCTGTAATTATTTTTGTTTTACTAAAATAAGAACAAACTCATTGTATAATGAAAAAAAAGTAACAAAAAGCACAAAAACACCCTGTTGAAACGGATGTTTTTGTGCTTGACTTTTTTTTACAATAATACATACTAGATGTATTACAAACAAAAATAATCTTTGGTACAAAAAGTTTAAAAGAAATATACTCATCTCTTCTATTCATATTGTGCATACTAACATTTATCCATCCAAAAGCACTATGCATTAGCAGGAATAATCCACAAAACACTAAAAATACATTATATACCAAAACCGATATATAAAATTCACCTTAAACTCCTCACTCCTATGTTTTGCTTAAGCATAGAGATGAGGGCTTCTAAGGTACTCACACCCCACATTACGAAATTTACTCAGCTATAAAACCGCAATTACATCCGAAAGCTCGTTCAAAGAGGGAGATTTCTATCTCTACTTAACCGCAACACCAACAAATTTTAGAGGAGGGACAAATTTGATTAACTCCTTGCCTGGTTCTTCTAACTTATATAGCAGGAATAACAATTATACCGATACAGTATCTAGTTTCTAAGCGAGGAGCAAAAATTCACCCATATAGTAACAATATTATTCAATCAGTATCACTATGGTGGTTCCGGGTTTCAATTTCAATGCATGTATCTAAACAGCAATCTCTATTCAAGTGAAAACCTACTCAACCTGATATTATTTTGTAAACGAAACAGCCCAACTTCACTTTTCACCATTTAGCCGAACTGTTAGGAATCTATATAATATTTCAAAGGCGTTACATATTGTGCTAATAGCCCTTTTCAATTTTGAACACAAATCTTATGGGAATTAAACTCCCAAGCAATGGAGGTTTATTTACATATTGAAAGATCAAAAGTGTCAATAGAAAGAAAATCAACAAAAAGTATAAAAACACCCTATCAAAACGAGTATTTTTATACTTGACTTCAAATTAAAACATAGGAAATATAAATTAAATAAAAAAAAGCACTTGTATAAAATTTCATACGTATAAGAAAATTAATACTTGAATTATTTACTTTTTCAGATAGAATATTTTTCAATTTATTAGTAGGATTCATATTTTTCACTCTGAATATTTTATATGATATGTGTTACTATCGAAATTAATAAATATATATAGTGATTATTATTTAATTAATGACAAGATATTCATCATGCCGTATTACATCTTATTCTTCAACTCTCCACTTATTCTCCCACAAACCACTTAAATTCTTTCTAAAAATACCCAAAAAAGTATTGTATTACAATGAAACGAAAAATAAAATAAGAAATAAGGGAACTTTATTATATAGAATTTACACATCAAAATCATGTATCGATCACATTCTTAAGATCAATTCTGACATGTTATGAACAATTCATAAATTATTTACTTTGTAATGAAAATTGAATTTTTCCTCGAATTAAGATTCGCAATATTTAGAAGTGTAATTTATATATAAATAAAAAAGAATCCGAATTCAAAATTGGATTCTTTTTTCTATAATAAGTAAAATCTATCTGTTAATATATTCTTTATGCTATTTAAAATTCAAACATGCTTAATCAACTTAATTCATCTCAGTGATTTGAAGGCTAATTGCTGGATGACCAAAAGTATGCTAACTTTTAAGATCATTGATAAAACTATCTAATCCCATTGTTTTACTACCGTATATTTTTTTCTCGTTTCTTTTTTCTAAATAAGATGTTATGTTTCCGTATTTATCAAATTTCAGAGCTGTTATATCATTTATACTAAAAGTGCTTTTTTGATCTTCAGTTAAATATTTTCCAAAATCACTATTAATATATTGCCACCCTATAAAAAGCCTTCCTTGTTTATCCAAACTGTATTTTTTATCTGAATGCTTTAATATACCGGTTTTCATTTTTCCATTCTCCCCCAAATAGTACCATGGAGTTCCGAGCTTTATCCAACCAGTTTTCATTTTTCCGTTTTTACCTAAATAGTATCGATCTTCACCACTTTTTACCCACCCGGTTTTCATTTTTCCATCTGTGTCAAAATAGTATCGATCTCCGGTTGGTGATTTCACCCAACAATCAATTTTCATTTTTCCATTTTCATAATAATACCGATTTCCTTTTTCATGTACCCAGCCATTAGGTCCTACTTGCTCAGTTTGAAATATAAAATAAGATACAATTGCAGCTGTAAACACAATAAACATTACAATTGGATAGATAACTTTCTTCATTATTATTCATTCCTTTTTGATTTTCTAATTACCATTAAAATGGTAATGGTAATACTGTAAAAATAACAGCACAAAATATCCCTTTGGAAAAGGGATAAAATACAAGGGTAAATAAAAAGATGCACGTATTAAGAAGTCAACAGATTTACTGAGTCCCCCCCTTTTGCTGTTCCAAAGCGTAAATAGCCTTAAATAGGCATAGGAAAATTCCAATGGCCGAGGGTTTCACAGAATTTTAGGATATGATCCGGGGAGGAGATTATCTGTGGATTTGACCAACAATCAATTTTTTATATACTTTTTTATGTATGTTATCTGAAAATATAAAAGAGTATTTTCTCAAATCGATAGTACTAAACATATCTTTATAAGTTCACAGACTCTGTCATGTTTTATACACGATAATGAACAAAATAGAAGTTTGGTTGTAAGCTTCTTTTTTTCGACATACAGTCAATTACTAAGATTTTTAGACACCGCCTAAACACTTCCGCTCATTCATCAAGATCAAGTCTTTAAAATGCCTATATGCTACTTGAAAACAAGATATCATATGGAGTTCGAAAGACTAACTCACACTATCAGTAAAATGTTATGTGTCATCAAGAGCAAGACGCTAAAACATTTGAACACGCAATTAGCTGTATGGTATGGTCACCGTAGCTCACGAAACTATAAGAGGCTGACTCGTGAGAGTGGTGATGACACACCGCATTCCTGCAAGTCAGCGATACCAGAAATGGACTTCGCCTTTGGTAACAAGAATTCCACTGACGTTTGTCATCTTGCCCCATAAGGGGTGAAAGTGTCAAATTATATATGAAATCAGAATACAAACATTTTAAGTAACTAGTAATATACTCCCCCCTTTTTACCTTTATTAAAAGTAAAACTTCATATGTACAATTATTTTATAAACTATAAAATTAAGGTGTAATACTATTCAAGAAAAGAAAGAGGGCAAGTATAAAAACATATTTAGTATATAAAAATATACATACTAAAAATACAAATTGTAAATTATAGGAGCGTATTAATTATGATTGTAACAACAACGTCTGTAATTCAAGGTAAAGAGATTATTGATTACATTGATATTGTAAATGGTGAAGCTATTATGGGTGCAAATATTGTCCGTGATTTATTCGCCTCAGTTCGTGATATTGTAGGTGGTCGCTCGGGCGCGTATGAGAGTAAATTAAAAGAGGCTCGTGATATTGCTATGGAAGAAATGAAACAACTTGCAAAGCAAAAAGGTGCAAATGCCATAGTTGGCGTTGACGTAGACTATGAAGTTGTCCGTGATGGAATGTTAATGGTTGCTGTAAGCGGTACGGCTGTACGTATATAAATTAAATACTAGGATCATCTTAGAGTGTATAAATTAAAATGGAATATAATCATAGATTGTGCATCTCATATCTCAAAAAATATTCTTTCTTTTGAGATATGAGACTTTTTATGAATCAGCGAAAGAAATTCCCTCCCATTATATGCTCCCTTAAAACAATCCTCCAAATATCTTAGAGTTGTTTCTAGCATTGCAACAATTGAAACGCCTTGTTAAGAGCTCAAAACACTCTTATATCACACAACAATAAGTATTCTTATGATTGTGTGATATATTCCTTCACACTTTTCCAACTTTCTATAAAACAGACTATATAAACTGGATATTTTTTATTCTTTCCTTTATTTAATACTCTCTGATCCTTTCTCTAGGATTTAGTTTAATTTAAAATTCCTAAATAATATTAATGTTTTATATGAAAAAATTGAAAAGATAAATGAGGTTAAACATTGAGAAATTTAGATTTTAAATATATAATTAAATCTAAATTAAAAATTTGGATTTAATTATATTTGTTTTTAATGAAAATTATTTATTTTTGAGGTGTATTAAATGACAAAAAATCGAGAACAAACGATTGAAAATATTTTAGAAGCGGCGAAGAAAAAATTTGGAGAACATGGATATGAAGGTACTAGTATACAAGAAATTGCAAAAGAAGCTAAAGTAAATGTTGCCATGGCTTCATATTATTTTAACGGAAAAGAAAATCTTTATTATGAAGTATTTAAAAAATATGGTCTTTCAAAAGATTTACCAAATTTTCTAGAGGAAAATCAATGTAATCCTTTGCATGCCCTTAGAGATTTTTTGACGGTTCTCATTAACCATAGAACTAAACATCCTGAGATTGGGACTTTAGCTTATCAGGAGATCATTAGACAAAGCCCGAGATTAGATACCATTAAACCACATATAATCGGTCTCTTTGAACAACTGATTGAAATTTTAATGGAGGGAAAAAAACAAGGAGTTTTCCATTTCCTTTCCGTAAACCATACAGTAAATTGGATAATGTCTATGGTTTTAGTACCAAAATTAAAAAAATTCATTGGTTCTATTAACCCTACTGAATCTATTAACTTAGAGGATGATTGGACAACAGAAGATATGTCTAATAGTATTATATTCGCTTTAAGAAGTGCTACTAAAATGTAAAGTATCACTTGGTGATATTTATTAAGTTACTTAACAGAATATATGTTGGTTGAGTATTCTTCCGAATGGGTATTATTGTAAAAACAGGTTCTTTCCAATTTTTTATATTAGATAAATGGATTAAGAATTATTACTATTTCCCTTATATTACACGGAAGACAACAGCTTCCTTAACCTTCCCTTCTTCTCTCCAGAATAGATTATATAGAACCAAATGAGATATTATACATAAGAGGAGTTTTCCTTTCATTATCTTTGCGAAAACTCTTCTGTATACTCTATACCCTTCCGTTATTTTACTTTTTAAGAAAAATCGCCTCATAGCTGTATGTTTGGATCTGCAAATGAAACATACATGTTTAATATAATTTCCATTAAACTATTGCATGGATATAGCTTTAAGTAATTTTATCTACTCTGGAATGCTACGTTCCTTGTTTCTTTTCCTTCAATAATTTGATAAAAACATCAAAATACTTATTAACCAATCTCAATTTCCCCTTACAGGTTTACAAATCCGATTTTTTAAGAAGAGAATTTTGATTTAGAAACGGCTGATTAATGTTTATAAATTCAGTCTTTATATATTTTTTTACTCCAAGCACTTACCATGTTCTTAAGTATATTTACTGAATTTTAATTACAGAATACCCCAACAATACCTGATAAACCTTATAAAGAGCAAATACTTGGTATACCCACATTCCTCTTTGGATTAAGCGGCATCCTCCCTATACTAACTATTGTTACAGTAGTTGTTATCTAGATTATTTACGTACTTTCTTTACTTCACACTATTTTTTTAATACATTCTTCATTTTCCAAGATGATGTTACTTTAATTAAAAGTTAGTCTCCAAATATGAAAAGATAGACTGATTCCTTATTAGAAAGCCATCCCTGATATAAATAAAGCCTATTAGAAATTTTCAAAATCATACTATGAAAGGACAAAGATTAACTTTCAATCCATTTTTATAACTACATATAATTTTAATACAATACACCTTTAAAAATATCGTATATGTATATTTACTTTTCAACAACATAAAAAACTCCCTTTAGAAAAGGAATTTTCTTCATTTTTCCGAGAAATACAAAGTATTTATATCCTTTATAAACAAAAACGGAGCTCTCTACCAAGCTCCGTTTTTTCAACGCATAATGAATCGTATAAATTAGCAACCATTTCATAAAATTCAAGTGTACTTGTCCAATAATTCAAGCTATAAAACTTTTCACCCGACCTAATATAATATTATTATTTAATCATGTGACTTATTCTAGCTTTTGGGCATATTTTTAACAACATACTAATTAGATGACAATTAAAAAGCAGTCTTTAATCAAATATTTAGTATATCTCATGCTCTTAAGCTTCATACTTAATTTTTTGTTTTTCCATACTTGTATTTTTTTCATAACGAGTATATAAACGAATACTTAAAAATAAACAAGGTAATGATACTACAGCCATTCCTAAAAACGGTAAGTTAGGCGAGTACGAATATAAATAACCGCCTATAACAGTCAAAATACCGGTGCTCAAACTCATTCCTAAAGAAGCATAAATCCCTTGTGCTGCGGGCACTAATTCTCTATCTATCTCCTCATTAACAAAACGCATAAATGTATAATGAACCATTCCAAAGGTAAAAGCATGGAGTAACTGTGATGAAATAAACGCAACTTCATTCATGAAAAAGTAAATCATTAGCCATCTAACAATTGATGCAAATGAAGCAATTGCAAAAAGCGCTGACAGTTTTACCATACTGAAGAATCGATCGGCAATTGAAAAGAAAATAACCTCAGCTACAACAGCTAGTATTAAAATAAGGCCAATCACACTGGTACTGATTCCAAGATCTCTTAAATAAATAACTCCGTAATTATAATAAGCTGCATGAGCACCTTGTATTAAAATACAAATACTAATACAGATTAGAAATTTGGGTGATTTTAAAAAGGGTATTAATGAAAATTTTTTCTTTGTTATTTTTTTATTCAATAAATTTGGTGTTCGAATCAACCCACTTAAAAACATGAGGCAACAACCAAAAAGCATTATATAAATGATATTTTTTTCTCCAATAAGATTAGAAAGTAATGCCACCGCTATTAATGCAGTAATGTATCCTACAGACCCCCACAAACGACAATTCCCATATTTTACATTCTCTTCTTTAGAAAGAAGGGAAGCCACTGTCTCATTAAGTGGTAATAGCATTGGATAAAACAAACTAAAAATGATAGTAGCTGCAAGAATACTTTGAAACGAGTTCAGCTCAATGAACAATAATAGTAATAAAAAAGAAAGTAACGGAATGAAAATTACAAGCTTTGTTAAAGTTGTCCTACAACATAAATAAGGGAAAATATACAGCGTTGTAAAAGATCTAAAAATAAATCCTATTGAAACTATGATACCCGCTTCCTCCACAGTAAAACTCTTTCCATTTATTAGCCAAACAATCCAATAAGGTAAAAAAATTCCCCATGTAAAAAAGAAAGTAAAATAACGTGTTGATAACCAAGATGTACTATTCAACCTGTCTTCACCTCATATACTAAAGATATCTTAACTTATTAAAAACTTCTTAATGAATACAATGCATTTACCAAAAATAATTTTTCAGCAATGAAACTTTCTTGGATAAATGTTAAACAACATAGGCAAGTTAAAATTAGACCCTCTCATATCAATTAAAAATTTTCATATATATCTTGTTATGTTCTTTTCCCATTTATTTTTCTGTGGTTAATTTGATTACAGTTGGTTCAATTAAGATTTTTATAAGATGATTTATTCTCTCAATTTTTTCTGCAGAAAGTTTTATTTTTTCGCCAATTTTATATTCTTGATTACCTTCATTCTCAAATAGCACAAATTTGTCCTCAACCGCCAAATTAATAAAATTATATCGTTTTTCCGAAAATTCTATAGCTTCTTCTTTTGTTTCCACATTAGCTACTTCTATGAGATTACTGCTCTTATGAATGCCTACTACATAACCAGTCAAGTCAAAGGATTTTACATGGGAAAAATTATCTTTTTGTTGCATTCCAATATTAGTACCCTTTAATTTTGAGGTCTCTATTTCAGATAAACATACTCCCCCAATTGCTATCCCTAATGCCCCTATTACAGCACATTTTTTTATCATAATATCTTCTCCATTCGTTAATAAATTTTAATTTTAAATATATATTTAATTTCAGGTTATGAAAAACTAAATAAATTGTATCCCTGCCGCAATATTATATTTACATATTTGATACTTTTCAAGTACTATTAAAAATTTTTCACCTGGGTAAAAATCCCATTTCTTATTGTCGAGAAGTATTCTATTAGATCCTAACGTTCTAAATAGCGTAGCATCAACTTTACACTATATCCATAGTAAAAAAAGTTATAAACAAAATTTTAAATTCAAATTTAAAACTCTTGTTTATCTATCTATTTCATGGTTTAATGTTACTGGTCAATAATTATGGCCTTGATTGTCCCAATAAGTATGGCAACTTAACAAAGGTGACTAAATAAAATCTAAATAATTACCAACAGCTAGAAATTAAATATTAGTGAAAATCGCGATATCATGATGAAATACAAAAAACATTTGTAAATTTATGGAGGCACACAATGGAAAGAGATATTACGCGTCAAATTGGTATACTAAAAATACTAAGTGAAGAAAATAGATGGTTTACTATTTTGGAACTAGAGCATAAGTTAGGCTATTCAAGTAAAACTATTCGAAAAGATATATCTATTATTAATGATTCACTTTCGCCAAACTCTACAATATGTTCAATTAAGGGACAAGGCATCAAACTTTTTTTAGCACCTGATCAATCCATTACTGAAATTATTTCTAAATTTTTCAAACGCTCTCTTACATTTCTTACATTTCAACAATTGTTAGAACACGATTTCAATACCATTGCATCTCTTGCAGACAAACTATATATACCGCTATCTTCAATGAATAAAGTATTAGTAAAAGTTGAAGCACGCTTAGAAAAATTTGGTTTATCCCTTACAAAAAGACCCTTAAGAATTGTAGGCGATGAAGTCCACATATTACTCATGTTTTCTGACCTGTATCTAGAAGCATTTGTAGGAGAAGAATGGCCATTTACAGAATATAGCAAAGATAGATTTGATAGTTACATTTCCTACATTGAAGAAAAGCTAGGTATTACACTTTTTATTAGTGATAGACGTAAATTAATCTTTTTCATGGCAATTTTTTTGAAGCGCAAAAAACAAGGGTACAATTTTAATTTGAATAAAAAGATTATCGAATGTAATGTAGCATCACTGTATTATATAAAAGCATTTGAAACAAATGAGACAATTCCATATAAAAATGAAATTCTTCAGACAATTGAAGAGAAAGTTCTTTTCATAATTGCACTCAAAGTATCTAGGTACAAAATTAACAATCAGGAAAAATCTAAGAAGGAAGAACTTATGCATTATAAAGAAGGGAAAATACGTTCTTATTTACCCATTGCTCATTTTATTCAACTTCTAGAACAAGAAGTAGGAATAAAATTAAAGGACGACGATGAATTTATTTATGGAATGATTGATTATTGTAGGCGATTCTTTTATAAATTATTACTTAAATCTAACCTAAAGCGACCTAAGAAATGTACAACAACTTATATAAAAGAAAAACATAATACAACATTCTGTTTAGTAGAGAAAGCATTTAGCCAATGGGGGAAAACACTTTGTCTCAATGATATCCCTGAAGAAGAAATAGCAAAAATAACTATGCGAATAATTGCTAAACAAGTAGAAGATCATCTGGAGCATAAACGAGCATTGCTGATTACAGACCAAGGATTAAGTTGGAAATCATATATGAAAAGTGTATTAATGAGACAATTCGGTAAGAAATTAAAAATTGAAGATGAAGTATATGGAGCTGATTTTGAGGAAAGTATACAACATATGGATATTGATTTCATTGTTACTACAGTACCTCTTTCTATTGAAAAGATACCACTTATTTGTGTATCAACAATACTTCAAGAGCGAGACCTTAAGGAAATTGAAGTGTTGTTACATTAATTACAGGAATCTAACAAGAATTTTCAAAATAACATTCAAACTACACTTTAGAAAAAAATGGGGAAAATAACAAATGGGGTATTTCAAACGAGAGCAGTTCAAAAAATATATATTTTGGTAAGTGTTGGCTACTACCTTCACTTTCTTTAAGTTATTGCAATGTAGCCAAAACACCAAATCATAAAGAAACCTAGAACAATGTATATATTATGACATTTATCCACCTACTATCATATATTCCAAAATGGTACTACTTACATGCTAGTCAATACAATACCGATTTACTCAATTACAGCATAGGAACAAATCATCAAGTTTAACAAAAAACATTTAATGTTCTTATAATACCCTCTATTTTTCACTCACCGAACTACTCCTAAATACTATAAAATATACTTTTTCTCTATTTGTATTTGAAGATGAAGAATTAATTTTTAAGAACCTCTCCCTCCTATACTCTCATTTAAGATTGTGGTATTCTGCAATTTAATATTCATCTCCTGCACATCCCATCCTTTATTTCAGATAAAAGAGGTTCCTTTTACTGGATAAGGAACCTCTTAAGAAAAAACAAACTTCATTTATCCCCTTGTTCAAAATAACCTATCTCTGTACTAGGCCACTATTTGTAATTCATTTTTTTGTATCTGCACTATTACTACCTACTTTAGATATATCTTCTTTTATTTTATTATGGTATTCTTCTAATGTCATATTTTCTTTATTTAAATAAACCGCTACCTCTTTGCCCACATAACGATAGTGCCATGGTTCATAGTTAATACCAGTGATTTTTTCCTTCCCTTTTGGATAACGAAGAATAAATCCATAATTTGCAGCATGTATATTTAGCCATTTGAAAGCACTAGTTGTATCAAAACTATCACTCAATTCTTTTCCATCTTGTTGCCATTCCATTGAAATAATATCCAGTGCTAGTCCAGTATGATGTTCACTTGCACCAGGATACTGAATGTACTCCAATACTTTACTTGCTGCATCTTCATTCGAAAATCCTTGTGACTTATATAATTTATAAGTTGCATCATAATAAGACTTTTGTAATTCGATTGTGCGAAAGCTTGATCGTAAATACAAATTTATGCCTTCTTCTTTTGCTGCTGTGACCATATCTTGATAATCACGTAAGATTCGCCTATCAACTTTCATATTTGGATGCGCATTTTTATTGATGCTTTCTAGTTCTACATTTTGATTCTCTGATAATATATGATCCCTATTCACTAAAATAATTCGCCAATCATCAGGGTTGGATATGGGTAAATTTAGCTTTTTACTAACTTTATTTTCAACCTTCTCATCTGCCTTGTATTTATTGTCTTGATGTTCACTACAAGCTACTAAACTAACAAATATTATAAATATTAACCCTAAAATGAGCAATTTTCTTAATTTCATATAGTTTATTCTCCTTTATACCAATCGCCCAATATAGATTTAGGGATTTCTTTGAAATCGTTTAAAGAAACTGGGCCATCAAATCTGTTGATTCCATGATTTTTTGAAGATTCTTCAGTATAATTTTCCAAAAATTTAATTTTAAAATTCTTCTTACCATCAGTGTAGTGAGTTACTATTGGTATCAACGCTGCTTGTCGAATACCAGTCGTTCCATCTACATATTTAACAAATTGCACATACGAAAGACCGCCAACCATTGTGATTAATTTTTCCTGTGAAGAAACGAGGTTTCCAAGAGCATAATAGATAAGGGTTTGGTGCCCTTCCTTATTTTGTTTCCACTCTACTGGCTGAATAACATGTGGATGGTTACCGATTACTACATCTACACCTAAATCGCATAAGTATTGAGCTAAATCTTTTTGCTCGTTTGTAGGTGAGAAAGTATATTCCTTCCCCCAATGCATCATTACAAGCACAATATCTCCTTTTTGTTTTGCCTTCTGCACATCATATTTAATAGTTTCTTTATCAATTATATTTACCGACCAAGATTTATCGTTTGGAATTTTTTTACCATTAAGGTCGAAAGTATAATTAAGCAAGGCAAAGTTTATGCCATTCTTATTAATTAATTTAATTTGTTCACGTTCTTCTGGACTATCATTTATTCCTAACTTTGTTATTTTCGGATATTTACCCCAATAATTATTTGTATTTAAAACACCTACCATCTCCATATCCATTATATGGTTAGTTGCTTGGGTAACTACATTAAATCCAGTATCCACTAAAGCATCCCCAACTTCTTCTGGTGTATTAAAAATAGGATACCCCCTTAACCCTAAGGAATTTCCTGCAATTGGAGTTTCTTGATTCACCACAGATATATCACTTGATTGAACAGCTTCTTTTATATCTTCATAGATATAATGGTAATCATATGAATCATCTTTTTGTTTCCCATCACTGATCACTGATTGATGATACAAGTTATCCCCCGTTGCCATTAAATTTACAACCGCTTCAATTTTTTTGTCTTTATTAAAACCTGGTGATTGCAGCATTGGACTTTTTCCAATCCAATTTGGGGTTCTTACTATATTTTCATTGGATACTTCCGAGGCTTTTGCTTGTTTAAGAGTTGTATTATTCTCTTGATTTTCACAAGCTTGTAATAGGAATACAGAAGTAAAAGTTATAAAAACACATTTTATTTTTTTTTTATTAAATAGCATAAATTGATTCCTCATTTCTTTTCCCTAGTTATACACTAAGTACTTTTTTAACAAAGTTTGGGTTCTTCCTTCGCAAGTTCATCAAATGACTCTTTAAATTAGGTATTATAGGAATGGCTTTTATTTTAAATAAAATAATTTATATATATAGACTTTATTGTATTAATAACATAAAGGTTCAGCAAGAATTTAGATATCTTTTTCCTTTTGGTGCAAAAGAATTACTTTTTTATAGAATATCCCCCTCCTTAACTTATTTATAGATAAGACCTAGTCTTTAAAACGCTTATTATTTAATGCAACATAATATATATTATGTTGCATTAAGGTGACACACCTTAGATTTGTTCTTCTTAGAAAATGCAAGGTTTTTTCCCTATTCTTAAAAAGGATTCACTTTAGAATACTTAATAAGTTTCCCCCCTTTAACTTAATTGTCCCCTAGTTACAGATATTCAGCTTTAATCATCTAAAGAAAAGATATATTACAATCTTTTTCAAATTTAATAATAACCTCAAATTTTTATTTGTCTAATATTAAAATTCCCTTTTTTAAAGGTGTTTTCCACATATAATGCTAAAATTTAAAAATCACTTACACGTATACTAATATTTTTTCGAAATAACAATGAAAATACTTTTGTAAAAAGGACTTTTCATTGTACAAGTATCAAAAACTTTAGTTTATTATATTAGCGATGGTAAACTGAAAGGTTATTTAAGCAGAAACAAATTATAAGAGGATGTAATATTTTTAAATATGTATATAACGTTTAAAGGTATATTAATTTTTATAGTTTGATAATGAAAAGTATTCAGAACAAGGAGGGAATTAACACGGAAAAACAATAACATTTCGTGTTAGATCAATTATGAAAAGAAAAATTTGTAACGTTTTTGCTATGACAGCAATACTCCAGGCAGGTATTACAACATCACCTTCATTCGCTGCTCCGTTAGAACAACAAGGGCTTACTCAACAAAAAGATGATATATCTGGAAAATGGTATGAACACGAAATTCGTGAGTTATCTAAAAAAGGGATTATGATCGGTGATGGAAAAGGCACATTTTGGCCGGACCGTCTGATAACACGCGGGGAATTTGCTACTCTAGTTACACGCGCATTAGGATTACCAGCTGGTCAATCACATTTTTCAGATCTTAAATTAGCAGATCCATCATTAAGAGATGGAATTAATCGTGCAGCTGCAGCCGGTATAATTCTTGGTAGAGGTAATAATATTTTTGCACCAAATGATACTATTACACGTGAAGAAGTTGTTATTATGATTGATCGTGCTCTGCAACGAAAAGGCGTGATAGGTTCCTTAGGACAGCTACCATTTACTGATCAAGATACAACTTATGACAAGAATGCACTACAACGAGTTTATAAATTAGGAATTGCAAAAGGGAATGAGCAAAATCAATTTTCACCAAAAGGAACAGCTACCCGTGCGGAAGCAGCAGCATTTTTAAATCGAATGTTACATGTAATAAATAAAGAGAAACCAATCAATAAACCAAGAGAATTTACTGCTAAATCATATCAAGAGTTAGATTTAAGGTTACCTTCTAAAATTACTGCGAAAGATATTGATGATTATATTGCAAAGTATCATCCTGACAGCCCATTAGTTGGACATGGAAAAGACTACATCGAAGCAGAAGAAAAATATGGGGTTAATGCTCTTGCCATGGCAGCAAAAGATATTTTAGAGTCAGGTTATGGAAAATCAGAAATTGCGTATAGAAAGCATAATTTAGCTGGATTACGTGCATATGATAAAGATCCGTTTTTCTATGCAAAATACTTACCAAGTTATAAAGATAGCATATTCTATGTTGCTAGCTATATACGTGAAAATTATTTAGAAGAAAAAGGTAAGTATTATAATGGAACAACTCTTACTAATGTGAATACTATGTATTGCACTGATAAAGCCTGGTCTAGTAAAATTGCGAGCATAATGCAACGTATTAGACCTTTTAAAGCTGAAGACTATAAAGATTCTAAAATACTAAATAAAAATCCAGAAGCATTAAATGTGGATGCCTTGTCAAGTGAAATTCCATATAAATCATACCCAACGGGAACAAAAACGAGTGTTAAATCATCAGGTGAATACCTTCAAATACCATACCCATATACAGTAAAAATTAGAAGTAATCCGAATATTACTCCAGAACAAAATCTAGTAGGAAAATTAACTATTGGATCAAAAGTAAGCATTTATCGTGAAGACCCAAATGGATGGGTTGAATTTTCGTTTAAAAATGATGGAAAGAAATATTGGACATTGAAAAGTAACTTGAATTTATAAATACTTTTTTCTTCAGTGGCTTTATTTATCATTAATTTAATACTTTGTAATTAAAAGCAGATTGAATATTTCAACCTGCTTTTAATTATATGACTACTTTATTGGTAGTTTAATATTATCAAGTTAATTTATCATTTTTCGACAAAAGACTCCTTCCTCACAAATGTAAAAGCGTGAAGCACCAATCTTAGGTGGGAGGAGAATGTCAGTATGCGTAAGCCTACGTTTTTTTGTATACAGTAGATATACTATGAAAAAGTGAGGTACAACCTATGTTAGTAAATAACGGACTCTCATCCCCTTTTTCCAATACCGTTTGAAATCCTCTTCTTCTTATTATTTCACAAATACAATCATGCAAAAGTTCTGAAATGAAAAGTTCACGCACCTTGTCCCCTTTCCCCTTAACTTTTAACCAGTACTTCCCATCATAGTCGTCATAATGTAAATCCTTTACCCTTGTGGTGCACATATAGTTTACTAAATGCCCTCTTTCTTTATAAAAATCTAATATTTTCATTACTTTCCCATAAGATAAATCACGATTTCGCCGATCCTGTTTTTTGCATTTGTACGCTGCAGTTCTTCATGAAGTGGTTTTTCGATATAAGTAAACACATAAAATTTCCTCGATTAAGACCATGGAAAATAGCCATTCTCATCAAGTCAAAAAAGAAACGACACTCTATATTGATATGATCCCCTTATAGTAGACAGGAAAAAGAAAGCACATTAACCTGTTTACTATGGAGGGGATTTTTCTATGGGAAAAATTAGAGTCACTT
>NZ_JBNNUF010000023.1:0-47354 GCF_050279465.1 Bacillus sp. NPDC094077 | reverse complement strand
TTTAAACTGTCTTTTTTTATTGTAAATGAAATGGTACGAAGTTTTTTTGCCACGCTCAAGCGGTTCAATTACGAATTTACCATATTTAGCATCTTCGTTAAGTTCAACCGTTTCGATTTTCGGCTTTTCGATTTCAATCATTAACTAAACCCTCCTTCAAAACGTCGAAACCCCGGTTAAACAAAGGTATAACCCCCTGTCTAACCGAAAGTCCCCCTTAGGCAGTTCCCGATTGTGCACAACAAGCGATGTTTCTGTACGAAATTTCTCGATAATGCATCATATCCATTATAGACAAAAGGGAAAATTCTATACAGAAAAATTACACACGACGACGTTTTGGTGGACGACATCCATTATGAGGAACTGGAGTAACATCTCTAATTGCTGTTACTTCTAGACCTGCAGCTTGAAGAGCACGAATTGCAGCTTCACGACCAGCACCAGGACCTTTAACAGTAACCTCTAAAGTTTTTAAACCGTGCTCCATTGCAGCTTTAGCAGCAGTTTCAGCAGCCATTTGCGCAGCGAATGGAGTAGATTTACGAGATCCACGGAAACCAAGTGCACCAGCACTAGACCAAGAAAGTGCGTTACCGTGAGTATCTGTAAGTGTTACGATTGTGTTGTTGAAAGTAGAACGAATATGAGCTACACCAGCTTCAATATTCTTTTTCACACGTTTTTTACGAGTGTTTGTTTTACGTGCCATTGTTAGTTCAACCTCCTTTACTTATTATTTCTTTTTATTTGCTACTGTACGACGTGGACCTTTACGTGTACGAGCATTGTTTTTAGAGTTTTGACCACGAACTGGTAAACCACGACGGTGACGAAGACCACGGTAAGAACCGATCTCCATTAGACGTTTGATGTTAAGAGATACTTCACGACGAAGGTCTCCCTCAACTTTAATACGATCGATGATATCACGGATACGTCCTAATTCGTCTTCCGTTAAATCACGAACTCGTGTTTCTTCAGAAACACCAGCTTCAGCAAGAATTTTTTCAGCAGTTGTGCGACCAATGCCGAATACGTAAGTTAAAGAAATAACAACGCGTTTGTCACGAGGAATATCTACACCTGCGATACGTGCCATTCCGAATGCACCTCCTTCTGATTAACCTTGTTTTTGTTTATGTTTAGGGTTTTCACAAATAACCATTACTTTTCCACGTCTACGAATAACTTTACATTTTTCGCAGATTGGTTTAACTGACGGTCTTACTTTCATGTCTCGAACCTCCTTAAAGATTACGGAGTGCTATATTATTTAAAACGGTACGTAATACGACCACGATTTAAATCGTACGGAGATAATTCTACCGTAACTTTGTCTCCTGGTAAAATACGAATGAAGTTCATACGGATTTTACCAGAAACGTGAGCCAATACGACATGCCCATTCTCTAATTCTACTTTGAACATAGCATTTGGCAACGTTTCAAGAACGGTACCTTCGACTTCAATTACATCATCTTTAGCCATTCAATAGTTCTCCCTTCTTCAAATCAGTAACATTTTACACTGCTCTGAAATCCCGGAGAGCCAGCTACTTATAAAGTGGTAAGGATTTCGTATCCTGCTTCTGTAAGAGCAATCGTGTGCTCAAAATGGGCACACCATTTACCATCTACCGTTACCACTGTCCAGTCATCAGATAGTGTTTTTACATATCGTCTTCCTTGATTCACCATCGGCTCAACACAGATGACCATTCCCGGCTTTAATCTAGGGCCTCTATTTGGTGGACCATAGTGCGGGATTTGAGGGTCCTCATGTAAGTCTTGCCCGATTCCGTGACCAACATACTCCCTAACGATCGAGAATCCATTCTCTTCAGCATGGGTTTGAACCGCATGTGAGATATTTGATAATCTCTCGCCTGGTTTTACTTGTTCTAGACCAAGATACAACGATTTTTCTGTGACATCAAGTAGCTTTTGAACAGATTCAGAAATGTTTCCAACTGGATACGTCCATGCAGAATCTCCATGGTACCCATTGTATTTCGCACCAATATCGATACTGATGATATCGCCCTCTTTGAGCTTGCGCTTCCCTGGAATTCCGTGTACAAGCTCTTCATTTACAGAAGCACATATGCTCCCCGGAAATCCGTTGTATCCTTTAAAAGATGGCGTAGCACCATATTTTTGAATCGTCTTTTCCGCTATTTGATCGAGCTCTTTCGTTGTAATTCCTGGAGTAATGTGCTGTTTCAACTCTTGATGAGTTAAAGCAACGATCCTGCCAGCTTCTCGCATGATTTCTATCTCGCGAGGAGTTTTGCAGATGATCATTACGCTAAGCCTCCGATGAGAACATCGATATCAGCAAATACTTTATTGATATCTTGCTCACCATTAATGCTTTGTAAGTAACCAAGCTCCTCGTAGAAATCAAGCAAAGGTTTTGTTTGCTTAATATTTACATCTAAACGATTTGCCACAGTTTCTTCATTGTCATCAGAGCGTTGATATAATTCGCCACCACATTTATCGCACACATCAGCTTTTGCTGGTGGATTGAACTCTAAGTGGTAAGTCGCACCGCACTCTTTACAAATGCGACGGCCTGTAAGGCGTTTTAATAACAACCCTGAATCCACATTAATGTTTAAAACATAGTCGATTTTTTTGCCAAGATCTTTCATAATTTCTTCAAGAGCTGATGCTTGTGCAACAGTTCGTGGGAAACCATCTAGTAAGAAACCTCTTACGCAGTCTTCTTGACTTAAACGTTCACGAACGATTCCGATTGTAACTTCATCTGGAACAAGTGCACCTTTATCAATAAAAGATTTTGCTTGTAGACCCATTTCAGTTTCAGCCTTCATAGCTGCACGGAACATATCTCCTGTCGAAATGTGAGGGATGTTATACTTGGCAACAATCTGTTCGGCTTGTGTACCTTTACCAGCACCAGGAAGCCCCATTAAAATTAAGTTCATCCTTGTTCCCCCTCAGAGTACATGAGCATGTAGGGAAGACCATTCTTCCCACTTACTCACTGCTTGATAAACCCTTTGTAATGGCGTTTTACCAGTTGGCTTTCTAGCTGCTTCATTGTTTCTAAAGCAACGCCGACAACGATTAACATACTCGTTCCACCGATCTGTGCAGATGGAGGAAGATTTCCCAATTTCGTAAAGATAACTGGTAAGATTGCAATCGCTGCTAGGAAAATTGATCCTACAAAGGTCAAACGATACAAGATTTTTGTTAGATATTGTTCCGTATTCTTACCCGGACGAATACCTGGAACATATCCACCTTGCTTGTTTAGATTCTCTGACATTTGTTCTGGATTAACCTGAACAAATGCATAGAAATATGTGAAGGCTACAATGAGCGCAACATATATGATCATTCCCACTGGGTGAGAATAGTTAAAGTTTGCAATAATCCACTGCGATACATCATGTTTCGGGAAGAACTGTGCAATAGTCGGAGGCGTAATTAAGAATGAAACAGCAAAAATTACTGGAATAACACCAGCACTATTTACCTTAAGCGGTAAATGTGTGTTTTGTGCTCCAGCATAACCACCATTTCCTCCTGTTACACGCTTCGCATATTGAATTGGGATCTTTCTAACAGCCTGTTGAATGAAAATAACACCCACAATAACTGCTAGCACAGCTAGTAAAATCAATGCAACTTTAACGATACTCATGAACAATTGATCTCCGATATTTTGAAACTGTTGCTGATACACTTGAGATATAACACTTGGGATCGCTGCGGCAATACCACCAAAGATAAGGATGGAAATACCATTACCTACACCTTTAGCTGTAATCTGTTCACCTAACCACATTAAAAATGCAGTACCAGCAGTCAGTACCGTAGCAATGTATAAATAAGTGCTCCAACCTGGATTCAAAATTAATTGTCCACCTACCATACCGTTAAAACCGATTGACATACCAAACCCCTGAATAAACGCAAGAACAATTGTAAAGTAACGCGTGAATTGCGTTAATTTACGACGGCCCATTTCGCCTTGCTTCGACCATTCCGAAAATTTAGGAACAACATCCATCTGCAATAATTGCACGATGATGGATGCTGTAATATACGGCATGATTCCCATCGCAAAGATGGAGAAGTTTTTCAAGGCTCCACCGCCAAATGTATTTAGAATACCTAAAGCATTTAATTGATCTTGTGCCTTCAGTACGTCTCCATTTGTAAATGGCACGGGGATAAACGTGCCAATCCTGAATACGATTAACATCGCTAAAGTGAATAATATTTTACGTCTTATCTCAGCAACGCGCATAAAGTTGGAGATTGTACGAAACATTAGATCACCTCAACTGATCCGCCAGCTGCTTCAATTGCTTCTTTAGCACTTGAAGAGAACTTGTGCGCTTTAACAGTTAGTTTTTTCTCTACTGCTCCGCTTGCAAGAACTTTAACACCGTCGTTTAATTTGCTGATAACGCCAGTTTCCAGCAATAATTCAGGTGTTACTTCTGTACCATCTTCAAAACGATTTAACGTTGATAAGTTTACAATAGCAAACTCTTTACGGTTAATGTTTGTGAAGCCGCGTTTTGGTAAACGACGGAATAATGGAGTTTGACCACCTTCGAAGCCAAGACGAACACCGCCACCAGAACGTGCGTTTTGTCCTTTATGACCTTTACCAGCAGTTTTACCGTTACCAGAACCGATACCACGACCGACACGGTTACGTACTTTACGAGAACCTTCTGCAGGTTTTAATTCATGAAGTTTCATTCCCAGGCACCTCCTTATATTAATGAGTTATCCTTAAGCTTCTTTTACAGTTATAAGGTGAGAAACTTTGTTGATCATACCAAGAATAGCAGGAGTTTCTTCCTTAACTACAGTTGAATTCAACTTTTTAAGACCTAAAGCTTCTACCGTCGCACGTTGATCTTGTGGACGACCAATTACACTACGAGTGAGGGTAATTTCTAACTTTTTCGCCATTTGTTTTCCCTCCTTAACCTAGTAGCTCTTCTACAGATTTACCGCGTAATTTTGCAACATCTTCAGCGCGCTTAAGTTCGCTTAATCCGTTCACAGTAGCGCGAATCATGTTGATTGGTGTGTTAGAACCAAGAGATTTCGAAAGAATATCTTGTACACCAGCTAATTCAAGAACCGCACGAACAGGTCCACCAGCAATAACACCAGTACCCTCAGCAGCAGGCTTTAAGAATACTTCACCAGCTCCAAAATGACCGTTGATTGTGTGTGGAATTGTTGTACCAACTAATGGTACAGCGATTAAGTTTTTCTTAGCGTCTTCGATAGCTTTGCGAATTGCGTCTGGTACCTCTTGTGCTTTACCAGTACCGAATCCAACATGACCGTTTTTATCGCCAACTACAACTAGTGCAGCAAAGCGGAAACGACGACCACCCTTAACAACTTTCGCGACACGATTTATCGTAACTACACGTTCTTCAAGTTCTAATTTACTTGGGTCAATGCGATGCATCAATTTTCCCTCCTTTGACCATTAAAATTGTAATCCAGCCTCACGAGCAGCTTCAGCTAGAGCTTTAACACGGCCATGGTATAAGTAACCACCGCGATCAAATACTACTTCTTTAACGCCTTTCTCTACAGCACGCTTAGCAACTGATTCTCCAACTTTCGTAGCAGCCTCAACATTGCTAGTACCGTTAAGAGCAAGGTCTTTATCAAGAGTAGATGCACTTACTAACGTTACACCATTTACATCATCAATAACTTGAGCGTAAATATGTTGGTTAGAACGGAACACGTTTAAACGTGGACGTTCTGCAGTACCAGTAAGTTTAGCACGTACACGTGCATGTCTTTTCTTACGAGTCGCATTTTTATCAGCTTTAGTGATCATTTTCTTGTCACTCCTTTCTCTCACCTAACGGGTTTACTTAGCAGTTTTACCTTCTTTACGACGAACAACTTCGCCTTCGTAACGAATACCTTTGCCTTTATATGGCTCTGGAGCACGGACAGCGCGGATGTTAGCAGCGAATTCGCCAACACGTTGCTTGTCGATACCTTTGATTACGATTTTAGTTGGTGCAGGTACTTCAACTTCAAGACCTGCTTCCGGAGTCATTTCTACTGGATGAGAATAACCTACGCTTAATACAAGTTTATCACCTTGTTTTTGGGCACGGTAACCAACACCGACTAATTCAAGTCCGCGTGCGAAACCTGCAGTTACACCTTCAACCATGTTTCCGATTAAAGCACGAGTTGTACCGTGTAATGCACGGTGTTCCTTCTGTTCAGATGGACGCTCAACTGTTAATGTATTCTCTTCAATTTTGATAAGCATATCAGCATTGAAAGTACGAGTTAATTCACCTTTAGGGCCTTTTACTGTTACAGTATTGTCTTCTGCAACTGTAATAGTAACACCTGCAGGGATTTCAAGAATCTTTTTACCAATACGAGACATGTGGTCACACCTCCGTTCGTTTTAAATATATATTACCAAACGTATGCTACTACTTCTCCACCAGTTTGTAATTGACGAGCATCTTTGTCTGTCATTACTCCCTTAGATGTAGAAACAAGAGCGATACCTAATCCGTTAAGTACACGTGGTACTTCGTCAGCTTTAGCGTAAACGCGTAAGCCAGGTTTACTGATACGTTTTAATCCAGTGATTACACGTTCATTGTTTGCACCATATTTCAGGAAAATACGAAGGATACCTTGTTTGTTATCCTCGATGTATTCTACATCACGAATGAAACCTTCACGTTTTAAAAGTTCAGCGATCTCTTTTTTGATTTTAGAAGCAGGAACCTCTAATTTCTCATGACGTACCATGTTCGCATTACGGATGCGAGTAAGCATGTCTGCAATTGGATCTGTCATCACCATGTGTTTTACCTCCTTCCCATTTGTGGGTTTTACCAACTAGCTTTTTTAACACCAGGAATTTGACCTTTATATGCAAGTTCACGGAAACAAATACGGCAAAGTTTAAATTTGCGGTATACAGAATGCGGACGACCGCAGCGCTCGCAACGTGTATACTCTTGTACTTTAAACTTAGGAGTACGCTTTTGTTTCGCTATCATAGATTTTTTAGCCACGTTTTCGCCTCCTCTACTTAGCGTTGGCTTCCATTATTTTTGGAATGGCATACCGAATTGTGTTAAAAGTTCACGAGCTTCTTCATCAGTTTTCGCTGTAGTAACGATTACGATGTCCATACCGCGGACTTTGCTTACTTTATCATAATCAATCTCAGGGAAAATAAGTTGCTCTTTAACACCTAATGTATAGTTTCCACGACCATCGAATGATTTCTTAGAAACACCACGGAAATCACGTACACGTGGTAAAGAAACTGATACTAATTTGTCGAAGAACTCATACATTTGCTCGCCGCGTAAAGTTACTTTCGCACCGATTGGCATACCTTCACGAAGACGGAAACCAGCGATTGATTTTTTAGCACGAGTTACAACAGGTTTTTGACCTGCGATTTGTGTTAATTCTTCTACTGCATTGTCTAAAGCTTTTGAGTTAGATACCGCGTCACCAACACCAGTGTTGATTACGATCTTTTCGATTTTCGGTACTTCCATCACAGATTTATAGTTAAACTTGCTCACTAGAGCAGGAGTAATTTCCTTTTGGAACTTCTCTTTAAGGCGATTCAATGAAGTGACCTCCTTTCTTAAGAAAATTATTTATCTAATAATTCACCAGATTTTTTTGCAATACGAACTTTTTTACCATCTTCTACTTTGAAGCCTACACGAGTAGGTTCACCTGTTTTCGGATCTAAAATCATAACGTTAGAAACGTGAATAGGTGCTTCTTTAGTAATAATTCCACCTTGTGGATTTAATTGAGATGGCTTAGAGTGCTTCTTAACGATGTTAACACCCTCAACGATAACACGGTTTTGCTTTGGGAAAGCCACAAGGATAACGCCTTGTTTTCCTTTGTCTTTACCAGTGATTACCTGTACTTTATCACCTTTTTTTACATGCATCTTAATTCTGCACCTCCTTAGCAAGGCAATACCTTAAATTATAGAACTTCTGGAGCTAAAGAAACGATCTTCATGAAGTTGCTATCACGTAATTCACGAGCTACTGGTCCGAAGATACGAGTACCACGTGGGCTCTTATCGTCTTTAATGATAACCGCTGCGTTTTCATCAAATTTGATATAAGAACCGTCCGGACGACGAGCTCCGCTCTTCGTACGTACTACTACTGCTTTAACAACGTCACCTTTTTTAACAACGCCACCTGGTGTTGCTTGTTTTACCGTAGCAACGATAATATCACCAATGTTAGCATATTTACGACCAGAGCCGCCTAATACTTTAATTGTTAAAAGTTCACGTGCACCAGAGTTGTCAGCAACTTTCAAACGAGATTCTTGTTGGATCATGTTATGAAACCTCCCTTCGGACTAAAAATTCCGATTCGTCTATTTAGATAATAACCGCTTCTTCAACGATTTCAACTAAACGGAAACGCTTAGTAGCAGAAAGCGGGCGAGTTTCCATGATTTTTACGATATCGCCAAGTTTCGCTTGGTTTTGCTCATCATGGGCTTTGTACTTCTTAGAATACTTAACACGTTTTCCGTACAAGGAATGAGTTTTGTAAGTTTCAACTAAAACTGTAATCGTTTTGTCCATTTTGTCAGACACTACACGACCAGTATAAACTTTGCGTTGGTTACGTTCGCTCACTATGCAAACCTCCCCTCAATTTATCGATTAATTCCGATCTCTCTTTCACGAACTACAGTTTTCATACGAGCAATCGCTTTGCGCACTTCACGAATGCGAGTTGGATTCTCTAATTGTCCTGTAGCAAGTTGGAAGCGAAGATTAAACAACTCTTCCTTTAAAGCTTTAACTTTTGTTTCGATTTCGGCAGTGGTTAATTCACGAATATCATTAGTTTTCATTAGATTCACCACCATTTTCTTCACGTTTTACGAATTTACATTTCACAGGTAACTTGTGAGCTGCAAGACGTAATGCTTCGCGTGCTACCTCTTCAGATACACCCGCGATTTCGAACATAATTTTCCCAGGTTTTACTACTGCTACCCAGCCTTCTGGTGCCCCTTTACCGGAACCCATACGTACTTCTAGAGGTTTTGCAGTGTAAGGCTTAGAAGGGAAAATTTTAATCCATACTTTACCGCCACGTTTCATGTAACGAGTCATTGCACGACGAGCAGCTTCGATTTGACGGTTTGTAATCCATGAAGCAGCTTGTGCTTGTAAACCGAATTCACCGAAAGCAATTTCAGTTCCACCTTTTGCACGACCACGCATTTTACCACGATGCTCTCTACGATATTTTACGCGTTTTGGCATTAACATATTATTTTCCTCCTTCCTCAGAAGCTTTCTTTTTTGTAGGAAGGACTTCTCCACGGTAGATCCATACTTTTACGCCTAATTTACCGTATGTTGTATCAGCTTCAACTGCTGCATAGTCAATATCAGCGCGAAGTGTATGAAGTGGAACAGTTCCTTCACTGTAAGATTCTGCACGAGCGATATCAGCTCCGCCAAGACGACCAGAAACCTGTGTTTTAATACCTTTAGCACCTGCACGCATAGCACGTTGAATAACTTGCTTTTGTGCACGACGGAATGATACACGGTTTTCTAATTGACGAGCAATGTTTTCGCCTACTAATTTAGCGTTAAGATCAGCTCTCTTAACTTCCAAAATGTTGATGTGTACACGCTTGCCTGTTAATTGGTTAAGAGCTTTACGAAGTGCTTCAACTTCAGTACCACCTTTACCAATTACCATACCAGGTTTTGCAGTGTGAATTGTAACATTTACACGATTTGCTGCACGTTCGATTTCTACTTTAGCAACAGCAGAATCTTTTAAGCGTACAGTAATGTACTCACGGATTTTGATGTCTTCATGTAATAATGTAGCGTAATCTTTCTCAGCGAACCAACGAGATTCCCAGTCACGGATAACACCGACACGAAGACCAATTGGATTAACCTTTTGACCCATCGATTATCCCTCCTTCTTTTCTGATACCACAACTGTGATGTGGCTTGTGCGTTTGTTAATTTGGCTTGCACGACCCATTGCACGTGGACGGAAACGTTTCAACGTTGGACCTTCGTCAACGAAAACTTTTTCTACAACTAGGTTGTTAATGTCCATTTCATAATTGTGCTCTGCATTTGCGATTGCAGATTTTAAAACTTTTTCTACAACTGGAGAAGCAGTTTTTGGTGTGTGGTTAAGGATAGCAATCGCTTCACCCACTTGCTTACCTCGGATTAAGTCTACTACTAAACGAACTTTACGAGGAGCAATACGAACTGTTCTCGCTACTGCTTTAGCTTGCATTGAAGTGCCTCCTCTCATTATCTTCTAGTTTTCTTATCGTCAGCAAGGTGACCTTTATACGTACGAGTTGGTGCAAATTCACCTAACTTATGGCCAACCATATCCTCAGTGATGTACACAGGTACGTGTTTACGACCATCATATACAGCGATTGTGTGCCCGATGAACTGAGGGAAGATTGTTGAACGGCGAGACCAAGTTTTAACAACTTGTTTTTGCTCAGATGCAACTAATTTTTCCATTTTGTTCATTAAGTGATCATCGACAAATGGTCCTTTTTTTAAGCTACGAGCCATTTTGGTGCCTCCCTTCGTGATTGGCGTACGGTTCTAGAAATGAACCGTACTACAATCCCATTATTTTTTACGACGACGAACGATAAATTTATCAGACGCTTTGTTTTTCTTACGAGTCTTGAATCCAAGAGTTGGTTTACCCCATGGAGACATTGGAGACTTACGTCCGATTGGAGAGCGTCCTTCACCACCACCGTGTGGGTGATCAACCGGGTTCATTACAGAACCACGAACTGTTGGGCGCTTACCTAACCAGCGAGAGCGACCTGCTTTACCGATTTTGATAAGTTCGTGTTGTTCATTACCAACTTGACCGATTGTAGCGCGACAAGCAGATAATACAAGACGTACTTCACCAGAAGTTAAACGTACAAGTACGTATTTACCTTCTTTACCAAGTACTTGAGCAGATGTACCAGCAGAACGAACTAATTGTCCGCCACGACCAGGCTTAAGCTCGATGTTATGAACAACAGTACCTACTGGAATGTTGATTAATGGTAATGCGTTACCGATTTTGATGTCAGCTTCAGGGCCAGACATAACTTCCATACCTACTTCTAAAGTTTTAGGAGCAAGGATGTAACGTTTTTCACCGTCAACGTAGTTAATTAATGCGATATTCGCAGAGCGGTTTGGATCGTATTCGATCGTAGCAACGCGTCCTGGAATTCCATCTTTGTTACGTTTAAAGTCGATGATACGGTATTGACGCTTATGTCCGCCACCTTGATGACGTACAGTAATTTTACCTTGGTTATTACGACCAGCCTTCTTGCTTAAAGGAGCAAGTAAAGACTTTTCGGGTCTGTCAGTCGTGATTTCAGCGAAATCATTCGTAGTCATGTTACGACGACCGTTAGTAGTTGGATTATACTTTTTAATTCCCATCTCAATTTCCCTCCTTCTTTAGTAAGAATTAAACGCCTTGGAAGATTTCGATTTCTTTGCTGTCAGCAGTTAGCTTAACGATTGCTTTACGACGACGGCTAGTAAAACCAGCGTGACGACCAACGCGTTTTGCTTTCGGCTTGTAGTTCATGATGTTCACTTTTTCTACTTTAACACCAAAGATCGCTTCAAGAGCATCTTTAACTTCTGTTTTATTAGATTTAACGTCCACATCGAACGTGTATTTTTTTTCAGCCATCATTTCCATAGAACGTTCAGTGATAACTGGGCGCTTAATGATATCACGAGGATCTCTCATTATGCAAGCACCTCCTCTACTTTTTCCACTGCCGCTTTTGTCATGATTAGCTTATCATGATGAAGCACGTCTAAAACGTTTACGCCATCAGCAGTGATTACTGTTACTCCAGGGATATTGCGAGCAGATAACTCTACAGATTCGTTTGCATCAGCAGTTACGATAAGAGCTTTCTTCTCAACAGTTAATCCTTTAAGTACTGCTACCATGTCTTTTGTTTTTGGTGCATTTAACACTAGGTCTTCAAGAACTACAATGTTGTTCTCAACTACTTTAGTAGCTAATGCAGATTTGATTGCTAAACGACGAACTTTCTTAGGAAGTTTGTACGCATAGCTTCTTGGTGTAGGTCCGAATACCGTACCACCACCACGCCATTGAGGAGAGCGGATAGAACCTTGACGAGCACGTCCAGTTCCTTTTTGGCGCCATGGTTTACGACCACCACCGCGAACTTCAGAGCGAGTTTTTACTTTGTGTGTACCTTGACGTAAAGATGCACGTTGCATCATTACAGCTTCGAAAAGTACAGCTTCATTTGGTTCGATACCGAAAATAGCTTCAGCTAATTCGATTTCACCAACCTGTGAACCAGTTTGGTTATATACAGTAACTTTTGGCATTGGAATTCCTCCTTCCTATTGTGAATTATTTGCTAACCTTCACAGCGCCTTGAACAACTACAAGAGATTTCTTAGCACCTGGAACGTTACCTTTTACTAGTAATAAGTTGCGCTCAGTGTCAACTTGAACGATTTCTAAGTTTTGGATAGTAACTTGGTCTCCACCCATACGTCCAGCAAGTTTTTTGCCTTTGAATACACGGTTCGGAGCAACTGGGCCCATTGAACCTGGACGACGGTGATAGCGAGAACCATGAGACATAGGTCCGCGAGATTGTCCGTGGCGTTTAATTACACCTTGGAAACCTTTACCTTTAGAAATTCCTGTTACGTCAACGATTTCACCTGTAGCGAAAACATCAACTTTTACCTCTTGACCAACCTCTAATCCGTCCACGTCTGCATCGCGGATTTCGCGAATGAAGCGCTTAGGAGTTGTAGATGCTTTAGCAGTGTGGCCTTGTTCAGGTTTGTTAGTTAACTTTTCACGTTTATCTTCAAATCCTAACTGGATTGCATTGTAGCCATCAGTTTCAGTTGTTTTCTTTTGAAGAACAACGTTTGGATTAGCAGCGATAACTGTTACTGGGATTAACTCACCGTTCTCAGCAAATACTTGAGTCATACCGATCTTTCTTCCTAAGATTCCTTTGGTCATGAGTTACACCTCCTACATTTTTAAGTTATATAAATTATAGTTTGATTTCGATATCTACACCAGATGGTAAGTCTAAACGCATTAATGAATCTACTGTTTGCGGAGTAGGACTCACGATGTCGATTAGACGTTTGTGCGTGCGCATTTCGAATTGCTCACGAGAATCTTTGTACTTATGAACAGCACGAAGAATTGTGTAAACAGTTTTTTCAGTTGGTAATGGGATCGGACCAGAAACTGTTGCCCCAGAACGCTTAGCTGTTTCTACAATTTTCTCAGCTGACTGATCAAGAATACGGTGATCGTAAGCTTTTAAACGGATACGAATTTTTTCTTTTGCCATTATTTTCCCTCCTTCGTTCGCCTATTTCTAAAATAGACCTTCTCCATGGAAATTTCCCCACACCATGCCATGGCAAAGCGGCCGGGTGTGTCAGCAACCTTCCACTTCATCGCAGTCAAAGACCAACATTGTCTATTATACAATGTTATTCGTCTAGATGCAAGCATCTTTTTGATTGCATCTGCTTTTCTCTACTTTTGCTATTATACATGGCACTTTAAAGAATTTCAAGTTTTCATCTAACAGAATTCATTTTACAGTTTCTGGATTCTATTTTGTTGTTTTCATATTACTATAGAAGAAACTCGTCAAAATATAAAAATATAATCTTATTCATTATATAAAAACAAACAAAAAACCTAAGGGAAAATCCCTTAGGTTTTTTTATATCAGTTAAGATTACTCAACGATAGTAGCAACTACGCCGTAACCTACTGTACGTCCACCTTCACGAATAGAGAATTTAGTTCCCTCTTCGATAGCGATTGGAGCGATAAGTTCGATAGTCATTTCGATGTTATCACCAGGCATTACCATTTCAGTACCTTCTGGTAATTGGATGATACCAGTTACGTCAGTTGTACGGAAGTAGAACTGAGGACGGTAGTTAGCGAAGAATGGAGTGTGACGTCCACCTTCTTCTTTAGATAATACGAAAACTTCAGCTTTGAATTTAGCGTGAGCTTTTACAGAGCCGCTTTTTGCAAGTACTTGTCCACGTTGGATGTCTTCACGAGCAACCCCACGAAGTAAAGCACCGATGTTGTCTCCAGCTTGAGCTTGGTCAAGAAGTTTACGGAACATCTCTACACCAGTTACAGTTGTAGAAGCATTTTCTTCAGCAAGACCGATGATTTCTACTACGTCACCAACTTTAACGATACCGCGCTCAACACGACCAGTAGCAACTGTACCACGACCTGTGATAGAGAATACATCCTCTACAGGCATTAAGAATGGTTTGTCAGTTTCACGTTCTGGAGTTGGGATGTAAGCATCAACTTCAGCCATTAATTCAATGATTTTTGCTTCCCAATCAGCTTCTCCTTGAAGAGCTTTAAGAGCAGAACCTTTGATTACAGGAATGTCGTCGCCTGGGAATCCGTATTCAGATAATAGGTCGCGAACTTCCATTTCTACTAATTCTAATAATTCTTCGTCGTCTACCATGTCGCATTTGTTTAAGAATACAACGATGTAAGGAACACCTACTTGACGAGAAAGAAGGATGTGCTCACGTGTTTGAGGCATTGGGCCATCAGCAGCAGATACTACTAAGATACCGCCGTCCATTTGAGCAGCACCAGTGATCATGTTTTTAACATAGTCAGCGTGACCTGGGCAGTCAACGTGTGCATAGTGACGAGTTTCAGTTTCGTACTCAACGTGTGCAGTTGAGATTGTGATACCGCGCTCTCTTTCTTCTGGAGCAGCATCGATTTGATCGTATCCGCGTGCTTCAGCACCACCAGCTTTTGCAAGAACTGTAGTGATCGCAGCAGTTAATGTAGTTTTACCATGGTCAACGTGGCCGATTGTACCGATGTTAACATGGGGTTTAGAACGTTCGAATTTAGCTTTAGCCATTCTAAATTCCTCCTTAGTTTATATAGGTTATTTTATATTTAGACTAGAAAGTGAAACTTACGCCCCACTTTCTAAGCTTACATAAGTAGTTATACTTGAACAATCGATAAAAATCAATTATTCACCTTTATTTTTTTTGATAATTTCTTCAGAAACAGACTTTGGTACTTCTTCATAGTGGTCAAACACCATAGAGAATGTTCCGCGTCCTTGAGTGTTAGAACGTAATGACGTTGCATAACCGAACATTTCAGAAAGTGGAACCATAGCGCGAACAACTTGTGCGTTACCGCGAGCTTCCATACCTTCTACACGTCCACGACGAGATGTTACGTCACCCATAATGTCACCCATGTACTCTTCAGGAATTACAACTTCAACTTTCATCATTGGCTCAAGAATTACTGGGCTACATTTAGAAACCGCAGCTTTAAGCGCCATAGATGCAGCGATTTTGAACGCCATCTCAGAGGAGTCAACATCATGGTAAGATCCGTCAACTAATGCAGCTTTAATGTCAACTAGTGGATAACCAGCTAGTACACCATTTTTAAGTGCATCTTCAAGACCTGCTCCAACAGCTGGGATGTATTCACGTGGAACTACACCACCGACGATCTTGTTTTCGAATTCGAATCCTTTACCTTCTTCGTTAGGTTCAAACTCAATCCAAACGTGACCGAATTGTCCACGACCACCAGATTGACGAGCGAACTTACCTTCAACTTTCGCAGCAGCGCGGAAAGTCTCACGGTATGCTACCTGAGGAGCACCAACGTTTGCTTCAACTTTGAATTCACGGCGCATACGGTCAACGATGATATCAAGGTGAAGTTCACCCATACCAGCGATGATTGTTTGGCCAGTTTCTTGGTCAGTGTGAGCACGGAATGTTGGATCTTCTTCAGAAAGCTTAGATAATGCTGTACCCATTTTATCTTGGTCAGCTTTAGATTTTGGTTCGATAGCTACAGAGATAACTGGTTCTGGGAATTCCATAGACTCAAGGATAACAAGGCTCTTCTCGTCACAAAGAGTATCACCAGTAGTAGTATCTTTTAAACCTACAGCAGCAGCGATGTCACCAGCGTAAACTGTTGAGATCTCTTCACGGCTGTTAGCGTGCATTTGTAGGATACGACCTACACGCTCACGCTTACCTTTAGTTGAGTTTTTCACGTATGATCCAGAGTTTAACACACCAGAGTACACACGGAAGAACGTTAACTTACCAACATAAGGGTCAGTCATGATTTTGAATGCTAGAGCTGCGAATGGTTCTTCATCGCTAGACTTACGTTCTACTTCTTCATCTGTATCAGGAACGATACCTTTAATAGCAGGTACGTCTAATGGAGATGGTAGGTAGTCGATAACTGCGTCTAACAGAATTTGAACACCTTTGTTTTTGAATGCAGAACCACAGATTACTGGGAAGAATTCTACAGAAGTTGTAGCCTTACGGATACCAGCTTTAAGCTCTTCTACAGTGATTTCTTCACCTTCTAGGTACTTCATCATCATTTCTTCATCAAGCTCAGCTACCGCTTCAATAAGTTTTCCACGGTATTCTTCAGCTAATTCTTTGTGCTCTTCAGGAATTTCAACACGTTGAATGTCTGTTCCTAAATCGTTACCGTACATGTAAGCACATTCTTCAACAAGGTCAATGATACCATTGAACTCATCTTCAGCACCGATTGGTAACTGAATTGGATGTGCGTTTGCTTGTAAACGATCATGGATTGTTCCTACAGAGTATAAGAAGTCCGCACCAATCTTATCCATTTTGTTAACGAATACGATACGAGGTACGCCATAAGTAGTAGCCTGACGCCAAACAGTTTCTGTTTGTGGTTCAACACCAGATTGTGCATCAAGTACTGCTACCGCGCCATCAAGTACGCGTAAAGAACGTTCTACTTCTACTGTGAAGTCTACGTGACCTGGAGTGTCAATGATGTTTACACGGTGACCTTTCCATTGTGCTGTAGTTGCAGCAGAAGTAATTGTGATACCACGCTCTTGCTCTTGCTCCATCCAGTCCATCTGAGATGCACCTTCGTGAGTTTCACCGATTTTATGAATACGTCCTGTGTAGTACAGAATACGCTCAGTAGCTGTTGTTTTACCAGCATCGATGTGAGCCATGATACCAATATTACGAGTGTTTTCTAAAGAGAACTCTCTTCCCATTTGGTGTCTTGCTCCTTCCATATATGGATTGGATTTTTTTATTTTAAGTAGCAAAAAAGCCACTTTATATTGTTACACATGTCAGTATGTCCAGTACCCTCATTATGTAAAACGAGCGCCCAACGAAAGGGAGAGGCATTCTCCCTCTCCACACTTCCATAAGCGACAAATAAAGCGGTTTATGCTTACATTTATTTTACGTTGAATCCTACCAACGGTAATGAGCAAATGCTTTGTTAGCTTCTGCCATTTTATGAGTGTCTTCACGTTTCTTAACAGATGCACCAGCGTTGTTAGCTGCATCTAAGATTTCGTTAGCAAGACGCTCTTCCATAGTTTTTTCACCACGAAGACGAGCGTAGTTTACTAACCAACGAAGACCTAAAGTTGTACGGCGTTCTGGACGAACCTCAACTGGAACTTGGTAGTTAGCACCACCAACACGACGAGCGCGTACTTCAAGAACAGGCATAATGTTCTTAAGAGCTTGCTCGAATACTTCCATTGGCTCTTTACCAGTACGTTCGTTTACGATATCGAACGCATTATAAAGAATTGTTTGAGATTTACCTTTTTTACCGTCAACCATCATTTTGTTGATAAGGCGTGTTACTAGCTTCGAATTGTACATTGGATCTGGTAACACGTCACGTTTCGCAACAGGTCCTTTACGAGGCATATTGAGTTCCTCCTTTCATTTTAAAATTATTATTTTTTAGCAGGTTTTGGTCGCTTAGTACCATATTTAGAACGTCCTTGCATACGTTTGTCAACACCAGCTGTGTCAAGCGCACCACGAACGATGTGGTAACGTACCCCCGGTAAATCCTTTACACGACCACCGCGAATTAATACTACGCTATGCTCTTGTAGGTTATGACCGATACCTGGGATGTAAGCTGTAACCTCGATACCGTTTGTTAAACGTACACGAGCGTATTTACGTAACGCTGAGTTAGGTTTCTTTGGAGTCATTGTACCAACACGAGTACATACACCACGTTTTTGAGGTGCAGAGATATCAGTTGATTTTTTCTTTAAAGAGTTGAACCCTTTGTTTAACGCAGGTGATTTAGATTTCCATACTTTATCAGTACGACCATTTCTCACTAATTGGTTAATAGTAGGCATTTGATTATCCTCCCTTCGCATGTTTGTATGACCACATATCCAGGTGGTTCATTATTAGTTGAAAACAAAGTTTTTGCAAGGGAGAGCAAATGCTCTCTCCTCACAAAAACAGTTTTAACTTATTATTCCTATTGCTGAAGCTCCCACTTGAATCCCCGAAACTTTTCCAAGCTTACGAACTGATTCAACTTTGGTTATGGGTATGTTATGTTGCAGGGCAGTACGAATGATAATATGGGTTAACCGCATATCAGCATCTTCCGCAATGACAACTTCTTTAACTATACCATTTTTGATTGCCTCCAATGTGCGTTTATGACCAACGACTACATTTTCAGCATTTGACACTTTTTGATAAGACATATAAATATCCTCCAAAGCATCGTTCAGGAGCAACCTTGCTTATAGTAACATTTTGACTCATACAATGTCAACTAGGATTAGCTGTTTTTATACAAAATTTACGACGGAAAATTTTACTGTTCCACATAAACTTCATCGTTTTCTACATTCATGTCATCTTGTGTTGTTTTTACAAGATCCACTTTGCGATAACGATTCATACCTGTTCCAGCAGGAACAAGTTTACCGATAATAACATTTTCTTTCAATCCTAGAAGTTCATCGCGTTTACCCTTAATTGCTGCATCAGTTAAGACACGAGTTGTTTCTTGGAACGATGCGGCAGATAAGAATGAATCTGTTTCAAGTGAAGCTTTTGTAATACCAAGTAGAACAGGTCTAGCTGTTGCTGGTTGTTTACCTTGCAGTAACACCTTCGCATTCGCATCAGTAAACTGATGGATATCTAGTAACGTTCCTGGTAGTACATCTGTTTCACCGGCATCACTTACACGAACTTTACGTAGCATTTGACGTACCATTACTTCTACGTGTTTGTCACCAATTTCTACCCCTTGCATACGGTATACTTTTTGAACTTCACGTAATAAGTATTCTTGAACTGCTGTAATGTCCGTTACTTTTAGTAATTCTTTCGGATCAATAGAACCTTCTGTTAACTCTTTACCGTGGCTAATTGACTGTCCTAGAGTTACTTTCAGACGAGCACCGTAAGGAATAGCATACGTACGAGCTTCTACTTCACCCTGTACAACTACTTCTTGGCGATCTTTAACATCGTTGATCGCTGCGATAACACCGTCGATTTCACTGATAACTGCCTGACCTTTCGGATTACGAGCTTCGAAGATCTCTTGGATACGAGGTAAACCTTGTGTGATATCATCTCCGGCAACCCCACCTGTATGGAATGTACGCATCGTTAACTGTGTACCTGGCTCACCGATAGATTGAGCTGCGATAATACCTACCGCTTCTCCTACTTCTACGTCTGTACCAGTTGCTAAGTTACGACCATAACACTTCTTACATACACCATGGCGAGTGTTACACGTAAACGCTGAACGAATGTTTACAGTTTCAACACCCGAATTTTCAACGATATGAGCGATATCTTCAGTAATTAATTGATTTTCAGCAACTAATACTTCACCTGTTTCAGGATGTTTTACAGTTTTTCTTGCAAAACGCCCAACAAGACGATCATATAATGACTCAATAACTTCATTACCCTCTTTAATCGCACCAATTAGTAAACCACGATCTGTTCCACAATCATCTTCACGAACGATTACATCTTGTGCAACGTCAACAAGACGACGTGTTAAGTAACCAGAATCGGCAGTTTTAAGTGCTGTATCGGCAAGACCTTTACGCGCACCATGCGTAGAGATGAAGTACTCAAGTACTGTTAAACCTTCACGGAAACTTGATTTGATTGGAAGTTCGATGATACGACCAGATGGATTGGCCATCAGACCACGCATACCAGCAAGCTGAGTAAAGTTCGATGCGTTACCACGGGCACCGGAATCACTCATCATGAAGATTGGGTTGCGTTTATTCAAGGATTTCATCAGTTTTCCTTGGATAACATCTTTTGCATTACTCCAAATAGAAATAACGCGATCGTAACGTTCTTCTTCCGTGATTAAACCGCGACGGAATTGTTTAATTACATTATCTACTTTTGCTTGCGCTTCGTGGAGAATTTCATCTTTTTCGCCTAATACAAGGATGTCAGCTACCCCAACTGTAATACCAGCTTTTGTAGAGTATTTAAATCCTAAGTTTTTCATACGGTCAAGCATGCGAGATGTTTCTGTAATTTTGAAACGTTTGAACACTTCCGCAATGATGTTACCAAGGATTTTCTTGCTGAATGGCGCCACTTCTTCGCGACTAGCAATAATTTCTTTAATGTTCGCACCTTTTTCAACGAAATATTTCGCTGGTGTTTCTTTTTCAAGGTTTGAGTTTGTTGGTTCATTAATATAAGGGAACGACTCTGGTAAGATTTCGTTAAATATTAATTTACCAACTGTTGTTAATAGAAGCATGCTTTTTTGCTCTTCAGTAAATGTTGCATTGTTTACTGCACTTGCAGCAACTGCAACACGTGTATGAAGATGTACATATCCATTTTGATATGCAAGTAATGCTTCGTTTGCATCTTTGAAGACCATACCTTCACCGATTGCACCTTCACGCTCAAGTGTTAAGTAATAGTTACCTAATACCATATCCTGAGATGGAGTAACAACTGGTTTTCCGTCTTTTGGATTCAAGATGTTTTGTGCCGCTAACATAAGAAGACGTGCTTCAGCTTGTGCCTCTGATGATAACGGAACGTGAACCGCCATTTGGTCACCGTCAAAGTCAGCATTGTATGCAGTACATACAAGTGGATGAAGACGGATTGCGCGACCTTCCACTAATGTAGGTTCAAACGCCTGGATACCAAGACGGTGAAGCGTTGGTGCGCGGTTTAGAAGTACTGGATGTTCTTTAATCACAGATTCTAAAACGTCCCAAACTTCAGGTTGTACACGCTCGATTTTACGTTTCGCACTCTTAATGTTGTGTGCTAATCCTTTTTCAACTAACTCTTTCATAACGAAAGGTTTGAACAGTTCAAGCGCCATTTCTTTCGGTAATCCACATTGGTACATCTTTAAGTTCGGTCCTACAACGATTACAGAACGACCAGAGTAGTCAACACGTTTACCTAATAAGTTTTGACGGAAACGTCCTTGTTTACCTTTAAGCATGTGAGATAGTGATTTCAATGGACGGTTACCTGGTCCAGTAACTGGACGGCCACGACGACCATTATCGATTAATGCGTCTACAGCTTCTTGTAACATACGTTTTTCGTTTTGAACGATGATGCTAGGAGCACCTAAGTCCAATAGACGTTTTAAACGGTTGTTACGGTTAATTACACGACGATATAAGTCGTTTAAGTCAGAAGTAGCAAAACGTCCACCATCTAACTGTACCATCGGGCGTAGTTCTGGTGGGATAACTGGTAGAACATCTAAGATCATCCAAGATGGTTCATTTCCAGAGTTACGGAATGCTTCTAATACTTCTAGACGTTTAATAGCACGAGTACGGCGTTGTCCTTGTGCTGTTTTTAATTCTTCTTTTAAGAAGTCTACTTCTTTATCTAAATCGATATCTTGTAGTAGCTTTTTAATCGCTTCTGCACCCATAGCAGCTTGGAATGTGCTACCATATCGATCACGATATGCACGGTATTCTTTTTCAGAAAGTAATTGCTTCTTATCAAGTGGTGTATCTCCACTTTCTGTTACAACATAAGAAGCGAAATAAATTACTTCTTCAAGCGCGCGAGGGGACATGTCTAAGACAAGTCCCATGCGGCTCGGGATACCTTTGAAATACCAAATATGAGATACAGGAGCAGCTAATTCGATATGACCCATACGTTCACGACGAACTTTTGCACGCGTTACTTCAACGCCACATCGATCACAAACTACACCTTTATAACGTACACGTTTGTATTTTCCGCAATGACATTCCCAGTCCTTTTGTGGTCCGAAAATACGTTCACAGAACAAGCCATCTTTTTCAGGCTTTAACGTACGATAGTTAATTGTTTCTGGTTTCTTAACTTCACCGTATGACCAAGAACGAATCTTGTCAGGTGAAGCAAGTCCAATCTTCATATATTCAAAGTTATTTACATCTATCAAGGGGCCTACCTCCCTTTTAGTCTACAGGTTATCCCAATTATTCCTTAGTTGTCTCAACTTCAACATTCAATTTATCTGCTGATTGATGATCATCGTCATCTTCCGTATCACGCATTTCAATTTCTGTATCGTCGCTAGACATCATTTTAACGTCCATACCTAAACTTTGCAGTTCTTTAATCAATACTTTGAATGATTCAGGAACGCCTGGTTCTGGAACATTTTCGCCTTTAACAATTGCTTCATACGTCTTAACACGTCCAACAACATCATCAGACTTCACTGTTAAGATTTCTTGAAGAGTATAAGCAGCACCGTAAGCTTCAAGTGCCCAAACCTCCATCTCACCGAAACGCTGTCCACCGAACTGAGCTTTACCTCCAAGAGGCTGCTGCGTTACAAGTGAGTATGGTCCAGTAGAACGAGCATGAAGTTTATCGTCAACCATGTGCGCAAGTTTGATCATATACATGACACCAACAGATACGCGGTTATCGAATGGTTCACCAGTACGTCCGTCATACAGGATTGTTTTCGCGTCATTTGCCATACCAGCTTCTTCAATTGTGCCCCAAACATCTTCCTCACGAGCACCATCGAATACTGGTGTTGCAATGTGAATACCAAGGTATCTTGCTGCCATACCAAGGTGAAGCTCTAATACCTGACCGATATTCATACGAGATGGTACCCCTAATGGGTTTAACATGATATCGATTGGCGTACCGTCTGGTAAGTAAGGCATATCTTCTTCTGGTAAAATACGAGAGATAACACCTTTGTTACCGTGACGTCCGGCCATCTTGTCACCTTCAGAGATTTTACGTTTTTGAACGATATATGCACGTACAAGTTGATTCACGCCTGGCGGCAATTCATCGCCATCTTCGCGGTTGAATACTTTTACGTCTAAGATAATACCGCCACCACCGTGTGGTACACGTAGTGATGTATCACGTACTTCACGTGCCTTCTCTCCAAAGATAGCGTGTAATAGACGTTCTTCAGCTGTTAATTCCGTTACACCTTTAGGTGTTACTTTACCAACAAGTAAATCTCCATCTTTTACTTCAGCACCAACGCGAATGATACCGCGCTCGTCAAGGTTGCGTAATGCATCTTCCCCAACGTTTGGAATGTCACGTGTAATTTCTTCTGGTCCAAGTTTCGTATCACGAGCTTCTGATTCATATTCTTCAATATGAATAGAAGTGTACACATCATCTTTTACAAGGCGCTCACTCATGATGATCGCATCCTCGTAGTTATAACCGTCCCAAGTCATGAAGCCAACAAGCACGTTACGTCCAAGTGCTAGTTCACCTAATTCCATAGAAGGACCATCCGCAAGGATTTCACCTTTTACAACTTCATTTCCAACACTTACGATTGGACGTTGGTTGTAACAAGTTCCTTGGTTAGAACGAATGAATTTCTGCATTTTATAGCGATCTAAGTCGCCTTTTACTGTTTGACCGTCAACTTCTACATAGCGACGTACCCAAACTTCACGTGCTTCTACGCGCTCAACAACACCAGGGTGTTTACAGATTACTGCAGCACCTGAGTCTTTTGCTGATACGTACTCCATACCTGTACCTACAATCGGAGATTCCGGATTCATTAACGGAACCGCCTGACGTTGCATGTTCGCTCCCATAAGTGCGCGGTTAGAGTCATCGTTTTCTAAGAACGGAATACAAGCTGTCGCTGCCGACACTACTTGTTTTGGAGATACATCCATGTAGTCGATGCGTTCTTTATTTGTGACAATGTTTTCACCACGGAAACGAGCTACGATATCTTCATCAAGGAATTCTCCTTCTTCAGATAGTTTCATATTCGCTTGGGCTACAACATAATTATCTTCTTCATCTGCTGTTAAATAATCAACATGCCCTGTTACAAGACCAGTTTCTGGGTCAACACGACGGTATGGTGTTTCAATGAAACCAAACTCATTTACTTTCGCAAACGAAGATAATGAGTTAATCAAACCGATGTTTGGTCCCTCTGGTGTTTCGATCGGACACATACGACCATAGTGAGAGTAGTGAACGTCACGCACTTCAAAGCCTGCGCGCTCACGCGTTAAACCACCCGGTCCTAAGGCAGATAGTCTTCGTTTGTGAGTTAACTCTGCTAATGGGTTTGTTTGGTCCATGAACTGAGATAACTGAGAACTTCCGAAGAACTCTTTAATAGATGCAATAACAGGACGAATATTGATTAATGCCTGTGGTGTAATTGCATTTGTATCCTGAATCGACATTCTCTCACGAACAACACGTTCCATACGAGAAAGACCGATACGGAATTGATTTTGTAATAGTTCTCCAACAGAACGCAGACGACGGTTTCCTAAGTGGTCAATATCATCTGTATCCCCTACTTTATATAGTAGGTTGAAGAAATAACTGATAGAAGCAAGGATATCACCTGGTGTGATGTGTTTTACATCACGAGTAATATTCGCATTACCAATTACATTAATTACGCGCTCGCCTTCTGACTCAGGAGCATAAATCTTAATAGATTGCAGCTCAACATCGCCTTCTACCACTCCACCCATTGGCTTCGCTGTTTTGAATCCAATGTTTTTCTCTAAGTAAGGTAAAATGCGATCAAGTGTACGACGATCTAAGATTGTTCCTTCTGCCGCTAAAATTTCACCAGTTTCTGGATCCACTAATGTTTCAGCTAAACGTTGGTTAAACAATCTGTTTTTAATGTGTAACTTTTTGTTGATCTTATAGCGACCTACATTTGCTAAATCGTAGCGCTTTGGATCAAAGAAACGAGACACAAGTAAGCTCTTTGCATTTTCTACTGTTGGTGGTTCACCAGGACGTAGACGCTCATAAATTTCAAGCAATGCTTTTTCTGTGCTATCTGTGTTGTCTTTTTCTAATGTGTTGCTTAAGTATTCGTTATCACCTAAAAGCTCGGTGATTTCTTGATCAGAGCCAAACCCTAATGCGCGTAACAAAACAGTTACAGGAAGTTTACGCGTACGGTCAATACGCACATATACAACATCCTTAGCATCTGTCTCATACTCTAACCAAGCTCCGCGGTTTGGAATTACAGTAGCAGTAAAACCACGTTTTCCGTTTTTATCCACTTTGCCACTATAGTATACGCTTGGAGAGCGAACTAACTGGGAAACGATAACACGTTCTGCACCGTTAATTACGAATGTTCCAGTCTCTGTCATGAGTGGGAAATCTCCCATGAACACATCTTGTTCTTTTACTTCACCAGTTTCCTTGTTGATTAGACGCACTTTTACACGAAGTGGTGCTGCATACGTCACATCACGCTCTTTGCATTCGTCTACAGAGTATTTAGGTTCACCTAAGCTGTAGTCGATAAATTCAAGCGATAGATTTCCCGTAAAGTCTTCAATCGGAGAAATGTCTTGGAACATTTCTCGCAAACCCTCATCAAGAAACCACTGATAAGAAGAGGTTTGAATTTCGATAAGATTTGGTAACTCTAATACTTCACTAATACGGGCATAACTTCTTCGTTGGCGGTGGCGTCCGTATTGAACTAGTTGACCTGTCAACTGCTTCACCCCTCAAATCATGAGTATTATAAATGCACAAAAAAATTTGTGCAAAATCACAAATAAATACAACTACTGCTATTAGCGTAGTCTTTTTCTCTTAAAGATAAATACGTTGAGTCTTTCTACCTGCTCAAAAAAGAAAAATGGCTTCTATAAGAAAACCATCATTCTGTTTCATAATCTGCTGATTTTACTATCTTTTCCAAGAGAAACAAAAATATACATCTTTCTCAACGCAGAAAATCATATATTGGCATTGTATAATGTTAACATAGCCAAAAATAACCGTCAACGTTTTTTTGATTTTATGATATAATATCCTTTTTTCTTTTCTACAACTTCAACTTCAGAAAATACTTCTTCTAGTTTTTTCAGCGCAGATGGTGCACCTTGCTTCTTTTGAATAACAATCCACAGTTCTCCACCTGGAACTAAATACTCCACAGCCTTTTCTAAAATCTCATGCACGATATCTTTACCCGCACGAATTGGAGGATTAGATAGAATAGCAGCATACTTGCCATCTACATTTTCATAGACGCTACTTTGAAAAATACGTATATTCTCGATTTTGTTATTAGCGGCGTTTTCTTTCGCAAGCCCAAGCGCCCTTTCGTTCACATCCACCATGTGAACTTCACGACCTTGAAACTCTTTCGCTAGCGACAAACCAATAGGGCCGTATCCACAACCTACGTCTAATATATCACCTTTAATATCCGGCATTTGAAACGCTTCAATTAAAAGACGGGAACCAAAGTCCACTTCGTTTTTCGAGAACACCCCATGGTCAGATAAGAAAGTGAATCGAGATCCACGAAGCGTAAATTCCCATCGCTTACGATCACTTTTACTAGAAGGGTCGTTAGAAAAATAATGGTCTGCCATATGGCCACCTCTTTTCTTTACAGTTAAAAAAAAAGCTCGCATGAGAGCGAGCTTTTTTTAAAGCATCAAAAGTTAATTACTTAACTTCTACAGCAGCGCCAACTTCTTCAAGTTTAGCTTTGATTTCTTCAGCTTCTTCTTTAGCAGCAGCTTCTTTGATTACTTTTGGAGTGTTGTCAACTAATTCTTTAGCTTCTTTTAAGCCAAGACCAGTGATTTCACGAACAACTTTGATAACTTTGATTTTTTGTGCACCAGCGCTAGTTAGTTCCACATCAAATTCAGTTTTCTCAGCAGCAGCTTCTCCAGCGCCACCAGCGACAGCTACAGGAGCAGCAGCAGTTACGCCGAATTCTTCCTCGATAGCTTTTACTAAGTCGTTAAGTTCTAATACAGTCATAGATTTAACTGCTTCAATGATTTGTTCTTTAGTCATTGTAAATATCCTCCCTTAAATAGGTTTGTATTGTTTTATCGATAATACGTAATTATCTTTTAAAAAATTAAGCGCCTTGCTCTTCCTTTTGGTCTGCAACTGCTTTAGTAGCAAGTGCAAGGTTACGGATTGGAGCTTGAAGAACGCTAAGAAGCATAGAAAGTAAGCCTTCACGTGATGGAAGAGTAGCGATTGCTTTAACCTCATCAAGTGTTACAAGTTTACCTTCGATTACGCCCGCTTTAATTTCTAAAGCTTCATGATCTTTAGCGAAGTCGTTTAATACTTTCGCAGGAGCAACTACATCCTCGTTACTGAACGCGATTGCGTTTGGTCCTGTTAAGAATTCATTTAACTCAGCCATTTCAGCAGACTCTGCAGCACGACGAGTTAGAGAGTTTTTGTAAACTTTGAACTCAACGCCAGCTTCACGTAAATTTTTACGTAATTCTGTTGCTTCAGAAACTGTTAAACCACGGTAGTCAACAACGATTGTAGATTTACTAGCGCGAAGTTTGTCCGCGATTTCAGTTACAACTTGTTGTTTAGTTTCGATTACTTTGCTCATGTTATTACACCTCCTGTAGATTATATAGAAGATGTACCGAAAGTGCACTAAAAACCTCCATGCCCAACTTGTAGACATGGAGGCATATAGTCACAGAAAAAAATTCCGTTTCGTATATTAACACCTAGGTAGGAAATTAAGTCTATTGACACCTACTGTCTACGGTACACTATTTAAATTCACAACATAAATGATTATATTAAATCTTCTTTATGAAGTCAACTTCCAAATTTTACGCTAATGTAGAAACGTCTACACGTACGCCAGGTCCCATTGTAGAAGCAACTGTTACATTCTTCATGTAAGTACCTTTTGCAGCAGCTGGCTTAACTTTTAATAAAGTGTCAGCAATTGTTTTGAAGTTTTCTACTAATTTAGCATCTTCGAAAGATACTTTACCGATTGGAACGTGGATGTTACCAGCTTTATCAACGCGGTATTCAACTTTACCAGCTTTGATTTCGTTAACAGCTTTAGTTACATCAAAAGTAACTGTTCCAGTTTTAGGGTTTGGCATTAAACCTTTAGGTCCTAATACGCGACCAAGTTTACCAACTTCACCCATCATGTCAGGAGTTGCTACTACTACATCGAAATCGAACCAACCTTGTTGGATTTTACCGATGTAATCAGTATCGCCTACGAAGTCAGCTCCAGCAGCTTCAGCTTCTTTAGCTTTTTCACCTTTAGCGAATACTAATACACGTTGTACTTTACCAGTACCGTGTGGAAGAACAACTGCACCACGGATTTGTTGGTCAGCTTTCTTAGGGTCAACACCTAAACGGAATGCAGCTTCTACAGTTGCATCAAATTTAGCTGTGTTTGTTTTCTTTACTAATTCTACTGCTTCTGTTGCAGAGTAAGCAGCTGCACGGTCAACAAGCTTTGCAGCTTCTACGTACTTTTTACCTCTTTTAGCCATTTTTATTTCCTCCTCGAATGTGGTTTTAGCGGAATAACCTCCCACGTTTACGCTTATTTTCAGGTATAACCTGAGGATGGGCGCCATCCATTTATTTAAAAACGATAATCATTTACGATAATAAAGGTTGCGAATTGGAATTCCAGACCCGCAACCTTTTTTAAAAAACAAATCGAATTAGTCTTCGATAACGATGCCCATACTGCGTGCAGTACCTTCAACCATACGCATTGCAGCTTCTACGCTAGCAGCGTTTAGGTCAGGCATTTTAGTTTCAGCGATTTCGCGTACTTTATCACGCTTAACAGTTGCCACTTTATTACGGTTTGGTTCACCAGAACCAGACTCGATACCAGCTACTTTCTTAAGAAGAACAGCAGCAGGAGGAGTTTTAGTAATGAAAGTGAATGAACGGTCCTCAAATACCGTAATTTCAACAGGGATGATAAGACCAGCTTGATCTGCTGTACGAGCGTTGAACTCTTTACAGAAGCCCATGATGTTAACACCTGCTTGTCCTAATGCTGGACCAACTGGTGGAGCTGGGTTAGCTTTACCTGCAGGAATTTGAAGCTTTACCATTTTAATTACCTTTTTAGCCACGAGACACACCTCCTTAAGTCCGTGATGTGGTCAATTGGACAGTGATTTGCCCTCCCACGTCATATTTTATCTGTAAGGATAAAATCTTTCAAAAAACGTCTCCGATAACGAAGACGTACTGACTTAAAAGATATTATCACTTTTTACAATTCATTTCAAGTTTCATTTTATAATTTTTCAATTTGATGGAAGTCAAGTTCAACTGGAGTCTCGCGACCAAACATGTCCACAAGCACGCTAACCTTTTTCTTCTCCACATCAATTTCTTCAATAGCACCTGTATAATCTGCGAATGGCCCCTCATTTACACGTACTGTCTCATGAAGTTCAAAGTCGAAATCAACCACTTCGTTGTCCATTCCCATATGTTTCATAATGGTAACAACTTCCTCTTCTAATAGAGGTGATGGTTTAGATCCAGAACCAGAAGAACCAACGAACCCAGTTACACCCGGTGTGTTACGTACAACATACCAAGAGTCATCAGTCATGATTAGTTCTACTAATACATAACCTGGGAACACTTTTCTTTTCATTAATTTTTCTTTTCCGTTTTTCATTTCTACTTCTACTTCTTCCGGGACAACAACACGGAAAATTTTATCTTGCATCCCCATTGATTCTACACGTTTCTCTAGGTTTGCTTTTACTTTATTTTCATATCCAGAATAAGTATGGACAACATACCAACTTTTTTCCATTCATTTAGGACGAGCGTCCTTCCCTCCCTGACGTACATTTTTTTGTGCAAATGAAAAAACCCGTTCATCGGGCTTTTACACAGTTCTTATAAATAACATTATATCATGGATAAGTGCTTCTTATTCAAGAATTAACCAAGAATTAACCGAATTAAAGAAGAAATGCCCATATCAACTACCGCGAAGAAAATCGCAAAGAACACAACTGTAGCAATAACAGTCGCTGTTGAGCGGAGTAATTCATCTTTTTTAGGCCAACTTACTTTTTTCATTTCGCGACCTACATCGCCGAAAAAGTTCGTTAAACGCATCTGCGGGACCTCCAGTGTATTATTTCAATTATTTATTTTGTTTCCTTGTGAACTGTATGCTGATTGCATGTTTTACAAAACTTTTTTATTTCAAGTCGCTCTATTGAGCTCGTATCTTTCATAGTAGAGTAGTTTCGATTTTTACACTCTTCACATGAGAGTACAACTTTTTTCCTCATTAGTTACACCAACCTTGTAACATTATGTCCCTAAAAATGTATCATACAATAAAAGACAATGTCAATGACATGCCTTTCGTACTCTCTACAAAAAGAAAACAGGTGATTTATTTCACACCTGCAGCACTTGTTATGAATTCAAAGTTGTACTTTCTCTCATTTCCATATATCGTTCTAATTTCCTCTTTACCCGTTGTAAAGCGTTATCAATAGATTTCACATGTCTGTTTAACTGTTCCGAAATCTCTTGATAAGAACGACCATCTAAGTATAAAGAAAGCACTTTCCTTTCTAAATCGCTTAATAATTCAGATATTTTAGATTCTATGTCTGTATATTCTTCTTGGCTAATGATCATCTCTTCAGGATCAGTTACCTTCGCTTCGGAAATAACATCCAATAATGTTCGATCAGATTCCTCATCGTAAATGGGCTTATCTAAAGACACATACGAATTCAAAGGAATATGTTTTTGCCTTGTTGCTGTTTTAATAGCGGTAATAATTTGTCGGGTGATACACAGTTCAGCAAATGCTTTGAATGAAGACAGCTTGTCCTCTTTATAATCACGAATCGCTTTAAACAATCCGATCATACCCTCTTGAACAATATCTTCCCGATCGGCACCCACTAAAAAATAAGATCTTGATTTCGCGCGAACAAAGTTTTTATATTTGTGAATTAAATATTCCAGAGCGTCAATATTACCTTTTCGAACTAACTCAACGATTGCCTCATCCTCTAAATCCCGAAATGTAACGTCGCCTACACTTACGAAGCCTGCTTCCACCTTGATCCCTCCGACCGCTATTTATTTAGAAATATTATACAGTAAAAAGACAAAGAGCGTCAATGCTTCAACGCTCTCCTCGTCTTAATTTTTCTAATTTTTCTGTAATATCTTCACTAAATATCTTTCGCATAGCTGGTTGCTTTTCTTTCGTATCTATTGTACGCCTTCTTACTTGTTGCACCATCGCTTGTACTTCTAACTCTAATTCACGCGCAGATTTTCGCAGCGCACCTTGCGCAAATATAACCCATTGTTCCGTATAATCCGAAGTCGCAACGTATATTTGCGTATTGATATTTCTAAGCTCAATCGCAAGTTGCTCTATCTTTTCATCTGCCGTTTGATTCTTTCTTGTGAATATTACTTCCACACGCGATTGTTTCATCTTTTTTTCAATACCATGAACTGTATAGGCATCAAAAACAATCATTACTCTTATTCCTGTATACCCTTGATAATCTGCCATCTTATCAATAAGTGCATCCCTTGATGATTGCAAATCTACATCCCGCAGTTTTTTCAAGTCTCCCCAAGCTCCAATAATGTTATAACCGTCAACGATTAAAATATCGTTCATTTTTTATTTACCAATTTCGTGACGTTTACGATATACCTCATACATTAACAAACTTGCGGCTACTGAAGCATTTAAGGATGTAACTTTACCAATCATCGGTAAAGTAATTAAGAAATCACACTTTTCACCAATAATTCGACTCATACCTTTCCCTTCACTACCAATTACTAGTCCAATTGGCATATTACCATCTAGGTTGCGATAATCCGTTTTTCCTTTTGCATCTGTACCAGCAATCCATAGTCCACGTTCTTTTAACTCATCAATTGTACGAGATAAATTTGTTACACGCGCAACAGGGATGTATTCAATTGCTCCTGTTGACGCTTTTGCAACTGATGCTGTAAGTCCTACAGCTCTTCTTTTCGGAATAATAATTCCATGAGCTCCTGTTGCATCAGCAGTACGCATAATAGAACCTAGGTTATGCGGATCTTCAATCTCATCTAAAATTAAGAAGAACGGATCTTCATTACGCTTTTCTGCTACCTTAAATAGATCTTCTAGCTCCGCATATTGATACGCGGCCACTTGAGCAATTACACCTTGGTGATTCCCTTCAACTAATTGATCTAGTTTCTTCTTTGGTGCATGTTGCAAAATAATCTTATTTTCTTTTGCTAATGCTAGTACAATTTGCACTTGTCCTTTGGCAGCACCTTCTGCGATCCAAATTTTATTAATATCTCTCCCTGATCGTAACGCTTCAATTACAGGGTTACGTCCGATAATATATTCACTACTCATGATGATGTGCCCCCTTCCTTTTCTTCTAAAACTGCAATTGCTTTATATACAATTTCGTCTAATCTTTCACGATTATTTAATAAGTGATGATAACCGATTAGCGCTTCAAAGGCTGTACTATGTCGATATGTTTGTACATCCGTATTTTTCGGAACAGTACCTGAATTTGCATTACGTCCTCTTCTAAGTACTGCCTCTTCTTCCTCTGTTAAAAATGCCGTCTCTAATAAATGATAAACAACTTTCGCTTGTGCCTTTGCCGAAACAAAGCTTGTCCCTAATCGGTGTAATTGATTCGGACGAACTTTCCCTTTTTGAAGGAGGTGATAGCGGATATATTGTTCATATACCGCATCACCCATATATGCTAACGCTAAGCTGTTTAATTGCTTTGCATCAATCATTCTTATCCTCTTTTCCATCTTGTACCTTGAGCGGTATCTTCTAAAATAATGTTACGGTCTCTTAAATCATCGCGGATTTGATCGGATAATGCGAAATCACGATTTTTACGAGCTTCAATACGTTTTTGGATAAGTGCTTCAATTTCTTCATCAAGCAATTCTTCTTGTGCTAATTCTAGTCCTAAAATATCAAATAATGTTTCCAGTTGTTTTACGTATGCTTCAATTATAACTTTAGACGTATGTTCTTCCAGTAAATATTGATTTGCATGGTTTGCTACATTGTATAATTCGGTAATTGCATTCGCAGTGTTGAAATCATCATTCATTGCCTCTTCGAACGCAATCTGGAATTTCTCTATTTCAGCTAACCATTTCTCATTATGGTCCGTTAAATCCGTACTGCTTTCCATACGATGTTTTAAATTCCCATAAGCTGTTTTAATTCTTTCCAATCCATTATTCGTACTTTGTAATAACTCTTCACTAAAGTTAATTGGATGACGATAGTGTACAGATAACATAAAGAATCTAATTAACTGCGGATCATATTGCTTAATGATATCGTGAACTAAAATAAAGTTCCCAAGTGATTTAGACATCTTCTCATTGTTAATGTTAATATACCCATTATGCATCCAGTAACGTGCAAATGCTTTTCCTGTCAGTGCCTCTGACTGCGCAATTTCATTTTCGTGATGCGGGAACGCCAAGTCTTGACCACCGGCATGAATATCAATTGTATCCCCTAAGTACTTACGCGCCATCGCAGAGCATTCAATATGCCACCCTGGACGTCCTTTTCCCCAAGGGCTTTCCCAGAAGATTTCTCCTTCTTTCGCAGCTTTCCATAAAGCGAAATCAAGAGGGTCTTGTTTCTTTTCTCCTACTTCAATACGTGCACCGTGACGTAGGTCCGCGATTGGTTGATGTGATAATTTACCGTAGCCTTCAAATTCCTTCGTTTTAAAGTACACATCGCCCTCTGATTCATATGCATATCCTTTATTCACAAGTTCTTGAATGAATTCAATAATGATATCCATATTTTCTGTTACACGCGGATGAACTGTTGCGTGTTTGCAACCTAGCGCTGTTACATCTTCAAAGTACGCTTCAACGAAACGGTCCGCAATTGTCGGTACATCTTCACCTAATTCATTTGCTGCTTTAATTAATTTATCATCTACGTCAGTAAAGTTAGATACATACTGCACGTCGTATCCTTTGTATTCTAAATAACGACGTACTGTATCGAATACCATAGGTGGTCTCGCGTTCCCAATATGAATGTAGTTATAAACTGTAGGTCCGCACACATACATCTTTACCTTATTTTCTTCTAATGGAATAAACTCTTCCTTTTGACGTGTTAACGTATTATAAATGTGAATAGTCATTTTTATCCTTCCTTTCTACCTTTACTTCCAGCTGTTTCTTCAATCTATCAAGCTCCACTTCCATAACCTTTAATTTATCAAAAATCGGATCCGGAAGATCAGAATGATTTAATTCCTGACCAATCTTTACTCCATTTTGAATAACGACTCGGCCTGGTATACCTACAACTGTAGAATGTGCAGGAACTTCTTTTAATACGACAGACCCTGCACCGATTTTAGAATTCTCCCCCACAGTAATAGAACCAAGGACTTTAGCACCTGTTGCAATTAATACATTATCCTGAATTGTAGGATGCCTCTTTCCTTTTTCTTTTCCTGTACCACCTAATGTAACCCCTTGATAAATTGTTACATTATCACCAATTTCACACGTTTCTCCAATTACAACTCCCATTCCATGATCGATGAAGAAGCGCCGACCAATAGTTGCTCCCGGATGAATTTCAATGCCCGTAAAAAAGCGACTCACTTGTGAAACAAAGCGTGCAATAAAGAAAAAATTCTTTTTGTAAAAAGCATGTGCAATTCGATGGGCCCAAACTGCATGTAATCCAGAGTAAGTTAAAATGACTTCGAAATAACTTCGTGCCGCTGGATCCTGTTCAAAAACGACTTCAATATCTTCCCGAAGCCTCTTAAACATCGATGTCCCCTCCCCTTTATGGGCTGCTTTTTTTCGAGCGAACTAACTCCCCTAACTCACCACTTACCTCCTAATTCTTTATACAAGGAGATAAAATTTATATTCATACCTATTTACAAGGTATAAAAAAAGACGCCTCTGTCATATTGACAGAGACGCCTTATAAGCGCGGTTCCACTCTGTTTAGGCTTAAAAACACCTCAAACTCATCCATGATAACGGTGTACACCGCTTCTGCTTACTTTGCGCCCTAAGACGTCTCGCGAAACATTTCGCTGTTCAGCAGAAGACTCGAAGGGGCATTTCAAAAATCCACTTATAAACCACTTCCAGCCTACAGGTGGTTCTCTCTGTAAAAAGCCTGATTTTCTACTTCTCCTTCTCGTCGCTTTTCCTTATTAGGTTTTAGGTATACCTATTATATTTCTAAACCTAGAAAATGTTAACCAATTACTTTTTGAAGACGATTTAAAACTTTTTCTTTTCCAAGAAGTGCAATAGCATTCGGAAGCTCTGGACCATGTGTTTGTCCAGTAGTTGCAACACGGATTGGCATAAATAAGTTTTTACCTTTATGTCCTGTTTCCTTTTGAACCGCTTTAATAGCTGCCTTAACAGCTGCTGGATCCATCGCTTCTAGAGCTTCTACTTGACCAGCAAATGCACGAAGTACTTCAGGTACTTGTTCACCTTTTAATACTTCTTGTCCTTCTTCTTCATAATCAACATGGTCTTTAAAGAACATTTCAGAAAGCTCTACAATTTCAGCTCCAAAACTCATTTGTTCATGATATAAAGCAATTACATCACGAATCCAAGCTTGTTCTTGTTCATTTAAAGTTTCGCCCACACGTTTAGCTTTCACTAGATGCGGTAAACTTAGCTCTACAACCGTATCTAAATCTTGCTTTTTCATATACTGGTTGTTCATCCATTTTAGTTTTTGAGAATCAAATAATGCAGGTGATTTTGATAAACGAGCTGCATCGAACATTTTGATAAACTCATCTTGAGAGAAGATTTCTTCTTCTCCTACCGGTGACCAACCTAGTAGCGCAATAAAGTTAAAGATTGCTTCTGGAAGATATCCAAGCTCTTTATATTGCTCAATAAATTGAATAATAGATTCATCACGTTTACTTAACTTTTTACGACTTTCGTTAACAATTAGGGTCATATGACCGAATTGCGGGATATCCCAACCGAAAGCTTCATAGATCATCATTTGTTTTGGCGTGTTTGAAATATGATCATCACCACGAAGTACGTGTGTAATTTCCATTAAGTGATCATCCACAGCTACCGCAAAGTTATAAGTTGGAATTCCATCTTTTTTCACGATAACGAAATCACCGAAATCATTTGAATGGAATGCAACTTCGTCTTTTACGATGTCTTTAAATGTGTAATCTCGATCAGCCGGTACACGGAAGCGAATACTTGGGATACGTCCCTCAGCTTCAAATTCTTTCATTTGCTCTTCAGTTAAATTACGGTGATTACCTGCGTAACGAGGTGTTTCACCACGAGCGATTTGACCTTCACGCTCTGCTTCTAGCTCTTCTTCTGTCATATAACATTTGTAAGCTAAACCACGCTCTAGTAAATCTACATATAATTTTTTATAAATATCTAAACGTTCTGTTTGACGATATGGTCCAAATTCACCACCAACATCAACACCTTCATCCCAGTCCATACCGAGCCATTTCAAGTATTTTAATTGGCTTTCTTCTCCACCAGCAACATTACGTTTTACATCAGTATCTTCAATACGAATAATAAACTTGCCATCTTGATGACGAGCAAATAAATAATTAAATAATGCCGTACGCGCATTTCCGATATGTAAGTGTCCTGTTGGACTTGGCGCATAGCGCACTCTCACTTGCTTTTCCATAATTGGTACACCTTCCATTCTTAATGTCAACACATTCTATAATTGTACACCAAAAAAATGTGATTATCCATCTTACGAATTAAAAACCACTATTTTTTCTGTAATAAAACAACCGCCTGAGAAGCAATTCCTTCTTCTCTACCTGTAAATCCTAATTTTTCTGTCGTTGTTGCCTTTACATTAATGTTATCGATAGACGTTTCTAACAGTTCACTAATGCGTTTACGCATACTTTCAATATGTGGTGCCATTTTTGGCTTTTGAGCAATAATTGTACAATCTAGGTTGCCTAGCTCGTAACCTCGTTCACTCACAAATTCCCAAACCTTTTGTAATAACACCGCTGAATCCGCATCTTTAAAGGCTGGATCTGTATCAGGAAAATGCTTTCCAATATCTCCTGCTCCAATTGCCCCTAAACATGCATCAGCAATTGTATGTAGCAATACATCCGCATCCGAGTGACCAATCAATCCTTTCTCATGAGGAATTGTAATTCCGCCGATAATTAACGGTCTACCTTCCGCAAATTCATGTACATCAAAACCTTGTCCAATTCGAAACATTTTTACTTCCTCCTTGAGCTAAACTACTGAGCTTTATGACTCTATATTATATCGCTATCCTTATAAAGAAAAGCCCGGCCGTTGCCGAGCTTTTCTTTGTTATATACCATTACGGCTATTGCTCCTGAACATGAAGGAAACTTTCAGCAATTAATAAATCCTCTGGAGTTGTCACTTTAATATTATAGTAACTCCCCTCTACTACACCTACTTGCTTCCCAATGCGTTCTACGAGACTTGCATCATCTGTACCAAGAAAACAGCCCTGTTTTGCACTTCTATGAGCTTCTAACAAAAGGGAAACAGAGAATCCTTGCGGTGTTTGTACAGCCTTAAGCTGAGATCGTTCTACCGTTTCGACAACAACACCCTGCTCTACTTTCTTAACGGTATCCTTCACTGGCACTGCACAAATAGAAGCACCATATTTTTCTGCCACAGTTAATACATCTTGAATCACTTTATTCGTTACGAACGGGCGCGCACCGTCATGTACAAGAACATATTCAACATCACTCGCATGCTGAAGTGCGTTATATACGCTATCTTGCCTTTCAGCTCCACCCTGAATAAATTGCACTTTCTTTTCAATCGGATACTTTTGCATTAACTCCTCAAAATACGGGCGTTCTTCTTCATTAATTGCCATAATAATACTTTTGCACGCTTTATCTTTTTCAAAAGCACGTAATGTATGCACAATAATCGGTACTTCATTTATAAGTAAGAACAACTTATTTTTGCCAGCACCCATTCGCTTTCCTTGACCCGCTGCCGGAATAATTAATGTATACATATTAATAATCCTCTACTTATAATGCTTTTTCTAATAGTTTACGTTTTGCGAAAATCATTCGACCAGCCGATGTTTGTAGTACACTAGTAACAAGCACATCGAGTTGTGAACCTACATACTCTCTACCATCTTCTACGACAATCATCGTACCATCATCTAAGTATGCAACACCTTGATTTTGCTCTTTACCATCTTTCACAACATAAACACTTAATTCTTCACCAGGGAGTACAACTGGTTTAATTGCATTCGCTAAATCATTAATATTTAGCACCGTAACCCCTTGTAATTCAGAAACTTTATTTAAGTTGAAATCGTTCGTTACTACAGTTCCACCTGTGATTTTTGCTAACTTTACAAGTTTGCTGTCCACTTCTTGGATATCGTCGAAGTCGCCTTCATAAATTTCTACCGGAATCGGCATTTCCTTTTGAATACGATTTAAAATATCTAATCCTCTGCGGCCACGATTACGCTTTAAAGCATCAGAAGAATCGGCAATGTGCTGAAGTTCTTCTAATACGAATTGTGGGATCACAATTGTTCCTTCTAAAAACTTTGTTTGGCAAATATCCGCAATACGTCCATCGATAATTACACTCGTATCGAGAATTTTCCAATGTGCTAAAGATTCTTCTGCCTCTGTTTCTGCCTCTTCGTTCTCACTAGTATTATTTTTCTTCTTATTCCCACGTTGTGGTAATGTAAATAATCCTAGCAATTCATTCCTCTTCTTAAATCCTACTTGGAATCCTAAATATCCAAGTAAAAGAGTAAAGAACACTTGCAACACTGTACTAATAACTGGAATTGTAAATTCACGAATTGGTATTAAAATTAAATATGCAACAATAAGACCAGAGATCAATCCTAATGTACCGAATAAAACATCTGCCACAGGCGCTTTTACAAGTGCCTCTTCGATATGCTTAATAAGCTGAACAATATAATCTACAAGCCAAAATGTTGTTAAAAATAAAATAATTGCACCAATAATCGCACGAACATAAGATCCTTCCAACCAAGGAACGGCACCGATGTTCAATACATTAATAACTTTTGGGATTAAGTAAATCCCCAACGCTCCCCCGATCACTAAAAAGAAGAGCTGTACGATCCGTTTTAACATCCAACCACCTCCTACTCATTATTAACCATTGTTTCGCTAATCAAAACGCCGAATGCAAAAGCGGACGTGTTTTTTTGTAAATAGTTTTATTTACCAATATATCATATCATATACCAAAAGTGTTCTAGTGTCGTTATATTATGGAATCAATGTAATATTCTTAATTGTGTCTACTCATATAAAGATGCTCTTGAATTCTTTTTAAACCTTCTCGTATTTTCTTCGCCCTGACTTCTCCAATTCCTTCCACATCGTCCAATTCATTAATAGTTGCGCGACAAACACCTTGCAACGTTTTAAATCGATTGATTAAATTTTCAATGATAAGTGGCGGAACACGAGAAATTTTGCTTGTGATTCGATATCCTCTAGGTGTCACACTTTCTTCTAAACTCGTTTGTCCTGGATAGCCAAGTAATTTAACTAAATCGCTATCCTCTAAAAGTTGTGTATTTGCAAGATCTTGCAACTTTTTCAAGATTTGATGATGGTCTTGTGTTTTCTCTTGGTGATAATCTTTAATTAATAACGCTGCCTCTGCCTCTAAATCAGCTAGTAGTTCTGTAAGTTGTAAACGGATTAACCTACCTTCTGTTCCTAACTCATGAATATAGCTCAATATTTCATTTTTAATACGCAGCACCATTTCAACACTATGTAATACGTGAACTACCTCGGACATTGTAACGACCTCTTCAAATTCTAGAATGCCCAAATTCGTAATGCCATCATTCCATACAGCCTTATACTTTTCTAACGTTTGAATCGCTTGGTTTGCCTTTGTTAAAATGACACCTATATCCTTTAGTGTATAACGTAAGTTCCCTTGATATAGCGTAATTACGTTACGTCTTTGTGAAATGGCCACAACAAGGCTGCCCGTCTGCTTTGCTACACGCTCTGCTGTTCGGTGACGCATACCTGTTTCAATAGAATCAATAGATGCCTCTGGAACTAACTGTGCGTTCGCAATTAAAATTTTACTTCCAGTCTCATTTAAAATAAGTGCCCCATCCATTTTTGCTAATTCATATAAACTGGCAGGAGAGAATGCACAGTTAATGTGAAAACCACCATCAACAATACTTTTAATCTGCTCATTATACCCAAGAACAATTAGTCCCCCTGTTTGTGCGCGAAGTACATTATCTATCCCGTCGCGCAGTGGTGTTCCTGGGGCCACGAGCTGTAAAATATTAATCATACTTTTGACACGTTGCTTATTTTCTTCCATAGCCTAGCCTCCTAATGTCAAACGAAGCGCTTCTCCTAAATTAGAAACACCTACAACCTCAATCCCATCTGGAATTGTCCATCCTCCTAAATTTTTTCTAGGAATAATAGCACGTTGAAATCCTAATTTAGCCGCTTCTTGTACACGTTGTTCAATTCTTGATACTCTTCTTATTTCTCCGGTTAATCCTACTTCTCCTATTACTGCATCAGTTGGTGCCGTAGATTTATCTCTAAAGCTTGAAGCTATACTTAAGGCAACAGCTAAATCAATTGCCGGTTCGTCTAATTTCAAACCACCAGCTACTTTTAAATATGCGTCTTGATTTTGCAATAGTAAACCCGTTCTTTTTTCTAATACTGCCATAATAAGCGAAACACGGTTATGGTCAATTCCCGTCGCCATTCTTCGAGGATTTCCAAAACTAGTAGGGGAGATTAATGCTTGTATTTCTACTAAAACTGGTCTTGTTCCTTCCATTGAAGCAACTACTGTTGAGCCTGCGACTCCAACTGGTCTTTCCTCAAGAAAAATTTCAGAAGGATTTAATACTTCCGCGAGACCGAGCTCTTTCATTTCAAAGATACCCATTTCATTCGTGGAACCAAAACGATTCTTAACAGCTCGCAAAATACGATATGTATGGTGTCGATCTCCTTCAAAGTAGAGAACTGCATCGACCATATGTTCTAACATACGAGGTCCTGCAATTGCTCCCTCTTTTGTCACGTGTCCGACGATAAAAATAGGGATTCCTTTTGTTTTTGCAAGTTTCATTAATTCTGCTGTACATTCACGTACTTGCGCCACACTTCCAGGTGCTGACGTCACCTCAGGTAAATGTATCGTTTGAATAGAGTCAATAACAACAAAAGCTGGATTCATCTCTTCAATATGCGTTGCAATACGCTGTAAATCTGTCTCTGATACAACAAATAGATTACTACCATTTACATGTAAACGATCTGCACGAAGTTTAATCTGCTTCGCTGACTCCTCACCTGATATATACAGGACATCATATGAAGCATCTGCTAATTGCGATGAAATCTGTAATAATAAAGTTGATTTTCCAATCCCAGGGTCCCCGCCAATAAGTACTAAAGATCCATCTACAATCCCACCACCAAGGACACGGTTAAACTCCTGAAATTTTGTTTCAATACGCGCCTCAGACTTTGTTTCTACTTCTGTAAGACGTCTTGGTTTTGTTACTTCTGTTTGAATTGCATTTGCATAATTAAGGCGTCTTGATGATACAACTGGCTCCATCTCTTCAACAAGCGTATTCCATTGACCACACCCTGGACATTTCCCCATATATTTTGGTGACTGATAACCACATTCTTGACATGTGAATTTTGTTTTCTTTTTAGCCATATCTTTTTATATTTCACTTCACTTTCATCTATAAACATTTATCCTTCTCGTACAAGAAAGAGGGCTATCTCATAGCCCTCTTAGTTTGTCTATACTTATTTTACCTTTTCAGCACTATGAATGACAAATGATTCTCCTTCTACATCAAAGATAACTTTTTGTCCTTTCTCAATAGCACCTTTTAAAAGTTCTTCCGATAGTCTATCTTCTACATGCTTTTGAATTGCTCTACGAAGTGGACGAGCGCCATATTCACGATCAAATCCTTTATCAGCAATAGCTGCAATTGCTCCTTCTGTTAATTGCAATTCAATTTCTTGTTCCTTTAAGCGATTCACTAACTGATTCACCATAAGAGTTACAATTTCTTGAATATGTTTTTTCTCAAGCATATGGAATACGATAATTTCATCAATACGGTTTAAGAATTCCGGACGAAATGCTTTTTTCAGTTCATCCATTACCTTGCCTTTCATATCCGAATAATCACGGCTTTCATCTTGTACGTTAAATCCAAGATGTTTATTACGTTTCAATGCCTCTGCACCAACATTAGATGTCATAATAACAATTGTATTACGGAAATCAACTGTACGTCCCTTAGAATCTGTTAAACGCCCATCTTCTAATACTTGTAGTAAAATATTAAACACATCAGGATGAGCCTTCTCTACTTCATCTAATAGGACAACTGAATAAGGCTTACGACGAACCTTCTCTGTTAATTGTCCGCCTTCTTCATATCCAACATATCCAGGAGGAGAACCAACTAAACGAGAAGTTGAGTGCTTCTCCATATACTCAGACATATCAATGCGAATCATTGCATCCTCATCACCGAACATAGATTCCGCTAAAGCTCTTGCTAATTCTGTTTTACCTACACCTGTTGGTCCTAAGAAAATAAATGAACCAATTGGGCGTTTCGGATCTTTCAATCCAGCTCTTGCACGACGAACAGCTTTCGCTACAGCTACTACCGCCTCATCTTGACCAATGACACGATCATGAAGAATGGACTCTAAGTTTAATAATTTATCAGTCTCTGTTTGTGCAAGTTTAGAAACTGGGATACGTGTCCATGTAGAAACGACATTTGCAATATCTTCTACTGTAACTTCTGAGTTTTCTTTTCCTTGTTGCTCTTTCCATTGACGTTTTGTATCTTCTAATTTCTCACGTAAGCGTTGTTCCATATCACGTAAGGACGCAGCCTTTTCAAATTCTTGACTTTGTACAGCCGCATCTTTTTCTTTTCGAATCTCCTCAAGCTTTACTTCAAGTTCTTTTAAGTTTGGTGGTGTTGTATAAGAACGTAAGCGAACTTTTGAAGCAGCTTCATCAATTAAATCAATTGCTTTATCTGGTAAGAAACGATCGGTAATATAACGATCTGAAAGTTTTACAGCCGCATCAATTGCATCATCTGTGATAGATACACGGTGATGCGCCTCATAACGATCACGTAAACCTTTCAAAATTTGAGTTGATTCTTCTAAACTTGGCTCATCAACATGAATTGGTTGGAAACGTCTCTCTAAAGCTGCGTCTTTTTCAATATATTTACGATACTCATCTAAAGTTGTCGCCCCAATACATTGTAGCTCTCCGCGTGCTAAAGATGGTTTTAAAATATTCGACGCATCGATTGCACCTTCTGCTCCACCTGCACCAATTAATGTATGAAGTTCATCAATAAATAAAATAATGTTTCCAGCTTGACGGATTTCATCCATCACTTTCTTTAAACGATCTTCAAATTCACCACGATATTTCGTTCCAGCTACCACTGTACCCATATCTAGTGTCATAACACGCTTATCTCTTAAAGTTTCAGGAACTTCATTATTTACGATTTGCTGTGCTAATCCTTCTGCAATTGCCGTTTTACCTACACCAGGCTCTCCAATTAATACCGGATTATTTTTTGTTCTACGGCTTAACACTTCAATTACACGTTGGATTTCTTTGCTACGTCCAATAACAGGATCTAAACGATTTTCACGTGCAACAACTGTTAAGTCGCGTGCTAAACTGTCAAGTGTCGGTGTATTTGCGTTTGTTGACGAACCGCCTTGGTGACCTGAACTAGCTTCATTACTTCCAAGAAGTTGTAACACTTGTTGTCTTGCTTTATTTAGACTCACACCTAAATTATTTAAAACACGTGCCGCTACACCTTCGCCTTCACGGATTAAGCCAAGTAAAATGTGTTCTGTTCCAACGTAAGAATGGCCTAGCTTACGCGCTTCATCCATAGATAATTCAATAACCTTTTTAGCACGAGGTGTATAATGTACAGTTTGAGAAGCCTCTGTTCCACGTCCAATTAACGCTTCTACTTCTTTTTGCACTTTCTCTGGACTTAATCCAAGAGCAATTAACGCTTTTGCTGCAATTCCTTCACCTTCGCGTACAAGCCCAAGTAAAATGTGTTCTGTTCCAATATTATTATGCCCAATACGAATTGCTTCCTCTTGAGATAAAGCTAATACTTTCTGTGCTCTTTCTGTAAATCTTCCAAACATCATAGAAATCGCCTCCTACTTGCGCTTAGTTTTTTTCAATACGTAATCGCTCACGGATTAAGGTTGCTCTTCGATAATCTCTTTCTTCTGGTCCTAAAGGTCCTCCTGCATATTGTTGTAAAATACCTGGTTGCGTAAGGACCATTAGCTCAGTCAAAATATTTCTCGATATACCTTTTATATATCCTAGATCAATACCAAGTCGTATATCTGATAAGCAAGTTGCCGCTTCCGCAGATTGAATTAAACGACTGTTTGCTAGTATGCCGTAAGAACGATAAACTTTATCTTCAAGCACAATACTTGAATTTTGTACAATTAATTCTCTAGCCATTTTTTCTTGCTGTATGATTTGTTGAATGACACTCTTTAAATCTGAAATAATATCTTCTTCAGATTTCCCTAGCGTCATTTGATTTGACACTTGAAATATATTACCTAACGCTTCGCTACCTTCACCGTATATTCCTCTTACTACTAACCCTAATTTTTGAATTACTTGTATAATACGGTTAATTCTTTTCGTTAAAACCAGCCCCGGTAAATGAATCATTACTGAAGCCCTTAATCCTGTGCCAACGTTAGTAGGACAACTCGTAATATATCCAAGTGATTCATCAAAAGCATATTCAACCTCTTCTTCAATCCAATTATCTATTTGATTGGCACTTTGAAGCGCCTCCGATAACTGCAATCCTGAAAATAGGCACTGAATCCTAATATGATCCTCTTCATTAAGCATAACACTAATATGTTCACTTTCCGAAAGTAGACATGCTCCATTTTCTGTTCCTGCTAGATTTGGACTAATTAAATGCTTTTCAACTAAAACTCTTCTTTGAAGGGGAGTTAGTTCATTCATTTTTAATAGTTCAAACTTCCCAAAAGGATCTACCGCTTTATTTATAAATTTCTTTTTAAATAATTCATGAATCTGTTTGGCTTCTTCTTCATTTTGCATAGTAGAAAATTGATATTGTTTAAGATTACGCGCCAAACGAATTCGACTGCTTAAAACAATATCAGAATCAGGGCCATCCCCCTTCATCCATGGACTAATCGCTTCATTCATAATTTTGTCCAGTGACATAGAACTATTCCCCCTCTCTATGCTCACTAAGCTGATTTTCAAGACCTCGAATCTTATCTCTTACTTTGGCAGCTTTCTCAAATTCCTCTTTCTGTACATATTGTTTCAGAATGAGTTTTAGTTCATCTAATTCTTTCTTTAAGTGAATATTTCCTTCTATGCGTTCCGGAATTTTTCCACAATGACCTGTATGCCCTCCATGAAGACGTTTTAATAATGGCTTTAAATGTTCCTTAAATGTATCATAACAAGAAGTACACCCAAAGCGCCCCACTTTTGTAAATTGCTCGTATGTCATCTTACAATCTGGACACCTTAATATATTTGTATTCGAAATTTCATTTTTTCCTTCTTCAAACATTGTTGATTCACCGTGTAATAAACCAGCAAATAAATCATGGAATGAAAAGTTAGACTGCGATGATTGAAAGAAAGACGTATAGCCACTTTGTTCTGCACATTGCTCACAAAGATGAACTTCCGCCTTCTTTTCGTTGATTACTTTTGTATAATGTAAAGTTGCTGGTCTTATATTACAGTTTTGACAAGTCATCACTATCCCCACCTTTACAACAGGAACGATCTATCTCATGATACTTTTCATACATTACTAGATTGTTCACTTTCCTTAATCAGTTTAGATAAAAGTACATGTTTTTTCAAAACTTCTACAATATTTAACTGCATTATCTTAGTTATCATTCTTTTACAAAAGCTGTATTTATTTATATTTCAGTGTTCTTAACATTGCGCATAATATTCGAGCCCTAAGTTCATCTCGGGAAGGAACATCCATTGATAATACAGACCGATCTAGTACGCTTAACATTAGTTTCGCTTCACGGTTTGTTATGATTCCCTCTTCTAATAAACGTATAATCATACTTTCCGCATTCCCTTGCGCAACGCTATGATCAATCATATGAAGCATTTGATCAATAATGTCTATATCGTCATGCAGTTTGACTTTTATAATGCGAATGTAACCTCCTCCACCACGTTTACTTTCTACTACAAATCCTCTTTCTAACGTAAAACGGGTATTGATTACATAATTGATTTGAGATGGTACGCACTCGAACCGATCCGCAATCTCATTTCTCTTGATTTCAATCACATTATTATTACTTAAGTCAATAACTTGCTTTAGATATTGCTCAATGATATCAGATATATTTCTCATTTATCCGCCACCTTTATTGACTTTGACTATCTTTGACTTTAATTATATACGTATTAATAAAATTTGCAACTCTTTTGCTTATTCACTATCCTAGCCACATTTCCCTGTATTTAATCAAAATAATAATTCTTTAAACACATTTTTTTAATTACTATGGATTATAAAAGAAAACACGAAAAAACACGAGTCATTCGACTCGTGTTTTAGTTGCTTGGCGACGTCCTACTCTCACAGGGACAAGGTCCCAACTACCATCGGCGCTAGAGAGCTTAACTTCCGTGTTCGGTATGGGAACGGGTGT
>NZ_JBNNUF010000022.1:0-48483 GCF_050279465.1 Bacillus sp. NPDC094077 | reverse complement strand
CACACCCGTTCCCATACCGAACACGGAAGTTAAGCTCTCTAGCGCCGATGGTAGTTGGGACCTTGTCCCTGTGAGAGTAGGACGTCGCCAAGCAACGTAAAACACGAGTCATTTGACTCGTGTTTTTTTGTATTGTTAACAGTATGTGAAAGAAGTAAAGGTAATACAAACACGTTGCTCAAAAGTAAATCATATTATATAAGAGATTGATGTATATTTTTCTGTAAATTGTTAAGGAATAGAAGTATAAAATATGTCCATTTAAATAAGGGGAGGGAAGGGTATGAAATTACGAAGTGAACTTTGTATTGTTTGTGAGACAAAAGGAAAAGAAGGTATATATGTTAATAATAATTTGATATGTTATGAATGTGAAAAAGATATGGTGAATACGGAGACAAATGATCCGAAGTATATACATTATTTAAAACAACTTCGAAAATTAGAAGTATCATATTTTTAAATAGGCATATGCCTATTATTTTTTTTGTCTTAATATCTGTATAATAGATAAAGAATGAATAATAAGGAAGAGATATATATGAATCAAAATCGTATGCCTTTATATGAAACGTTAATAGAGTTTAAAGAAAGAGGGCCACTATCCTTTCATGTTCCAGGTCATAAGAATGGTTTGAATTTCCCTCAGGAAGCTATAGGAGAGTTTAAAGATATACTATCCATTGATGTAACTGAGTTAACAGGTTTAGACGATTTACATAGTCCGTTTGAATGTATAGATGAATCACAACAATTATTAGCGGATGTATATGGCGCAAAAAAAAGTTATTTTTTAATTAATGGTTCAACAGTGGGAAATCTAGCAATGATTTTGTCTTGTTGTGGGGAACGTGACATTGTTCTTGTGCAAAGAAATTGCCATAAATCCATCATTAATGGTTTAAAATTAGCGGGAGCAAATCCGATTTTTTTAGATCCATGGATTGATGAAGTATATAAGGTACCAGTGGGGATTCATGATGAAGTGATTAAGGAAGCGATTGAAAGATATCCCAATGCTAAAGCACTCATTTTAACGCATCCTAATTATTATGGTATGGGGATGGATTTAGAGGCAAGTATTGCTTATGCACATACACATAAAATCCCTGTGTTAGTAGACGAAGCCCATGGGGCACACTTTTGTTTAGGGGAACCATTTCCAAAGTCGGCATTAGTATATGGTGCAGATATTGTAGTTCATTCTGCACATAAAACATTACCGGCGATGACAATGGGATCCTATTTACATATAAATAGTCATTTAGTGGACGAAGAAAAAGTTTCAACTTATTTGAGTATGCTACAATCTAGTAGTCCGTCATATCCAATTATGGCTTCGCTTGATATAGCGCGTTTTACACTAGCGAGTATAAAAGAAAAAGGCCATGATGAAATTATCGAGTTTTTACGGAGATTTAAAAAAGGATTGTGCTCTATTCCGCAAATAGCTATTTTACAATATCCATTGCAAGATGAGTTAAAGGTTACTGTACAAACTCGTTGTCAGTTATCGGGATATGAATTACAGTCTTTATTTGAAAAGGTCGGTATATATACAGAAATGGCAGATCCATATAATGTCCTATTGATTTTGCCTTTACAAGTAAATAAGGAGTACATGAAGGCTATAGAGATAATCCGAGTAGCATTGCAACATTATGAGGTGAAAGACAAGAGTGAATCTATTCGTTATACTTATAAAGGGGAATTTTCTCCTTTACCGTATACATATAAGCAACTAGAAGGATACGAAACAAAAGTAGTACCTATAGAAGAAGCGATTGGGATGATAGCGGCGGAAATGGTAATCCCGTATCCACCTGGAATTCCATTGATTATGTATGGGGAAAGAATTACTTCAGAACATAAAGAGCAAATTATGTATTTAGAGAAAACAGGAGCTCGTTTTCAAGGTAGCACGAAATATATGAAAGTGTATGATATAGAAAGTAGGTTTTAGGATGAAGGGATTATTTGTAACAATTGAGGGGCCAGAAGGTTCGGGTAAAACAACGTTAATTAAAAGATTATTACCATACTTTGAGCAAAAAGAACAAAAGGTAATGGCGACGAGAGAACCAGGTGGTATTGCAATTTCTGAGGATATTAGAACAATTTTACATAAACAAGAATATACGATGATGGAAGCACGTACAGAGGCTCTTTTATATGCTGCTGCACGTAGACAACATTTAGTGGAAAAAGTTATGCCAGCGCTTAATGAAGACTATCTTGTGTTATGTGATCGTTTTATAGATAGCTCTTTAGCGTATCAAGGCTATGCAAGAGGATTGGGTATGGATAAAGTATTTGAAATAAATCGTTTCGCAACAGAAGACTGTATGCCTAGTTTAACAATTTACTTAGACATTGAACCAGAGGTTGGCTTAGCGCGAATTGAAAAAGATGCAGGGCGCGAAGTGAATCGATTAGATATGGAAGATATTTCTTTCCATAAACGCGTGCGTGAAGGGTATTTACAAGTTGTAGAACGTTTCTCGGATCGCATTGTATTGGTAAATGCTGATCAGCCGATGGAAAAACTTATAGAAGAAGTTGTTCAGATTATAGAAGAGAAATTGTTATAATAGAAGGAAAGAATGAAATAAGTGAGGTATGCATTATGACGAAGACGTGGGAGCAGCTTTCTGCTATACAACCCATCGGTGTAAAAATGTTGATGAATAGCATTGCAAAAGAGCGTATATCCCACGCTTATTTGTTAGAGGGAGGGAAAGGGACAGGAAAGCTTGCGACAGCAATTCAAATGGCAAAGAGTTTCCTCTGTTCTCAAAGGAATGGAGTAGAGCCTTGTCATGTATGTACAAATTGCAAGCGAATTGATTCAGGTAACCACCCTAACCTACATATTGTAAAACCAGACGGATTATCTATTAAGAAGCAGCAAATTCATGATTTACAAGAAGAGTTTTCAAAAACAGGATTAGAGGCAAATAAAAAAGTATATATTATTGAGCACGCAGATCGTATGACAGCAAATGCAGCGAATACGCTCTTGAAATTTTTAGAGGAACCAAGTAGTGATACAACAGCTATTTTACTTACTGAACAAAGTCATCAAATTTTAAATACAATTTTATCTCGCTGTCAAGTTGTTACATTTAGACCGTTACCTACGGAATCTTTAATTAGAAGATTACAGGATGAAGGTATTACAACTTCTTTATCGACCCTTGCTGCTCAACTCACGAATAGTTTTGATGAAGCTTTAGCTTTATGTAATGACGAATGGTTTGCACAAGCACGAACTTTAGTGATAAAATTATGTGAAGCGCTCGAAAAAGATAAAGCCTCTATTTTTTTTGTACAAGAAAAATGGGGAAAACACTTTGGAGAGAAAGAACAATTACAGCAAGGTTTAGATATGTTACTCCTTATTTATAAGGATTTATTATATGTTCAACTTGGAGAAGAAGATCGTCTTGTTTTTCATGAGCAGAAAGAGATGTTTGAAACTTTCTCTTATGCTCAGAAGCGCATTGTATCAGCTCTCTTTAATATATTAGAGGCAAAAAATAGAATCAACGCTAATGTAAATGCGCAGCTTGTGTTCGAACAGTTAGTGTTGCGGTTGCAGGAGGGATGACCGTTTTGTATGATGTAGTAGGTGTTCGCTTTAAGAAGGCCGGAAAGGTATATTACTTTGATCCGAACCAGTTCGATATCTCTGAAAATGAGTTTGTAATTGTAGAAACGGTAAGAGGTATTGAATATGGAAAAGTAGTTATTACCAAAAAGCAAGTTGATGAAAACGACGTTGTATTACCGCTAAAAAAGGTTATTCGTATTGCAAATGAAAATGATCGTACCATTGTTGAAGAGAACAAACATGCTGCGAAAGAAGCATATCAAGTTTGTCAACAAAAGGTAGTAGAACATAATCTTGATATGAAACTTGTAGATGTAGAGTATACGTTCGATCGTAATAAGATTATTTTCTACTTTACTGCGGATGGACGGATTGATTTTCGTGAACTAGTAAAAGACTTAGCGTCAATTTTTAGGACAAGAATTGAACTAAGACAAATTGGTGTTCGTGATGAAGCAAAGATGCTTGGTGGTATTGGTCCATGTGGTCGTATGCTTTGTTGTTCTACTTTTTTAGGAGATTTTGAACCTGTATCCATTAAAATGGCAAAGGATCAAAATTTATCATTAAATCCTGCAAAAATCTCTGGTTTATGTGGTCGCTTAATGTGTTGCTTAAAATATGAGAATGATGAATATGAGGCAGCAAAGGAACAACTTCCCGATTTAGATCAACGTATACAAACGCCACATGGTACTGGCCGTGTTATCGGATTAAATATTTTAGAAAGATTAATTCAAGTGGAACTAGTAGACAAGGAACGGATAGTAGAATATACGTTAGATGAGTTAGTGAATAAAGGGGTCGTTTCGAGTCAAACCACAGATTAATGAGGTGGGTGCTTGTGGAGAAAAAAGATATTTTTGCATCGGTTTCTAGTATGGAAGAGCAAATTGGACATTTATACAAACAGTTGGGAGAATTAAAACAACACCTTGCAGAGTTGTTAGAAGAAAACCAGCATATAAAAATGGAAAATGAAAATTTGCGACACCGTTTTGAAGAAGTGCAGAGTAAAGAAAAACAAAAAGCTCAAAAGCGTAAAGAAGTGAAGCCGAAGACAGATATTGGTGAGGGTTATGACAATTTAGCAAGGCTGTATCAAGAAGGTTTTCATATTTGTAATCTACATTATGGAAGTGTACGTAAAGAGGGAGATTGTTTATTCTGTCTGTCATTTTTAAATAAAAAGTGAAATTACCTTTCCAATTATAATTGGAAAGGTAATTTTTTATACATGAGAATAGAATGAAATGGTTTTTATATTAGCAGAGGATGAAATAGGGTAGGTTAAGGGTAAGAAAAGGAGTAATATATGAATTTATATGAAGATGAACGTTTAGATTACTTATTAGCACAAGATATGAAAATTATACAAAGTCCATCGGTGTTTAATTTTTCTTTAGATGCCGTTTTACTGGCAGATTTTGCGTGGGTGCCAATTCAAAAAGGTAATTTACTTGATTTGTGTACAGGTAACGCGGTTGTTCCCCTTCTATTAAGTACAAGAACAAAAGGGAATATTACTGGTGTGGAAATTCAAGAACGCTTATATGATATGGGAATAAGAAGTGTTCAATACAATAAATTAGAAGAAAGAATTCACCTCATACATGGAAATTTGAAAGATATGCCGGAGAAACTTGGGCGCCATCAATATGATGTTGTCACATGTAATCCTCCTTATTTTCAAACGCCTCAAACCTCTGAGAAAAATATGAATGAACATTTAGCGATAGCTCGTCATGAAATTATGTGTACGTTAGAAGATGTTGTATCTGCGAGTAGTCAGCTAGTAAAACAAGGCGGGAAAGTAGCATTTGTACATCGTCCGGGTCGGTTACTCGATATCGTCACATTAATGCGTAAATATAAGATTGAACCAAAGCGTGTACGATTTGTTTATCCTAAAGCTGGTAAAGAAGCGAATACATTGTTAATTGAAGGAATTAAGGATGGAAACGCAGATTTGAAAATCTTGCCACCTCTTTTTGTATATGAAGGAAATAACGAATATACAAAGGAGATTCGTTCAATTTTATATGGAGAAGAATAAGCATTGTTTTTATGTGGTGGAATGCTCTGATGGAAGTTATTATGCTGGATATACAAATCATCTAGAAAAACGGATTCAAACTCATAATAGTGGAAAAGGGGCTAGGTATACACGTGCTAGACTTCCTGTCGTTTTAAAATATGTAGAGGCTCATGAAGATAAGCGTACAGCTATGCAAGCGGAGTATTATTTTAAGCAATTAACGAGAAAACAAAAAGAAGCATATATGCAAAAAGGAGAACGCTATGTGGCAACAGAAAAGCTTTCAACAAAATGAAAAGGGAGTTTTATATTTAGTACCCACTCCTATTGGAAATCTAGAAGATATGACATTTCGTGCAATCCGAATTTTAAAAGAAGCCGATTTAATTGCTGCGGAGGATACGAGACAAACGAAAAAGCTTTGTAATTATTTTGAAATTGAAACACCTGTCATGAGTTACCATGAGCATAATAAAGAAGTAAGTGGAAAGAAAATATTAGAGAAGTTAGAAGATGGAAAGAATGTAGCACTTGTTAGTGATGCTGGTATGCCGTGTATTTCCGATCCAGGCTACGATATTGTTGTCGAGGCAGTAGCTGAGCAATATCATGTAATTCCGCTTCCTGGGGCAAATGCAGCCCTTACGGCATTAATTGCATCTGGTCTTGAAACAAAGCAGTTTTATTTCTATGGATTTTTGCAAAGAAATAAAAAGGAAAGAAAAATGGAATTAGAGAAGCTTCGTTATGTACAAACTACAATGATGTTTTATGAAGCACCTCATCGTTTAGATGATACTTTAATCTCGATGCAGGAAGTGTTAGGAAATAGAGAGATTGTATTATGCCGAGAGTTAACGAAAAAATTTGAGGAATTTATTCGAGGAACAATCGAAGAAGCAATTGAGTGGACAAAACAAAATGAAGTCCGTGGTGAGTTTTGTATTTTAGTAGCTGGTTCAACAGAAGAAGCTGCTCCAGAAGAACAATGGTGGGAATCTCTTTCAGTATATAATCATATTGAACATTATATAAATGAAAAAGGTATGAATTCAAAAGAAGCGATTAAAACAGTCGCTAAAGATCGAGATTTGTCGAAAAGGGATGTATATCAAATCTATCATGTCGATAAAAAATAAGCTTCTCATAATTGAGAAGCTTATTTTGCTGTTTCGATATAATCTTGAAGCTCGTTTAAGATTTGCTCAGCGCCTTCTTTGCTTAAGATGATTTTACCTTCAGCTAAAGAAAGGTTACCATCAGATACTTCACCAGTTACTTGGCAAGTCATGTTTGGTTTATATTTTTTTAAGATGATCTTTTCATCATCAACATAGATTTCAAGAGCGTCCTTTTCTGCAATACCTAAAGTACGGCGTAATTCGATTGGAATTACTACACGACCTAATTCATCAACTTTACGAACGATACCAGTAGATTTCATAATTCTTTTCCTCCTAAATAAATAGTTTATAAGTTTCGAGTCTATTTTTAGATTCGTCATTTTTCGACAAAATACCCTATGGACCTATGATACCAATCATTTACATTTCCGTCAATTCTTAAATTCTATATTTTTGAAAAAGATTTATAGATTTCTTACTTCTTATATAATAGAATGTGAGTAATTTTTACAATTATTTAACTTTATTTTCGGAAAATTACACGCATTATAAGTAAGGGTTGTATATTTTTTTGAAATATGAGCAATAGATGGTAAAGATATCGAGCATTAACTCGTTTTTATTACACTATTTGCGAGCAGTAAGTTTCCCACTTCAAAATTTGGATAGAGCAGTGGGGATTGGGCTGCTCGTAAAAGCCCGATTGGTGTGGGCTAATAATCCGTGGGGGATGAACAAAACCCTCACGGATTAAAGTTTCACTTTATATATGAGTTTTTGATATACTGTTTATAAATACATATGAGGTTATTCGGGAGGTCCAAACAATGACAGAGGAAAATAAGTCCTTTTATATTACTACCCCAATTTATTATCCAAGTGGAAAATTACACATTGGACATGCTTATACGACAGTAGCAGGAGATGCGATGGCACGATATAAGCGTATGCAAGGATATGATGTTCATTATTTAACAGGAACTGATGAGCATGGCCAGAAGATCCAAAAGAAAGCAGAAGAATTGAATGTTACACCGCAAGCGTATGTGGATAACATTGTTGCAGGAATTAAAGAGCTTTGGGGGAAAATGGATATTTCTTATGATGATTTTATTCGTACAACTGAAGATCGTCACAAAGATGTTGTCGAAAAAATCTTCAAGCAATTAGTAGATCAAGGGGATATTTATCTTGATGAATATGAAGGTTGGTATTCTGTACAAGATGAGACATTCTATACAGAGCACCAATTGGTAGATCCAATTATGGAAGGTGACAAAGTAGTTGGAGGAAAAAGCCCAGATAGTGGTCATAATGTAGAACTTGTTCGTGAAGAATCATATTTCTTTAGAATGGGTAAATATGTCGACAGACTATTAAAGTTCTATGAAGATAATCCACATTTCATTCAACCCGAGTCTCGTAAAAATGAAATGATTAATAACTTCATTAAACCAGGATTAGAAGATTTAGCGGTTTCTCGTACTTCATTTGACTGGGGAGTTCGTGTTCCAGGTAACCCAAAACACGTTATTTACGTATGGGTTGATGCATTATCTAACTATATTACGGCATTAGGCTATGGAACAGCAAACGAAGAGAAGTATAAGAAATTCTGGCCAGCAGATGTGCATTTAGTTGGAAAAGAGATTGTTCGTTTCCATACGATTTATTGGCCAATAATTTTAATGGCATTAGATTTACCTCTTCCCAAAAAAGTCTTTGCTCATGGCTGGATTTTAATGAAGGATGGGAAAATGAGTAAGTCAAAAGGAAACGTAGTAGATCCAGTTACATTAATTGATCGTTACGGATTAGATGCATTACGTTATTACTTGCTTCGCGAAGTTCCATTTGGATCTGACGGAGTATTTACACCAGAAGGATTTGTTGAGCGTATCAACTTCGATTTAGCAAATGACTTAGGTAACTTATTAAATCGTACAGTAGCTATGATTGATAAATACTTTAACGGAGAGATCCCTGCATTTAAAGCAAATGTAACTGAGTTCGATGAAACATTAGTAACGTTTGCAAAAGATACATTGCAAAAAGTAGAAGAAGCCATGGAAAATATGGAATTCTCTGTGGCGTTAAGTTCTATTTGGCAATTGGTTAGCCGTACAAATAAATATATTGATGAAACGCAACCTTGGGTGTTAGCTAAAGATGAGAATGATCGTGAAAAACTTGCATCTGTAATGGCTCATTTGGCAGAGATGCTTCGTCAAACGGGTATTATGCTTATGCCGTTCTTAACAGTTGCACCAAGTAAAATGTTTGCTCAACTTGGTCTTACTGAAGAAGCACATAAATCTTGGGAAAGTCTATCTGCAATTGGATGTATTCCAGCTGGAACAAAAGTAGAAAAAGGACAACCGATTTTCCCACGTTTAGAAATGGAAGTAGAGGTAGAGTACATTAAAGAACAAATGAAAGGTTCTGCTCCTAAAGTTGAGGAGAAAAAAGAAGAAGAACCGAAAGCAGAAGAAATTACAATTGATGATTTCTTCAAAGTAGAATTACGGGTAGCTGAAGTAATTGAAGCTGAACCTGTAAAGAAAGCAGATAAGTTGTTAAAAATTCAGCTTGATTTAGGTACAGAAAAGCGTCAGGTTGTTTCAGGAATTGCAAAATTCTACTCGCCGGAAGACCTAAAAGGTAAAAAGGTTATTTGTGTAACAAACTTAAAGCCTGTAAAATTACGCGGTGAATTATCGCAAGGTATGATTTTAGCAGGTGAAGAGAATGGCGTATTGTCATTAGCAACAATTGACCAAAATCTTCCGAATGGTACAAAAATCAAGTAATTGAGACAAGAAAAGAGATGTTTCACGTGTAACATGTGTGAAGCGTCTTTTTTCTTTTTAAATTTCCTTTTTTTGCATTAGAATTGTAGTATTGTTATCGTTGAGTTAGAAAGAGTATAGTTTTTCCCTATGATAGAATTGATTTCAATATAAAAGGAGTTATTTATTATGTTGTTTGATACACATTCACATTTAAATGCAGAGCAGTTTGAAGAAGATTTGCAAGAGGTTATTGCAAGAATGAAAGAAGCGAGAGTTACATATACAGTTGTTGTTGGATTTGATGAAATAACCATAAAAAAAGCGATTGAATTAGCTGAATCCTATGATTTTATTTACGCTGCAGTTGGATGGCACCCTGTTGATGCGATCGATATGAAAGAAGAACATTTAGCTTGGATAGAAGAATTAGCTTCCCATCCTAAAGTAGTTGCAATTGGAGAAATGGGACTAGATTATCATTGGGATAAGTCTCCAAAAGAAATACAAAAGGAAGTATTCCGTAAGCAAATTGCATTAGCTAAAAAGGTGAATTTACCAATTATTATACATAATCGTGATGCCACTCAAGATATCGTTGATATTCTAGAGGAGGAGAATGCGGCTGAAGTAGGAGGAATTATGCATTGCTTTAGTGGTAGTGTCGAAGTAGCACAGCGATGTGTTGATATGAACTTTTTAATTTCATTAGGTGGACCGGTTACATTTAAAAATGCTAAGAAACCGAAAGAAGTTGCTGTGGAGATTCCATTAGAGAAATTGTTAATTGAGACAGATTGTCCCTATTTAACACCACATCCATTTCGAGGGAAACGAAATGAACCGAGTTATGTAAAACTCGTAGCAGAAGAAATTGCGAATTTAAAAGGAATTTCTTATGAGAAAGTAGCAGAAATAACAACAAAAAATGCAAAAGCTTTATTTGGTGTTGAATAAAAAGGAATGGGGGAGCCCATTCTTTTTTATTTTTTGAGAAAAAATAGTAGAAGTGATAGAAAAAATAAGGGCGAATGAAGAAGTGTTACAATAAGGAGAGAGAACAAAGTTTTCCCCATTCTATTTTTTAAAATGTAAGAATGGGGAAAATAATAATGGAAAAGTCGTCATTTTTTTGTTTTACTAAGTAGAGACGAAATGAGTGTGGAGGCAAGCATGAAAATTAAAGAGATTATCGTTGTAGAAGGTAAAGATGATACAGTTGCGATTAAGCGTGCTGTTGATGCGGATACAATTGAAACGAACGGTTCAGCAATCGGTGATCATGTTATTGAACAAGTTAAATTAGCGCAGCAAAAGCGAGGCGTTATTATTTTCACAGATCCAGATTATCCTGGAGAGCGTATTCGAAAAATTATTTCTGATAAAGTTCCAGGATGTAAGCATGCTTTTTTACCGAAGGAAGAGGCACTTGCTAAAAGGAAAAAAGGTGTTGGAATCGAACATGCTTCTAATGAATCGATTCGCCGTGCTTTAGAGAATATACATGAAGAAATGGAAGCTTACACAAGTGAAATTAGTTGGAGTGATCTAGTCGATGCAGGCTTAGTGGGCGGAGAAATGGCAAAGAGTCGCAGAGAGAGAATGGGTAAGCTATTAAAGATTGGTTATACAAATGCAAAACAGTTACATAAACGTTTACAGGTGTTTCAAGTTTCAAAAGAGACGTTTGCAGAAGCGTATAAACAAGTAATACAGGAGGAAAAGAAATGAAAGATATCGCAACGCCAAATCGTACAAAAGACATTGTTGAAAAGTATGGATTTTCATTCAAAAAAAGTTTAGGACAAAACTTTTTAATTGATACAAATGTATTAAATCGTATTGTCGATCATGCAGAAATTGGTTCAGAAAGTGGTGCAATTGAAATTGGACCAGGTATCGGTGCATTAACAGAGCAATTAGCGAAGCGTGCTAAAAAAGTAGTGGCTTTTGAAATTGATCAAAGACTATTACCAATTTTAGATGAGACGTTAGCACCATATGGTAACGTTACAGTTATTAATAAAGACGTACTAAAGGCAGATGTACATGAAGTGTTTAATGAGCAATTTGAAGAAGGACAAGATGTAATGGTAGTAGCTAACTTACCATACTATATTACAACACCAATTTTATTTAAATTGCTTGAAGAAAAACTACCTGTTCGTGGATTTGTTGTTATGATGCAAAAAGAAGTTGGAGATCGTTTAGGTGCTAAACCTGGGACGAAAGAGTATGGTTCTTTATCAATTGCCATTCAGTATTATACAGAGGTAGAAACAGTTATGACTGTACCGCGTACAGTGTTTGTACCACAACCAAATGTTGATTCTGCGATTATCCGTCTTTTAAAGCGTCCGAAACCAGTTGTAGAAGTGACAGATGAGACTTTCTTCTTTGAAGTAGTACGAGCAAGTTTCGCACAGCGTCGTAAAACTTTAATGAACAATTTATCAAATAATTTAAATGGTTTCCCGAAAGATAAAGAGCTGTTGGATCGAATTTTAACAGAAGTAGGAATTGATCCAAAGCGAAGAGGCGAAACGCTATCTATCGAAGAGTTTGCAACACTAAGTAATGCATTAGTTATTCATAAATTGTCATAAGAATATGAAAGGGACAGTTCAACTTGAGCTGTCCCTTTTGTCACCTTTCCTCTCCTAAATTCATACTTTAAAAACAGGTAAGATGGCCTAATGAGTTTGGAGGTAGGAGAATGGCTTTACATGTTGGAGAATTAGTGGAACGATATTCTCATAATAGGGATATTCTTTTTCGTATTATAGAAATAAAAGGCGAGATAGCGATATTGTTTGGGGAGGAAATTAGATTGGTGGCGGATGCGCCCCTTGAAGACTTAATTAGCATAGATCAACGAGAACATAAAAAAAGAGTGAAGCGTGAAAAAGAAACAATGGAGCGTACGTACCGTTTATTTCAACAAGATTATGTATTGATGAAACAAAGGCATGAACACACTTCAACAGGTGGGTATACAAGTGAAGTGAATTATTTTCAAATGCCAGGGCGTGTATTGCATATAGATGGAGATCCTTTATATTTACGCAAATGCTTAGATTTATATAATAAGATTGGTGTTCCTGTACAAGGTATTCATTGTAAGGAAACAGAGATGCACGAAAAGGTAGTAGATTTAATAGATCATTTTCGCCCGGATATTCTAGTTATTACAGGACATGATGCTTATACAAAATCAAAAGGGGTAAAGGGAGATTTAGCGGCATATAGGCATTCAAGGCATTTTGTACAGGCTGTTCGAGAAGTGCGGAAAAAATATCCATCATTGGATCAACTCGTTATTTTTGCTGGGGCATGTCAATCGCACTTTGAGGCACTAATTCGAGCAGGTGCTAATTTTGCTAGTTCACCGTCTAGAATTAATATCCACGCATTAGATCCTGTATATGTGGTTGGCAAAATTAGTTTTACCTCATTTATGGAGAGAGTCAATGTATGGGATGTTGTACGTAATACGATTACTGGTGAAAAGGGATTAGGTGGGATTGAAACGAGAGGAATTTTACGAACTGGATTACCCTTTCAGCATTATGAAGAGTAGGCAGGATACATATGTATCTTGCTTTTTTGTGTGGAGGGATTTAAATGAATTTGGATAAAAAGGGACAAGAACGTACAGACTACATAATGATACTTTTACAATATAGTATTTCTCCTATCTATTCGAACGCATGATGCTTTTATAATGATATTGTCTGTGAATTGCGGTTAATAATTGGGATAGATATATCGTGTTTTAAGTGTTCAATCTAAATTACAGCGAGGTGTAGCAAGGTATATGTCAAAACGTTTAGATGAAATTAAAAGCGAATTAGATCACCATCTTGGACAGCGACTTATGTTAAAGGCGAATAGCGGAAGAAGAAAAACAGTGGAGCAATCAGGTGTACTTGCAGAAACGTATCGTTCTGTTTTTGTTGTACAGTTAGACCAACAAGAAGATGCATTGCAACGTGTATCTTATAGTTATGCAGATGTTTTAACAGAGACGGTAGAGTTAACCTTTTATGATGAACCACATAATGAAGTCATCTTATAATTCATGTATCGTTACATATATTCCCACAAATGAAAAGCTATATTATTTTGCATACTAACTATACCGTAGCAAAATAAGGAGGGACTCTGCATTGAGTAGACGAAGAGGTGTCATGTCAAATCAGTTTAAAGAAGAGCTAGCAAAAGAGCTGGGCTTTTATGATGTTGTTCAGAAAGAAGGATGGGGCGGAATTCGTGCGAAAGATGCTGGTAACATGGTGAAACGTGCTATAGAAATTGCAGAACAGCAATTAATGAAACAAAACCAGTAGTTGTAAGATACTTTCTATGCTACGGTAGCCGAGGAGAGATTCCTCGGCTTTTTGTACTCTGAAAGGTGCCATCATTTTACATAAGTAGTTTCATTCTGAATGCTTTTCGTTATAATTAGGGAAGTGTCATCGTCTTACTATAAATTTATGGTAAAATAAACGATAAAAGATTGAGTACATAGAGTGGGTGAATAGATTGAAGCTACTAGTGAAAGCACCAGCAAAGATTAATCTGTCGTTAGATGTACTGGGAAAAAGACAAGACGGATATCATGAAGTGAAAATGATTATGACAACAATTGATTTAGCGGATCGTTTAGAACTAACGGAACTAGCAGAAGACCGTATTGAAATTTTATCCCATAATCGGTATGTCCCAGACGACCAACGAAATTTAGCTTATCAAGCGGCGAAATTATTAAAAGAGAAGTTTAATGTAAAAAAAGGTGTATCTATTACTATTGAAAAAACAATTCCAGTAGCAGCTGGATTAGCAGGTGGAAGTAGTGATGCAGCGGCGACATTACGTGGCCTTAATAAATTATGGAATTTAGGGCTTACAATTGACGAATTAGCGGAGCTTGGCTCAGAAATTGGATCAGATGTATCTTTTTGTGTATATGGTGGGACAGCACTTGCTACTGGAAGAGGAGAGCAAATTGAGCATATAAAAACTCCACCTTCCTGTTGGGTTATTTTAGCAAAGCCACATATTGGTGTATCTACTGCTGATGTGTATGGAAATTTAAAATTAAATAGAGTTACACATCCAAATGTGGATAAAATGATTGATGTCATAAATGCTGGGGATTACAAAGGGATTTGTGATACTGTTGGTAACGTCTTAGAAGATGTAACATTTAAGATGCATCCTGAAGTTGCTCGTATTAAAGCACAGATGAAGCGATTTGGAGCAGATGCTGTATTAATGAGTGGGAGTGGTCCAACTGTATTTGGCCTTGTACACCATGATTCGCGAATGCATCGCATTTACAACGGATTAAAGGGATTTTGTGAACAAGTATATGCGGTACGTTTATTAGGAGAGCGAGAAACGCTTGAATAAAGACGTATAATACGTTATGATTTGTTTAGAATATTCGTGATTTGAGGTGAGAGTATGAAAATTAGACGAAGTACAAGATTAGTCGATATGACTTATTACTTGTTACAAAACCCTCGTCAGCTAGTTTCTCTCACTTTTTTTGCTGAAAGGTATCAATCAGCTAAATCTTCCATTAGTGAAGATTTAGTTATTATTAAGCAAACGTTTGAACAACAAGGGGTCGGCACATTGCAAACGATACCAGGAGCAGCAGGAGGAGTGAAATATATACCATATATAAGTGAAGAAGAGGCGGATCTAATTATTGATGAGCTTTGTAGCTTATTTGAAAATCCAGATCGTATTTTGCCTGGCGGTTACTTATACATGACAGATCTTTTAAGTAATCCTCGCCATATTAATGGCGCAGGTCGTTTGTTTGCTTCTGTTTTTGCTAGGCAACCAATCGATGCAGTTATGACTGTGGCGACGAAGGGTATTCCGCTTGCTTATGCAGTGGCGAATTACTTAGATGTACCGGTAGTAATTGCGAGGAAAGATAATAAAGTAACAGAAGGCCCGACTGTTAGTATTAACTATGTATCAGGTTCTTCGAAAAGAATCCAAACAATGACGTTAGCGAAGCGTAGCCTTCCAGAGGGATCGAACGTTTTAATTATTGATGACTTTATGAAAGCTGGCGGAACAATTCAAGGTATGATGAGCATGCTAGAAGAGTTTAAGGCTAATGTTGTTGGTATTGGTGTATTAGTAGAATCCACAGATATTGAAGAACGACTTATTAATAATTTTGTATCATTAATTCGTCTTTCAGAAGTTGATGTGAAAGAAAAAGCGATTCAGGTGGAAAAGGGAAATTATTCACTTGCGCCATTTGATGAAGGGCTTGTAGAAGCTGAATAAAAAAAGGTAAAGCAGATAGCTTTATCTTTTTTTATTCTATTTATAAATACTAAAATAGATGGACAAACTGTTTTCCGTGCACTATTTTAAAAGAGTAAAAATAAATAATAAAAGGGTGAAAAGTATGAAAGTTGTTCAAACAAGCAAGGCACCACAAGCAATTGGACCATATTCGCAAGGGATTATTGTAAATAATATGTTTTACAGTTCAGGACAAATTCCATTAACAGCAAGTGGAGAGCTTGTAGCGGGAGATGTAACAGTTCAAACAGAGCAAGTATTTCAAAATTTACAAGCGGTATTGGAAGAAGCGGGCGCTTCATTTGATACAGTAGTAAAAACAACAGTATTCTTAAAGAATATGGATGATTTTAATGCTGTTAATGAAGTGTATGGCTCGTATTTTTCTACTCATAAACCAGCTCGTTCTTGTGTCCAAGTAGCAAAATTACCGAAAGATGTATCAGTTGAAATTGAAGTAATTGCCCTAGTTAAGTAATTCTTTGTAAGCGATAACCTCCACTAATCTTTATATTCAACTACAATAAAAATTTTTATCTTAAAAATTTTTAAAAAATTAAAGGGAAAATAGAAAATTTGTGGAATTTATACAAATATATCGCTTATTTAGAAAAGGGTGGTGAACACAAGATGGAAGTGACTGACGTAAGATTACGCCGCGTAAACACAGAAGGCCGCATGAGAGCAATTGCCTCTATTACCCTAGACCATGAATTTGTTGTTCATGATATTCGTGTAATTGATGGTAATAATGGATTATTTGTAGCAATGCCAAGTAAACGTACTCCAGATGGAGAATTCCGTGACATTGCACATCCAATTAATTCTAATACACGCTCTAAAATTCAAGATGCGGTTTTAACAGAGTATCACCGTTTAGGCGAGTTAGAAGAGGTTGAGTTTGAAGAAGCGGGTGCTTCGTAAAATTCGAATGAAAAGGGCTTTTGAAAGAAAGCCTTATAATTTTGTAGCAAACTCCTGTAAGCATTTACAGGAGTTTGTTTTTTTTGACTTATATAATTTGTATTTGAAAAATTCATAATTCATTAGAATAAAAAGAAGAAACTACTAATTTTTTCAAAATCATTTTAAATAGTATAGCTTATTTCTTAAAAAAGATACTAAAGAGTAAAACATCTTATAAGAATTATGGTAAAATTTAATAGTTATAATGTGTTTCTTGAAATATATGATGATTTAGGATAATATCGTTAATGGATAAATAGGTTGCGATGGAGGGTCTATATGTCAAACAGATTTGCAGTGATTCTAGCTGCAGGTAAAGGCACACGTATGAAGTCTAAGCTATACAAAGTGCTTCATCCTGTATGCGGAAAACCTATGGTACAACATGTGGTCGATCAAGTATCTCAATTAGGATTGCAGAAACTTGTAACAGTCGTGGGACATGGTGCTGAAATGGTACAAGAACAGCTAGGAAACGTAAGTGAGTTTGCATTACAAGCAGAACAACTTGGTACAGCACATGCTGTAGATCAAGCTGCAGGTGTACTTGCAAATGAAGAAGGAACAACTTTAGTTATTTGTGGTGATACGCCTCTAATAACTGCTGAAACGATGGAAGCATTGCTTCAGCAACATAAAGAAGCAGGAGCAATGGCAACGGTGCTAACAGCGTACATAGAAGAACCTGCTGGATATGGCCGTATCGTTCGTAATGAGAATGGTCATGTTGAAAAGATTGTTGAGCATAAGGATGCAAATGAAAAAGAACTAGCTATTAAAGAAATCAATACAGGTACGTATTGTTTTGATAATAAAGCTTTATTCGCTTCACTTTCTAAAGTTTCAAATGATAACGTACAAGGTGAATATTACCTTCCAGATGTTATTGAGATTTTAAAAAATGAAGGTCATATCGTATCAGCTTATCAAACAGAGCACTTCGATGAAACGTTAGGTGTTAACGACAGAGTCGCTCTATCGCAAGCGGAAGTTATTATGAAAAAACGTATCAACCGAAAGAACATGGTAAACGGTGTTACAATTATTGATCCAAGTAACACGTATATTTCTGCTGATGCAATTATCGGTAGTGATACAGTTCTTCATCCAGGAACAGTTATTGAGGGTAACACTGTAATTGGTTCTGATTGTGAAATTGGACCACATACAGTAATTCGCGATAGTGAAATTGGAGATCGTACGACAATTCGTCAATCTACTGTACATGATAGTAAACTTGGCACAGAAGTATCGGTTGGCCCATTTGCACATATTCGCCCAGATTCAGTTATTGGAGATGAAGTACGCGTTGGAAACTTCGTGGAAATCAAAAAAACTGTCTTTGGTAATAGAAGTAAAGCTTCACACTTAAGTTATATCGGGGATGCACAAGTTGGAGAAGACGTGAATCTTGGTTGTGGTTCAATTACGGTGAACTATGATGGCAAGAATAAATTCAAAACTGTGATTGGTAACGGGGTATTTATTGGATGTAATTCAAATCTCGTTGCTCCTGTAACAGTTGAAGATGGTGCTTATGTGGCAGCAGGCTCTACAATTACAGAGAATGTTCCATCAAAAGCATTATCAGTAGCACGTGCACGTCAAATTAACAAAGAAGACTATGTTGATCAATTGCTGAATAAGAAAAAATCATAATGTGGAGGGTTAATCTAGATGTCGACTCAATATCTAAATTCTAATTTGAAAGTATTCTCTTTAAACTCTAATAAGGAACTTGCTGAGCAAATTGCAAAGCATATTGGAGTAGGACTAGGAAAATGTTCTGTTGATCGTTTTAGTGATGGAGAAGTTCAAATTAACATTGAAGAAAGTATCCGTGGTTGCGATGTATTCATTATTCAATCTACAAGCTTCCCAGTAAACGAACATATCATGGAATTACTTATTATGATCGATGCATTAAAGCGTGCATCTGCGAAAACAATTAATATTGTTATTCCTTACTATGGTTATGCGCGTCAAGACCGTAAAGCGCGTTCTCGTGAACCAATTACATCGAAACTTGTAGCAAACTTGCTTGAAACAGCAGGTGCAACTCGTGTAATCACTCTAGATTTACATGCTCCACAAATTCAAGGATTCTTTGATATCCCAATCGACCATTTAATGGGTGTACCGATTCTTTCAGATTACTTTGAAACAAAAGGTCTTAAAGACATCGTAATCGTGTCTCCTGACCACGGTGGTGTAACTCGTGCTCGAAAAATGGCAGATCGCCTAAAAGCACCAATCGCTATTATTGATAAGCGTCGTCCTCGCCCGAACGTATCAGAGGTTATGAACATTATCGGTAATATCGAAGGTAAAACAGCAATTTTAATTGATGACATCATTGATACAGCTGGTACAATTACATTAGCAGCAAACGCTCTTGTTGAGAATGGCGCTTCTGAAGTATATGCTTGCTGTACACATCCAGTATTATCTGGTCCAGCAATTGAGCGTATTCAAAATTCAAATATTAAAGAGTTAGTTGTAACGAACTCTATCGTATTACCTGAAGAGAAGAAAATCGACAAAATTCATGAACTTTCAGTGGCTCCATTAATCGGAGAAGCAATCATTCGTGTATACGAAGAAGAATCTGTAAGTGTATTATTCAATTAATTGGATAGAATGAGACGTAACCAAGCTTGGTTACGTCTTTTCGTATCGAAAAAAGAAAGTAGTGGTACAAGAATGAAATTGATAGTAGGACTTGGGAACCCAGGTAGAGAATATGAATTAACAAGGCATAATATTGGATTTATGGCGATTGATGAACTTGCAAAACGTTGGAACATTTCTTTGAATGAACAAAAATTTAAAGGGGTATTTGGGGCAGGCTTTGTTAATGGAGAAAAAGTAATCTTGTTAAAGCCACTTACATATATGAATTTATCTGGGGAAAGTATTCGTCCACTCATGGATTATTATAAAATTGATGTTGAGGACTTTGTTGTTATGTACGATGATTTAGACATCCCTGTAGGTAAATTACGTCTTCGTATGAAGGGTAGTGCTGGTGGACATAATGGCGTAAAATCAACGATTTCACATCTAGGAACACAAGAATTTCAACGTATCCGTATGGGAATTGACCGCCCGAAAAACGGGATGAAGGTAGTCGATTACGTATTAGGACGTTTTACATCTGAAGAAATTCCTGATGTCAATCATTCTATTGAAAAAGCAGCGGATGCATGTGAAGAATGGTTAACTAAGTCTTTTCTCCAAATCATGAATACTTTCAATAGTTAAGAGTATGATTGGGAATATTTTATTTTATTTTTACCCATACTAGTAGTAATTGGATGTTTAGGAGGCTAGTATGGAAGGGTATTATTATTGCAGACATTGCGAGAGCAATGTAGGCTCCATTACCGCAGAAAAAGTATATAGCGACGTTTTATTTCAACTAACAGAGCAAGAAGTAGTAGAGATGATTCATTTTCATGAGAATGGAAATATATATATAAAAACGATTTGTGAATCGTGTCAAGAAACGCTCGCATCTTATCCTGAGTATTATGAATATGAAAAATTTTTGCAATAAAATGTTGTCGCTTTGGCATGTCCAAAGCATTTTTCTGTTTTCTTTTTCCAAAATATTTGCATAAAATATAGTGGCTTGCTCTTTATGTTGAGAGGAGTTTTGAAAATGATAGGTTTATTAGAGCAATTTTATAAAAATGAAGAGATACAATCGGTTATTAATGGATTAGAAGATGGGTTAAAGGAACAACTTATATCAGGTATGGCAACATCTTCTCGTTCATTATTAATGGCAGCTTTATATAAAAAAACAAAGAAGTCGCAACTTATTGTAACGCATAATCTATATCAAGCACAAAAAGTACATGAAGATTTAGTGGCATTACTTGGTGAAAAAGATGTATGGCTATATCCAGTAAACGAATTGATTGCATCAGAAATAGGTGTTGCAAGTCCAGAATTAAAAGCACAACGTATTGAGGTGTTAAATCGTTTAGCGGCAGGGGAGAATGGCATTATTGTAGCACCAGTCGCAGGATTACGTAGATTTTTACCAATAAAAGAATTATGGAAGCAAAAGCAAATTGAAATTAATCTAGGGCAAGAGATTGATTTAGAGGCGCTCTTGCACACATTACATCAAATTGGCTATGAACGTAAGTCGATGGTAGAAGCTCCAGGGGAGTTCAGTTTGCGTGGGGGAATATTGGATATTTACCCATTAACTGAAGAATTACCATTCCGTATTGAATTATTTGATACAGAAGTTGATTCTATTCGACTATTCGATGTGGAAGAACAGCGCTCTCAAGATAAACGAGAAAGTGTTAGGTTTGGACCAGCAACAGAATTTTTATTTTCACAGGAAGAATTGAAATCGGGAATTAAGCGTCTTGAAGAAGGTTTAACTAATACGATGCAGAAGCTTTCCGATGATAAATTAAAGACAGCGGTACTTGAGACTGTTAGCCATGAAATTGAAATGTTGAAAAATGGGCAAAGTATCGAACAAATGTTTAAATATTTATCTATTTTCTATAAAGAACCTGCTAGTCTGATAGATTATTTACCAGAAGATGGTGTTGTAATTTTAGATGAAATTTCTCGTATTCAAGAAACGGCATCACATCTTGAAACAGAAGAAGCGGAATGGTATATATCACTTCTTGGCGAAGGAACAATTATTCAGGATTTATCTTTTTCTCACTCATTCGAGGAGTTTCTTCATCATAAGAAAAGAAGTTTTGTATACTTGACGCTATTCTTACGCCATATTGCACACACACATCCGCAAAATATTGTGAATGTAACATGTAAAACAATGCAAGATTTCCATGGACAGATGAACTTGTTAAAAACAGAAATTGATAGATGGAATGAAGGCCATTTTACGACTGTTGTACTTGGGACAGATGATGAGCGTGTGAAAAAATTACAACATATTTTGAGTGATTATGATATCGATGCGGATATTGTAGAGTCCACAGATATTTTATTGCCTGGAAGATTGCAAATTGCTGTGGGTGATTTACATGCGGGATTTGAAATGCCGATGCAAAAGCTTGTTGTTATTACTGAGAAAGAGCTTTTTCATAAAAAGGTTAAAAAATCACAGCGTAAGCAAAAGCTGTCTAACGCTGAGCGTATTAAGAGCTACTCGGAATTAAAGGTTGGAGATTATGTAGTTCATGTAAATCATGGTATAGGTAAATTTTTAGGTATTGAGACGTTAGAGATTAATGGTGTTCATAAAGATTATTTAAATATTAAATATCAAGGTAATGATAAGTTATATGTTCCGATTGAACAAATTGATCAAGTACAAAAATATGTAGGCTCGGAAGGTAAGGATCCAAAAGTTTATAAATTAGGCGGAAACGATTGGAAAAAGGTCAAAACGAAAGTTGAAAAATCTGTACAAGACATTGCAGATGACCTAATTAAATTATATGCCGAGCGTGAAGCTTCAAAAGGCTATGCATATACACCTGATACGGCAGAACAACAAGAATTCGAATCATCTTTCCCATATCAAGAGACAGAGGATCAGTTACGTTCTATTGAAGAGATTAAGAAAGATATGGAGCGCGGACGTCCGATGGATAGGCTTCTTTGTGGTGATGTAGGATATGGAAAGACAGAAGTAGCGATTCGTGCGGCGTTTAAAGCGATTATGGATGAAAAACAAGTTGCAATTTTAGTGCCGACAACAATCCTTGCGCAACAACACTATGAAACAATTCGAGAGCGTTTTCAAGATTATCCAATTAATATAGGGTTATTAAGTAGATTCCGTACGAGAAAACAGCAAAACGAAACGATTAAGGGTTTAAAAGATGGTACGGTAGATATTGTGATTGGAACACATCGTATTTTATCTAAAGATGTTACTTATAAAGATTTAGGGCTTCTTATTATTGATGAGGAACAAAGATTTGGTGTTACGCATAAAGAGAAGATTAAACAATTGAAAGCAAATGTTGATGTGTTAACGTTAACGGCAACTCCGATTCCGCGTACACTTCATATGTCTATGCTCGGTGTGCGTGATTTATCTGTTATTGAGACACCACCAGAAAATCGTTTCCCAGTACAAACGTATGTGGTGGAATATAATCCAGCATTAATTCGAGAAGCGATAGAGCGAGAACTTGCAAGAGGTGGGCAAGTTTATTTCTTATATAACCGTGTTGAGGATATTGAAAGAAAAGCGGACGAAATTTCAATGTTAGTTCCGGATGCTCGTGTAACATATGCACATGGGAAAATGAATGAAAGTGAATTAGAGTCTGTTATGCTATCGTTTTTAGAGGGGCAACATGACGTTTTGGTAAGTACAACAATTATCGAAACAGGTGTAGATATTCCGAACGTAAATACATTAATTGTATTTGATGCAGATCGTATGGGATTATCGCAGTTGTATCAGCTTCGTGGGCGCGTTGGACGTTCAAATCGGGTTGCATATGCATACTTTGCATACAAACGTGATAAAGTGTTGTCAGAAGTTGCAGAGAAACGTCTACAAGCAATTAAAGAGTTCACAGAGCTTGGATCTGGTTTCAAAATTGCCATGAGAGACTTATCAATTCGTGGTGCGGGTAACTTGTTAGGAGCGGAACAGCATGGATTTATTGATTCTGTCGGATTTGATCTATATTCTCAAATGTTAAAAGATGCAATTGAACAACGTAGAGGAACCGACGGCGTTGAACGTACAGTTAATGTGGAAATTGATTTAGAAGTAGATGCGTATTTACCGGATGCTTATATTTCAGATAGTAAACAAAAAATTATGATGTACAAACAATTTAGAGGTGTTTCTGCAATTGAGGATATTGAAGAGTTGCAGGAAGAAATGATCGATCGATTCGGTGATTATCCACAAGAGGTTGGTTATTTATTACAAATCGCGAATATTAAAGTGTTGGCAATGAAAGAACAGATTGAGTTAATTAAGCAAAATAAATTTGAAGTAACATTCCTGTTCTCTGAACAAGCGAGCCAAAATATCGATGGTGGAAAATTATTCATGCTTGGGAATAGTTTTGGTCGTATGATTGGTCTTGGGATGGAAGGATCACAATTGAAAATTGTTATGAAAACGAATGGATTAGAGACATCGAAATGGTTAACAATTGCTGAAAATTTATTAAAAGGTCTACCAGATGTAAAAAAAGAAGTGATAAATGCCTAATTTAAGATAAAAAAATGCAATTCGGCGTGCATAGAAGAACTAATGTGTAAAATACTATGTTTAACAGTTGGTGATTTTTACATGAACAGGTAAATTCACCACTTTGATCATCAGTAGAAAGTGAGGCAGCATTAGAATGAAAGCAACTGGAATCGTACGTCGAATTGATGATTTAGGTAGGGTGGTAATCCCGAAGGAAATTCGTAGAACTTTACGTATTCGAGAAGGAGATCCATTGGAAATCTTTGTTGATCGCGATGGAGAAGTGATTTTGAAGAAATATTCACCAATTAGTGAATTGGGTGACTTTGCAAAAGAATATGCTGATGCTTTATATGATAGCTTAGGACATAATGTGCTCGTGTGTGATCGAGATTCTATTATCGCGGTAGCGGGTGTATCTAAAAAGGAATATTTAAATAAAAGTGTTGGGGATTTAATTGAAAAAACGATGGAAGAGCGAAAGTCTGTTATTATGACAGACGAGAGTGATATTTCCATTATTGACGGTGTAACAGAAAAGGTTCATTCTTATACAGTTGGACCGATTGTTGCAAATGGGGATCCAATTGGAGCTGTCATTATTTTTTCAAAAGAAGCTATTATAAGTGAAATAGAGCATAAGGCGGTCAATACTGCTGCCAGTTTCTTGGCGAAGCAAATGGAGCAGTAAAGATATATAATTTTAGAAGTTGCAATCTTTCCTAATTATGATATTTCTTTTTGAGAAATCAATTATTTGGAGATATAGGTATATCGAATGAAGGTAGCGATTTGCTACCTTTTTTCGTTGAACATGTTTGGTGTTGCAAGAACTCTTTATTACTCGTGGGTGTAAGGGAGCTTGTTTTTTCTTTATGATATAATACGAGAGGTGAGAATAGAAAAAGGAGTTTTCTTGTATGGAAGCGAAGAAGTATCAAGCCTTTTGGCGTGGGGCTATTATATTAACGATTGCAAGTTTTGTTACAAAAGTATTAAGCGCTTTTTACCGTATTCCATATCAAAATATAGCGGGTGATATTGGTTTTTATATTTACCAACAAATTTATCCGTTTTATGGATTTTGTTTAATTTTAGCTACTTATGGGTTCCCTATTATAATTTCAAAAATGGTTGCAGAACGATTAGAACAAGGAAAACGAAAAGAAGCGGAAGAAATTATTTGTGTATCTTTTTGGTTTTTATTAGGAATTGGCTTTATTGGCTTTTTTACATTGTTCTTTGGTGCCGAAACAATTGCAACAGCTATGGGCGATGTACACTTAGATAAGTTATTACGTGTTATTTCGTTTTCATTCATATTAATGCCGTTTTTATCTGTAGCGAGAGGCTATTTTCAAGGATTCAATAATATGATGCCAACGGCTGTTTCGCAAGTAATAGAACAAACGATTCGAGTTTCTATCATTGTATTTTTATCGCTATTCTTAATTGCTCACGAATTTGATTTATATACAGTGGGTGCTGGAGCTATGCTAGGCTCAATTGCAGGTGGACTTATTGGGATTTTCGTACTTGTACTTTATATGCGCCACGATTTTCGTTCTATCTTCTTCAAAAGCTTGAAGAGAATTAGGGGGAAAAGGGGAATTCTTAAAATTCTTTTTTGGCAAGGGATAGCAATTTGTGTTAGTAACTTAGTGCTTATTTTTATACAAATGGCTGATTCAGTTTCCTTCTACACCTTACTTATTGGGGCAGGAGAACAGGCTGAAAGTGCAAAGGTATTAAAAGGTGTTTATGATAGAAGTATCCCCCTTATGCAACTAGGTACTGTCGTGACAACATCTTTCTCGCTGTCACTTATTCCGATTATTACAGCGGCGAAGGAAAGAGGGGATCATTCCTTTATTCAAGAAAAGGTAAAGTTAGCGATAAAAATAACATTTGTTATTGGATTTGCAGCGGCTATTGGATTAACTTGTATTATTCAACCTACCAATATTATGTTGTTTGAAAATAGTGATGGATCAGATGTTCTATCCATTTTATCTTTCTCAATTTTATTTAGTTCATTGTCAATTACAACTGCTTCTATTTTGCAAGGATTGGGACAAACTTTAAAACCAGCAATATTTGTTGTATTTGGAGGGTGTTTAAAGTTAGCTTTAAATTATATATTCATGCCGTATTTTGGTGTGAAGGGGGCCGCAATTGCAACTTTAGTTGCGCTAATTGTAATTTCTATGCTAAATATTGTGCTGCTTATGAGGTCTGTATCGAAATCGCTTATTGATAAGCGGAATATGTTAGGTGTAGTGATTAGCGGTATCGGTATGGGATTTGTATTAATAATGTTTACACGTGTGTGGCAAATGTCTGGATTAGTAATTGATACGGATCATAGAGGAATTGCGACACTTGAAGCGTTGTTAGGTGTAGCTATCGGTGGATTAACATATATGTTTTTTATTTTAAGATTACGCGTATTTACAAAAGAAGAATTAGGGACCGTTATGAAACAAGAGAAAAAAGAAGGTTCATTGAAGAAGAGTGGATAGAGGTGACAGGTTGTGAGTGGAATCATTACTATTTTAGGATTAGGTGCTGGTGAGTTAGATCAGTTAACGATGGGTGTATATCGAAAGATAAAGGAAGCAGACTATATGTTTGTTAGAACGAAGGAGCATCCGGTTATAGAAGAGTTGGAGAAAGAAGGTATAAAATATACGGCTTTTGACAATATATATGAAGCGCATGATACATTTGAAATTGTATATGAAACAATTGCGAATACATTGCTAGAACAAGCTGAAGGTACAGAAATCATTTATGCAGTTCCAGGGCATCCGCTTGTAGCAGAAAGAACAGTTCAGCTACTTTTAGAAAAAGGAGAAGTAGCAAATGTTGAAGTGCGAATTGAAGGTGGACAAAGTTTCCTTGATCCGATGTTTGCGAGTTTAAAAATTGATCCGATTGAAGGATTCCAATTAATTGACGCTACATCATTTGAAAGAGGACAATTAGAATTGCGTCAACATTTAATCTTTTGCCAAGTGTATGATGCGTTCGTTGCTTCAGATGTGAAGTTAACATTAATGGAAATGTTGCCAGATGATTATGAAGTGTATATCGTAACAGCTGCAGGGACTTCATTTGAAGAAGTAAAAAAGGTACCGTTATACATGTTAGATCATGAAACGGAATTGAATAATTTAACGAGTGTATATGTACCACCAGTTGAGGAGCGTGCATCCTTATATCAACAGTTTGATGTACTTAGAGAAATTATTGCAGAACTTCGTGGGCCGAATGGTTGTCCATGGGATAAAAAGCAAACACATCAATCTTTAAAGAAGTATTTAATTGAGGAAGCTTACGAAGTGTTGGAAGCAATTGATGAAGAGGATGATGATCACTTAGTAGAAGAGCTAGGCGATATATTATTACAAGTTATGCTTCATGCTCAAATTGGAGAGGATGAAGGATGGTTCTCTATAGATGACATTATTCGAACATTGTCTGAGAAAATGGTTCGTCGTCATCCGCACGTATTTGGGAATAAAGATGTAAATAATGCAGATGAAGTGATTGCTAATTGGGAAGAAATTAAAAAACAAGAAAAAGGATTCGTGAAAGAATCTGTTTTAAATGGAATTCCCAAAAGTGTGCCGCAGTTAATGCGCGCCTATGAAATCCAGAAGAAGGCTGGTAAGGTTGGATTCGATTGGGTTGATGTGCAGCCAATGATAGAGAAAGCCTTAGAAGAATGGCAAGAATTCCAGCAAGAAGTTACAAACATGGATGAAGAAAAGATGTTAGGCGAATTTGGTGATTTGCTATTCGCGTTTGTTAATATAGCTCGTCATTATAAAATAGACCCAGAGGAAGCGTTACGTTCAACTAATGAGAAATTTATGAGTCGTTTTTTATATATGGAAGCTAAAGTCGCTGAAATGAAGAAAGAGATGCAAGATTTATCATTAGAACAGTTAGATGTTTTATGGGAAGAGGCAAAACAAACAGAGCGTTAATAGGGGGATTTGATATGCGTCTAGATAAATTTTTGAAAGTATCACGTTTAATTAAAAGAAGAACATTAGCGAAAGAAGTAGCTGACCAAGGAAGAATATCAATTAATGGTCAAGTGGCAAAAGCGAGTTCAGATGTGAAAGTAGCGGATGAATTAACAATTCGCTTTGGTCAAAAAATAGTAACGGTAAAAATAAATGAATTAAAAGAAACGACGAAAAAAGAAGATGCAGCAAATATGTATAGCCTAGTTCGTGAGGAAAAAGTAAAAGCAGAAGAGGGCTTGTTCTAAAATCTGCTGTCCCTTCATACATTACTATTAGCTAGTATAAAGCTATGGGGGGATTTTCGTGAATAATGGTTACTCACCTATGTCTTCTAATCAACAAAATGTTTCTGTAGAGCATGATATTATTATGCGTGGCAGGCGTGTAATCGATATTACTGGTGTAAAACAAGTAGAGAGTTTTGATAGCGAAGAGTTTTTACTCGAGACTGTAATGGGTTTTTTAACAATTCGTGGACAAAATTTGCAAATGAAGAATTTAGATGTGGAAAAGGGCGTTGTATCGATTAAAGGGAAAGTTCATGAGATGCTGTATATTGATGAGAACCAAGGGGAGAAAACTAAAGGCTTCTTTAGTAAGTTGTTTAAATGAGCCTAACAATTCAGTTGTATACAATGCTTTCAATGATCGGAATGGGTGCTTGGATTGGGGCATCTTTAGATACATATCAACGGTTTTTAAAGCGTCAGGAACGTAAACGTTGGCTTGTATTTATACATGATATACTATTTTGGGTTGTCCAAGCATTATTTGTCTTTTATGTATTACTTCTCGTAAATGAAGCTGAATTACGTATATATGTATTTTTGGCATTATTATGTGGTTTTGCAGCATATCAAAGCTTATTGAAAGCACTATACATGAAGCTGTTAAATTTTCTCATCTATATTTTTGTGCAAACAACACATGTTTTTGTTCGAATTATACACCTACTTATGATAAAACCTGTTATTATTATAGCGCAGCTATTTATTGCATTTATATTATTCTTATTTCGTATACTGCTTTCAATTGGACATGTGTTATGGAAAATGGTGATTTGGATATTACTTTTCATATGGAAAGTTTTTTTCTGGCCTGTTCGATTTATTGCTTCTCTCATATGGAAACTTCTCCCTAATCGTGTTAAACTTTTTATAATGAAGCATATAGGGTTCCTGCAATATATAGCGAAATTGAAGGGACATATCTTCCAACTATGGGGGCGTATAAAAAAGAAGTTAGGGGGACCTCGGAAATGAGGGAACTGAGACAAAGAACAATCGAAAAACAGAGTCCAAATCCTGTTAAAGAGCATATAATACAAACGGATGAGAACAGGAAGCGACTTTATCGCCGTTTAGCGGTTTTTCTTGTCTTTGCTTTTACAATTATTGCGAGTATTAGTGTAACGTTTTATCAACAAAACAGTTCCATTAAAGCAAAAGAAGCAAAAGTTAAGGACATGAAAAAAGAACTAGATTCATTAACAAATAAAGAAAAGAGTCTAAAAGACGAAGTTCAAAAGTTAAATGATGAAGAGTACGTATTAAAGATTGCTAGAAGGGATTATTTCTTCTCCGGAAAAGGGGAGATAATTTTTCCTGTTTCTAAGTAGAGTATGTCTTATTGACACTATATTTTAGGATTATATATAATAAAGTAAAATTTGACTTTTTAACCACTAAGGAGGAGCATTTTTTTTATGTCAATCGAGGTAGGCAGCAAGTTACAGGGTAAAGTAACAGGTATTACAAATTTTGGGGCTTTTGTGGAGCTGCCAGAAGGATTAACGGGTCTTGTTCATATTAGTGAAGTTGCTGATAACTATGTAAAAGATATTAACGATCACTTAAAAGTGGGCGACCAAGTAGAAGTAAAAGTTATTAATGTTGAAAAAGATGGGAAGATTGGTCTATCTATTAAAAAAGCGAAAGAGCGTGAGAAAACAGAAGGAGATCGTCCACGTGGTGAATACCAACGCGGTGGTGATCAACAACGTTCTGGACGTCCACAACGTAATCGTTCATTCAACAGAGATAACCGTGGTGGCGGTAACGACCGAGCTCCAAAAGAAACATTTGAGCAAAAAATGGCACGTTTCTTAAAGGATAGTGAAGATCGTTTAACTTCTTTAAAGCGTAACACAGAGTCTAAACGTGGTGGCCGTGGCGCACGTCGCGGATAATAAGGCTGTTTAAATTTTTAACATATAGAGAGGTACCCAGAGTAATAACTCGGGGTGCTTTTTTATATGGCAAAAATATATTTTTAAAAAAGTTTTTAAGATGTGTTGACTTTAAATAGTATCTGATGTAAGATACTAATTGTCCGTTAAATAAGACGACATGGCGGTGTAGCTCAGCTGGCTAGAGCGTACGGTTCATACCCGTGAGGTCGGGGGTTCGATCCCCTCCGCCGCTATATTTAATTTAACGGCCCGTTGGTCAAGTGGTTAAGACACCGCCCTTTCACGGCGGTAACACGGGTTCGAATCCCGTACGGGTCATCTAAAAAGATCATGCAACTTAGCATGATCTTTTTTTGTTGAATAAAAGTTAAGACGTACAATACTTCTACAAAATCACCCTGTATTTTCTGAATGTTCAATTAAAAAGGTGGGGATAAATTACATACTATGTATATATGTAGAGTTATTTCGAATAAAAAGTCGAACGATTATAAAAGTGAAAACTGTTGTTTTGACAAAAATCCCAATAATCATCTTTTATAATGACAGTAATTAAACTATGCAGGTGGTGTTAAAAATATGCCTAAAGCAGGAAGGAATACTATGAATACAAGTGCATTGGCGATGAATGAAAGTCAGCTTGGAGCAATAAAGTGGACGAGTAAGTTGCGAATGAAGTTTGAGCAAGTTTTCTTTAGATGGGGATTTATTATTGTTGTTATTGGTTTTCTTTTGGGGCGAGCATATATATTAACAAACATTTTACCGTTTGCACTACCGTTTTTTGCTGCCGTTTATGTTATGAAGCGAGACAAAATGCCGCTCGCATTCTTAGCTCTAATGGGAGGAGCACTTTCAGTTTCGATAGATAATTTATTTTTTACTTTCGCGTCTATTTTTACTTTCTTCATTTATAACATCTTCTTTAGTCGGTTTACACGTAAAACTGTTGGGCTTGTACCATTCCAAGTATTTATCTCCGCATTAACCGCACATTTAGTTGTTGTATATTTTGCACAACAAACTGTCACCATGTATGATTTGCTCGTTAGTACGATTGAAGCAGGGCTTAGTTTCGTATTAACGATGATATTTTTACAAAGTGTTCCGCTTTTAGTAGAAAGGAAAGGAAAACAGCAAGCATTAGAGACAGAAGAAATTGTTTGTTTAATTATATTACTAGCATCTGTTTTAACAGGTACTACAGATTGGTTTGTTTACGATGCTTCTGTTCAACATATATTTACTAGATATTTAGTGTTAGTATTTGCATTTATTGCGGGTGCTGCTACAGGTTCTACAGTTGGGGTCGTCACTGGACTAATTTTAAGTCTCGCAAATGTTTCCAGCTTGTCTCAGCTTAGTCTTCTTGCTTTTTCTGGATTGCTTGGAGGATTGTTAAAAGAAGGGAAGCGTATAGGTGTTAGTTTAGGTTTATTAATTGGGACAAGCTTAATTACTTTATATGTAGACAAGCAAACAAATATTGTAACAACCTTAATTGAGTCTGGTGTAGCGATTGTTTTCTTCTTATTAACACCGAAACTTGTTCTGGATCGCATTGCTAAATTTATGCCAGGTACACAAGAGCATTCACAAGACCAACAACAATATTTAAGAAGGATGCGCGATGTTACAGCGAATAAAATTAATCAATTTGCAAATGTGTTTGCGGCTTTATCTAATAGCTTTTCAGTATATGGGTATGTGGAGGAAGAGGATAAAGAGACGGAGGCGGATTTGTTCTTAAGTACAATTACTGCAAAAACATGTCAAACGTGCTTTAAAAAGGATCAATGCTGGGTAGTCAATTTCGACAAGACGTACGATTATATGAAACAAATAATGAGTGAAACGGAAGAAGGGACATTACAACATAATCGGAAGTTAGTTCGTGAATGGGACAAGCATTGTGTGAGAGGAAAAAAAGTGACAGATTTAGTAGCTGGTGAATTAGATCACTTCTATGAGGGGCAAAAATTACGAAAACAAATGAAAGAAAATCGCAGAATAGTAGCGGAGCAATTATTAGGTGTATCAAAAGTTATGGAGGATTTTGCTAAGGAAATACAAAGAGAGCGAGAAAATCATCAAGTACAGGAAGAGCGAATTTTGCAAGCGTTTCGTGATTTTGGCGTCGAAGTGGAGCATGTTGATATTTATTGTTTAGATAGAGGGAGCATTGATATTGAAATGTTAATTCCAGCTGCTTCTAACGAGCATGGTGAATGCGAGAAGTTGGTTGCGCCGATGCTTTCGGACATCCTAAAAGAAAATATTGTCGTCAAACATGAAGAAAAATCTTCTTATCCGAATGGTCACAGTTTAATATCATTTGGTTCAGCAAAGACATATTCCCTTGATACGGGCTTGGCCACGGCGGCCAAGGGCGGTGGGTTTGTTTCGGGTGATTCTTATGCGATGATGGATTTGAGTGTTGGCAAATATGCACTTGCGATTAGTGACGGTATGGGAAATGGGCAAAGAGCTCATATGGAGAGTAAGGAAACGGTAAAATTATTACAAAAGATACTTCAATCAGGTATTGATGAGGAAATAGCAATTAAATCGATCAATTCAATTCTTTCTTTAAGAACGACTGAAGAGATGTTTACAACGCTGGACTTAGCGATGGTAGATTTACGTGATGCGAGTGCAAAGTTTTTAAAGATCGGATCAACACCAAGTTTTGTTAAACGTGGAAATAATATTTTGAAAATTGAGGCAAGTAATTTGCCGATGGGAATCATTGAAGATGTGGAAGTTGATGTAGTGGGTGAGCAATTAAAAACGGGTGATATTCTGATTATGATGAGTGATGGGATTTTTGAAGGAGCACAACATGTGGAAAATCATGAATTATGGATGAAACGAAAAATTAAAGAATTACAAACCGAAGACCCACAAGAAATAGCGGATATTATTATGGAAGAAGTAATTCGCTCTGGTGATGGTTATATAAATGACGATATGACCATTGTTGTAGCGAAAGTGAAGAAGAATATGCCGAAGTGGGCTACGATTCCAATTGTAGGAATGCAGGCGCAATAAAATTTAAGTGGGATTTTTATCCGCTACTGATTCATATAGTCTATTTCAAAAAACCTAGGTGGATGCCTAGGTTTTTTTGTCGGAAAAGGTAATGTTATTATTTTTGTGAATATGCACAAAGGATGTAAGATAAAAATGTAAAATTTGTATATCTTTTTTTTGCACAATGTTTGTAAAAGTTGTACCATTATAGACAAGGTAACTAACGTTGCTGTTCTTGTTTAATGAAGGGTGATTGCGAATTTGAAAGATACATTTGTTGAAAAAGTAGATGACTTTGTAAAGCAGCATGATGTATTAAAGAAAGATTCAACAATTGTTGTGGGAGTTTCTGGTGGTCCTGACTCTTTAGCTCTTTTATATTATTTGTTAGAAAAAAGAGTGGAAAAACAGTTGGAAATTGTAGTAGCGCATGTAGATCATATGTTTAGAGGCGATGAATCTCATGAGGATCTAAAGTTTGTGCAGAGTCTTTGTAAAGAGCTGGGGGTTATTTGTGAAACGATAAGAATTAACGTATCGCAATATCAACAGCAAAATGGGATGAATGCACAAGTTGCCGCTAGGGAATGCAGATATGCATTTTTGGAAAGAATAATGAAGAAATATGATGCGAGATATGTAGCTCTTGGCCATCATGGAGATGACCAAGTAGAGACGATTCTAATGCGCCTTGTACGAGGGAGTACTCCAAAAGGGTATGCAGGAATTGCAGTGAAGCGTCCTTTTCATAATGGTTATTTAATTAGGCCGTTACTTGGGGTAACGAAGGCAGAAATTGTTGATTACTGTAATGAGCTAAAGTTAATTCCACGTATAGATCCGAGTAATAAAAAGGAAGTATATACAAGGAATCGATTACGTAAATATGTCCTTCCTCATTTGAAAGAAGAAAATCCACAAGTGCATGAGAAATTTCAAAAATTTAGCATGCAGATGCAAGAGGATGAGGCTTATTTGCAGGAATTAGCTTTTGAGAAAATGAATAAAGTAATTACAAAAAAAAGTGATAAACAAATTAGCTTATCAATTCCTGCCTTTGAATCCATGTCTATGCCTTTACAAAGGAGAGGGATTCAACTAATATTAAACTATCTTTATGAATATAAGATTCCGTCTTCTCTTTCTTCTATACATATTGACAAAGTGATTGAGTTTTTTAAGCGGACACAACCTTCGGGTTCACTTGATTTCCCAGGTGATTTAAAAATTGTTCGCACATACGAGGAGTGTAGCTTTAGATTTAAACAAGAAATTGTTTCTCCTTTGGCGCAAGATTTATCAGTACCCGGGATAATTACATTATCGAACGGAGATGAGCTTGTAACAGAGGTGAGCGAAGTTATACCAAGTAACATGAATGAAACAGTATTTGTTGCGAAGTATAATGATATATCATATCCACTTCGTATTCGTTCTAGAAAAAATGGAGATCGCATGTCAATACAAGGTATGGATGGCACAAAAAAGATAAAAGCTATTTTTATCGAGGCAAAAGTACCAAAAGAAAAAAGGGAAGAATGGCCGGTCGTTTGTGATGCAAGTGGAAACATTATTTGGATACCCTTGTTGAAGCGATCTGCGTTTGCTATTTCGAAAGGGATAGCAAAGAAGGATAAATATATGATTATTCACTACAAAAGCAAGGAGTCTTCCGGGAGGATAATGAAATGATGAATCAAGATATCGAAAAAGTATTAATTTCTGAAGAACAAATACAAGAAAAGGTGCACGAACTAGGTGCAATTATTGCAGAGGATTATAAAAACACAGTACCTCTTGCAATTGGCGTATTAAAAGGCGCAATGCCATTCATGGCAGATTTATTAAAGAGAACAGATACATATCTTGAAATGGATTTTATGGCTGTATCTAGCTACGGTCATTCTACAGTTTCAACAGGCGAAGTAAAAATTCTAAAAGACCTTGATACTTCTGTAGAAGGGCGCGATATTTTAATCGTTGAAGATATTATTGATAGCGGCCTTACACTAAGCTACTTAGTAGACCTATTCAAATATCGTAAAGCGAAGTCTGTGAAAATTGTTACGTTATTAGATAAGCCAACAGGCCGTAAGGTTGATCTGAAAGCGGATTATGTTGGATTTACTGTTCCACATGAATTTGTTGTAGGATATGGATTAGATTATAAAGAGCAGTACCGTAATCTTCCTTATGTAGGCGTATTAAAACCAAGCGTTTACTCAAATTAATTAAATACGGGCTTTAAAATTGTATAGGAAAGTTTTTCTATGTTACGATTTACTATAGTGTTTATGCCGTGAGAGGAGGTTAGGAATGAATCGTATCTTCCGTAATACCATCTTTTATTTACTGATATTCTTAGTAGTAATTGGAATCGTGAGCTATTTTAATGGTTCGACTCAAAAAACGACATCAGTTAGCTACGATAAATTCATTACTAAACTAGAAAAAGGTGAAGTGCGCAATGTGCAACTTCAACCGAAAAATGGTGTGTTTGAAGTAAAAGGACAATTTAATACTTCTAGTCAAGGAGAACAATTTGTTACTTATGCACCAAATACTGAGGAATTACAAAAGAAAATTAATGATAAAGCGCAAGGTGCTGAAGTTAAATATCAACCAGCAGAAGAAACAAGTGCTTGGGTAACATTCTTTACTTCGATCATTCCGTTTGTCATTATCTTCATTTTATTCTTCTTCTTATTAAACCAAGCTCAAGGTGGCGGTAGCCGTGTTATGAACTTCGGAAAAAGTAAGGCGAAGTTATATAATGACGAAAAGAAAAAAGTTCGTTTCAGAGATGTTGCTGGAGCAGATGAAGAAAAACAAGAGCTTGTTGAGGTAGTTGAATTCTTGAAAGACCCTCGTAAGTTCTCTGAAGTTGGTGCCCGTATTCCGAAGGGTGTTCTATTAGTTGGACCTCCAGGTACAGGTAAAACTTTATTAGCTCGTGCTGTTGCAGGCGAAGCTGGCGTTCCATTCTTCTCTATTAGTGGTTCTGACTTCGTAGAGATGTTTGTCGGTGTCGGTGCATCGCGTGTACGTGATTTATTTGAAAATGCAAAGAAAAATGCTCCTTGTATCATTTTCATTGATGAAATTGATGCAGTAGGACGTCAACGTGGCGCAGGTCTTGGTGGTGGCCATGATGAGCGTGAGCAAACGTTGAACCAATTGCTTGTTGAAATGGATGGATTCGGTGCAAACGAAGGTATTATTATCATCGCTGCAACAAACCGTCCTGACATTCTTGACCCAGCGTTATTACGTCCAGGTCGTTTTGACCGTCAAATTACAGTAGATCGTCCAGATGTAAATGGTCGTGAAGCAGTACTGAAAGTACATGCTCGTAATAAACCGCTTGATGAGAATATCAACTTAAGAGCAATTGCAACTCGCACACCAGGATTCTCTGGTGCTGATCTTGAAAACTTATTAAACGAAGCTGCTTTAGTAGCTGCGCGTCAAGATAAGAAGAAGATTGATATGAGTGACATCGATGAAGCAACGGATCGTGTTATTGCAGGTCCAGCTAAGAAAAGTCGTGTTATCTCTGAAAAAGAACGTAATATCGTTGCATTCCATGAAGCTGGCCATACTGTAATTGGTGTTGTCCTTGATGAAGCAGATATCGTTCATAAAGTAACAATTGTCCCTCGTGGTCAAGCTGGTGGATATGCGGTAATGCTTCCGAAAGAAGATCGTTACTTCATGACAAAACCAGAGTTACTTGATAAAATCACTGGTTTACTTGGTGGTCGAGTAGCTGAGGAAATTGTATTTGGCGAAGTAAGTACAGGTGCTCACAACGACTTCCAACGTGCGACTGGCATTGCAAGACGCATGGTTACGGAATTCGGTATGAGTGATAAACTTGGACCGATGCAATTTGGTAGCTCACAAGGTGGTCAGGTATTCTTAGGAAGAGACTTCCATTCAGAGCAAAATTACAGTGATGCAATTGCACATGAAATTGATGTGGAAATGCAAACTATTATGAAAGACTGTTATGCTCGTGCAAAACAAATTCTTACTGAAAAACGTGATAAGCTAGATATTATTGCGAAAACGTTACTTGAAGTGGAAACGTTAGATGCAGAGCAAATCAATCATCTATATGATTACGGCAGATTACCAGAGCGTCCAACATCTTCAGATGATGTGAAAGTAAACATCAACATGAAGAAAGACGATGAAGATAAAGAGGATAAGTAAGAAATGAAGGAGTGACGATAGTCACTCCTTTTTGTTTGTTAAGATTTTTTCTAATTCTTATTGAGAGTTTACGGAATAAAATAATTTAAGTAAAACTAGTATTAAAAATTGAAATAGAGAGTAATCTTTTTGTAAAATGATGAAGATAGAAAAGCTGATTATATAAGTATGTGTGATATGATGTTTTTATAAGTTTTGTACATACTGCACAAATATAGATTAAATAAGATAAGTGGTGAGAATATGATTTTTGTATTGGATGTAGGGAACACAAATGCTGTACTAGGCGTGTTTGAAGATGGGGAACTTCGTCAGCATTGGCGCATGGAAACAGACCGTCATAAGACAGAAGATGAATATGGAATGCTTGTAAAGCAACTGCTTGAGCATGAGGGTCTTTCGTTTGAAGATGTGAAAGGTATTATTGTGTCTTCAGTTGTACCACCAATTATGTTCGCTTTAGAGCGTATGTGTGAAAAGTATTTTAAAATTAAACCGCTTGTAGTAGGACCTGGAATAAAGACGGGGCTAAATATTAAATATGAAAATCCGCGTGAAGTAGGCGCAGACCGAATTGTAAATGCAGTAGCAGGAATCCATTTATATGGAAGCCCGCTTATTATTGTCGATTTTGGTACGGCTACTACATATTGTTATATTAACGAAGAGAAGCATTACATGGGTGGAGTTATTACACCAGGAATTATGATTTCAGCGGAAGCGTTATATAGTCGAGCGGCAAAACTTCCTCGTATTGAAATTACAAAACCAAGTAGTGTTGTTGGGAAGAATACAGTAAGTGCGATGCAATCGGGTATTCTTTACGGATATGTTGGACAAGTGGAAGGTATTGTTAAGCGCATGAAGGAAGAAGCTAAGCAAGAACCGAAAGTTATTGCAACAGGTGGATTGGCGAAATTAATTTCAGAAGAATCGAATGTAATTGATGTTGTAGATCCATTTTTAACATTAAAAGGTTTGTATATGTTATATGAGCGTAATGCAAATTTACAGCATGAGAAAGGTGAATAAATAAGTATGAAAGATTATTTAGTAAAAGCGTTAGCGTTTGACGGGGAAGTCCGTGCGTATAGTGTGCGTACAACAAACACAGTAAGTGAGGCGCAAAGACGTCATGATACATGGAGAACAGCTTCGGCGGCACTTGGTCGTTCTTTAACTGCAGGTACAATGATGGGTGCGATGTTAAAAGGTGATCAAAAATTAACGATTAAGGTAGAGGGTAATGGTCCAATTGGTCCGATCTTAGTGGATGCCCATGCGAATGGGGATGTACGTGGCTATGTAACGAATCCACATGTTGATTTTGAAGGAACTGAACAAGGGAAACTACGTGTATATCAAGCGGTAGGTACAGAAGGGTTTGTAACTGTAATTAAAGATATTGGTATGCGCGAGCCGTTTATTGGTCAATCTCCAATTATTTCAGGTGAACTAGGAGAAGACTTCACGTACTATTTCGCGGTTTCTGAACAGACGCCTTCTTCTGTTGGCGTTGGTGTTCTTGTAAATGGAGATGACAGCATATTGGCGGCAGGTGGATTTATTCTGCAAATTATGCCGGGTGCGCAGGAAGAAACTATTTCATTTATTGAAGACCGTTTGCAAAAAATCCCGCCTGTATCAACATTGATTGAACAAGGTCTTTCACCGGAGGAGCTACTATATGCAGTCCTTGGAGAAGATAAAGTAAAAGTATTAGAAACGATGGATGTTCAATTTAATTGCACGTGCTCACGCGAGCGCATTGAGAGTGTACTAATCAGTTTAGGTAAAACAGAGCTAGAGCAAGTTCGTGAAGAAGAAGAAGAGACAGAGGTTCATTGCCATTTCTGTAATGAACGATACAAGTTCTCTAAAGAAGATATTACAAATTTAATTGAGAATTTGTAATAAGGGAATTAACGGGAATCAATCATCCAAATAGATTGACAAACAGGGAATTTTCTGACAAAATTTAAATATAGATAAAACCAATAAAAATACTCGGTGTTAGGAGTGACAGGAATGCGAGTGGCACAATCAGTTTCAGAATTAATCGGGAAAACGCCGATCGTTAAGTTGAACCGCATCGTAGAATCAGACAGCGCAGATGTATACTTAAAATTAGAATTTATGAATCCGGGAAGCAGTGTTAAAGATCGTATTGCATTAGCTATGATTGAAGATGCTGAAAAGAAAGGGTTATTAAAAGAAGGCGATACAATCATTGAGCCAACAAGTGGTAACACAGGAATTGGTTTAGCGATGGTAGCGGCTGCTAAAGGATATAAGGCAATTTTAGTAATGCCAGAAACAATGAGTGTTGAGCGTCGTAATTTATTACGTGCTTACGGTGCTGAATTAGTATTGACTCCAGGGCCTGAAGGAATGGGCGGAGCAATTCGTAAAGCGACTGAGTTAGCAAAAGAGTATGGCTACTTTATACCGCAGCAGTTCCAAAATCAATCGAATCCAGAAATTCATCGTTTAACAACAGGTCCAGAAATTGTTGAACAAATGGGTGATCAATTAGATGCATTTATTGCAGGTATTGGTACAGGTGGAACAATTACTGGTGCCGGTGAAGTGCTGAAGGAAGCGTATAAAGATATTAAAATTTATGCAGTAGAACCTGCGGATTCACCAGTATTATCTGGTGGAAAGCCGGGTCCACATAAAATCCAAGGAATTGGGGCGGGATTTGTTCCGGAGACATTGGATGTAGAAGTATATGATGAAATTATTCAAGTGAAAACAGAGCAAGCATTTGAATATGCGAGAAGAGTGGCTAAAGAGGAAGGTATTTTAGTTGGTATCTCTTCAGGAGCGGTTATTTATGCAGCAACAGAGGTTGCGAAAAAGTTAGGTAAAGGGAAAAAGGTACTTGTTATTATCCCAAGTAACGGTGAACGTTATTTAAGTACACCACTTTACCAATTTGAATCATAATTGAATGCAAGTAAAAAGCATCCTTGAAAAAGGATGCTTTTTCTTTTTTGATTGGAAATAGGAAAAGAGTGAATGACTAGAAAACTTCATGTAAAATAAGAGGTAGTATAATTAATTTATTTTCACTAGCCTTCGAGTATAATCATTCTCTATATAAAGAACTTATGTAGTTTGAGGTGGTTAATCTAAAAGGGTGGGATAAAAGAAGACGGGGTGTTGATATGCAACGAAGAAAATCTTTAGCGCTTTCTATTCCATATCAGTTAGATTTCTTTAAGCAATATAAATTTCTTTCTCAGAATAAGCCGCAGCATATTTTGTTAGAAAGTGGACGTGGCGGTCGCTATAACATTGTGGGGCTGGACCCGGTGGCAATAATCCGAGGGAAGAATGAAACGTTACATATAAGCGAAAGTGGTAAGGAAACAATAAAGCGAGGGAACCCATTAGATTTAATGCAAGAATATATGGAGAAATGGAAAACAGACCATAATCCAGAGTATCCACCTTTTCAAGGTGGAGCAATCGGCTACTTTAGCTATGATTGTATCCGTTATATTGAAAAACTCCCTTCTCTTGCGAAGGATGATATTAATATACCTGATATATTCTTTTTATTATTTGACGATGTGTTTGTATATGATCAAAAGGAACAAGTATTATGGATTATTACACATTATATAGATAAGCGTGAAGAGGCGGAAGGGCGATTAAATGAATGGGAGAATCTTTGGGTGAAGGAAGCGCCTGAAGTGACGATGCCGTTTGAACGTCCTGAAAAGAAAAATGAAGCAGTCGCTTTTACGGAAGATGGCTTTATGAAGGCTGTTGAAAGTATTCAAGAATATATTGGAGCTGGTGATGTGTTTCAAGTAAACTTGTCGACCAGGCAAGAAAGAACTTTACAAACACATCCACTAGAAATTTATACAAGTCTTCGTGAAATTAATCCATCTCCATATATGGGTTACTTGGAGCTTGGAGATTTTCAAATTGTTAGTGCTTCGCCTGAATTGCTAATTAAGAAACAAGGAAAAGAAGTGAGTACAAGGCCGATTGCTGGTACAAGATCCCGAGGAGCGAATGAGCGAGAGGATGCAGAATTAGCAAGGGAATTAATTGAGAACGAAAAGGAAAGAGCAGAGCATGTAATGCTTGTAGATTTAGAGCGAAATGATTTAGGGCGCGTTTGTAAATATGGCACTGTAGAAGTGGATGAATTTATGGTAATTGAAAAATACTCACATGTTATGCATATTGTTTCTAATGTGCGTGGTGAGGTAGAAGAAGAAAAAGATGCTTTCGACTTAGTGAAGGCTGTATTCCCTGGTGGAACAATTACTGGTGCTCCGAAAATACGTACGATGGAAATTATTGAAGAATTAGAGCCTGTTCGCCGAGGTATTTATACAGGTTCAATTGGTTGGATTGGTTATTCTGGAGATACGGAATTGAATATTGTCATTAGAACGCTTCTTGCTAAAGATGGACAAGCGCATGTACAAGCAGGAGCGGGAATTGTAATTGATTCGAATCCGAAAAATGAATATAAAGAGTCGTTAAAAAAGGCGATTGCTTTATGGCGTGCAAAAGAAAGTAGCGAAGAAACGGTTAGGTGAGAGAAATGATATTAATGATTGATAATTATGATTCTTTTACATTTAATTTAGTGCAGTTTCTTGGAGAACTTGGACAAGAGCTTGTTGTTAAACGTAATGATGAAGTGACAATTGCAGATATTGAGAATATGAAACCAGATTTTTTAATGATTTCACCAGGCCCATGTAGTCCGAATGAAGCGGGGATTAGTATGGAAGTTATTAAATATTTTGCAGGAAAGATTCCGATTTTTGGAGTTTGTCTTGGGCATCAATCTATTGCACAAGTGTTTGGTGGAGAAGTTGTTCGTGCAGACCGATTGATGCATGGGAAAACGTCGCTTATGCATCATGATGGGAAGACGATTTTCTCGGACATTCCTAATCCGTTTACTGCAACGCGCTATCATTCCCTTATTGTTAAGAAAGAGACGTTACCAGATTGCTTAGAGGTAACATCTTGGACAGAGGAAGAGGAAATTATGGCGCTTCGTCATAAAACCCTACCGATTGAAGGTGTGCAATTTCACCCGGAATCTATTATGACTTCTCATGGGAAAGAGTTACTACAGAATTTTATTCGTAAATATAGTCCAAGTGTGACATCATGTTAATTTACGTAAATGGTGAGTATGTAGAAGCGAGTGAAGCGAAAATTTCTCCTTATGACCATGGTTACCTATACGGGCTTGGAGTCTTTGAGACGTTTCGTATTTATAATGGTCATCCTTTCTTGTTGGATGATCATTATGACCGTTTAATAGATGCGCTGGACACGCTGCAAATCAAATGGACAATGACAAAAGATGATGTAATGCTTATTTTGAAAAATCTACTCGTTAAGAATGAATTGGAGCATGCATATGTACGCTTTAATGTATCGGCGGGCATAGATGAAATAGGATTGCAAACAGAAGTGTATGAAGAGCCATCAGTTATTGTTTTTATAAAACCTTTAGCGGCTCCGGGAGATGTAGTGGAGAAAGAAGGGGTTGTTTTAAAACAAGTGCGAAATACACCGGAAGGAGCATTTCGTTTGAAGTCCCACCATTATTTAAATAACATTTTAGGAAAGCGTGAAATTGGAAATGTTGTGAATAAGGAAGGTATTTTCCTTACTGAAGCAGGTTATGTTGCAGAGGGTATTGTTTCGAATCTCTTTTTTGTGAAAGGCGATGTTCTGTATACACCTTCGCTAAAAACAGGGATTTTAAATGGTATCACTCGTGCGTTTATTATAAAGAGTGCTGAGGAACTTAGTATAGAAGTAAAGGAAGGTTTCTTTACGAAAGATGAATTACTTTCAGCAGATGAAGTCTTCGTAACAAATTCCATTCAAGAAATTGTTCCGCTTTATCATATAGAGGGACGAGATTTCCCGGGTAAAGTGGGAATGGTTACAAAGAGATTGATGTATCTTTATGAAATGCAGAGAGAGAAATTGTGGAGCAGAAATGAATTGCGAAGAGGAGATGTGTAGTTTGAAGTGGGATTATGATTTACGCTGCGGCGAATATACATTGAACTTAAATGAAAAAACATTAATTATGGGGATTTTAAATGTAACACCAGATTCGTTTTCTGATGGTGGGAGTTACAACGAGGTAGATGCTGCAGTGCGCCATGCAAAAGAAATGCGAGATGAAGGTGCTCATATTATTGATATTGGTGGTGAATCTACTCGTCCAGGTTTTGCTAAAGTATCAGTAGAAGAAGAAATCAAGCGAGTTGTTCCAATGATTCAGGCGGTTTCAAAAGAAGTGAAATTGCCGATTTCTATCGATACGTATAAAGCTGAAGTTGCAAAACAAGCAATCGAAGCTGGTGCTCATATTATTAATGATATTTGGGGAGCAAAGGCGGAACCGAAAATTGCTGAAGTTGCAGCTCATTATGATGTGCCTATTATCTTGATGCATAACCGTGATAATATGAATTATCGTAATTTAATGGCGGATATGATTGCTGATTTGTATGACAGTATTAAAATTGCTAAAGCTGCTGGTGTGAGAGATGAGAATATTATTTTAGACCCAGGCATCGGTTTTGCAAAAACACCTGAACAAAATTTAGAAGCGATGCGTAATTTAGAACAGTTAAATGTACTAGGTTACCCAGTTCTCTTAGGTACTTCAAGAAAGTCCTTTATTGGACATGTACTAGATTTACCGGTAGAGGAACGTCTTGAGGGAACAGGAGCTACCGTTTGTCTTGGTATTGAAAAGGGCTGTGAAATTGTCCGTGTTCATGATGTGAAAGAAATGACGCGTATGGCTAAGATGATGGATGCGATGATTGGTAAGGGGGCGAAGTAATTGGATAAAATTTATATCCATGATATGGAGTTTTACGGTTATCATGGTGTATTTCCAGAGGAAAATAAATTAGGTCAGAGATTTAAAGTCGACTTAACGGTGGAATTGGATTTGAAACAGGCAGGAGAAAGTGATGACTTAGAGCGCTCTGTCAATTACGGAGAGCTTTTCGAACTATGTAGAAAAGTTGTTGAGGATAGAACGTATAAGCTTGTAGAGAGTATTGCTGAAAATATCGCTACAGATATATTGAAACAACATGAGAGTATTTCACGTTGTACAATTAAGGTAATTAAACCAGATCCGCCGATACCGGGGCATTATCGTGCTGTGGCGGTAGAAATTACGAGAGAACGTTCATGAATAATATAGCGTACATTGCATTAGGTTCAAATATTGGAGAGCGTTATACGTATTTAACGGAAGCAATTCAATTTTTAAATAAAAATCCTTATATCCAAGTTGACGATATTTCATCGGTATATGAAACTGAACCAGTTGGCTATACTGACCAAAGTTGCTTTTTAAATTTAGTTATAAAAATTTCTACCAATTTGTCACCGCAAGAATTATTGAAAGTAACACAAAAGGTAGAGAATGACCTAGGAAGAAAAAGGGAAATCAGGTGGGGTCCGAGGACCATCGACCTTGACATTTTACTATATAATCAAGAGAATATTGAAGCAGAGAATCTTATTGTTCCGCATCCGCGGATGTTCGAAAGAGCTTTTGTTATCGTTCCGTTGTTAGAAATTAATCAAGATATGAAACAAAACATTTCACGTTCACAAGTAGAAGAAATGAAAAGGCGAGAGGGAGTAACGGTATGGAAGCAGAAAAATGGGGAAGACGCATTCGTGCTTTTCGAAAGCTAAAAGGCTATACACAAGAAGGTTTTGCTAAAGAATTAGGGGTATCTGTATCTGTTTTAGGAGAGGTCGAGAGGGGAAATCGATCGCCTTCTCAAGACTTTGTAGTAGAAGTTGCGAAAGCATTAAAGGTTTCGATAGATGAATTAATGCCGAAGTGACTTTAAAGGAAGGAGTAAGTCGGTTGTTAAAGATTGCAAATATTGAGATGAAAAATCCGGTTGTATTAGCACCGATGGCGGGAGTGTGTAACTCTGCATTCCGTTTGACAGTAAAAGAATTTGGTGCAGGTTTGGTTTGTGCTGAAATGGTAAGTGATAAGGCAATATTACTTAATAATAAAAGAACATTAGATATGCTATATATCGATGAGAGAGAAAAACCATTAAGTTTACAAATTTTTGGTGGGGAGAAAGAAACTCTTGTAGATGCTGCGAAATACGTAGATAAATATACGACAGCGGACATTATTGATATTAATATGGGTTGCCCAGTACCGAAAATCACTAAGTGTGATGCTGGAGCAAAGTGGCTTTTGGATCCAAATAAAATATATGAAATGGTAGCGGCAGTTGTAGATGCTGTTGAAAAGCCAGTTACAGTTAAAATGCGTATTGGTTGGGATGCAGATCATATTTTCGCAATAGAAAATGCCAGAGCTGTTGAGCGTGCTGGTGGACAAGCGGTAGCGGTTCATGGGCGTACACGAGTGCAAATGTATGAAGGTAAAGCAGATTGGGATATTATTAAGCAAGTAAAGCAAGCTGTAAATATTCCGGTTATCGGAAATGGTGATGTCGAAACACCGCAAGATGCAAAGCGTATGCTTGATGATATTGGTGTAGATGGTGTTATGATTGGTCGCGCTGCTCTTGGGGATCCATGGATGATTTATCGTACGGTAAAGTATTTAGAGACAGGTGAATTAATGCCGGAACCAACAGTGCGTGAGAAAATTGATGTATGTATGTTGCATCTAGACCGCCTTATCGATTTAAAGAATGAAAATATCGCTGTAAGAGAAATGAGAAAACATGCAGCCTGGTATTTAAAGGGTGTTCGTGGGAATGCGCAAGTGCGTAATGGTATTAATGCTTGTAATACACGTGAAGACCTTGCGGATTTATTAGGTGCATTTGTAGAAGAAGTCGAAGCGAAACAACAAACAATTTACGTTGGTTAATAAGGGGACATAGAAGATTGACATTCTTCTGTACACTTCCTATAATTACGTGAAAGAAAGAAGAACTGCCAGTTAGTTGCTGGCAGTTTTTCTAGTTGAGTAGAAAATGCTATACTGTATATATTGTAAAATTTAATAGAGCTGGAGTGATATCAATATCATGGATAACATGAACCACGAAGAATTAAACGACCAATTGCTTGTTCGTCGTGAAAAGTTACATAACTTACGTGAACAAGGGATCGATCCGTTCGGTAAAAGATTTGAACGCACAAATTCAACAACGGACTTAGTAAGTCTATATGGAGAATTCTCTAAAGAAGAATTAGAAGAGAAAGAAATCGCTGTTTCTATCGCTGGTCGTATTATGACGAAACGCGGAAAAGGGAAAGCGGGATTTGCGCATATTCAAGATTTACATGGACAAGTTCAAATTTATGTTCGTAAAGATGCTGTTGGAGATGAAGAGTACGAATTATTCAAAACAGCAGATTTAGGTGACTTAGTAGGTATTGAAGGTAAAGTGTTTAAAACAAATGTTGGAGAGCTTTCAGTAAAAGCAACAGGGTTTACACTATTAACGAAGTCCCTTCGTCCATTACCGGATAAATACCATGGCTTAAAAGATGTTGAACAACGCTACCGCCAACGTTACCTAGACTTAATTACAAGTATGGAAAGTCGTGAAACGTTCGTTACTCGTAGTAAAATCATTCGTGAAATGAGAAGATATTTAGATGACAACGGTTATCTTGAAGTGGAAACACCGATGATGCATGCAATTGCAGGTGGAGCTTCTGCGCGTCCTTTCATTACACATCATAATGCGTTGGATATGGAATTATATATGCGTATCGCAATTGAATTGCATTTAAAACGCCTTATTGTAGGTGGTTTAGAAAAAGTATATGAAATCGGTCGTGTATTCCGTAATGAGGGTGTATCGACTCGTCATAATCCTGAGTTTACGATGATTGAATTATATGAGGCGTACGCTGATTATAAAGATATTATGAAACTAACAGAAAACATGATTGCTCATATCGCAAAACAAGTATTGGGTACAACAACAATCCAATATGGTGATTATGAAATTAATCTAGAACCAGAATGGACACGTCTTCATATGGTAGATGCGATTAAGCAATACTCTGGAGCAGATTTCTGGAATCCAATGAGTGTAGAAGAAGCACGTGAGCTTGCAAAAGAACATAATGTGGAAATTAAGGATACAATGGAAGTTGGGCATATCATTAATGAGTTCTTCGAACAAAAAGTAGAAGATAAATTAATCCAACCGACATTTATTTATGGTCATCCAGTGGAAATTTCGCCACTTGCGAAAAAGAACGACGAAGATCCACGATTCACAGATCGTTTCGAATTATTTATCGTTGCGCGCGAACATGCAAATGCATTCACTGAGTTAAATGATCCAATCGATCAAAAAGAACGTTTTGAAGCTCAATTAAAAGAGCGTGAACAAGGTAATGATGAAGCTCATATGATGGATGATGATTATATCGAGGCTCTTGAGTACGGTATGCCTCCTACAGGTGGACTAGGAATTGGTATTGATCGTCTTGTTATGTTATTAACAAATGCGCCATCTATTCGTGATGTACTATTGTTCCCGGCTATGCGTCATAAACAAGATTAAGCTTTGGAGATTTCTCCAAAGCTTTTTTTATTATGAGAGAATCGGTTTTGATAGGGTTGAAAATTATATTTATATAGAAGAAATTTGCTGTTTTTATACTTTTTTACTAAGTTGAAAATTTTATTAGAAAAACTATTGCATTTTAATAATCGAACTGGTATATTTATATTCGTTGTCACGGAAGACAACAAAAGAAACAAACGAAAAACAACTTATTAAAAAAAGTTGTTGACGAAAATAAAACGAAATGTTATATTAATAAAGTCGCTTCTGAGCGACAAAGAAGTTCTTTGAAAACTGAACGAAACAAACAACGTGAAACGTCAATTTTTATTTTAGATGCTAGACAAACTAACTTTATTGGAGAGTTTGATCCTG
>NZ_JBNNUF010000021.1:0-53737 GCF_050279465.1 Bacillus sp. NPDC094077 | reverse complement strand
GAATTTAAAAAAGATGACTCCTGTTGAATACAGAAATCATCTTCTTGATGTTGCCTAACTTTTTTTAAAATGTCCTTTACAAAGGGTACAGATTAATATGGGATATCGTTTCTTTTTTTATGGTTTGATGAGAATAGATGTAGCATAATGTTACTGTATACCAACGGATTTGTGATAAATCTTGTCGCTACTAAATATAGGTTATGCAGAGTTAAGGGCGCTGGTTTGGTTTTTCTATCATTCTTCTGAATCATATTTATCAAAATCGGGATTAATTATAATGGTTTTACCAAATATAACCAGATTTCAATCCGAACATTATTTATACCATATAGTACACCTATTGCCTTGAAAGTAGTGCGTTGTGTCTTTTATAGTTATTTTGTTTGTAATACACCATTACTGTCAAAGTTATATGATATATCTGCAATTTAGTTTTTTATCATCTGTTATAGTTGATATAACTAGAGTCATAATAAATCCACTCACCTGTTCCAATTCTTAGCCAGCCGTTCTTTTCTTCATATACTGTAACTTTTTCGCCTTTACTTGTCTTTCTAACAATAGAATAGTTTGTACCTGATCCGCTTCGAACATTTACCCCAATACCATTAATTTGAGCCGTTCCAATTACCTTTTTAACACTACCATTTTCAATTACTTGTAGCATATTTAGAATGAATGTTGCTGTTTCACCACGAGTTGTTGTTCCTTTAGGGTCGTATTGATTGTCACCCTTACCTCTTACAATGCCTAGGCCATACAGTCTTTGTACGTCTTCTTTATAAATAATTTGGTCTTTGTCTGAGAATGGTAGGTTTACAACTGGTCCCCATATACCTTTATACTGTAAAGCCTTGTTTACAATAATTGCTGATTCTTCTCTTGTAATAGGTGTGTTTGGGTCAAAATAACCATCACCTCTACCTAAAATGATACCTGCACTTGCAGTACGTTTAATACCATCTCGTAAAGTTGAGTTTGCATCGTTTAGGTCTTTAAATGAAGCATCTCCGGATGGCAGGTTTAGAGATTTAGAGATTAATTGAGCAAATTCGGCTCTAGTTATCGCTCTATTAGGTGCGAAAACTCCGTTTCCTTCCCCTACCATAATACCCCTTCTATTTAACTCTCGAATAGCTGACTCATACCAACCTCCTGTAATGTCATCTGTTGGTTGAGAAGGATAGGAGTATTGCAAGTGCGGGGAGTCTACAAAACCTTTCCAGTCTCCACCCCATGCAAACCCGATAGACTTCGCATAATGTACGGCACGTTGGATGTCGGCATTATAGTAGCCATCCCATAACGTTTTCGCTCCCTTCGTGGGTACGAAGTCCAATGCTTTTCCTACTAGATGATAAGAATCCATTGTTCGGGAAGCACCTTTGTTTACGTTCTCACGCTGTTTCTCTATAGATCGTGTTGTTTCATAAACTAACACTTGAATCCCATTATCTACACAATATTGATACCACTGTTTGGCTTTTTTTCTTGTATGTGGCTCTAATTTCTCTAAGTTTTCTAGAGTTCGATTGTGATAATATTGGCCGCTAGAATTTTTCTCCGTTTCTTTATATGTTTTAATAGGAGCGGCCAAAGCAGGTGAGCCTTCGCTAATACCCCCAAGCGCTCCAAATCCAAGTGCGCATAAAGATGCCACAGTGAGTTTTTTCTTCAATTTCATCATATAGTTACCTCCAGTATTGTGTATTGAAAAAAAATTATCCTTCCTTTATAAGGGGAACGTACATTCCTTATAAAGGGAGGATAGTCTTAATTTTTGTTAAAGAATTAATAATCGTGGTTCTGCTGCAAAGCCTCCGCCATGCTTCACGTACATTGAAAGGAATCGAAACGATTCATGCTATATACAAACAAAAGAGAAGTCACATGCCAGACTTCTTTTTTTCGACGTACAAGGAATTACAGCAATTATTCATAGCTGCTTAAACAATAACCGTATGTTGTAAGCGGACGTATACTTTTTTTAAACTTTGCAGCAGAACTGATAAAAGAATATCATGTCTATAGACAGTACAGGTTTTCTTTTTCTTCTTTTGATAAAAGTAGTTTTTAATGTGTTGCAAAATTCAATTTTGTGAGATTCTATAGAAGACAAATGTGAGTTAAAAGAATCACCCATTCTCCAATTTACAGCTTTATCTATAAACATCCTTCGTGAAATATCATGAGGGATGTTTTATTTTATTCTAGAAGAAATAAGGCAAGTAAAGATGAATGGATAACTATAGGCTGAAGTGAATAACTTATGTTTCTAGGATGCTCCATCTTGGCAAGATAAAGATGTAGCTGGTTCTGTAGATGTAGGATTAGGATTTCAAATTGATGCAAAAGTAAGCGTCAATGGTATAGCGTAATACAAAGTTCATAATAGTATAGGTAAAACATACTATATAATAGCAAATGAAGCCTATGTGTATGTGAAGTGAAAATAAGAGTCGTCATTATGACGGCTTTTTTTATTTTAAAGGAATTATTTAACTCATACCTGTTGATTCAAATGAATAGCTATGGTATAATTATATATGTAAGGGAGGTGAGAAACATGGATTGGGACTTAACAGAAAAGATTCTTAGGAATCTAGCTTACATAGTAGGTATGGGAGTAGGAATCATAAACGGAAAGAAAGCTCTAAACGACATAAAAGACAGAAAGGAGAAGAAAAAGCAAGAAGAAATAGAAAAACGTCTAGCCCGCAAGACTAGACGCAAATAACACAACGGGGGAAGAAATTCCCCCACTCTTAAAAAAATTATAACACAAATCCAATCCATGTAAAAATGAAGTTTGATCGAAATACTTTAACTTTAGTTTTGTTCTTAATATTAGTGGTTACAGTTACAAACTATACGAATCCTGGAGGGAGTGACTATTTAGGAATTGCTTCCACAATAATTATAACTATAGGACTTGTTATTAATTTAGTTTCTTTATGGATAAAAGGTAGGGACGAAAAATGAATATGGACTTTAAAATGAGTCGTGAAGAAATAGAAAAGTTAGTTAACCAAGTAGTTTTAACAGCCAACGAAACTGCAAATTTATTAGATGTCACACCTCAAAGATTACATGTACTTGTAAAACAAGGGCGACTTGTTCCCATTAAAGTAGTTGATAGAGTTTCGTTATATTTTCGTGAAGATGTAGAAAGACTGGCTGAAGAATTAGAGCAATTAAGGGGGAAATTTCGTCCATATGAATAAATTGGAAGCCAACTCTTATGAGTCGGCTTTTTTATTTTATATCAACGAACTCATCAAATTTCAATCGTGTTTTTAAGCCATATAGTAAACCTTCCCTAACTAAGCAGCACAACAGTTGTACGGTCGAAGATAGGAAGAGTTACAAGGATAACAGGCAATAATTATATTATGTAACCAAAGTTTAATATAGAATAGCAACCCTGTATACTCTAATATATATTTGCTAAGATATAACATAGAAATGTATGTATCATAAAAAGGCGGACGAATAAATGACGAAAAATTCGATTAATTTAATGTCACTAATTAATGCTAAAAAAGACCTTTCGCAGAATACCTTTGAGACTTATTTAAAAAAGTTTGAAGTTAGTATAAAATCTTCTGAATTTGAAGATATAACAAAATTAGTTGAGGGGATAAAATCTACTACGAAAAAAAGGATTATCTTTAGCAATTATTATGTTGGTTTTACAATTAAACAAATCGGAAAAGAATTCGATTTGTTACGCTTTGGGACCAACTACCATATTAATATTGAATTAAAAAGAACAAGCACCAAAGAAAAGATACTAAAACAACTTATTAAAAACAAATACTACCTTAACTCGTTAGAAACAGACGCTCTTAACTTTACTTATGTTTCCAGTGAAGATAAACTTTACTTTCTAGAAGAAGATGATTCTTTAGTGGAGTCAGACTTCAAGTTTTTAGTTGGAAAAATCGCCCATCAAGATATTCTAGAATTTGATGATGTAAATCAGTTATTTGATCCAAGCAATTATTTAATATCGCCCTTCAATTCAACCGAAAAGTTTATAAATAATCAATACTTCTTAACTCAACAGCAGGAATCTATAAAAGGACAATTAAGCAAACTTTATTCTTCTTCTCAGAGTAAACTTTTTGCTATCGAGGGATCTGCTGGAACCGGAAAAACTCTGCTTGTATATGACATCGCAAAGCAATACATTAATGCAGGTAAGAATGTATCTTTAATACATTGCGGAAATCTAAATGTCGGGCATAGTAAACTGATTTACAATCATTCTTGGAATATACGTCCTATAAAAAAATATGAGAAATTATTATTAGAACAAACCGATCTAATCATAGTGGATGAATCACAAAGAATTCGTAAAGATCAGCTAGAAGAAATAATTGAATACGCTAATAATAATCAAGTTACTTGCATATTTTCACTCGATCCAAAGCAATGTCTTAAGAAAGAAGAAATTAGGAATAAAATCCACGAAGATTTATACCGAATTGTTGATAAAAAATTCGACCTAACAAAAAAAATAAGAACAAACCCTGAAATAAGTGCATTTATAAAAAATTTATTTAGCCGTTCCGATAGAACTTCTCGACAAAATTATGAAAATATTGAAATACAGTACTTTTCTAATATTGACGAAGCGAAAAGTTTTGTTACCTCATTAAAATTTAAAGGATGGATTTCTATAAATTACACTACAAAAATTTATGGAGCGGATTCAATTAATCGTATGAATGTTCATGCTGATGAAAATGCACACTCTGTAATAGGTCAGGAGTTCGACAACGTAATAGCAGTAATAGGAGATTCTTTCTACTATAATTCAGACGGTAAACTAGTAGGTGATAGAAACGCTTTCTATCCTCCGACAAAAATGCTATATCAAATTTTAACTAGAACTAGAAAAAAGCTATGCTTAGTAATCGTAGATAATGAAGAAATTCTAAAAGAATGTCTAGAACTACTAGGGGGGAGTACACCAGCAACAACATCATAAAAACCCTGCATATGCAGGGTTTTTATATACTTACAATTTCTTATTTTTTTATAATCTTTTCGCTACGTTATCTTTTATAGTTTCGAAATCATAATCAAATAACATTTGTGAACCACGAGTGGCAATCAACTTTTGAGAGAATTTTAATTCCTCTTCTTCTAAAATTGATTTAATACGGTTGAATTCATCGTTTACTTCTTCTGTATTAATATTACCCATCATACAAGATAAATTGATTAGATCTTTTGAAGTTAATTCAAACCATTCTCCATTTAACCTTCTCAATTTGAATTGACGATGCAATAACGATTCTTTCTCTCTTGCATTTTCCACTTCAAAAACAGCTAGGAACTCCCATTCGAAAGGTAACTTCACCTCAAATTGTTGTTTCCTAATGTTTACATCACGCGAATAACCAATTTTATACGTGTTTGAGTGAAATTCTTTAATAATATAAATATAACCATATGGTTTTTCTAATGGTTCTAAAATAATATGTCTTAAATCAACATTAGATAATAAAGATACTGAACACAGTAACCTTTCAGCACTGCGTCTCAGCACATCTTCTCTATATTCTGTAACATCCTCATCCAAATTATTAATTGCAGTATCGATTTTTCTCTTTAGAATCTCTAATTTTTCTTTTAGAAATTCATTTCTTTTTTGTTTCTTAAGAATAGCAACAGAACTTTGTTGACATCGTTTGTAAAGATAATTGTTTATATTCATATTTTCTCTAAAAACATTATCTCTAATTCTTGCATAATCAAAGTGCATATTATTTTCCCTGCTAAATTCTTTTAACTCTCTTTTTGAATACTCAATCGCTCCATTAATTTCATCATCAATTTTTTGAAATAATTCATCGAGATTTCTTTCGAATTCCTTTTGGTTATTTGTTGGAATCATATAGAGTCACTTTCAATTGCAAATTCCGTAAATCAAGATTCAAAATCTCCGCCGCGTTTTAACTTAGGTCGCTTTTTCTGTTTAGGTTCTTCTTTCTTTTCAACTACTGGAGCAATAACAGGCGCTGTACCACTTGTATGCATGTATTGCCTGATAGCAGTTCTAACCATTTCCGCTTTACGGTTACGGGGTAATGACTCTAACCACAACTTGATGTCTTTATCTAGTACATCATCATAAGACAAAAGGTACGTCTTATTCGCCATCTTCTTCGCCTACCTCAAATTTTCCGTATCTATAGAAACCTTCAACGTTTGCAGTCTGGCTTTCTTCTAACTTCGTTACTTTACCAATCCATTCTTCCAATAATTGATGGAATGTATTCGCACCGCCACCAGAAACAAGTACTTCATCGAAACGATCAAATGTTTTCCAAGCATTATTTACACCATTTACAATAAAATCATACACTTCTTTAATTGAAACTGACTTCTCTTCGTTGAAATCAATTGGATCCATACGTTTAGAAGCTTGATATTCTCCACTCTCAAATACTTTTTCTAATTTGTAATCGTTAATAGTAGCGCTTGTTTCTTTTTTGATTTTAGATACAATCGGCTCATATACATCATGCATTCCTTTAGAAACCGATGTTGATTCTTTATCACGACGTAGCATAGAAACTACATCTAGGTCTGTAGTACCTGTTCCAATATCAATGATACCTACAGTCATATCTTCATAAGAATCATCACTTACAAATCCATCTTCATCTAAGTAACGGCTCATTACTGTTCCTACTGGTTGAGCAAGTACGATAACATCTACAACATTAATCGTTACTTTTTTACCATTAACTTCAACTTCATGTGTTCCTTGGTATACTTCTTTGATTTCTTCAACTGCTTTAGTACCAATTTCCTGACTAGGAACACCAGTTACAACTAATACTTCATCGTAACCTTTAACGTTTGATTTAGTTGCCATTTCAGCTAATGCGATTTTAGATAATGTGATGTATTGGTTAGTCTTGTAACGAATTTGCTGAGCATATGTGTTTAAAGTATTGTTTACTTTAATGATATCGTCTCCCCACACATATTCAGCGCCATCAACCTTATAAGTTTTAAGTTTCATTTTCCCACCAGATAATGCCTCTCCTACATTTGAAGCGAATGAATAAATAGAAGGAAGTGTCTTTTTAAATACATCTGTACGCATTTTAACAGCACCATTCCCGTGATCGATTGCAAATACTTTCGTCATTTTTCCATCTCCTAAACAGTTATTTAATACTTATATAATAGTTATGTAATTTTATCTTTATTCTAACTAATACAGCTGGTTTTGGCAATATTTTCTCTGATAAAAGGAAAAAAATAATAATTCTTATATAACCATTATTAACTTCAGGAAAATAAAAATAGAGACCCTTCACCAGAATCTCCACTAGATAAAATGAGGTAAAAACTTCCCCTTTGTTTAATTTACAACCATACTATCTGGCAACTGCCCCCAGAAATCAGATAACGAATTCGCATAAGTTTCGAAGTCGTTATCTTTTAAGTTAATTACTACATCATTTAAAGTTGTTTGATACATGTGAAAAATCAAATAAATCAGGTCTTATTTTCAATAAGTCCTCAGCAGATTCACCCGGCCCATGTTTTATTACATTAGCAAGTAATCTCAACTCGTTTATTTTGTCCCAACAAGATAAAGTAGTGATATCAACTTGAAATTCAAGAAAGAAAGTTTTTATTTTACCGATATTCGTACAAAAATTTTTATATTCTATTTCTTTCTGATTCTTATCCAAATACTGATAACCACTACGTGTCATTTCTTTATACAAAAACTTTCTAACTTGTTGCTCCCAAAATTGATACATTGTAGCAATCCACATTAACTGTGTATTATATCTCATTAAAGATACGTTTTCATAGTAATCTATACCAAATTGCCATGCATCATCGGAAAAATCGCCCGGATCGCAACACTCAGGATCTGCATGCTTCGTCAAGTCACGGTATGCATTTTGAGCAGCTTCTTCAGCCTCTTGATCTATGTTGTTGAATACCGGAGATATTCTATCGGTATACGTTTTCAAATACAGTTCATATGGTTTTTGCAACTCTTTTCTTAAATAATCATCTAAAAACATAACAGATGGCATTTAAATTCCCCCTACTTATAATATGTTCATATTTCTACCAGAATTTCCACCAAGGTTTCTTATTAGATGCTGCAGTTTCCAACAACACACGCTTTTCTAACCTCTCATCAATGTAAAGTTGTTGCTCATCCATTTTCTTGGCCATTTGCTTTAACATTTCATTCTGCTGCTGAATCATTTCTTTTAGCTCGTTATATCACTCGTCATGTTGCTCATTTTCCGTTATAACACCCGTATCAACATCTGACATATCTATTTATTTAACCTACGTCATAATTGCGTTATACGCCTGTTTTAACGTTATATTAGGGTGTGATTTCATTTCAATCAACTTCCTTAGCGTTATAACATCTTTATCCATAAAATTACGATGCCCATGCCCTTTCTTGTGAAAATGATACCCTTGTTCCTCTAGCATGATACAGTACTTACCCAAAGTAGACTCTTGGATTTTCAGCATCGTCGCTACGTCTTTGCTAATATACACGGCTTGAGAGCTATCTGTTTTATCTGTCATAGCATTATCACCTTAGTTATAACATTCGTGATGGCAGAGGTGATAACCTTATCTTCGCCAGGAAACAACAAAAATCCCTTGATGATGTAAAGAGATTTTACATCAATCATAAAATGCTGGCGGTACCTCTATTAACAAGAACAACATCAAAAATCAGTAAAATAAATAACCATTTCCCAGTCTCCTAAAACTTATCAAATAAAAAACAAAAACTTTATAAATTTTACCTTTGGAAAAGGAACTATATCTAATTCATTTTTCTTTTTAAAAATGGTACATTTTATTTGTAATACGAATAAAAATAATACCTAACACACTCTATGAACGAAAAAAGCCTAACGTCTTGAAAAAGATGTCAGGCTTTTTATCGTATTTGGGTACGGAAACATCGCTATCAAGCTACGGTCTTGAAGTACCTCTTAAATTTTCCTTACTTATAATATGTTCATATTTCTACCAGAGTTTCCACCAAGGTTTCTTATTAGATGCTGCTGTTTCCAACAGTACACGTTTCTCTTCCTGCATCTCACGTATTGCGCCCATAAGCTGCTGATCTCTTCTTTCTAATCTCTCATCAATGTAACGCTGCTGCTCATCCATTTTCTTAGCCATTTGCTTTAACATTTCATTCTGTTGTTGAATCATCTCTTTCAACTCGTTATATCGCTCGTCATGCGGCTCAGTTTCCCTTATAACAGCTGTATCAACCTCTGACATATCTTTTTCTTTAACCCAAGTCATGATTGCGCTACACGCCTGTTTTAACGTCATATCAGGGTGCGTTTTAATTTCAATCAACTTCCTTAGTGTTATAACATCTTTATCCATAAAACCACGATGACCATGCTCGTTCTTGTGAAAATGATACCCTTGTTCCTCTAGCATGATACAGTACTTACGCAAAGTAGATTCCTGGATTTTTAGCATCATCGCTATGTCTTTGCTAATATATATGGCTTGAGAGCTGCCTGTTTTATCTGTCATAGCATCATCACCTCTGTTATAACATTCGTTATGGTGGAGGGGAAACCCTTGTCTTCGTCGAAATGTTACATTAATCTCTAAAATTATTTTTTAATTTAATATACGGTGCGTGAAATTTAGTTTAAATGGAAATTGTATATTCAATATGGAGGATGATACATAATGAAAAAAGAAAAATTAATTGATGTTAAAAATGTATCTGCAACGGAAGTTTTAGAGATTAAAAACAAATTGAATCATTTGGAGGATGGAATGATTCAAGAACTAACACAAGCAGGTATGCATGGTAGTTTGGCTCACAACATTCATGATTTACGAAATATGCTCAATGATCTATTTAATAAAATTGAATACGGGAAAGAATCTATTGATGACGAAATGGCTCCTTTATTTGAAAGTAAGGAATCCAAATAACGTAAATGGTACCGTACAAGTCGGGTGTTATCATTCAACTTGTACGTATTTTTTTCCTTTAAGAGTTTGTTTATTCCTATAATGCTTGAGTATTTTCAAGTTTACTCATAATAAAATCTAATAATTCTTCTTTTGTTATTTCTTCATCACAATATCCGTAAATTGCATCTGCAACATTACTATTAACTAATTTATAAATGAAATCTTGTATACACCCCATCACTTCAGGTATATCGAAAGTAACACCCATATCTGCAAACTTGTTATATGTAATATAACGTTCTTTTTCAATATCTACTAGAATCTTAATAATTTCAAATATCTCACTTTTAATTACTGGATCTATTAAATCTGCTTTACATGTTAAAAGACGTTCACTAAAATTTTCCCTGCTTTCTCTTCCATCACAATAGTCCTCTATATTTTCTGAGAAGACATCACCGAAAATATTACATAACAATACATTAGCCGACTCTTTAAAATCTAACATATAAAATACCTCATATATTTCAGTAAGACCAGCATCATAAAGAGGCTCCAAACCTCCGTTTGCTCTTTTATTTAAATCTAGTATGTTTATTACCAAATCTAATTTTTTCATAGTAATATCTCCTTATTTTATATAATTTTAGAACCTTCAAACCAATCCATTGCATTTGCCGGATATTTTTCGTCTTTAAAAAACAGTACATCTTCCTCTGTTAACTCGTACAAAGCTTTTTCTACTAATCTATTACTAAATTGTTTTTTTGCAAACTGATGATAAAACTTCATTGTGTCGTATGTTTCTATTGAATGAACAATTTCAACTGTATCACCATACTCTTCTTTTAACCGATTGATTTTACTGTTTAAATCAATTGATGTTGTATATGTAAATTTATAGTGCCCAGATGGGTACAGGCGAATTAAAATAACAAATCCACTTTTAGGTTTTGCTGCTTGTTCTTTTTTTATTTGACGTTCTTGATATTGATTTTCTTCCTGTTCTCTTTCTACTTCTAGTTTTTTTTCTCGATTTTCATTGTAATTATCTATCCATTCTTGATCTACTTGTTCAGCAAATTGCAAAATATCATTTGCGAGATTTTGCATATCCTCTTTATTCCACATCCAACCACCATAAATACTATTTGTGCCTTTAGTAACAGCAATACCACCATTAGACGCAGGTAACATTGTAACTTGTCCTAAATGTTGATAGTAAGGATCATATCTAAAATGGCTATGGTTTTCTATTGATTCAGCTATTTTTTCATTAATAGACATAGAATCCCATTGTATGCCTGATAGATATCGGCGTAATAAGATAATATCTATTTTTTCATTTCCGTCAAATTGAATAACTTCTTTGCTTGCAAGAGTAGTTAAAATATTTTTCACTTCACCTATGGATTTACCTGTCATATCTGCAATTTCATTTAAATTGTGATTCTCACGAAAAATATGAGAATGATTCAAATATGCATTCAATACAATATATTCGTCAACAGTAATTCCAGCTTTAATATAATACTTTGTCAATAATGATGCTGTCTTTTGCGGCATAAAAATTCCTCCTTTTTGTTTTAATCACGTTTATATTTCTTTAATAATTCATCTAAACGTTTTTGCTCGTCTTCTGAATGTTTTTTGGCTTGTCCGTTGTCTTTCGCTGTTGATGAAGCATTTTCTTCTTTTAACCAACCTGGAGTTATTTCAGTACGTGCAATTTTTTTAGATTTTTTAGTTGAAGCTTTATTAGCTTCTCGACTATTATTATGCTTTTTCTCATATTCAATTATATCTTCTAAATTTTGAACATTAGCTGCATTCCATTTTTCTAGAACTTTATTTATATATGCAAAAGGATGTTTTGCTTCTGCTTCTGCACTACGTTTAATTGCCTCAATAACTAGTAAACAAGAATACTTGTTTTCTAATGTTTTAAGTTTATTTAAGAAGTATGTAGTTGCATTTGGATTGATTTGTTTTAAATAAAAATTAGAAGGAGAAATAGTATTTTCATTACTACTACTACTAATTGTATTTAAAGATGTATTTAAAGATGTATTTAGGGACTCATTTGATTCAGTAGTATCAACGGGTACAGCTTCTAAATCGGTTCGATTTTCGAACTGCAATTGGTTCGATTTTCGAACTGCAATTGGTTCGATTTTCGAACCGCTATCAATAGTTCGATTTTCGAACTGCTCTTTTTTTGCTTCTTCGGCTTCATTTGCCTCTTTTAATTTTTTATTTACTTTTTGCCATTCAAATGTCAATTCCCAAGGATAATCAGCAAAATCTTTAATGTTTAATCTATATGCAAATTTACCGTTGATTTCTTTACGTTGAATATAGTTTTTTTCGAAGCATTTTTTCAAAGCGTTATTTACAGCTTCTCTACCAAGTGAAGTAGCTTTTTGAATTTCAGAAAATGTGAATTTCAGGCTGTTACCGTGACGATTCCATCCAAAAGTATGACGAATCATAAAACCGATAATTTTAACTTCTGCGATTGTTATACGTTTAGATAGTAAAATTTCATCATAAAATTCGTTAGGGGTTTGTGTATGTGATGTTGGGGCTGTGAACCCTTCAAAAGTATTTTTAGACATAATAAAAAATCCTCCATTTTCCACCCCGCCCAAAAATGGGTATAGGAAATTAGAGGATTGTAGTTCACATTTTTAAAAGTATATGCTATCATAGACGTAGCGATACACATTTAAATACGTTAATACAAACCTCGTTTTTAAATTTTCATCGGTTGGTAGGAGCGGCCAAACTCTCGAACCTTTGAAAATTCCTGTCGGGGTTTTTTTATTTTTTTATATGAAAAATTTACATTTGCAATTTATGTATCTACTTCTTTATGATAGCAGAGATTTGTTAAAAAAAGAAGAGTAAAAGAGAAGACCGTCGTTTGATGGTCTTTTTTGTTATACTTAAACAAAAAGGGGGATATAAAGTATGCATGTTTTTTTTGACAATATTTTAATGTATTTAGAACACTATAATATTCCATGTACATTTGTATTAAGTAACGGGAAATCATTAAAAGGAAATATAGTAGGCAGAGAACAATATATGATTTACGTTGAAACAGATGAGAGACAACATTTTTTATTTAAATCTAACATTATGGACATCATTCCAAATGAGAAGTTAGATCTACCAAAAGTAAAAGAATCTGTGAAAAATCATATATCAAAGAAAAAAGAGTCTGTCGTGAAGTAATACATAGAAAAAATAACAAGATTGTTTAGTGGTAGTTACACCTAATATGATAAACTAGATTTAACTGTATATTGTGAGGGCGGGAGGTTGCTATCCTTTCTCTGATCTTAGAGAGGAAGGAGGTGACCGAATGGATTCTTTATTTAATTTATTGTATGACGCTGCTAAGGTATTCCTTACAGTATTTGCAACAGCTTATGCAAATGAGCTAGCAAAAAAGATTAGCAGTAAACGAAATAAAAGAACCGCCCCAAATGCCGGCAAGCGAAAGGGCGGTTCTAAACGAAAGAAATAAATTTTAGCAACCGACCACCTTGCGGTAGCAGTTACTTGAAGAGATGTTAGCGCATCTCTTCTTTTATTTTATGCAATTCAGTTAGAAGTCATACTCTATTCATATCATAACAAATAATCAGAAAAAAGAAAAGACACTCAAATGAGTGCCTTCCTTCGGCTTAAACCACTTTAATTTTAATAATATATATTGGACTTCAATCCAAATAATATTTTACCACGTTAAGTTATATTGTTTAATTGAGAAATATGATTCAAATCTAAAATAATATCGTCTATAGAAGCAGTTTCATTAAACGCTATAGGATTAGAGCGATTACCTTTAGTAGATTACGCTTTTTCTTCTTTCTTTGTTTCTTGTTTTGTTTGTTCTTTTTCTTTTGTTTCTACTCTATTACTTGTCTTTTCGTTAGAACCGCAAGCAGCTAAACTAAAGGAAAGTGATTCAGCAAAAGCAATAGTACCCAATCTTTTGTACATTCTGTTTCCTCCAATTATTTAAAATGTAAGATTTTCGAGCTAATCATATTAGATGACCCGTCTATTTTTTGTCGTATTTTGTCGAATAAAAATAAAAAAAGAGAGCCGAATACCTTTTTGGATAAAATGGGAAAAATAAAAAAAACTCCCAGAACGAATATAACAGATGCTGTTACAACTGTCTTGGTGTATTTTTCCCTAAGGAAAAGGGAAAATACAAAGAAAAGACACTCAAATGAGTGCCTTTTTAAGCTGATACAGCAGCTTTATCTTTACGGAAGATAGCCATTAATCCTCCGATTAATAATAATACTCCTAGTAATAGGTAAACGATAGAGATACAGATGAATCCGCCAATTGCAGCAACAGTCATCATGATACCGCCAACAATTCCTAAAATTGATAGAGCGACAGCGCCCCAACCTAAAGCAATGATGCTGTCTGCACCTTCCGCTTCAAACGCAGCCCCCATACCTCCGATTACTAAAGCGATAAATGCACAAAAAATACCACCAATAAGTCCTAATACAAATTCAGTTGTTCTTTTCATATTGATTTTCCTATATGATTATTTAGATTTAAAGAATACTTTAGTTAGTTTATGAGTTTCAAATTGAATAATAAAGTCATCGCCAGCATTTACAGCTTGTGAAATATAACCTTCACCTTCAGCGCCTTTGTATAATTTTTGATGTAACTGATTAGGTGTTACAACAGGTTGTTCATGGTTATATACTTGTCCTTCTTTTGATACTAGGTTGAAGTTCATAGCAGATAGTAAATATTCAAAGTCTTGTGCTTCAGCATCTACTACTTTTCCTTTTACTTTAACTAATACCCATTCCTTCCCCTCCAGAGCAGGTTCATTGAATTTGTTTTCCTTTTTTAGAATTTCCAACGCTTGTTCACCACGTATTACTTCTAAAATAGAAATTTCAACTTTTGTTTTGAATTTCTTAAATTCTCCACCATCAGTATTTAAAATAAGATCATCTATAGAAGCTGCTTCATTAAACGCTATAGGATTAGAGCGATTCCCTTTGGTAGACTCCGTTTTTCCTTCTTTCGAATTATCCTTCTTTGTCTCTTGTTTTGATTGTTCTTTTTCTTTTGTCTCTACTCCGTTACTTGTCTTTTCGCTAGAGCTGCAAGCGGCTAAACTAAAGGCAAGTGCTCCAGTTAAGGCAATAGTACCCAATTTTTTATACATTCCGTTTCCTCCAATGTTGAAATGTAAAATTCCCAGAACAATATAACAGATTCTGTTACAAATTAAGTAGCGTATTTTTCCATAAGTAAAAGGGAAAAATAACAATTTTAAATATTCATTTAAATTAGAATACACGTTCGGTTTTTGTGCTATAATTATTTGGCTAATATTGAAAATGGAGGTTGTAGTCGTGGAAATAAAGCAACTACTTGAACAAATCTTGATTTTAGAGAAAATAGCAGAAGATGAAAATGTGATAACGGCTATAACTGAATTTAAAAAAGCGATTGATAGTCCCTAACACTATCAATCGCTTCGTTATTTTGATGCGCTTCCCGTATCTACAATAGCCTTCATCATATCTATAAGAAGTTTTTGTCGCTCTTCGCTTAGTTTCTCAATCTTTTCTGTCAGTACGTTCATTTCTTTTCTAACCTCAGAAGATTCTTCTTTATCTAGCTCTCTATATTCAGACAAACCTAATATATAATCAGATGTAACTTCGAGCACACGAGATAGAGCAGATACTGTTCCGCGAGAAGGTGTAATTTTATTATTTTCTATTTGGGATAATGCAGATTTACTAACACCAATTTTCTCAGAAAGATCCTGTTGCGTCAGTTTTTTCTCATTTCTCAGCATCTTAACTCTGTTACCGTTCACGAACATTCGCCCTTTCATTTTCTAAATATAATTAATGGAACAATTAACAAGTACATAACTGTTAATTGTTATTCCCTACTTATATATTAAACAATTGTTAAGTAGTAGTCAACAAAGTACATGTGAAACATTACTTGATAATTCGGAGTATTGAAAATACAATAACTTGTGTTTACCTAGGCTTAACTCCATGATACAATCACTCATGTAAGTGAGGTGACGCCATGAAATTCAATCATACAGAAGTAAAAAAGTTAAGATTGGAACGCAAAATGTCACAAGAAACTTTAGGTAAACAGGTTGGATGCACACGTTCTGCTATATCTCAAATAGAGAGTGGTAAGTATGAACCTAGTAGATCTACATTAATTTGTTTTGCTGAAGTTTTTGGAGTTACAATTGATCACTTTTTTGAGATAAGCACAACTTAACATTTGGTATTTTATTTTTTAACTTTTAAGTTAAGTTGAACTTAACTTGAGGGAGTTGATTTTGAAAATAGGAGTTGATTCTTTGTCAATCATTGAAATAAATTCTTTTAAAACCGTAGCAAATGAGCTAATTCCGATAATGGAAACAGATTCGGGAGCAAAAATTGTGAATTATGTTACAGGAGAAACGAAAATAGCTGTATTCAAACTCCTTGTTCGTATGAATGAGAATATGAACAAATTGACAGAAGCGATGCAAATAGGAGATTTAGAAAGTTGCAATAAGTGGAATGAAAAAAATCTTAAAGTTAACCACGAACTACATAAATTACTACAACAGAAGCAAGAAGAGGTTGCGTTATGATTGATTTAAACAGTTTCGTAGAAGAAATCCAAAACAAAAAAGTATTTATCATTGCTTAATAGCAATTTATATAACCTTCAGCTGCACCACCAAAAGGTGTAACTGAAATTGAGGTGAATCAAATGGCATTAGCAGATAGAGTGCTTCCGGAGCATATACAAAGAGCTTGGGCTTTAGAAAATAAGTTGTGCGAATACATGAAAAATCGAAAAGTATTACTTCGCCAGTGCGACAGAACAATGAATGTTGGTGAAATAACAACTGCAAGGGAATTGAAAGAGCTTTGCGATAAACAAACAGAAGAAGCAGCTGCAGTTGAAAAAGAACTTGTTGAATTGTACATAAAAAAACAGAAAAGAGATCAATATCTTAGAAGTGAAGAACGAAAGAACGTAATTGAAGTAGCTGATCACTTGGAACCTCTAGGCGGTAATCCAGCAGTAGTAGAACAAATAAGAAAAAACGCATAAAAAAAGACCCGTCTCAGAAACGGATCATTTCGAAAATTTACATTTGCAATTATAACATACGAACGCACGAGCGGCCATGCAATAGAGTGCGTTGCATATAAAACGATTAAAAAAAGATTGATAGGAGTTGAAAGTAATGAATGATTGGTTGTTCGATAATAGCGATTGGTGTGACATCTGTGGTGATGTAATTCTATCTGCTGATGTAAAAAGTATGCACATCGAGGGATGCGAAAAAACGTTATGTAAGTCTTGCCGTGGTGAGTACCATGACGGAGCAACTAATATTCTTGCTGGATGAGCTGTCTAATACAACTGCAGTTAGAAAAAATACCAAAGATATAAAGGTTATGGAACAGGCACGACCATTTGATATTAGTAAAGCACATGCGAAGCACTTGTCAGGACGCATAGGATTCGCTGATGTGATCGCTACCGTTCCATGTAATGTATGGAGTTCGGACGAGCTTCCACGCTCCGTAAGGCAGGATAATCACTTTGATATGTATATCGACTATGTAACAGCGTTATGGCGGTATAAGCGAGAAAAGGACAAAAGCTTTGATTGGGATGAAGCAGAAGAGATTTGCAAAGCTGCAAGGGAATCCCAAGAACCGCAGCTATTAAGAATTTATTTTGATAGCGGATTCAAACCACAATATGTAATTGAGTATTTATAAGAGATGGAGGAATGAAAAATGTTAATAGCAGTAGTAGAAGTACAAGTGCCACGTTTTGTTAAAACACCATTTGAATTAGGTGAATGGGTTGTTTATGAAGGTGAAGATTACACAGCGTTTGCAAAGGTTGAATTCCTTGATATTAATCCAAAAGATGGCCGTATTAAGGTATACGGTGTTTGGGGTAATAATAGTGTAATGAACGTAGGTGACAAAGGGTATCAATTTGCCGATCAGTGTCGTTTAGCAACAGAACAAGAGCAATATTGGGAAGGGCGCCGCCGGGTCTTTGCTGCTAAAAAAAGAAGAAACAATGAATTTCAAAGTGGTGATTTTGTTACTGATGATACTCGGGTATTAACTGTAGTACATCAAAATAAGGATACTGGAATCGTAAGGGTAAGGGTCAATAATTCGAATGAAACATATGAAGTTGAACCGCAGGACTTGGAAGTGCTATTTTTTAAAGAAGATGCGGCAGGATAATCCAGTATGGCCCAGGATACGTTGATTGTTTTTGGAATATTGGTACTATTGTTAGGTGTAGCAATTAGGGGATTCGATACATTCGGTAAGTAATGCGTAAGGCAGCAGGTGAAATAAGAAATTGCAGAAGCAAAAATTAATAGATTGGCTAATAGATTTGGAATGTTACAGGACTAGGGACCGTCAGTTGTGGGAATTGGACGAACTAGAGCTAAAGGTCTTACTGGTTGAAACGGTAATTAAACAACTAAAGGAGATAAGAACAATGAAACTTGAAGTTACATGTTCGTGTGGGATGAATGTAGCATCTAGTTTACATGCAGTAGAACTTGAGAATGAAAGTACCGCCGAAAGAGTATTACCTATTATTGCAACAAAGGATAACGGGATCCAGGGGGATGAATGATGAAAAGCAGCATACGCACAATGAGACACATATCAAACCTACATATGATTACAAAAGAAGAAACACAGCAAACATTTGATATTACAGAGTTATTTGAAACGCAGGTAGAGTTAGATAAAAGAATTAGATATAAAGGTAATGATAAGCTAGATATGCTATTCCGTGCATTGATGGTAGAAATTGGTGAAGCCTGGAATGAAACAAGGGCTTTTAAAGTGTGGAGCACAGGATTTGGGATACCAAAAAATGGGCTATTAGAAGAATTAGTTGTTGGATTCCACTTCTTAATGAACATTGTAATTGAATTAGATCGTTATACATTAAAACGCAAGCTTGTAAAAAATTTTCGTGAGCAATATATCATGAAGAAAAACATTACAAATATAAATATGCTATTTGAATGGTACATGCAGGATATTTTAACGGCTAAAAGAGCATGGTGCCAATACAGAGATTTGAGTGTAACATTATCCCATTTACATAAAGCTTTCGGCATTTTCTTCCGTCTTTGTTACCTATACGGATATAAATATGAAGATATTGTTCTTACTTATAAAGAAATGAATAAAGAAAATTTTGTGCGTTAAGTGAGTTGGTATTAAGATACGTAAGTTTGTTATTACATATGAAATTCCACCTCTGATTGGTGAGATTGATGCAAAAGATGAATATAAAGCTTTATACATTGTTGGAAATTTATTGCCATGAACTGCAAGGGTTTGTGGTGTGAATAAGTAAATCAGGGAGAAAACGCTATTTTAGTAGGGAATTGATTATGTAAGAAAGAGCATGCAACAGTTCATGCTCTTTGAAAAATAGATTCTGTGCCTTTAGAACCACTTCTCAATATAACATATGAAACATTGCTCGGAATGTGCAAAAAAACAATCAAGGAGCAGATGGGAAATTTCACTTACCGTATTTAAAAAACAAATAAAAAATAAAGAAATTAATAGTCCACATTTAGAGGACGTTGATTATATATAGGAACGAATTTCTTCCTATATAATTCAGCGTCCTCTTTTTATTTAATAGGAGGAAGCTGGCGTATGAAAGATTTAATTGAGCAGTATACCGAAACAAGAGAGCAATTAGAAGCATCTAAGGTGGGCGCAACAGAAAATGATATAAATATTATTAACACAATGATTAACGATATTAATTTTGCTCTGGAATGGATGCTTACTGCCAAACAGCCAGGTAAAACAAGAGGAATTGAGCGTAGAGCGGGATATGAGCGTGAAAGACCATGCGACCCATTGTTAATGCAAAGATATTTCCGTAGCGTCGAAATGCCAACCTATGAATGGGATGTAGAAGCAAAAGAGAGTGTTATTTCTGAATGGGATCGTATACAACTACAAGATGCATTATCTACATTAACGGAGAATGAGAGAGAAGTTTATATTATGTCACGAGGGAATGCTTTTACTCAGGAAAAAATAGCAGGATTGATGGGAGTATCAAGAAACACAATTAAGAAGACGTTGCTGCGAGCAGATAATAAAATAGGAAAACAATTAAGTGAAAGTCTTTTCTGCATTTGCGGATGAGACTTTTTATTTATATTGACCAGTTAAAATGATTAAAAAATAGCAAAATCCGCCACCCAAATGCCCCCTATATATGAAGGTTACCGTAACCATCTTCTGTAGAGTATTGATTGAATGGAACCCATTGTTGCTCCCCTATAATCTACAGGGTATTTTTTACAAAGTGTACAGCAAGATGTTGCGAACCTTACTGTATGTTTTTTCGATTTCAAACGCAAAGAGAATAGTGGTTCTGTTGCAAAGCTTTCTAAGTGAAGTTGAAAATTCAACAAGATCCAACAGTCTATGCCACAAGGTAGATGATGTTGTCGTAGGAGGTGAATTTTTAAAAAATAAGTTTTTTTTACATTATTTCTGTTGTTTCAAGAAACAACCAAATTTTCAAAACCAAATAATTATAATATAAAGGAGTGTTTTTATGGCTTCAACTCAAGTTTTCTCAGAGGCTTTTAATTTTCTTCCACTTAACGCGTCAGTCAGTAATAGAACTAGGAGCGTTAATGCTAACATTGTTCTTGGTAAAATCAGTAGTGGCCTTCAAAGTCCTGTAACTTTTACGCTGGCTCTAAATTATAATCCTGGCAGTAATGTTTGGCAAAATCTTCATTTTCGTAACCATTGGACTGTAAATATACCGAGACTTGATCGTACGAATAATCTAATTTATTTAAGTAATGGAGCGGTTGAAAAAGTACTGCCAGCGTCTAATGGAACTATAAAATTTTTATATCACAAGGTGAATGATTGTAAAATTGAGGTCGTTGACGTTGAGGGGGAAGACGTTAAAGAGTATCGTGTAAAGCACAAAAATGGTACCGTAGAGTACTTAAATCATAGAGGCTTTATAACAAAATTAGTTTCTGCTAGTGGTCATTGTTTAAATTTTATTTATGAAGCTGCTAGTAGTACCAATCCTGCGTTGACAGAAATTAATGATGGGGCAGGGAATAAAATTACAGTAAAATATAATGGTACTGTCAATGTCGAGATTACACAGACAATACATTCTACTTCTCGTAAAACGACAGTCTATTTTAATGATGACGGTGATGTAATCAGTTCAATTTCACTTCCAAATGATACTAACAATAAGTATGAATTCGAATATACCACTATTGATAATAGTAAATATATATCTAAAATCTCTCAACCTAATGGTAATGTGCAAGAGTTTACTTATGAACCAATTAAATATTCAAATAATATTAATGTTCAGGTAGTCAAGAAGCTAACTGTAAAAGGAAAGAATAATGAACCAAGTCAAGAAATCACATATTCAAGTTCAGGTTCAAACCCAGAACGAAATTTTACAGGGTATAAAAATGCTTCTAATTATACTCCAGTGACAGGTGCAGATAACTGCATTCTGCATACCGATGATTATACGTATCAAGTTGAGGAGAAATACAGTGATATAGAATATACTAGAGTATTTAACCGTTTTCACTTGCCTGTTGCTGAGTATATTAAAAAGCCTGGTGAGAGTTATAACAGACAGGAAACCACCTATGAATACAATAAAATTATTTCTGGTGCGAACATTAATGGGCAGACTAATAACAATTTTTCATTCTGGACAAAAAAGACGATTACATATAAAAACAGTCAAAATCAAACGCGATCAGTTAATACTACCCAAAGTGTAGACGTATATGGCAATCAGCTAGAGGAAGTAAAAGTCTCAGGAGTTAAAGTAACAAATGCCTATTACCCAGCTGCAGGTGAGGGAGATAAATGCCCAGCAGATCCTCATGGTTTTGTTAACTACCTGAAATCGTCAACTATATCAGCTGGCACTGAGGAATCAAAGACGACAGAGTTTACCTATAGAAGTGTAACTGGGTTGACTTATGTTGAACCAATTAATAATAATACTGTTACCCCTAATATGGTACTTGTTAAAAATAAAAAGGAGAATGGTGTATTTACACAAAAACATATACGATATTTTGCAGCAAATGATACGCCAGTACCAAACAGATTAGATGTGGGTTCGCTAAAACACAGTGAAACAGGTACACTTCATATGGACTTCACCTATAGTCACGACGGCGATAAGTCAACAACAACTACAAAACTTAAGTCAGGCTCGCTCGAAAAACAGTCAAGCGTGACGATATTGCGTTCTACTGGTCTGGTCGTCGAAGAAAAAGATCATGCCAATGCCGTTACTAAGTATAGTTATGATGACTTAAATCGAATTACTCAAAAAAAAGTCTTTGCAGATACAACATATGAACAGGTTGAAACCTATAGTTATAGTCATTATAGCGATAGAGGTACACCATATGGATTTCAAAATGCTATTACTAAGACTATACCAAGTGGTAAACAACTTATCAGCTACGTAAATAACAAAAATCAATTAAGTTACTCACTCGAAGTTACGGGGAATAATTCAAAGTACTGCACATCTTCCATTGTCTATGATGTGAATGGCTTGGTAACATCTGAAATCGAATATGACAGGGTTACAAAGGCTGACGGTAGTACATTTGATATTACTAACACCACAAATTACACTTATGATGTAAGGAAGCTTTCTGAAATTCAATACTCAAATGGAGATCAAGAAACAATAACAAGAGATGTGGTAGCTAACACAGAGACTCGTAGGAAGAATTCGCAAGTGAGTTATACGACAAAATATAACAATTATGATGCTCCCGTAGAGATATATCATAATAAAGATAACGGAAAGCACATTTTAACAAGCTATAGTTACGATAGTTTTGGTCGAGAAATTGAAACTAAAAATGCATTGAACGGTAGGAAAACTGTATCTTATGATAAATTTGATAGAGTAGTAACTGAAATTGTTAAAGGGGCTCTAGATAGCGAACGACAAGATACAACGACTTACACATATGATAGTAGTCAAATTCAAAATATGAATTTACCAATTAAGTTAGAATGCACTACCCAGCAGGGAACGGATTCATCTTCACAAAACGTTTTAACTTCAAATAGAGTATATGACGGTTTTGGTAGATTAATTAGTCAGGATGGCCAACCTAATCGTTCGTATTCCTATAATCAATCATATTATGACAGACCGTCAAAAACTAACATTACAGGTAACACGAATAATAACTTTACATCAGAAGTGTTGAATTCGACAACGTTACAAATTGAACAAACGGTTGATAAGGATGCTGCTGGAAATGAGAGAAAATGCACCTATGAGTACTATAATAATACAGGTTTGTTGAAGAATTCTAAGGTCTACAAGGCAGATGGAACACTTAGAAGTCAATCGGACTACACCTACGATAATCGAGGTCTGCTAACAAAATCTGAAGTTACTTATGTATATCCATCAGCAAACCTTAAAGTCATCACGACTAAAACCTACTCTACCAGTGGTAAGCGATTAGCAAGTGTTAAATATGAAATTACTGATAATAACAATACGAATAATAATTCAACCGTAGAGGTAAAGTATGTATATGATACGTTAGGTCGATTAAAAAATAAGTCGTATGATCGTGGCTCGAATTATTCATTTGAGGCAGCAGGTACGTACATTCAAAATGGTATGTACACTAATGAAATAAACTTGATTGAAATGAAAGATTCTCAATTTGCAGTAGGTAGTGGAAAAAAAGTTGCAGAGCTGACATGTGGTTACAACAGTTATGGTATTCAGGATGGTTTTGTATTTTCTAGATATACTAATTCTAGAAATACTAAATCTGAATTTGATATTTTTAATAGATATGGTACAAACTTGTTAATTAGTGAAAAAAGTATTTATTGGGATGACAATACAAAGTATAAACGAGAATATACTTATTTACCCCAATATATGCAACTGAATACTGCAAAAAGGAAAAGGAATGATACACTTATTTCTACTGCAACATATGGAGATCAAGGCGTTCTGCGTCTTAGCAGTGATAATGCATTTAGCGAACGTACCTATACAAATGATCGTATTAATACTTTGAAAAAAACTACTGATACGAATCCTGTTACTTTAACCTACGATTCAAATGGAAATATCACGAAAGATGCATTTACTTCAAAAAACCGTAGTATTACTTACTCTGGAGGAAATAATGTTATAAAAGTTGTTTCTGATGGCGTAACGTATAATTATTTTTATGACGCATCAGGTCGACTTGTAAACATTTCGAATTCTTCTTCTAAGGGTGCAACGTTTTTATATGATGGTGATGAATTAATTGCCAAATATACTACAGGTAATATTCTTACTTTTTATTTTAGTTTTGGTAATATTCCATTGGGTAGTTTGAATAAAACGGGGAACGACGTAAAGTTAGAATTGTATGGAACAGATACGGATAATACAGTATTTGCTAGTAATACATTTGGACCCGTTAGTGAGGGTGCAAGTGGCCCAAGTTTCGAATCAAGAAAAAAAATTGATTATAGTGATTTTGGTGAATCCACGGAATCTATTGGAAGCATCAGTTCCGAAGCATTTCCTGTGTGGCATACACGGGGGTTTAAGGGAGAATTATATGATTATATATCCGATACTTATATGCTTGGCAATGGTAACCGAGCTTATAGCCCTAATATGAAAACTTTTTTATCCCAGGATATTTTGAGCCCATTTGGTGTAGCTGGGGTTAATAGATACCAATTTGCAAATCTTGATCCCATCAATAATAGTGATCCAAGTGGGTGGTTAAGTACCGCAGCTACAGTGGGTATTACCTTATCAGCTGTGGGAATAGCATTGTCACTTATCCCTGTTGTTAATGTAATAGCCGGTATAGCAGCTGGAACGGCGGCACTTACCTTATCAGCTGCGCTGGGTATTGCTGGAGGAGTTGCTGGAGTTACGGGTAGTGCACTTGGTATTGCATCTTATGCAACTGAATATGATAAGGAGTTATCTACGAATCTAGGATACGCTTCACTTGCTTTTGGTATTGCATCGGTAGGTTTGGAGGTTGGTTCTGCTATTCTTAGAGCGAGTGGCTCACTTGCAAGAACAGGTAACGAACTTTTACAAGAAACCGTTCACTTTACAGGGCGAGGATCAACTGGAGTCGCAACATACCTTCCAATGTCGACTGTGCAAAGGTTTGACCGTCTACAAAACACAAGTGCAATTATAGCTCATGGTGCACCATTTAATACATTATCAGGGTCGCCTGCGCGTTTTATGCGTTTAAAGTCAGGAAAACAAGTTGGTACTCAAATCTTACAGAAACTAAATGAGGTACAAGATACTGCAGATACTCTTCTCTTTTCATCTTGCTTCAGTGCTGTTGGTGGTACTCGTGCATCCCAAGCTCAAGTCGTAGCTAACATTACTGGTCGTAATGTTATAGGTTTCAATGGTAGGGTATTTCCTGGACAAGCATTAATTGGTAGAGGAAATCCAGTAACTTTTTATCCGCAAGTGGGCGCAGTTGCTGCTAGAACAAATAAATTGAATACTGCTGCATCATTGCCTGTAAGTTTATTTTTACACTTAAAAACTTTCTTGTAAGCAAATTATGCTCTGTCTCTATATAATTCTAAGAATTTACTAAATTATATGAACCTAGTAAATGTAAGAGGGTAGCCGAGTTGTTACCCTCTTACTACTATGCGGTGAGAGCAAAGAGTTAATCAATTAGCTTGCTTTGTTTTTTTGCCAGACTTTTCTCCTTGCAAAGTCTGTCCTTTTTTAATCATTCTCATCGCTTCCAGTCTAGCCAACACTCGTTTAACTGATTGAAAAGATCTCAATCTTAACATGGTACGTACTTAATTCTTGATAAATCGATAATCTTGCTCGATTATATTATTTTAATATTTTTTTCGTCTTATTAGGATGCCCGCGGGCATCCTTTTTTTTTCTTTAATTGTTCTATATTGATAGGATAAGCTGTCTTCTTGTTTTACTGAAGGTAAATCAATGGTGTTTCCTTCGGAATCAACAGCTCGGTATAAGTACACCCATTGTCCTTTCACTTTGATGAAACAAACACAAACTCGAATACTGCTGAGGAGGTGGTGAGATGAGGGATGGCTAGAAAAAGAGATTCTAGACGAGATCAAGCTAAAAAAATATGGATAGATAACGAAAAAAGCGGTAACGAAAATAAATTAGTAGATATCGCAAAACAAATTGGGGTTCCTGCTAATACAGTTCGTAAATGGAAATCCCAGGAAAAATGGGAAGAAGAGTTGAAAGGGAACGCTCCTTATTCAAAAGGGAGCGCTCCTATTAGCAAAAGGAACGCTCCTAAACAAAAAGGTGCCCAGATTGGCAATAAAAACGCTGTTGGTAACAAGGGTGGAAATGGAGCACCTATAGGTAATAAATTTGCCGCTGGTAATAAAGGTGGTGCTGCTCCGTTACGAAATGTTAATGCTGTAAAAACAGGAGAGTATCGCAGTCTATGGCAAGACGCTTTGGATGAAGAGGAAAAGAAACTACTCCAGATTGAGGAGATTGATCCTATACAGGAGCTTATCGATGCGATTCAGCTTTATACATATCGTGAGATGTTCATCATGAAACGTATAAAAGCATTACGTGAAGGATTAACTCCTGTTCAAAGAAGAATCGTAAAAGAGCGAACGCCTGTAAAAAGACAAGTCAAAGTTGAAGATTTACCAAGTGGTAAATATAAAACGATGACTGTTAATGATTTTGATATGGTGGAACAATCTATAGAAGAAACTGAAGGCGATAGAATAGCTGCGGTATTAGCACATGAAGAAGCTTTAACGCGTATTCAAGATAAAAAGCTAAAAGCAGTTGAAAAGTTAGATGCTTTAGCTAATACAGCGCCACGTAAATTAGAAATGGAAGAAAGAAAGCTTACTATTTTAGAAGAAAAGTGGGAGAAGGAAAAAGGCAGTACTGGGAATCAGCAACAGCAAACAAAAGCCTGGGCAGGAAGTTTGGAAAACATATTTGCAAAAAGAAAAGCGAAAAGGGAAGAATCCTAATCGCTTAATCACGGTCTCTATACAACGCTTCAATAGCATTTTGTTTGTCTTCTGGTCTAACGCTGCGATAACGAGTAATCATAGCAGGGCTTTCGTGGCCGGTTAGTGTTTGGATAGTTTTATCATCAATACCAGCATCAACAAGATCTGTAACAAATGTATGTCTGAATCGGTGAGGATTCACACCATATTTATTACAGACATGCTGTACTGTTCTTTTGCTAATACGTGTTTGTCTGTTACTAAGGAATAAAGCATCTGCTGTACTTTCCCTAGACTTTAAATAGTCGGTGATAGCATAACGAGCTTCTTTATGTAACGGTATGATACGTTCCTTGTTTCCTTTACCTTGCCTTACTCGGATGGTACCTTGCCTTTCGGAAAAATTAATATCATCTATATCAAGCGCTACTATTTCTGCAACTCGAATACCTGCGTATATGCAAGTTAGAAGAATGGCCTTATCGCGTTTGTTTCCGCTGCGGTCAACTTCTCTCATTATGCGGAGTACTTCTTTTCGTTCTAATGCAACAGGAGCTTCACGATATAAGTTGGGTGCTTTAACTACACGAATATCTTTAATGCAATCTGTTTTCTTAGCAAACTGAGAAAATGCTCTAATTGCAGCATAATGTCCGTTTATGGTAGATGCACTTTTCTTTTGTGAAGTTAGATCATCTAAATACTGCTGAACATCCGAACGAGAAAAATCATACAGATTAGTATCAACTGCTCCTAGCCATTTTTCGAAATGAAGTAGCTTGTAATGATAACTGCGAGTTGTTTCAGAACTTTTTCCTCTGTCTTTTTCGTGAGCGATAAATGAATCTAGTATATGCATAAAAAAACTCCTTTTAATTACACGCAATATTTTTTGGTAGATAAGTGCAGATGTACTGTCGATAAACCCGCATTGAATTGTTATGTATTATCTATATTATAGCGTGTAATATAAATTACACGCAATATCAAAAAGAAGGATATTGTTAAAATAATATCGAAATTATATGCACATCCTTTTATGGATGGTATAATTTTCTAATGCCAGGCGTATACTTAGCCCAAATACCTAAACGGATTGGGGTGAAGAGCATGGAAAAACGAGAGGGGAAGAATAATATGAAATTCTCGGACGTAATAGCGAAAAATAAAGAAAAATTCTTAAGAATCGCAGAAGAAAATACAACTCGTAATAGTGATGGTCACACAGTAATCAAAGAAAATGATCCATGTCGAGAGGATGAACATCCCCGGCGACAAATTGTAGAAAGAAGAGTGCTAGTTGAGGCGTAACAGTTTTGCCTAAAGGTGCAGTTAACGAAGTTTGGTACGCTAATTATCCTTATGAAGAGGACAAGACCCGTACATCAGAAAGACCATCTGTGATTGTATTTGAAGTTGATGATGAAGAAGTAATTGCTATTAAACTAACAAGACACGAAGTGAGAGCTTATGATGAGTTTGACGTAGAACTTATCGAATGGCAGAGTGCCGGTTTGAAATCTAAATCAACGGCAAGAGTTTCTAAATTCGAGTATTTGAAGAGATCGCAACTACTTAATAAAAAAGGAGTTCTTCATCCTACAGATGAAGAGCGAATAGCTGAATCTTTAATGCGTTATATGGAGTCGAGAGACTAGGTATAACGCATTTTCTTTTGCCTAAATAAAGGAGAGTGTCCAGTATAAGGTATGTCTAATTTCTATGATGTAGCAACAGAGGAAGAAGTACTGCAAGATATAATCACGCAACTGCTAGAAATATATGTAGATGATCCTGTGGCATTTGTAGAGGATATTCTTGAAGTTGAACCTGATCCTTGGCAAAAGGAAGTGCTCAATGATATAGCGAACCATTCACATGTAAGTGTTCGCTCTGGTCAAGGTGTAGGTAAAACTGCAATGGAGTCCTGGATCTGTATTTGGTTCCTTTGCTGTAGGCCATATCCCAAAATAATATGTACTGCTCCCACAAAACAGCAGTTATACGATGTGCTATGGGCTGAAATTGCAAAATGGCTTAATAGTTCTCAAGTTAAAGACCTGCTAAAGTGGACGAAAACCAAGATTTATATGAAAGGTTTCGAGGATCGTTGGTTTGCTACTGCAAAAACGGCTACTCGTCCTGAAAATATGCAAGGTTTCCATGAAGACTACATGCTGTTCATTGCAGATGAAGCTTCTGGTATAGCTGATGATATTATGGAAGCCATTCTCGGTACGTTATCTGGTTCAGAAAATAAGCTTTTTATGTGTGGAAACCCGACTAAAACTAGTGGGGTCTTTTTTGATTCTCATAATAAAGACAGGGCATTATATAAATCTCATAAAGTGTCTAGTGAAGATTCTCCTCGAACTAGTAAAAAGAACATTGAAATGCTCAAGAAAAAGTATGGAGAAGGTTCAGATTTATACCGCGTTCGTGTAGAGGGGGAATTCCCTAGAGGTGAAGCTGATGCATTTATTTCATTAGAAACTGCAGAGGCAGCACGTATGCGAGAAGTATATAAAGTTGAGATTATTGAGAACGAGGAAGAAAAATCTGCTGTAAAAGAAATTATTCCAGATAGTGCAGTTGTAGAGATTTCATGTGACGTTTCTCGCTTTGGTTCAGACGAGACGGTAATAGCAACTAGAAGAGGGTGGAAGGTCCTACCTCTGCAAATTCATCACCAAAGGGATACGATGTATGTTACAGGATTAATCTTAAAAGAAGCGAAGAAATACTTTTCTTGGTGCAAAAGAACAGAAAAACGAATTCCTGTTCGAATAGATGATACTGGCGTTGGTGGTGGCGTAACGGATCGATTGAAAGAAATTGTAGCAGAACATGATTATCCGATTGATGTAATACCAATCAATTTCGCATCTAAAGGTAATGCTGATTACGCTGGTATCATCAGTTTAATGTATGGGCATTTCAGAGATGAATGTTTAGAAAATGTTCAACTACCGGATGACGACGATTTAATAGCTCAATTATCTGTTCGTAAATATTCAATCACTAGTAATGGTCGTATTCAAATCGAAAGTAAAAAGGCTATGAAAGATAGGGGCTTAAAATCGCCAGATAGAGCAGAAGCGGTAGTAATGGTATTTGCTCCATTGTATGTAAGACGCCGTGATGGTTCGCGTCCAGAGAGAAAACGAAAAGAAAGAGGAAGGAGGTAAACTATGGCAAGTAAAATGAAAGCGCAGATATTTAAGGCTAGTGGTGTATCTGCTACAACACAACAAATATATGATGATCCTTTTGAGAATTCATATGAAGATGATGAGATTTTAAGGCCGCCTTACAATATAAAGGAATTAAAATTAGTAGCAGAGCATTCTACTATACTACAGCAATGCATAGAAGCCTATACAACTAATATTGTTAGTTTTGGGATGAATCCAAATTATTCTTTTGATTATAGAGCGGCCGATAAAGCAATTCAGAAGAAAGCAGATGAAGAATGGGAAAGACTTCGTTTCTTCTTAAAGTACCTAAGCTTCGAAGAAATTCCAGAAACTATCTTAGCTTGGGCGTTAGCTGATAGGGAAAAAACAGGGAACGGTTATTTAGAAGTGATTCGAAACGGTTTAGGTGAACCGTGTTCCATTGAGTATATGGATTGTGTAAACATGCGTGTAACCACATTTACCGAATTTGTAGATACAGAAGTTACTGTAATGGAAAAAAATCAGCCCATAACTGTACCAATTCCAAAGAGATTTCGGAAATACGTACAGATTCAAAATGATAAAAAGACTTTCTTTAAAGAATATGGAGATCCACGGTTCATGAATAGGCGTACTGGTAAATTTACAAGTATTCATAATGGTGTAGAAGAGGCAAACGAAGTCATACACTTAAAAAATGGTCCTGGTGCATACGGTAAACCAAGATATCTAGGTCAACTAATCTCGCTATTTGGGGCTAGAAAAGCTGAAGAACTTAATTACTACTATTTTAAAAACGGACGACATGTTCCTGCTGCAGTCATTGTAGAGAATGGTCAATTAACGAAGCAGTCTTATCAAGAAATACAGGATTACATGAGCAGTGTGCAGGGAGTCGATAATTCTCATAGGTTTATGCTACTTGAAGCAGAAGGTATTGAAACAGAAAGTTATGCGGGAGAAGAAGATGTTAAACCTGTAAAAGTACAAATAAAATCGCTGGCTGATATGCTTCAACAAGATGCTTTGTTCTTAGAGTATGATGCAAAGACTAGGGACAAGCTTCGGTCTGCCTTTCGTTTACCGCCGTTATATACTGGTGAGTCTCAGGATTATAATAAAGCGACTGCGCAAACAGCAAAGCAAGTGACAGAAGAGCAAGTATTTGGGCCACAACGAAATGTAGTTGCAGGTAAGTTAACTACACTGTTCTGTCAGTCATTAGGATTGCATTATGTATCTATTATTTTCAAAGGTCCGAGCGCTTCAGATCCTGTAGAAAAGGCAAAAGCACTGATACCATTAATAAATGCAGGTACGATTACTCCTAATGATCCTAGAGATTTAGCTGGTGAAATATTAGGGAAAGAGTTAGAACCGTTAACATTTGAAGGCGCTAACGAAAAACCTTTCCAGTTAATAATGGGTAATAATAAAATAATTGATAACCCTGCAGGTGCTGAAGTCGTCACGTTAGAAAAATCAGCAAATAAAGAGTTTATTCATTTCTTAAAAGATACACGAGATGCTATGGAAGAAATGAGAGATGTATTGAAAGAAGTGAGTAAAAAGTGAATGCACTAGATCGCGCTTTGAATTCGATTAATCTCATTATTAAAGTTGCTGAAGAAGACGAAGACATTGTGAATAATATGCCTAATGATACGCCTGGAGCAGAGAGCTTACAGGCTTTTATTGATGAATACGAAAAGAAATTAGCCAAGCTATTTCGAAACCAGATGAAGTATTATTTTGATGCCATTAACAAATATGGAGCAGATGAAGATATTGTAACTGAGGATATTCTTGCATACTTAGAAGATGAATTATTCGTAAGTGATGATTTCGAAAGCGATATGACCAGTTTATCCGAAGAAATGTTAATTGCAATTATCCTGGTACTTTGTGAAAACATTATGGAAGCTATTGATCCAGATGTCTTATTTGAGGAATTGTCAGGTGCTGCTGCTACTACTGTAAGTGCATGGGCAATTCAATTAGCAGCATTCTTATTTCTTACGACACGTAATGGAATCATAAACGCAGTTACTACCGCTATAATAGGGAATTTAACGCTATCTACATTAACTACAGCTATACAAGACCTTTGGGTATTCGGAAGAAATAGAGCGGCCAGCTTAGCACAGAATGAGGTTTTAACAGCATTATCTATATCACAACAAGAGAGTTATGCGCAGAGTCCTGCTGTTACTGGTAAGGTATGGGTTCATACTGATAGACAAGAAAGAAATCCACGTGCAAATCATCAAAAAATGGATGGTGTGGAGAAAGGTGTTCTTGAAGAATTTGAGATTATAGATTCTGATGAAACATGTATGTACCCTCGTGAAGATAAATTATCTCCTGCAGAAAAATATAATTGCAATTGCGTTATATTCCCTGTGGTAGATGGTAAGACATTAAAGTTAAGTAAGAAAGTTAAAGAAGCACTTCGAGAAGAATATCTAGCTGAAAGACGATTATCTTAGATGCTGCTTTTTTATTTTGCAGAAATAAGGAAGGGGATATCTGTATGATGAAACTCACCAGATTGGATGGATATCTATATTTGAGAGGAGGTGAATTACAAATATGACAGTACGAGAATTGAAGAATGCTGAGATTACACATGTTTCCTATGTAGATAAGGCTGCAAACAAGCAGAAATTCTTTTTAACAAAATCAGCCAACAAACAGCCTGATTTTCAAAAAGAAGTAAAGATTATTACTAAATCTGAAGATCCACAGAAGTTAGTATATGGCGTGGTATATGAACCCGGAACAACCGATTTGCACAACGATTTCATGACTGCAGAAGAGATTGAAAAAGCTGCTCACAAATTTATGAAAGATGCGCAAAACATTGATACACAACATGATTTTGTAGCTGGAGCCGGAGAAATAGTGGAAAGTTACATTGCACCTGCTGATTTTGAAATTAATGGCGTAACAATACAGAAAGGCTCTTGGGTTATTACTACAAAAGCTAGTGATGAGGTGTGGAAGAAAATAGAAAAAGGTGAAATCACTGGTTATAGTATGGCTGGAACTGCAGAAGTTGAGGAGCAAGAAGAGGTATCAAAATCAGAAAATAGTTTTGTAAAGTCCTTAGTGAAGCATCTAGGGGCTTTTTTTACTTGTGAAAATATCACTTCTATTACAAAAGGTGAGGTAAGAGATAACTATGCAAGAAACCAACAGAATCGTAATGTTTGGGCCGCTTGGGACAGCTTAGAAGATGCTTATTTCGGTGCTAAGTGGGATAACTATACAAATGAAGCTATAGATTTTGAACGATTACAAGAAGCTGTTCAAGATTTCTCGGAGATTGTTCAAGAAATACGAACGGGTGGAAGTGTAGCTATTGCAAAGGCGTTAGAGAACAAACCTAATACTTCTTTAGCAGAAGAAATTGAAAAGGCTGGTAAGAAAATAAGTGCAGCAAATCAAGCTGATATTGATGCTGCCCAAACTGCGTTACAAAATATTATAGATCGTGTAAGCGATAAGGAGGAAGACGAATTGAAACCAGAAGATATTACAAAAGCTGTTGAAGCGGCATTAAATCCATTAAACCAACGATTAGAGGCATTTGAAAAAGCTCAGCAAGAAGAAACACATGTTGAACCAGTACAAGATGAATTAACAAAATCAGTTACTGCTGCTATCAAAAAAGCAATGGATCCAGTGAATGACCGATTAACAAAAATTGAAAAAGCACGTGGCCTCAGCCAACAAGGTGATCCTGGGGTAGGACAACAACAAATTCAAAAAGAAGCACATTATTTACAGGGTCACCTGTAATAAAAAAGGAGACAAAACATATGAATAATACACAAATTTTAAAAGCTGGTACAACCACTACTAAAGATGTTACTAGTGGTTTATTAAGCCCTGAGCAGTCTAAAAAATTTCTTAAACAGACATTTGAAGCTACGGCTTTAGGTGGATTGATTCGAACTGAAACACGCAAAGCAAAAACAGGTGAAATTGATAAAATCGGAATTGATTCACGTATTATTCGTAAGAAAACAGAAAATATGGATGATGAAAAGCGTGTAAAGCCCAAATTCGCAAAGGTTGAATATGCAACTACAGCTATTCGTTTACCATGGGAAATCACAGAAGAAACTATTCGTGAAAATATTGAAGGAGAAGGATTTGAAGCGACTGTATCAAATCTTATGACGACTCAATTAGGTCGCGATATGGAAGATATCTATTTAAATGGAGATACTGCTGTTGCTGCTGACAATCCAGATCATGACTTCCTATATATTAATGACGGGTGGCTTACACAAATTGCAAAGAGTGGACATGTGGAAGATCGTGCTGCTAAAAACAATGGTGCGGTGGATATTAACTTATTCTATGACATGTTAAAACAACTGCCTGATAAATATAATGATGGTACTTTAAAATGGTTATGTTCTCCATCATTTAAACAAAAATGGGAACAACATTTATACAACATGCACATTTCTAATGGTGGTGGATTATCAGATTCTATTATGAGGGCACCTGCAGGTATTGAATTACTTCCAGTTCCTCGTATGCCTGGTGATAAGGTTATGCTAACTAATCCTAAAAACTTAATTGTAGTTAATACGTATGATGTGAAAATTCGAAAAACTATTGAGGGTAAAGATGCTATTATGCAAGACAAACGTTTCTATGTTGTACATCTGGATTTCGATAGCATTATTGAGGAAATGGATGCGGCAGTATTAGGTAAAGGTATTAAGTGATATGGGAAATAAATTAATCTTAGTGCCAGGATTATTATCGTACAGTGGATTAGTAGAAGCGTCACACAAAAATCCTATTGTATTTGTTGATTCTAAAGAAATAGCAGATGCAGTAGTTAGCACTGGTTATTTTAAATTACTAGATTCTCATGATGAAAAAGAAGTGGAGGCAGCTGATTCAACAGAAGCCTCCATTTTTAATGGGGAAAAGTATACCGAAGTAGATCTAAAGAAACTAACTAAAGCAGAGCAAGATGATGTAATTATTAAGCTTGCAAAAGGCAATGAAGTACCGCAAACAAAGAATGAGTCAGAACGCATTGTATTAATTTTGCAACTGCAAGAACAGGAGTAATATAATGCCACTTATTACACCTGGACAACTCATTGATTACACTACATTCGATGAAGTGAAAGTACGTGACCCTAAGCTGCTTCAAATGGATATTGTTGAAGCTCAAAACGAAATCTTCTCGTTAACTTTTGTTGATTTTGAGGATAAAGAAAAATTCCCTTCTGTGCCGGACGTTGTTGAAATAGCTTGTTTTAAATTTGCGCAGTACTATGCCCTGGTCAATTCCGATGAAACTACATATGAAAATGTACAGTCTGAGCGTATGGGCAACTACTCATATCAAAGTGGTGGATATATTAAGCCGGATGTAAGGTCTTTGCTTTCACAATGGATTAGCGAGAAAAAGCAAAAAGGAACCGTTAAAATGCGATTGAGGAGCATATAGGTATGAGTAGACGGGCATTTGAACGTTTATTAATACACCGCTGCTCCTTTATTAAAAAGGGCGTCATTATCGGTAAAGATTCTTACAATCGTAATATATACGGGGATCTGCCTATACATGATGTACATTGTCGGTTCGATACCGTACGGAAAAAGGTTGTAAACACGGATAAAAGTGTTGATATTGTAGAGCAGAATATATTATTCGTATTACCTTCACAAGATATAAGCGATTCCATGCAAGTTTCTAATATTAAAACACCAGATGGAATAGTAGTTATGTCTGGTGTTTTTGATATTAATGAGAAAAACCCGCAGTATAGCCGAAAAAAACTACATCATTTTGAATTTGCATTAAAGAAGGTGTAAATAAATGGCCAAAGTCTCATTTGATAGGAATAAGGTTAATTCCATGTTAAGAGAAGCACGCGTTAACGCTGTAGAAGCTGCTATGTATCCATTTGCTAATGAAGCGAAGCGACTTGTAAGAGATGAAGATCATGTTGATACATCCCGTTATATTAATTCCATAGGTTATAGGACGGACTACCCAGAAGTGAATAAAAGCGGGAAAGGACGTATTCTCCCGAGCGATGAGGATATTGTTCACGTTCTTACAGAAACTGCAGATAAAACGATCCTGGAATCTGGTACTGCTGTTCCATATAGCATATATAACGAAGGAAGATATAATATTTTAGCTAGAGCAATGGATAATGCAGAAGGAGACATGCATGAAGCAGGAATTGCAGAAGTGCATAAAGTATTTTCGAAATAGGTGATTATTCATGATTGAATATAAGAACCCTATACCCGCTATTCTACAATTACTAAGCAGGTATGGAGTGCCTTGCTATGGGAATAAATTTCCGATTGATGCAGAATATCCTTCTGTTGTAATACGTACAGCGGGAGGAAATGGATATTCAAGGTTACAGGTCATATCACGCTCTGAAAATAGTGATATAGAGGCGATGGATATTATTACAAAAACCATTAATATACTCGAAACGAAAACGGCTCAAATCGAGGGTCTACAGGTATTGTGGTGTGAAAAAAATAGTAATCCAGTAGCATATTTTGATTCAGAAGCAGGAAAAGAAGAAGCCTGGTGTTATATGACTCTGGAACATTTCGAAGCGTAAAGAGGTGAATACATGCCAAGAAAAAAAACAGAACCAGCAACTACCGAAGAAATTAAAGAAGAAGTTGAGGTTGAAACGGTAGAAGAGCAGATTGAAGAAAACGAAAATAAGACACGTAATATTGTGTGCGTAGGAGCTGCTGAAAATAGTGGCTCTTTTTGTTTGGTCTATCGTGATGGTTTGACGATACATCCTGGACGCTTATTAGAAGTTGGTAAAGAAATTAATGAAGATGAAGCAGCGGATTTACTGTCGTTGACTACTTTTAAATTTAAGGAGGTAACAAAATAATGACAGGATTATTTAAAGTTAATGCTAACAATATTATTGGCGGTGCAGGTCGCCTAATTGCTGCGCCATATGGTGTTAAATTCCCAGATTCAATATCAGAAGTTATGGATACTGCTACGTTTGATTTAATCGGCCCATGGGAAGATCTTGGAGCAACGAAAGAGGGAATTACTGTATCACGTTCATTTGAGGAAGAAGGTACAGAAGTAGACCAGGCTCAAGGTGAAGTTGAAACAACTATTACTAAATGGGAGCATACTATTGCAACGCAGCTGGCTGAAAACACAGTTAAAAATCGCCAGTTAGCTTTAATTGGTAGCAAAATCATTGAAAAAGCGCCTAAATATGGTGTGGCTGTAAGAACTACTGGTGCGCTAGCGACAGGTGCCTCTATTATTACATTTGGTGCTGCACCTGGTGCTGATTTCAAGGTTGGCGGTTATATGAAAATTGGTAATGAAACTTTCAAAGTCACTTCTATTACAGGTAATACAGTTATTATCGATGGGACAGTTAAAACATCCTATGAAACAGGAACTAATGTTTTACCGGTAAAAGAATTAGGATCAAAACGTATTGGATATGGAACAGTTACTGAAGCACCGATTCAAACAATTGCTTTAATCAGTAAAAAGAAAAACGGTACGCTTTCTATGGCTGTATTTTATAAAACAAGGGTATCAGGCGACTCTAAAGAACAAACGTGGAGCAAAGAGAAGCGTATGCTACCTCTGTCTTTAAAAGCTTTTGCTCAAGATACAGTATGTAGTGATTCGAATGTTTACTATGAAATTGAAGAAGTATTAGAAGTTTAATTTATCAGTGTGTAATCAGTAGCAAGATAATCCCTATTGATTACAACTGATTTTGTTAATTAGGAGGAATTAATTATGGAACAAATTTTAAAAACGGTTGATATTGATAATTATGTAGGGGAAATCACTTTATCCAATGGTAATGTATTAAAATTACCGAAAATCGGAATGCGAAAAATCATTGCAATCGTTAAATTTATTGGTGTTGATGGTTTTAAACTGTGGGAGCAAGTTCGAAAGATTATGACCGAAACAGACAATGATACATTTGGTAAATTCGCATTAGCTATTGATAGTTTAAAAGATGAACAGTTAGTGAAAATCCAATCTATTTTATTAGATATCAGTGAGGAAGAAGCCTTAGATTTAGACTTAAATGAAACGTTAGACATTTTTATCGAGTATGGTGAAAAAACAAATTTGGGAAAGACTTATTCTCAAATTCAGAAACTGATGAAAGTAATGTTCAAGAAGGATTTACCGGAATTCGGAGAACTTCTGGACAATTGGTTTCCGAAGAAAGAGGACAAACTAGAAGAGATGGAGCAGTTAATCAAGGAAGCTCACAATCAGGTACCAGAACAAATGGTAACACAAGTAACAACACCATTAGTTGGAACGATTTCTGCGAACGCCTTGTAAAAGAAATAGGATTTGTTGCTTCTTATTATCGATATACAGAAGAGTACGTGTTAGACCATACTCCTGATTGGATCAAAAGGAAATACAAGCAAGCTCTACAAGAGAAATACGAACAACATTGCAATAATGTATACGGACAGTTCCAAAGTTATATACTGCTTATCGACGCTATGGTGAATAAAGGAGAAGATTTTACGAAAATCCTTCCTCCAACACTAGAAGAAGTTATGAAGCAGCATATGGGTAATGAATCCGATAGTACAAGTAATAATCAAGAACAATATGATGAGACCGAATGGTGGTCGGAGCAAGAAACTGAAGAAGAGGCTTAATGCTTCGACTTTTTATTTTACAAGAAAGGGGGGATTTCACTATGAGTAATGTAGGTAAAACATCAATTGATATTGAAGCAGATTCCAGTCAGGCAAGGCGATCATTTGAAAACTTCTTTAAATACGTTACTACTGCAACAAAAAAGATTGAACGTGTAATCAAACAAGCAGACATCATGGGGGATTTTGCTGCACAAGTAGAAAATTCATTACAGCGAGCAGAAAAGGCTTTTGACAAGCTAGAACGTAGAATTAATACTTTTAACCCTAGTCTTAATATAAATGATGTAGAAATCGATACAAGTACTGTAGAGCGAGGATTACGCACCTTAGAAAGTCAGATACAAGAATTCAATCCTAGCATCACAATTAATTCAATCGATATTGACGACAGTGTATTAGAAAGAAAGTTACGTCAGTTAGAACAACGCCTAGCTGCTTTTAACCTAGAAATGAATATCAGAACACCAGATTTAGATACAAGCGCGATAGAAAGTAGAATTTCGGCTTTAGAACGACGTGTGGAACGTGTTGATATTGGTGGTGGTATCGAACGACGAGCAAGAAGCAGTTTGCGACGTGCAGAAGAACCATTTAATGATTTCTACGATTATTTAGACACTGCTGCACGACGTATGGAAAATAGCATGCGCGCTTTCAGTCCAGCCGAAACATTAGATCAAGAAATACAGCGCATGAATAATTCTTTAAATCGATTTAATCCTGAGGTTCAGTTAGAAAGACAAATGCGTAGCATAGCGCAAAGTGTAGCGCAACCTATAATGAATCTACCGCAGCACCTCAGACCATTCCATGATGCATTAGCACGAACGCGATATGAGTTACAAACAACAGCTTTAACGAGCAGACAATCTTTAGATGAAATGGCTACCGCTGCTATACGCTCACAAGTATCTTTAAATCGTATGATGAGTGCAACAAGTAGTGGTAAAGCTGCAGCAAAGGCGATACAAGAATTAGGCGATACAACAAAAACTACACAATTAGCTATTTTAGGTTTGTCACGAGATGGAAAGGTAAAAGTATCTACAGAAGAAGCACAAAGGCAAATGGCGAGTTTTAACGACCATGTAGAGCGAACCAAGCAACGCTTAGAACAACTACGTGATGCTGGCGATATGGCTTCCTATAATGAAGGTATGCGACAACTTGAACGTCAAATGCAACAAGTGGATAGAGCTATGCGTGCAGCTGCACAAGGTGGAGCAGCTTATACAAGCATGTTAGACCAATTGGGTATCCATACTGCAAATGCTGCCAATCAATCTGCAATTGCTATGGAAAGCATGAGAACGGGTTTTATGCGTTCTATCGATCACATGAATGCAATGAAAACGCAGTCGCAAAAAATGATGGATGCTCTTGGGGATACAAGTAGTATACAGCGTCTTGACCGTGCATTTTTACAAATCGGTCACAGATTAGAAGAAATGGCTAAGCGAGGAACAGCTGCAAATATAGCTCTAAGACAATTGGGGCCTAATGCAAGCATGAAAGATTTAATGGATCGCGTACGCCTTATTAATACTGGACTAATGAGAATGCAACAACTAGCCCTAGTTGCAGGTATAGCAGTTGCAGGATTCACTGCCATTATGTTCAAATTGGCTACTGCAGGTCCAAGTGTAGATGAAGTGGCTCAACAGCAAGCGGAACTTACCAATACCTTCTTAGAAGAATTAAAACGTCGTGAAGATGCAATATATAACTTCGCTGGTTTGTTCGAAAAAATAGAAATTAAAGGTTTCAATAAATCGACTTTAATGAACAACTTGCAAGAACAAGTTAATGTTATGTCTCAATGGGTCGATAACATGAAATCTTTATCCGCTCGTGTCCCGGAGGATCTTAAAGGCGAATTATATAAGATGGGACCAGAAGCAGCTGGGCAAATAGCCGCATTAAACAGTATGTCTGATGCAGAGCTAGCAAAGTATGTTGAATTGTGGAGAGAAAAACATAGCTTAGCCCGACAAGGGGCAATGGATGAATTAGCAAAGCTAAAAGAGGAAACTGAGCGAAAAATTTCAGAACTGGAAAAATCGTTGCAACCTCTTACTATAGCTACAGAAAAATTTAAACAAGCGTGGTTAAATGCTCTAGGGCCATTTATAGAAATATGGGGCGAAATTGCTGCTAAGATTCTAGATGCTGGTACTGCAATAGGTAATTTCATTGCGAAATTGAATGAAACAAATCCAGAAATAGTTAAACTTGTGGGTATGTTTACATTCCTATTCACAACACTATTGATGTTATTGTCACCTATGGCTATCGGTATAGGTAAAGCAGAAGGAATGGCTGCTGCATTCACTTTAATTTGGACGACTATACAACCTATGATATTAGGATTTTTAAGGGTAGCAGGTATGGCTTCACTAGTAGCAGGTGCAATTGTTCTTGTTGGTGGATCTATTATGAAAATGTGGGAACACTCCGAGAACTTTAGGAATTCTATTACAAGTGCCTGGGAGAATATCCAATCTGTATTCGGTTCATTAATTTCGTCGATAGCTGAAGATGCGCAACGTCTTTTTGATGCATTTATGAAAGTTATCAATTTATTAATAGGTGGCAGCGGAAGCAGTACACAAAGATTTTGGACGTCTTTAGGCGATGCAATTTCTAAAGTAATAGATTTACTTTCAGGTATGCTAATGCCTGTTCTTTCTGCAGTAGGTAGTGTGATATCAAATGCATTTAGTGCTGTTGTTGATGTTTTCGTTGAAATATTTAAAGCGATAGAACCCGTCGTAGTACAAATACGCAACTTTATTAGTGTAATTTTCGAAGCATTTTCAGCATTAAGCAGCGGAGGTAATTCTGCTGCAGTTTGGGAAACAGTAGCAAATATATTTAACTTTCTAGTTAATATAATTAGAGATGTTTTTGTAGGAGCGATAACCTTACTAGGCAGTGCGTTCTCACGACATTTTTCTAATGTTATTGCTATCCTTACAACAGTTGTACAGGCTTTTACGTTTGCAATTCAAAAAGTAAGAGAATTCACTGCTGCGATTATATCAATTTTTAATGGTGATATCGGCGCAGGTGTAAATATTTTAGAAAAACTAGGTTTCTCACCTAGCCAAATTCAAACGATAATAGCTAGCGTTACAAATGTTAAGGCTGTTATAAGAGAATTTGTTGATGCTGTGATACAGGGATTTACAGAAGCTTATCAGTTTGTAAAGGCGCTATTTGATTTCTTTACAGGTAATAAGCAAAGTGGTGTAGATCTATTAAAGCAATTAGGTATGTCTGAAGATACAATACAGAGTGTTGTTTCAATTGTAGATGGTATTAAAGATGCCTTTAATAGTTTATGGAGTTTCTTCAGTGAAAATATCCTGCCGATCATTAAAGATATAGGATCTTCTGTACTTGAAGGATTAACTGGAGTCGTCACAGGAATAGTAGAAATCGTAAGTGGTATTATACAAGTGTTCTTTGGCTGGTTATCTGGAGATGTAGAGAGCTGGTCGCAAGGGCTTAAATCTATATTCGATAGTTTGGTTACAATCATTAGTGCTGTATTCTCTACAGCTTTTGAAATTTGGAAAGGTATTTTCCAAATTGGATTAGAGATATTAGCATCAATTTGGGGTGCGTTAGTAGATTGGATTTCTCCGTATATCGAAGCAGCAATTGATTACATAACAACAAGTTGGAATTCTCTTGTTGAAGACACGAAATCTATTTTAACTGGTATAGGTGATTTTTTCGTTGAATTATGGAATCAATGTATGGAAACAACGACTTCTATATTAGGGAGTATAGGTACATTTTTCATCGACTTATGGAATCAATGCGTTGAAGTGACTGTTAACACATTAAATTCTGTACTTAACTTTTTAGTAGAATGGGCAGCAAATATATTAAACTTCTTTGCTCCAGCGATTGGTTTAATCATAGCAGTTTCCTCATTAGCCTGGGAAGGATTGAAAGCTACCACAGAATTCATATTTAATTCAATATATGAATTTATAATGTTCATATGGCAAATGGTATATTCAGCGATTACTAGTGTAGTAGATTTGATACTTCCGTATATAACAGCTGCATGGGATATGATAAGCAGTGTAACATCCACTGTATTTAATGCCATAAGTACATTCATATTAGCAATATGGACATCTATATATACTTACATTTCTGAAAAAATCAGTGCTGCAGTTCAATTTATAACTGATGGATGGAATCTAATAAGTAGTGTAACTTCTACTGTGTGGAATTTAGTGGTTTCATATATTTCTAGTACACTTTCGGCTATATATTCATATATCTCCGAAAAAATTAATGCTGCAGTTCAATTTGTATCCAATCAGTGGAATTTAGTGAGCAGTGCAACTTCTACTGCCTGGAACTATATAGTTTCATATATATCCAGTGTATTATCTTCAATCTACTCGTATATTACTGGAAAAATTAGCGCCGCTGCTCAATATCTATCAGATCGTTGGAATATGATAAGTAGCGTAACATCTAACGCGTGGAATCAAATAAAGTCGTATGTTTCAAATGCTTTGAGCGCTATTTATAACTATGTTTCTGACAAAATATCTGCTGCATATAACTATATTTCTGATAAATGGAATTCTACACTTTCAACAACATCTAGTATTTGGAATTCTATAAAATCGACAATATCCGATGCCTGGAATGGAATCTATAACTATGTAAGCGATAAGGTAAATGCTGTTAAATCATATATTTTAGACAACTGGAGTACTCTATCAGGTAGCGTAACTTCGGTATTTAATGCTGTTAAAAAGGCCATTATTGATCCAATTGTGGAAGCTTATAATAAAGTGGTTGGTATTGTAAAAGATATTAAAGCAGCATTTAATTTTAAAATAGATATACCGAAACCCAATATACCTATACCAAGTTTCAACTTCAATAAAGGAGATATACTAAATGGTGTTATGCCTAGCTTCGGGGTTAAATGGCACGCTAATGGCGGTTTCTTCGACTCTGCTAGTATTATAGGTATTGGTGAAAAAGGACGCGAGGCAGCGGTTCCCCTGGTTGGTCGCCGTATGGATCCATTCGCTGATGCTGTGTTCAATAGATTAGCAGAAAAATTCAACGGTTCATTTACTGGTTCTGCTCCATCTTCATATGATAAAAAGGTTGATTTAATTTTGAATTTGACTAATTTAATGGATGGTAGAGAATTAGCTAGCGGAACATATAAATACGTTACAGAATTACAAGAACGAGAAGAAGAAAGAAGAAAACAATTTTAAGGAGGGGACTCATGGGTAGTTATCAGAGCTTTACATTTAATAATGAACGTAGAGATTACATTGTAATGCCCGTAGGTCGTAAACGTCCTGCTTGGGCTCCTATAAAGCGCAACTTTTTAACAGTCCCTCATAAACCAGGGGCTTTTTTAATTAATACAGAGACAGGGGTACGTCAAATAGATGTACCTCTTATTATTAAGGCAGAAAATATCGCTGATTTACAAAAAGTAAAAGAAGACTTAGCGGATTGGTTATTTACAGAAGAACCTGCTGAACTCATTTTTGACGATGAGATAGATAGAACATACCTTGCCGTAATCGATGGAGAGTTAGACCTAGATGAGTTAGTAAATAGAGGGAAGGGTGTTATTACATTTATTTGTCCAATGCCATACAAGTTAGGTGCTACTAAAACAAGTGAATTTGTTCAAAAACGGTCTACTGAAACAACAGCATACTTAGAGAATAAAGGCAGCGTAGAAGCGCCAACAATAATTGAAATGACCGTCAAGAAACCAAGTACTTTTTTAGATGTTTGGTTCGGTAAATATCCTAACGACCGTGATTATTTCCGCATTGGATCAACTTTGTCTATCAATGATAATCCTGTGCAAGAAGATAAGCGTGTACTATGGAATGAAATGAATAATATTGTTGGTTGGACTGATGCCGGACAGATTGGAAATATGAAAAGTACCGGTAGATTTAAGGTTAATGAGGGTAAATATGCATTTGAGGTTGGTGAATGGGGAAATCAAAAAAACTCAGAATTCACAGGCCCTATATGGAAGCGCTCGATACCTGGTGGACCTCTTACTGATTTTAAGGCTGAAATATATGTTACTTTGATAGCTAAGAACTATTGGGAAATGGGCCGAGTTAGTATGTTCTTATTGGATGAACAAGGCGATATAGTAGCCGATGTCAACATGAATGATCTGTACTGGACAGTCAAACAAACACACGCTTTTGCGCGCATCGGAAACGCCTCACAACCAAATAATACAAGGAAAATGTTTGACTCTGGAGGTAGTGGTAATACAGCGTTTAATGATTTCTATGGCCGCATGGCAATCGCACGCCGTGGGAAAAAGTGGTCTGTTTACTTTGCTAGATTCCGAGACGGAACAGAGATAGACGACTATAAAGCAGTTGAATTCTTTACAGACGATGAAAAAAATCCAATGACAGTAACAGGTAGAAAGGTCGCCCAAATAGCTATTGGTATTCAACGATGGTCTACTAATGAGCCTACTAACTTGATGAGAATTGATGATTTGAAGGTTTGGAAGATTAATAAGGTACCTGGCGAAGGTAAGCCATACTTGGTAGATACTGGCGACAAAGTTGTAATCGATACAGAAAGAAGCCTTGTTACGATTAACGGGAAAAACGCTATTAATATTAAAGATATATTTAGTGAGTTCCCCACTATTATCAGAGGATATAATCGGATTGATATTATGCCACCAGATGTTACAGCAACCATTAGTTTCAGGGAGAGATATCGATGAGAGGACCGAGCGGAACACTTCATGTTGTTGATTTTAAAACCAATCAAATTGTCTCGGCCATTCAGTCGAAAGATTATTGGGATGATAAGCGACATTGGGAAATCAAAAACAACATTGATATGCTTGATTTTACTGTCTTTGATGGAACGGATCAAGCGGATACATTGATGCAGCAAAATTTAATTTTAAAAGAAGTAAGAGGCGGTCGTATCGTCCCCTATGTTATAGACGATACGAAAAAAAAAGCAGATGGTCGATCAATGACGGTATATGCTTCAGGAGAATGGGTGCTACTGAAAAAAGAAGGGATTATTAAACCGCAAAGAATTGAGAGCAAGACTGTGAATGAATTCATTGATATAGCACTTGCCGGAACCAAGTGGAAGCGTGGCATTACGGAATACGCTGGTTTCCACACAATGACTATTGATAAATTAATTGACCCACTTAAATTTCTTAAAGATATCGCTTCACTTTTTGATTTAGAAATTGTTTATCGAGCTGAAGTTGTCGGTTCTCGAATTGTTGCTCGGTATGTAGATATGGTAAAAAGCAGAGGTAGAGATACTGGAAAAGAGGTTACTTTAGGTAAAGATTTAAATGGTATTGTCCGAAGAGAAAACTCTCAAAATATTTGTACAGCACTTGTTGGATTTGTAAGAGGCGAAGAGGAAAAGATAATAACGGTAGAGAGTATTAACGGCGGTTTTCCTTATATTATAGATCATGCTGCATTTCAACGCTGGAATGAGAATGGTCAACATAAATTTGGTTTTTATACACCGGAAACTGAAGAACAAAATATGACACCGGAACGCTTAATGACACTTATGAAAATGGAGCTAAAAAAGCGTGTGAATTCCTCTGTTCAGTATGAAGTTGATGCAACTGATATTGGTAAGATATTCAGATTGGCACACGAGGAAATTACGGAAGGGGACATTATAAGAATTAAAGACACAGGGTTCACCCCTAAATTGTATCTTGTGGCCAGGGTAATTGCGGGTGATGAGTCATTCACAAATCCGTCTTCAAACAAATATGTATTTGGTGATTATATAGAAATCATCGATACGAGAGAAGAAATGCAAAAGCTATACAATAAGATTCGAAATGCTTTATGGGATAAAGCAAGTAATGAAGCGTTAAAACTACTCGAAAAACAACTGGAAGACATATCTAGTGGTTTTGACGATAGATTAATTGCAATGAAGACAAGCCTTGAAAAAACTGATGAATATATTAGTTTAAATGCTCAAGCTGTTAATCAAAAACTAGAAAAATTATCTTCTGATTTTAGTGTAACCGCTAAAGAGGTTAGTTCAAAAGTTACAAAAGGTAAAATTATATCTACTATTAACCAATCAGCAGAACAAGTGCGAATATCAGCTGAATTAATTGATCTAGTCGGTAAAGTAAAAGCGGAGTGGTTAATAGCTGGATTGTTGCAAGGTATGACAATTAAAACAAGTAATGATAAAGAATACATCCACATGGAAAACCAGGTTCTTCGGTTTGTGAATCAAGGTAAAGCAAAGATTGTTATTGGTTTTGAAGATGATAAGAAAAGTGCAACCCTAAATCCATATATCATCTTAGGAGAAGGGGACGGTGCAGGTAGGAACTTAGGAAGTATCTATAAAGATGGAAATGGTGTTTATTATAGATATGTAGACCAAAACGGATTAGAAAGCAATATCCGGTTGACTGCCCAAGGCAACATAGGGATAACCGCACAGGATGGATTTTGGTGTTCTTCTAAAAGGGTTAACTTCTCAGCTCCAATTGAAACGCCAGGAATTAAATTTAACTCGTTTGGCAGCACTCCAGGTTCTCAACAAGGTACTTTTTGGATGGGTAATGGCTATAAAGGGTTTGGGGCTTATTTTCATGATGGACGTGCATGGAACTATCTAAGTAGTTCACAGTAATAGAAGGAGCAAATAATATGAGTCAGTTCTTAGGTATTATAACAACAGTTAAGAAAGACGGAACAATCCAAGTACCGTTAGACATGTTACAAACAGCAGGTATTAAGCCTAATTCAAAGGTGGAATTATTCTCTGATACTTCTAATCTTTTTATTAGAACTGCCGAGAAATTCTGTGATATTTGTGGTGCAAATACAAACACAACAAGAATCGGTAATCAAGAGATTTGCAAAATTTGTTTAGATCAAATTGCAACTGCATCGCAAGAAAAACAACAGTTGGTATCAGAATAGAAACGTTGAAAAATTAATTAGTTAAAACAGAGGGAGCAGCAAACGCTGGTCTTTTTATTTGTGTCTATATATTAAGAATGGAGTGATAATATGGAACAATTAACGACACCTTATGATCTGTATGTAGATTTAACTGAAGGTACCATACTTGTATATGTTAACGGGGTACCTGGCACTAAAATAATTCAATTTTATCAAAATGAAGGAAAAACATCTGTGTTAAATATTCACATTCGACAACAAAATGATGTACTAAAACTTCAAAATAAAACAGTACGTATAGCGTTTAAAAAGCCTGATGATGAAATTGTTTGGCAGCCATGTGAAATTGTAGATGCAAATATCGGTAAAGTTACAGTCGCTTTGGAAGAACAAACTTTAGTGGTTCCTGGAGACTTAGCTGTACAATTACAGGTTTCTGATGCGAATGGCCGTATTTCAGAATCTGATGTGTTTTACATTAGAGTGCATAAATCTTTAATGACGGGGGAAACCATTAAATCGACTAGTTCATTACCTCTGTTAGAAAATGCGATTAAAGCAGGAGAATTATTTAAAGGATATAAAGTATCCGATTTAGCGGCAATAAAGCCTACTGCAGAAGCAGCTAAAAAGGCAGTCGATGACACAAATAAAAGAGTAGATGCTAATTCTGGTAGACTTACCGTTTTAGAAAAAGATATGTCAAAACAAGATATTAAAGCACAATCACTGACTCATGGTCCAAACCTTGTAAATGCGACTGTAGCATCTCCGCTTAATGTGGAAGTGCAGGGACGTACATTGGTCAATTTACTAGGACAGACTACTCTGGATCCAACAAAGTATTACTTGTTTATGCCGAATAAAGGTACAACGAAAATTACCGCCGGTGGAAGTTCATATGATGGAGTTGCTAAATTTACAGGGCAATCAGCTATTACGTATACAATTAAGCAAGATTATAGAAGGAAAGTAGCTGGTAGTACTGTAGAAAATGGGCATATCGCTAAACGGACATGGTCACATTCTACTTTAACTACACTGGCAAAGCCGACAGAAACAAGTTCTTCAATTGGTGAAGTAGAACAACTACGATATGCAGATTATATATCTTTAGACGGAAAATACAGTCCGACATCTGTGAATTTTAATGGCGGTATAGCACAAGAAATGCATAGTTTTGATGTTATTCGGGCGTTACAAGATAAGTTTGGTATTCAAATATGGCAAGGAAAAACAGCATTAGCTGATAAAGTTATGATTGCGAAGCAACTGATTGCAGATTATACAGTTGCTTTGTATGCACGTGGCTCTGGTCCGAAGGGAAATAAAGTATATGTAAAAAGATGGATTCCAAGTACTTCTACCTGGTTTGGTTCTACCATAAGTACAGAAAATAATCCTACTAAAATACAAACAGGTTCAGCGAGTGTGCAAGAAATTGACAATAACGGATTTATTCACGTTATTGCGTACGCTGATGCGAGTGATGGAGCTAGACCGAGTTTAGTTAGTGTTGATCTAGCAGCATTCGAATTAAAAACAAAAATAGATTCCTCAATGGTCATGCTAGAGGATGCATTGTATGAAGTCAATCAAGCGATTTACAACAAAATTAATGTTGACCCAGAGTATTCCGGTTCAAAACTTATTGATAAATTCCCGTATGTGGAAGGTATTCAACATTTGAATCCTGTTGTCATTACGGAGGGAGCGAATTTAACTCCTGGGTTGTCTGAATGGACGCACTCAGCTAACGCACAAGTAGTTGGAAGTGACGTTCTTGAGATTTTATCTACCGGGATATACCAGCAATCGAGTGTATCTATAGAGGCTTTCCCAAGTACCACATACACATACACTGTTGAAAAGGTTGAGGGTACGGGGGCCTTTATTGGAATCAACTTCATTGACATTAACGGGAATTTTATTTCTCAGATCAATGCTGATAATAATACCCCATCTTTGACAGTGACTACCCCGCCAAATTGTAGAGGACTTCAACTTAAGCTAACTGGGAGAGAGCATGGAAATAACACGCTAGTATTTTCAAAACCAATGTGTGTGATAGGAGATAAACCAAAACCATTCGTGCCACGTAATCCATCGTATTTACACACAAATACAGTACTTGCAGGAATGAGCGGAATTAACGATGTGTTATACAAAGAAGATGGACAATGGAAAGTACTTCGTAAGTGGGGACGAGACTTAAATTTATACGGAGATATATTTGAATGGAAGCCTAACGGTAACAGAACAGGTGGTAAGGAATTTATAATTACTTTTTCATCTAAAGAAGGAGCAGGAATTCTTTCTAGATATGATGGGGTAAGTGTTTCTTATTCCAAGTTACCTATAAACAATGGAGATGGTTTTAATAATACAGGTAGTATGGCCCTTAGAATAACAGTTCCAAATAAGGATACTGGTTTCTTAGAGTCCTATACTCCAATAGGAGATGAAACCAAAGCTTACTTTAATGGTTGGAAAGTCAAAAATGCTGATGCGAATGGTAAACCTACTGCATGGGTGTCTCTTGTGGATGGCCAGGATGCTCCCACACAGACGCTAGCTTACGTGAAAGCAAATAGAGCGCAAAACTACACACCATATAGGCTTACGTATCAGTTTGCTACACCACGAGTAGAAAATGTGCAAATTGAGGGAGAACTTGTAGTTGATGGATTAACGCAAATAAACATCGATACCGGTGTTGTAGTAAGAGAGAAGGTTAAGCCTAAAGCAATAGGGGATGAATACTACATCAATGTGTTCCAGGCAGGTCATGAAGAGCAAAGGTTAAAAAATAGATGCAATTATATAATTAATGTATATAAAAATGGCTCTCCTGATGCGGCATGGATACTCTCTAGATATGGGACGGAAGGTCAAACAGGATATGGGAACGCTAGAGTGCAAAAAACATTATTTGATCCAAAAGCAGAATACACTGTGACATATCTTGTATTGGACAAACATCAATTCACAACAAATGCAACTGATGTGAGAGTGTCATATAACCAATCCATACGTTCTACAACGGATGCATTAACGGTAGGACAATCCAATAATACAACAAGTATTAGCATCCTTCAAAACCTTATGATGGACGTTCTTGCTAGATTAAAAGCGAATAGCTTGTAGGAGGTGTAATGATGGAATTAGAGACAGTAATTGAATATCTATCTAGTGCTGGTTTAATCAATAAAGAAGAGTTTGATAAGAAAGTAGAAGAATATAAGCAAGATGCACCGGCAGTGAAGTTAGCTCAAAATAATGCATCATTATTAATGCTGGTAGCTGAAAAAGATCTGCAACTTTCAAAAATAAACCAACAGTTATTAGCAACAAATGAACAACAGGCTACACTACTTATGGCACTTGCCGAGAAAGGGGTTTTATAATATGTTAGGTAACGATTTTTGGTATAAGACAATTAGAAGATATTTTGAGTTAGGTTGCTACAGTAAGGAAGATGTACAAAAGTACTATTCACCACTGAATAAAATCACTGAAGAACAGTGTAAAGAAATTATTGGTGAACCTAAAGAGCAAGAGGAATCACAATCAATTCTGGAAGAGAATTCAGAAGAACAACCAACAAAAACAGAATAGGTTTTTTCAAAGCGTACACGATGTAGGCTTTTTTATTTTACTAAAAGGAGTAGAAGATATGGATCGTATCGATGTAGTAATGAAAACATTTATAGTCACTTTTGGTGGCTTCTGTGGGTATTTCTTAGGAGGATGGGATGCAATATTGAAAGTTTTAGTTACGATGGCATGTATTGATTACCTGACAGGGGTGATTGCTGCAGGATTTAATGGACAATTAAAAAGTAAAATCGGTTTTAAAGGCATCGCCAAAAAGGTGATGTTTTTTCTTTTAGTTGCAGCGGCCACTCAAGCTGATGTGGCTATGGGAACAAAGTGCGCTATTCGTGAAGCAACGATCTTTTTCTTTATTGGAAACGAGTTGCTGAGTCTTTTAGAAAATGCCGGACGTATGGGAATCCCTTTGCCTTCAGCATTAACGAATGCAGTTGAACTTTTAGGTGGTAAACAAAAACAAGAAGAGAAAAAGGGAGATGTTCAATAATGGGACACATTGTAGATATTTCAAAATGGAACGGTAATATTGATTGGGATGTAGCAGCGCCACATTTAGATTTTGTAATTGCACGAGTACAAGATGGCTCAAATTATGTAGATCCTTTATATAAAAATTATGTACAAGCAATGCAAGCAAGAAACATTCCATTTGGTAATTATGCATTTTGTCGTTTTGTTTCGGTAGAAGATGCACGAGTAGAAGCACGCGACTTTTGGAACCGCGGTAATAAAAATGCCACAGTTTGGGTAGCTGATGTAGAAGTAAAAACAATGAATGATATGAGAGCGGGTACGCAAGCTTTTATCGATGAATTACGCAGATTAGGCGCTAAAAAAGTAGGGTTATATGTGGGGCATCATACTTATGTGCCATTTGAAGCACGTAATATAAGAGCTGATTTTGTATGGATTCCTCGCTATGGCGGTCCTAAGCCTGCATATCTATGTGATATGTGGCAATATACAGAGTCGGGCAATGTTCCTGGCATCGGGAAGTGCGATATTAATAAATTAATTGGTGATAAACCATTATCTTGGTTTGTAGGTGGAACTGCATCAAAGGTTGTAAGTTCCCCTGAAAAACTTGAAGGTATTGGTATTGCAACATCAAAATACCCTGATGGATATGGGGTTAATTTATATGAGAATCCTGCTGATCCGCAGTATACAGGAAATATCACTCAAAACATTCCGTATCTTATTTTCAAAGGATATTGGGGTGGTGAAGATAAGGATATGATTTGCTTAGGCTCTGAGAAGCAGTGGGCAAAATTAGAGCATTTCGATGTAGAATGGTTCCATGCTTACTCCAAATATCCTCCTGGATACGGAATTGCAGTTCATAGTGAGCCTGAGTGTATTAATCATATTGATAACATCGATGGAACGGTGCCATATCGCGTTTGGGGCAAATATTTGGATGCTATTGATATTGGTGGAAACAGATGGATTAAAGTAGAACATGTAACGATTAAATAATGAAACTTTGAACTTATTAGATATACTAACGGTACCGATGAGATTGTGTCATAATACCATCGAAATGGTCTGTTTTTTCCTTTTGATAAAGGAAGTTTTTGTTGTATCGTAAAATTTGAGTTTGTGAGATTCTATAGAAGGAAGCTACACGTGAGTTATTAGAAGCTCTAATTCACTGTCTAGTTTCTTTCCCTAATAAACATCCCTCGTGAAATATCATGGGGGATGTTTTATTTTGTTCTAGAAGAGATAAGGCAAGTAAAGATGAATGGAAAACTATAGGATGAAGTGAATAACTTACGTTTCTATGATGCTCCATCTTGGTAAGATAAAGACGTGACTGATTCTGTAGATGTAGGATTAGGGTTTACTATTGATGCGAAAGTAATCGTTAATGGTTCACCACAATATAAAGTTAAAAACAGTAGAGGAAATATATACTACATTACAGCTAGCCCGTATTATGTAAGCATAAGATAAAAAAGAAACGATATTCCATATAAAATGTACCCTATGGAATAGACACTTAAAAAAGTCTATTCCATAGGGTATTTCTTGTATAATAAGAAAAAAACTAGAATCGGAGAAAATT
>NZ_JBNNUF010000020.1:0-60764 GCF_050279465.1 Bacillus sp. NPDC094077 | reverse complement strand
GAACTTTTGGTTCAAATGATTCATTAGACAGAGCTTCTGCAACAAAAATTATGACAAAAGTTTTAGGTATACAAATTGACTCTGATGCAAAACCAACCTTTACAGATTCACAAAACCATTGGGCTACCCCTTATATTGCTGCTGCTGAAAAAGCTGGTATTGTTAAAGGTGAAGGTAATGGAATCTTCAATCCATCCGGAAAAGTAACTCGCGCTGCTATGGCTACGATGCTAGTAAATGCATATAAACTACAAAGTACAGCCAATCATAACGAGCAGGTTAAATTTGAAGATTTAAAAGGACATTGGGGAGAAAAATATGCCAATATTTTAATTGATTTAAAAATTTCCAATGGTACCGATAACGGCTGGCAACCAAATAGATTTATAACACGTGCCGAGGCCGCACAACTAACAGCAAAAACAGATATGATGCAACATCATCCAAAAAACCCATTAGAAAGCAAAACAATCATTATTGATCCCGGACATGGTGGCGAAGATCCTGGAAAAGCCACAAAGGGATTACCTGAAAGTAAGATCGTACTAGACACTTCTTTACGTCTACAACAATTACTTGAAAAGCATACACCATTTACAGTTTTACTAACTCGTCAATCTGATAATAGACCAGGACATGATCAAAAAAGTTCTTTACAGGAACGTGTAAAATTTGCTAAGCAAAATCAGGGTGATATCTTTATAAGCATTCATGCAAATGCTTTTAATGGTAATGCAAAAGGGACAGAAACATACTACTATAAATCTTCTAAATCCGAAAAAACAAATCCTCATGTGGAAGAAAGTCGTGTTTTAGCGGAAAAAATTCAAACACGTTTAGTAGAGGCACTTCAAACACGTGATAGAGGGGTTAAACATGGAGATCTTCATGTTATAAGAGAAAACGACATGCCAGCTGTATTAACGGAACTGGCTTTTATAGATAATGGTATCGATTACAATAAATTATCTACGGCAAACGGCAGACAGATTGCAGCAGAAGCCATTTATGAAGGGATTTTAGATTATTATGAATGGAAAGGAAATAATGTATCTGAATATAGGTTGTAAAAGAAAATATAGTAATTCTAGGAATAAAGAATTTCTATAATTTTTTTACACTTTTTTAAACAACAATTTTAAATGTACATTTAAAATTGTTGTTTAAATCGTTATTTTGTGTTTTAATAATGTTGATAATGGTTATCAATAAAAGAGAGATGAAGATTAGCGAAACATGTGTTGATAGTTAGCGTCATAAAGATTAATAAATTTCTACATTGTATCGTTATGAATCTATCTCTATTATTGTGAACTAAAAATAATATGTTTATATCTTTTAAATGTTTAAGAAGGAGTGGCAGTTTGTATGAAAAAAGCAAAAGGAATAGCTAAATGTGTTGCGGTAGCGTCCGTTATTATGTCTGGATCACTTGGTTTACAAGCAACATCTGCATTTGCAGATTCTAAAGGCACTGTAGAAAATCTTCAAAATGGCGGGAAGGTCTATAATAGTTTTAAAACTACTTATGACATGAAGCAGAATATCAAAAATTCAATAAAGGTTTCTTTTATTGAGGATCCTTACGCAGATAAAAAAATTGCAATTGTTACCACTGATGGTAGTAATATAGATGCTAAATATACAATTAATGGCGGATACTATAACGCAGGTTTAAAATGGCCATCGGCTTATCATACTGAAGCAGAAATAACAAGTGGTGATAGTGCTCAATTCCATAAAGCTGCCCCAGTTAATACAATGACTTCAGCAAAGGTTACTTCTGAGGTAGGATATACACTTGGTGGAAGTGTTAAAGTTGGGGTAAATGATAAAGGGCCAAATGCCGATGCGAGTATTACAGGTAGCTTTGCTTGGAAAGAAAGTGTATCTTACGATCAAGTAGACTATAAAACGGTATTAGAGACTCACACAGATAAAAAATTAAATTGGAAAGTAGGATTCCAATCATTTAATTTCCCAGAATGGGGAATTTATAATCGTGATTCATTCAATACTTTCTATGGTAATCAACTATTTATGAAATCACGTAGTTATAATGAAGGAACGAATAATTTTGTTTCAAAAGATACAGTACCAGCTTTAACAGGATATGGTTTTTCTCCAAACGTAGTAGCGGTTATTACTGCTGATAAAACAGAATCTACATCAGATTTAAAAATAACAAATCGTAGAATTTCAGATCAGTACAATATTGAATGGGTAAGTTCAAAATGGTGGGGAACTAATAATAAGGATACATATAATGAGTTCTTTACAAACCACTATAAATTAGACTGGAAAAACCATCTAGTTACTCTTGATAACCAAAAAGCCCTTGAAGAACAAATGAATGGTATCAACAACGTGAATAACAAACTAAACAAAGGAAAAGGGAAATTATCTTTTTCAATGAATGGAAATCAACTCAAAGCTACATCTAGCAATGCTGGTTATGGTATCAGTTACGAAGATAAAAATTGGGGTATCTTTGTAAATGGTGAAAAGGTCTATACTTTTAATGAAAAAACAACTGTAGGCAATATCTCAAATGATATTAACAAATTAAACATCAAAGGACCTTATATCGAGATTAAACAGATCTAGTCAGTAAATGAGGTACGATTGATGGATAATTATCTCATCAAGATATGAGTATACTGGTATATTTTAAATCTGTATAATGTAACGAGAGGACCAGAGTTTATCTATAAAAACAGATAAGCTCTGGTCCTTATTATTTTTTTGTTCGCACAGGAAATTAAGATAAAATTAGGTGTTTTTTGCCCATTCTTTCACTCAATTAGAAAAGAGCGTGAAATATTTGAAAGCAATTGATGCTACACAGGGGTATATTATTTTAGGTATGATGTATGCTTTTCTTACTTTTTTGAATGAATTCTTTGTTTGATGATATAGGGTAGGAGAGATTCAGGAGATTTTGTTTTTTAAGACGTGCGTTGTGTAGCGAATTGTTTAAAGTAATCAAGATCTCATCAGTTGTTAAGTTACCACTTTAAATATATAATTAAATTTCATTAAAAAGATACTCTATTCAAAGTCCTTATTGGATTTTTGAAGTGAAATATATACTATTTGAGGTGTGTGAAATGGGGAAATCTCGAGAGCAGACGATGGAAAATATTTTAAAGGCTGCTAAGAAAAAATTTGGAGAGCGTGGCTACGAAGGTACGAGCATACAAGAAATTGCAAAAGAAGCGAAAGTGAATGTTGCTATGGCTTCTTATTATTTTAATGGGAAAGAAAACCTGTATTATGAGGTATTTAAGAAATATGGACTTGCTAATGAGCTACCCAATTTTCTTGAGAAGAATCAATTTAATCCTATCAATGCCCTTAGAGAATATTTAACTGTTTTTACTACACATATAAAAGAAAACCCTGAAATTGGATCATTGGCATATGAGGAGATTATTAAGGAAAGTGCACGATTAGAAAAGATTAAACCGTATTTCATAGGTAATTTTGAACAGTTAAAAGAAATATTGCAGGAGGGTGAAAAGCAAGGAGTTTTTCATTTCTTCTCCATAAATCATACGATACATTGGATCACTTCTATTGTTTTATTTCCAAAGTTTAAAAAATTTATTGATTCTTTAGGGCCAAATGAAACGAATGATACTAATCATGAATGGATGCCAGAAGATTTAGTGAACAGGATTGTTACTGCTTTAACAGATAAACCTAACATGTAAATTATTCATTGTTTATGAATCCTACCTTTCCTATTAAAAAGCCTAATTTCTCAATGTTTTGTAGAGAAATTAGGCTTTTTTCATCACTTCATTAAAGTGCTTTATAGATTAATGACTTGATTTACTGATTATATTTTCAAGTGTTCGCTTTGAGCTACATAGATATAGTTTTCGTTGCAACTGTTTGTTGAAATGCCTTATCGTGCTCAACAATAACCATTGTGGGATTAAATTGTTGAATAAGCTCTTCAATCTGCATACGCGAATAGATATCTATAAAATTTAGTGGTTCGTCCCATATATATAAATGAGCTTTTTCACATAAACTTTTAGCGATAAGCAATTTTTTCTTTTGTCCACCAGAATAATGAGATATATCTTTCTCAAATTGAATTCGGTCAAAGTCCATCTTACGTAGGATGGATTTAAATAACGTCTCATCAATCTTGTATCCTTCAATAAAGTCTGATAGCGATCCCTTCAAATGAGAAGTATCTTGTTGGACATAGGAAATGATGAGTCCTGTACCTAATGTAACTAAGCCTGTATGCTGTATTGGACGTCCCAGAATTAGTTTTAGGATACTACTTTTCCCACTCCCATTCTTGCCATCAAGTACAATTCGGTCACCTTGTTCGACTATGAAGCTAATCGATTCATTCACAATTTGGTCATCGTACTTAACGGACACATCAACCAAAGTAACTAATTCATTTGACTTAAATTTCAATTGTTCTAATTTTAATGACTCAGTTTTCTCCACATTTTTTAGTAATTTTGACTTTTCTTCAATAGCTTTTTGCTGCCTTGATTCAAGGTTCTTTGCTCTTTTCATCATCTTGGCTGCTTTATGTCCCACAAATCCCTTATCTAACTTAGAGCCTGAATTCCTCGTTCCATTTTTTGAAGCTTCCACATCATGAGACCAACTTGCTGAACGCTTGGAAGACTGTTTTAATCTCCCGATGTCTTTTTGTAGACGCTCATTTGTAGCCTCTTCGTGCTCTTGCTGCCTATCAAAATTTAATTTCCAAGAAGAATAGTTCCCACTTTGCACTTCAATATTTGCTCTATTTATAGATAAGATATGGTCAACGCATCCATCTAAAAAGATTCTGTCATGTGAAATTAAAATAAATCCTTTTTTCTTCCTTAGATAATCAGAGACTATCTTTCGTGCATCAGTGTCTAGGTGATTTGTCGGTTCATCAATTAATAGAAATTGGCCCTCATTTAAAAACAGTGCAGCAAGCAACACCTTTGTTTGTTCTCCATTTGATAATGTTTTAAAGGGTCTATACATGACCTCGGCATCAACATTTAAATAGGATATTTCACGTAGAAATTCCCAATCTTCTGCTTGGGGACAAATTTCTTCAAGGATTTCATGAGTAAATTTGTTCTTATCTGCAACAGGGTAGGGGAAGTAATTGAATTCTACCGAGGCAAGGATTTTCCCACTATACTCATAATTCCCTAACAATAAATTAAAGAATGTTGTTTTACCTCGTCCGTTCCTACCAATAAATCCTAATTTCCAATCCGTATCTATTTGGAAGTTTACACCTTCAAAAATATTATCAAAGCTACCTGGGTATGAAAAAGTTAAGTCTTGGACTTTTATCATTGACATAATAATTCCTCCTTTATATATCGAAACGTTTCATATAAAGTCGGAACATCCATCCATTTTGTTATTCCTCTATATAAGTTTGATGGATATTAACGACTTATATAGAGCATTACATGTGTAACAATAGTATCTGAATTAGTCATTTTTCTCGCTCCTTTATTTGTTAGGTAAATTTAACGATTAATAAATTTCAACTTACATAAAAGGGAATAAAAAAATCCCCCAATTTGTAATCGGAAGGATTAGTCTGTCGCTTATACTTAATAAGTACTTATTAATCATTTGAATCATGACAAATAAAGTATGAAATGAATTATAAAAATGGATAGACTAACCCTATATTTTGTAGTTTGAAGTTATAAAATTCAACTTAAAATATAAATTAGTTAATCATTATTCATCCATCATTCCTTTCATAATTCTATTTTTAGAGTAACATTCTTTTTAGGGAGATGCAATATCTGAATTATCTTCACCTAATCCTAGCTCATTTATAATTCTTTGATTAAGTAGATATAACATCGCATTTTTTTGAAATGTCACGTCTTTTGTCCATTAAAAGGGGAGCTATTTGAAATTGACATCGCCTCTAGTTGTAACTATAATAGTTACAGTGATTTCGGTAAATTAATTTGAAATTCTAAGTTAATGACAGTATATTTTCCTTCTTTCTAAGTGTGACAATTAGCGACTAACTATGTTGCAATGGAAGCTTAGATTCTATCTCATATTCAAAGAGCAGTTAAGTTGTATCATTCAAAGTTACGATGCGTAAATACTTAAAAAACCACATTTTTCAACTTATACTTTTTGACATCCGCGGTATAAAAAATAGTAAACATCTACAGAAAGTTAGTAAGACTGTTGTATGTAGAAAGAAATCTTTTAAAAAGGTCATAATATGGATAATAGGTAGCACCCACTTAATTAATAGGAGATGTGCCACCATCAAGACATTTTTATAAAGATATAGAAAAAACTCAAGAAGGTGAGTCCATTGCGTAAACATACATATGTGCAATTTTATGTATTGATATTGGCTTTAATGGCTTATATAAGCTTTTGCTTTATATTTTTATTTGTTTTTCCGAATCAGTATTTCGTATCAGATTTTAATATCCGACTATCATCTTTAGTGGTTGAAACTACTGTATTTATCTCATTACTGTATTCTATATTATCCAGAAAAATTAAATTAGGAGTATTCTGGGTTTGCATTACTATTGCAATAGGGTGTTTCTTGATAGGGAATTTTATATCCGCTTTTCAAGTACTTAATGTAGAATTACCAATACAAAATTTTAATATCTCTGATGTATTTTTGTTGTTTTTCTTATTCTTCTTTCTCTTTGCGTTCTTTTATAAAATCATGATGGAATGTAATAAGTGGGAGAAAGCGTATTTACTTTGTGATTTATGTATTGTTGTTACTGCTATTTTTACATTAGAGTGGTACTTATTTAATAAGCCTTCTGCAAATATCTTATTCTTATCAATTGGAGATGTTTTTCTTTCATTTATTTTTCCGATTATAGATTTATTACTTCTTTTACTTGGAGTTACCCTAATCTTTCGACCTGCTATTTTCAATGCAAAAAGTAAATTGTTTATTTTTATCCTAGTATTAACTGGATTTGCTATTACGGACTACTTGTATTTTTACTTACAAGATGCTTTGTCAGAGCGTTCAGTTATATTATTACGGTGTTTGTATAGGGTTTTCCTATTATTTATCGCTATTGCTGCTACAATCCCAAAGAATGCATCTTCTAAAAGAAATTATTTTATTATTAATCCGACATTTGGAAAGAAACTTCTTGTCATATTCCCTTATCTTGCAGTTGCAGTCTTAATTGGTTTTACTCTTAAAGAGCAAACTTCCTCGGCTACACTGATTACGGGAAATTGTATTGCCTTTGTGTTTGTACTGATTCGTCATACAATCGTACGAATGCAAAACAAAGATTTAACCGAAACATTAATGGTGTTTAATAATCAATTAGAACAAAAAGTGTCTCAAAGAACAGCTGATTTAATAAACAAATCTAATGATTTGGTAAAAAATCAAGAGAGATTTAAGTCTTTATATGAGTATCATCCAGATCCTATTTTAACAATTGATTCAAATGGTACGGTATTAAATATAAACCAGGCTGGAAGTATGTTATTAGGAAAAGACAGTGCAGCATTAATAGGGAAAGAGTGCTTCTCTATTTTTTTAGATGAAGATAAATCTGAATTGGAAGCGGCTATAAAAAAAGGGAAACGATGTAGTTCGTCTTCGTTACAGTTACGTGTTAAAGATGATAATGAGAAGAATATACATTTTTGGTATGTCACTATTGTTCCTATTATGATAGAAGGACAAACTTTTGGGAGTTATGTAATGGTAAAAGACATAACGAGGATGAAGCAACAACAGGATGAGATAAACTATCTAGCATTTCATGATACGGTGACGGAGATTGGAAATCGAATATTCTTCCAAAAAGAATTAGACAGATCCATTGAGCGCGCAAAAAAAACACAGGATGGGTTTGGGCTCTTGTATATAGATTTAAACCGCTTTAAGAGCATTAATGATACACTAGGCCATTCAATTGGTGACAGGGTTTTAAAAGAAGTTGCCAAACGTTTTAGGACATGGCTGTCACCGGATATTCCTCTAGCGAGAATAGGAGGAGATGAGTTTGCAATCATAGTCCATAACCATACAGAGCAACAGCTGTTAGATTTGTGTGAAACATTATTTCGTATAACCGAAGAACCGTTTGTAGTAAATCAACATAGCTTTTATTTATCTTTTAGTATAGGAATAGCGGTGTATCCATTTGGAGGAACAAATTCCACTACACTTTTACAACGTGCTGATATTGCTATGTATAGCGCAAAGGAAAAAGGTAACAATGCTGTTTGTATGTATGACGAGACATTATCTCAAAAAATAACAAGGCGATTACGATTAGAACAGGATTTACCAAATGCAATTGAAAATAATGAGTTGTTTTTATTGTATCAACCACAAATTGATAGTAAGGCAGGTAAGGTTATTGGTGCAGAGGCTTTAATACGTTGGCAACATCCAGAGCTGGGGCTGATTTCACCTTTTGAGTTTATACCTATCGCGGAAGAAACATCGCAGATTATTTCAATTGGGAAATGGACGTTACAGGAAGCGTGTAGACAACTGAAAGAATGGCATTCTGCAGGCTATTCAAATCTAAAGATGGGGATTAATTTATCGGCTATAGAGTTTGAACAGAAAGATTTTGTTCAAACGATTATATCTACCATAGAAGAAATAGGAGTACCTGCTAATTTGATTGATTTGGAATTAACAGAGCGAATAGCAATGGTAGATGAAAAAGAAACCTTATTGAAGTTAAAAGCATTAAAATCCTATGGTATACATTTATCAATTGACGATTTTGGTACAGGATATTCTTCATTAGCATACCTTCCTTTGTATCCAATTGATACTTTGAAAATTCCAAGAGAATTTGTTAATAGGATCGGAGCTTCTAATGATGGAGATGAAATTATACAAACCATTATTTCACTTGCCCATACTTTAAACATGAAAGTGATAGCGGAAGGAGTAGAAACGAAGGAACAATTAACAGCGCTACAACGTAATGCATGTTATCTAATTCAGGGCTATTACTACAGTAAACCTGTAAATGAAGATGAATTTATCAATTTTTTAGGTACAATGCAATATAAATAAATGAAAAATCTGTATATTTATGAAGTAAAGTGAAAGACGTTCTACCCATATGGAGTAGAACGTCTTTTTTATGTTTATTTTCAATAGATATGCAGCTAGGTTTCAGTAAAATAAGGATCTATATTTCTGGTATTAGGACTGATTTAAAAGGAATATTTTATTGGTGGGTATTGTTTTCGGTTAAAATCCCTAACGCTTTGTTTATAAAAATATCACGTCCATTTTTTACAAGTCTTTTTATTGACTCAATTTTTCGTTTCTCGTTGTGTTCTTTTGTAATGGTTCTTATATAATTAAATTTCCTGATATTTATATTGAATCCAACCAATCTATTTTGTTTTTGGAAATTCCAATAGAGAATCAAATGAATTTTTAAGTCGGATAAACCATAATATATAAACAAAAGTGTATCAAAAGGTCGGCTTATTTATGAAGTGATTCTAAAATATATTTCTATATCTTTTGAAGTGGTATCCCTTAATGAAAACATACTACATCAAAAGGAGTACCTTTAGAAACACTTTTACAGATGGGTATATAGCTATAAGAAAAATAAGCCTTCATAAGTATCATTTTAAAATTTTACAGATATATGTAGACAAAACAACTTTCACAGTAAAGTTACATGTATTTTCAAAGGAAGCTTCTTTATAAGAAGCTTCCTCTTTCTTTATGGAATCTTTATTTTATCTTTCTTTTTATTTAATAAATAGTATCTATAATGAGTTGTATACTCTATATAGATTTTTGAATGAGTAATTGGTGTATAAGGGTGTCTGTTTTTACTAGAAAGAAGAAAGGAGGATGTAATATGAAAATCAAGACAAAGTTTTTACCAGTTGTCCTAGCGTTCAGTACAATGGTTACTGGAAGTACAGTATTTTTTAATTCAACAGTTCATGCGTATACAGAATCTGTAGTACAAAAAAATATCCAAAAGGTCTTAGATTTTAATCGTTCGGCCGATAAACCTCTTGCTATTGCTTGGGGAAACAAATTCTATAATCAGTGGATTCCAAACGTTAGTAGTGCAGAGAAAAAAGAGTTCGTGTCATATACGGATCTAGGATATTTTCATTTAAATGCTTATCTTCAGGAGAATAAAGGTCAATTACCAGGAAGAGATATTGAAATGGAACAAAAAATAAAGCATTTAGATCGAGCATTTAGTGTGTCCAGTGTACCTAATAACATAGTGGTATATCGTAGGAGTAATGAAAGTGCGTTTGGCTTAGAGAAAGGCACGCTTATAAAAGATAATAAACTGAATAAACAAGAATTTTTAAAATTCAAAAATAAATTCTTAGGGAAATATCAAACAGATTATACGTATATGAGTACATCTATTCTTAAAGATGCCTCAGAAAGCTTTAGTGGGCGACCTATTTTGATCCGTCTAACGGTACCTAAGGGAAATCATGGAGCATATCTTGCATCGTTAAGCCCATCTCCATGGGAAATGGAGATGTTATTGCCGAGAAATACGACCTATAAAGTAAATGGTATTTCATACGTTAAAAATGGCAATAGCAATTATGTACTAGTTGATGCTTCCATCATGAAAGCTTAATTCAATTGAATCCATAATATAGTTTTTTTGTGAATTATTTTGAAAGTTAAATGAAATTCCAAAAAACAAAATGAGTAGAATGATATATGGGATAATCCTAGATACCATTATACCAGACTTATAGAAATGCCCCAATAGAGTAGACTCTATTGGGATGGTTTACTCGTGAAAATAAAGAACACCATGGAATTTACATAACTAAAAATTGGATTTTCTAGAATATATTTATTAAACGTACAATTTTCTTTTTTAGGACGTGCCGGGCCAAATAGGTCTATAAATTTGGGATAGTTTAGGGGATTACTAATAGCTGTTGTAATTCCTAGTACACCGAAAAGACTGCGTCTTCGCCTAGAAAACTTTGCAACAGAATCATATATTTTATCTTAAGGTTAAATTGTTTTTTTAGTTATGGAACAATATTGTTACTCAAATTGTCTATTAAGTGTAAGGGTGAAAACTGGTGTTCAAACTGGATACCTTTTATCTAATTTAACATTTATTCTAAGTATTAAAAATCTGAAAGGAATAATCATTTTGAAAAGTACAAGGATACTACAAATAGGAATGTGTGTTGGCGTCGAAAAGGATGGGAGTGAAAGCTATCCTAATGTTTTATATGTGAATAGGATTTAATAACTATATCTCATTTTTTTTATATTAGAATGATAATTATGTGAACAGAAAGATATTGGGGGTAACAGAAGTGAAAGGGATTTTTTGCAAGAGGTTCATTGCTATAGTAACAGTGCTTACACTCGCTTGTAGCATGTTTGTTACATATGGAAGTGTATCAGCAGAAACAGAATCTGCTTTAAATATTGAAGCAGGTGCAGCGATATTAGTAGAAGCAGATTCCGGGAAAATTTTGTATCAAAAAAATGCGGATGAACTATTAGCGATTGCTAGTATGACAAAAATGATGAGTGAGTACATAGTTAGTGAAGCTATAGCTAAAGGGAAACTTAAGTGGGATCAGAAAATTAAAGTTTCTAAATACGCACACGAAGTTTCACAAGATCGCTCATTATCAAATGTGCCCCTAGAAAACGGTGGTTATTATACAGTAAGAGAACTATACGAGGCAATGGCAATTTGCTCTGCCAATGGTGCGACAATTGCTTTAGCTGAAGCAATTGCTGGAAAAGAAGTCGATTTCGTAAAAATGATGAACGATAAGTCGAAAGAATTTGGATTGAAAAATTATAAATTTGTAAACTCTACAGGCTTAACAAACAATGATTTAAAAGGACAGCATCCTGAAGGGACAGCTCCAGACGAGAAAAATAAAATGTCTGCAAGAGATTGTGCGATTTTAGCACAACGTCTGATTCAAGATTTCCCGCAAATATTAGATACAGCAAAAATCTCGAAAAAAACATTCCAAAAGGGCGGGAAATATCCAATTGATATGGTGAACTCGAACTGGATGTTAAAAGGTTTAATTAAGCAATATGAAGGTGTAGATGGCTTGAAAACTGGAACAACTCCAGAAGCTGGGGATTGTTTCACTGGCACAGCAGAAAGAAACGGTATGCGTCTTATCTCTGTAGTGATTAAAACAAAATCTCATACAGCACGTTTTGATGAAACAAGGAAATTATATGATTATGGATTTGCGAATTTTGAAGTGAAGAAGGCCTATGAAAAAGATTCAGCATTAAAAGGGCATGAAACAGTGCGGGTAGAAAATGCAAAAGAAAAAGATGTAGCAGTTCAAACGAAGCAAGCTGTTTCACTTCCAATGCCAAAGGGCGGCAAAGACGTTTATAAGAAAGAATTTAAAGTATCGAATAAGGAACAAGAAGCACCTATTAAAAAAGGTGTAACACTTAGTCAAATGATTATTTCGCCTAAAGATAGTAACGATCCTGGATTCTTATCAGGTAAATCATTACAAGTAGACCTTGTGACGAAATCTGAAGTAGAACAAGCAAATTGGTTTACACGTTCTATTCGCGGAATCATATCTTTCTTTAGCTAGTCCTGTTGCAAAGTTTGAAAAAACTAAGCAGGTTGGTAAATGAGGAATAATGTTTAAGAAGTAGCTAGTAATTGTTGAAGTTCATTGTACAGTCAAATATTTGAACAATCTCATCGAACAAGACCATAGACATGTAAAAAGGCGGTTTTTCAAATCTGTAGGATTTGAAAGTATTCGCCATGCTTCATGTACCATGAAAGACATTGAAGCCTTTCATGCTCTATATAAACGAAAACGAAGTTTGCAACAACCAAACTTCGTTTTTTCAATGCACAATAAATTACATTACTTACTAACAATCGCATAAAATCCAACTGCAATCATACCAACTTTTTATCTGTTAAGAAACTTTGCACCAGCCCCCTTTTGGGTTAGCTTATAAATCTTTCTAAATTCACGAATTTCTTTACCGATATTATTTAATGTAATGTCCCCCTAGAATTTTCTATAAATTACTATGGACTCTTATAATATAATACCTATTGAACGATGAATGGACTCCCTCTTGGATTATTGGAAGTTAAATCTAATACTTTACTATATTTTTTTAGCTGTTGTTAGTAAATACCATTACAATGAGAAGCTAATAGCGAACATTTCAAGGGTGGCCATATATTTTTAAGACAAACTGCTGTAGAATTCTTAAGAACTTTTGCCCCTTCTTCTTAAGGTTTGGACTCTAGAGTATGATTATGAATTCAAACAAGCGGAGTGATTAAGTATGAAAACAATTCGCTTTCTTATTTCTGTATATAATGAACTAAAAATCAGTTGGTGCAGCCCTTCCAAGTTCAAGATTTATTGGAGACAAAATGATTGAAGGAACTGATTTGAAGAAAGTAAATTACACTGTCAAATATGGACCAAGTACAGGTGTATTTGAAGAAAAAATAAATTGGAAGATTAAGGAGACTTATTAATTGTATATGGTTCAGCAGTAAATATTGAACAATATATTAGGGGAACGATATCACTTATATCCATTATGTTATTTCTTGTTTTCCGTTTGCAGGTTTACAATAAAAAGAAGTTAGAAATGTCTCACCTACTTATGTCTTTAATTGTTCAATATGAGAAAAAATGTGGAGGAATAATATGGAGTCAAAAATTCTTATTGTTGATGATGATAAGGAAATTAGAAATCTTATCTTTGTTTATTTGGAAAATGAAGGCCTGGAAACACAAAAAGCAGAAGATGCTATGGAAGCTTTACAACTGTTAGAAGAAAAGGAGTTTGATCTGATTATTTTAGATATTATGATGCCTAATATGGATGGTATTGAAGCGTGTATGAAGATTAGGGAAGACCGCAATATGCCTATCATTATGCTGTCTGCAAAATCTGAGGATATAGACAAAATTCAGGGTCTAGCCTCTGGTGCAGACGATTATTTATCAAAACCGTTTAACCCATTGGAATTAATCGCTAGGGTAAAATCCCAATTAAGAAGGTTTAAAAAATACAATACGTCAATAGAACATAATAAAAGCATTCTAGAAATTGGTGACTTAACAGTAAATACAGATACACGTCAAGTATGGGTAAGAGGAAAGGAAATAAGGTTAACTCCAAAAGAGTTTGATATTCTCGAACTACTTGCCCGTAACAAAGGGATTGTCCTGAGTGTTGCAAAAATATATGAAGCAGTTTGGAAAGAGGTGTTTTATAAATCAGATAATACCGTCATGGTGCATATTACAAAAATAAGAGACAAAATTGAAGAGGATTCTAAACATCCCATTTATATTAAAACAGTTTGGGGGATAGGGTATAAAATATGAAGAGGGTTAGTTTTAGAAATAAGATAATTATAAAACTTCTTGGTGCTGTTGCAGTTAGTTTTTTTGCTTCGTTTGGTTTAACAATCCTTGTTTTTCAATATATCATAATACCAATAGATAGAAATTACCACCTTGAATTAAATTGGGTAATATTGTTCTTATTCACGTTCGCAATCTTTACTTTTATCATCATTTTTTTGATATTGGTCCGAAAGAAAATAATATATTTGAAACTCATTTCTGATAGTGTTAATGATATTGCCAATGGAAAACTGGGTATGTCAATTGGAATTGAGGGGAAAGACGAATTGACCCAACTTGCTCAAAATATTAATTATATGTCCAAGGAATTGGAGCATACATTTGAACAGGAAAGACGATTGGAACGTACTAAGAATGAGCTCATAACCAACGTATCTCATGACTTACGCACACCGTTGACATCTATTATCGGCTATGTAGGTTTATTAAAAAGAGGGCAATACGACAGTAAAGCACAATTACAGGAATACCTCGAAACCACTTATTTAAAATCACAGAGATTGAAATATTTAATTGATGAACTGTTTGAATATACCCGTTTATCAGGCATAGATGCTATGTTAAACCTTAATGAAGTTGATTTATCAGGTTTGTTAGAACAAATAGTTGGAGAATACATTCCTATATTTGAAAAGGAAGGTTTAATCGTTCAAAAATCAATAACGGAAGAAACAATACCTATTTTCATAGACGTAGAAAAAATGGTACGTGTTTATGAAAATCTGTTTATGAATGCGATAAAGTACAGCATGAGACCATCCGAATTATCAATATGTCTTGAACTAATAGGTAACAAAGCAATTTTGAAAGTATCAAATAAAGTCGAGAAGCCACCTGTTAGCAATCCAAATAAATTGTTTGAAAGGTTTTTCAGGGGGCATAAGGCAAGAAAAGATGATCAAGGAAATGGACTGGGACTTGCTATCTCAAAAAAAATTGTTGAACTTCATCATGGTAATATACATGCGGAGTATAAAGACGGATGGATGTCCTTTATTGTTGAACATCCAATTAAATAGAATGGCTTATGGAATTATAGATTCCATAAGCTTTTTTTTATAAAACTTAAGAATTCTTAAGGGTTTTACGGGGTGTTTCCTAATTTTCATAGTTTATCATGTATGTATTCAAAGTGATGAGGTGAGTGAAGAAGATAAAAAAGAAAGTTTTCATTGTAGCTTTAAGGTGGATGAAACATGAAAATTTTATTAAAAGCAACTAAGAATAGCAGCTTATTGTAAAGAAATGCAAAAACAAACGTAGGAGGATATATATGATAAAACCAGTTGTAGATGTAAAAAACATTCAAAAATTGTACGGTAAAAAAGGTGAGAATCAATCACACGCGTTAAAAGGTGTATCATTCTCAATTCAAGAGGGGGAGTTTGTCGGTATTATGGGACCATCTGGTTCTGGTAAAACAACATTATTAAATGTAATTTCAACGTTAGATAAAGCGACAGGCGGCGTTGTTGAAATTGCAGGAACAAATATTACGAAAATGAAGCAAGGTGAACTTTCTGATTTCCGTTCTCAAAAATTAGGATTCATTTTCCAAGACTTTAACTTATTAGAGAATTTATCTATTTACGAAAACATTGCACTTCCACTTTCTCTTCAAGGTGTCCCATCACGAAATATTGGACAGAAAGTAGAAAAGGTAGCTGATATGTTAGGAATCTCAGCGATACTTCAAAAGTATCCATCTGAAGTATCTGGTGGACAAAAGCAGCGTTCCGCAGCAGCACGTGCGTTAGTTCATGAACCAGCAATTATTTTAGGAGACGAGCCAACTGGAGCTCTTGATTCCAAAAATGCAACCAGTTTACTTGATGCCATGACAAGCTTAAATAAAGAGCAAGGTGTATCTATTATGATGGTTACACATGATCCGTACAGTGCAAGTTACTGTCAGCGTATTTTATTCATTCAAGATGGTGAGCTATATAAAGAAATTCATCGCGGTGGTACATGTGAAGAATTCTATAAAGAAATTTTAGACGTGCTTGCAAAATTAGGCACACAAAAAGCGTAAGAAAAGGGGGTTGGGCATGTTATTTAAACTTTCCATGTCAGGGTTAAAAAGTAAGTTACAAGATTATATTGTCTTACTTGTTGGTCTTGTTGTATCTATTTCAATTTTCTATATGTTTCAAACGTTAGCACTAAATAAAGGGTTCCTTGAATCTAATGCACATGTGGGACCTATTGTATTTATATTCCACATTGGTTCCTTTTTATTAGCAATTGTAACATTTTTTTATATTTTATATGCAAACTCTTTCTTATTATCTCTTCGCCAAAAAGAGTTTGGCATGTACATGATGTTAGGAGCAAAAAAGCATAAAGTTACCTTACTTATGTTTATCGAAACAATCGTATTAGGTGCCGCATCTCTTGTAATTGGAATTGCAGTTGGTGTAGGACTTGCAGAGTGTATCGGTCGGTTATTAATGAAACAGCTGGAATTTTCTGGCAAAGGATATAAAGCATTGTATATTCCATCTATGACTTTTACTTGTATCTTCTTTTTTGCACTATTTGTACTATCAGCAAGTATGAATAGTATTAAATTATCACGTATTTCTGTATTACAACTTGTACATGCAGATGCACAAACAGAGCATGTCGCGGTAAAAGGAAGAATGGCAGCTGTAGTTGCATTCCTTGGTCTGATTTTGCTAGGTATTGGTTATGCATCACTGATCTATATACCACATGAAAAAGATCTAGGAACCGTTCCTAAATTAATGGCTCTTGGATTAATCACAGCAACAGTTAGTACTTACATGTTATTTGGATCACTTTTCCCAGTTATGATTAGAAAGTTAAAGAGTAATAAAAAATGTAGTGAAAAAGGGCTTAATGCTTTTACTTTTGCTCAATTAAACTTCCGCATTAATGGCCTAACAAATGTGCTTGCAACGGTAGCAATCCTAGTGGCTCTTGGCGCTGGTGGAATTGCGTGTGGTTTGGCATTTAAAAACGACGTTCTAAAGCAGACTGATAAAGGAACAATTTACGATTCGGTAGTTCATAATCCAACAGCGGAAGAAAAGAGCATTTTGAGTGGTATCTTATTCCAAGAAAAGCTTGAATATCGCTACAAAGTAGATGATAAGTATGTTTATTATATAAAAGAAGATTTAGAAAAAAATCGTCCTTTGGTAAAAGATAGAAAAAATGGTGAGACGATGAAAGTTTCAGAGGGAATTCCCATGGATGCATTTGCATTGTCAAGACAATGGGGTAAAGATGATGGAAAACCAAAACAATGGAGCGACGCTTTCCAAACAATCCAGCCAAAGTATATGTATCCTGATCATAAAGTGAAAATTGTCGATCAAAACATATACGATAGTATGAAAGGTACAGAAAATACGGTGTTTATTGGGAAAACAGATGATTTTGGATCATACATAAAAGAATGGAAAAAACTTGATGAATTACAGGTAGCGAAATATAAAAATGTGAAAGCGGAAGAACTGGATAGTAAGTATCAAACATATAATATGAATCATGGTCTTGCCAGCGGACTAATGTTTATGGGTTTCTTCGTTGGAATTGCATTCTTAGCAATGATGGCAAGTTGCTTAATGTTTAAAATTCTATCCGGTGCAGCCAAAGATAGTACACGTTATCAAATGCTTCGTAAAATCGGTGTTCGCCGGGAGTTATTAATACAATCGATTTATAATGAGTTATTCTTCGTATTTTTAGTCCCAGCAATTGTGGGTATTACTCACATATTAGTTGGTATGAATATGTTCGGACCTCTTTTAATTGATCCGTACTTTCGTATTTGGTTACCAATTGTTATTTTCGTAGTGATTTACTCGATTTATTACCTCATTACAGTTCAATTATATAAAGGAATTGTACTTCCGAAAAAAGATTAATGTAATGATGTTATTTATACGAAGTATCAACATAATCGGACTCCGTTTTATTGATCATTCTGAATGGGTACAAGAAATTTGGAAATAATAAATGGACTAGCACTAGGGTCCATGAACAATTGGTTCTAGTGCAAAAGCTCTAAAATTTTATCTTTTACTTAAGAACAGACTATTTCAATAGTCTGTTCATTTTTTGTGGTTCTGGTGCAAAAATAATAGAATATGAAGAAAGCTTTAACCTCCTAATATTCTTCCTTCTTTATTTACTATACACACTATAAAAAATCAGTATGGTTAAATAGTCTTTAAAGAAATAAAAAAACGTATGACTCTACAATGAATATTGTAAAGTCATACGTAATGATTAGTTAAAATAATCGCGTTTTGTTGGTGCTACCCCATCGCTATCAAGCTATGGTTTTATATACTTTTAAAAAAGGAAACTTCTTATATAGAAGTTTCCTTTTTCTTTATAAAATCTTTATTTTATCTTTCATTCCTTTTAAATATTTTGTTATAAAGTAATTTAATGAAGAAATGGAGGCTAGAAAATGAGTTTTTTAAAGAAATCTAAGTACCTTTTTATTGCGTTTATTCCTATGTATATAGTTATTCTTTATTTTCAATGGAGTAAAAGAAAGTAAGGTATTTGAGAAAAAAGAACGCTTTTAATGGATGTATCATATGGAGAAAACTTTCCCTTATAACAGTAAATGCGCCGAAAGTGATAAAAGCGGGAGTTAAAGAAAATAGTAAACGAGCGATAAAAGAAAATCATTATATCGTTGAAAATAGTATGATACATGATAGTAAGAGATTATACACTGATGGGTAATTTGTATCAGAGATGAAAGAAATATTAACACTTATCCATAATACTACAGGAACAAATCCTACGTTGGGCCTTCCTCCGTATGGTCATCACCAGGATTGAAGGACCAACCAATTCTAGAGGCCGGTATTAAAGTTTGTGATTGGACAATTGATCCTTACGATTGGGAGCTAAAGGATAATTCAAATCAAATTATAGAAAATGTAAACAAGCAATAGTAGATGACTTGGAAGTCATTCTTATGCATGAAAAGCCACACACACTACAAGTACTTCTAGAAATCGTAAAGTTTTATAAAAAAAGGTATGAGTTTGGTGTTTATCAGGATACTGACCATTTTCACTTGAATTTCCAAAAAGACGCACGTTTGTAAGCTGAAAATAATATAAAAACCCTCATACTAAAAAGATTCGTAATGGTTCTCAGCGTTTTATAGAAACCAAGAAACTATTCTCATATGGATTTGATAAACTTTATATACCTTTTCTTTAATAGGGTACCACCATATGCGGTGCACACTGGTTTGATTTTTTTGTAAATGTGAAATGTATTACTTAGATTGTCTATTAAGTGTAATCCTAAAAAATATGAAATTACGGATTATTTCGAAAAATGAAAGGGTATTAAAAATAGGGATGTGTGTGGAAATACTGAGTGTTAGTCTTACAAGTGTAAAACTTTTTACAGGTGAACCATTGCAGGTAAACGCAAAAAAGCTGAGAAAACTAAACTTGCAAATCACACGATCCATCGAGAATTCGCTCAATTCAAGAAAAAGTTTGACGCTAGACTGGGTGCCTATACTATTGATACCGATACCGTACAAATCGGTAAGCGACTGTCCGATTTAATGAGCGCTTTCACCTATATGGTTTTGGCTGCAGGAGTAGTACTAAAGTAAAATTCAATTGACAAACTTGATGAATTTATAACCTTCACGAAAGATGACTTAGTTGAATATTCACTAATCATAAAAAATACATGGATATCGGTATGACTCTTGAAGAATTTGCAGGGATCGCTATTCGTTAAGGTGATAAAACTGCAGGAGACTAACTGATTCGTGTTAGCACCTAAAAGATTGAGATGAGATGGTCTATTTAAAAACGATTCTGATGTCTTATATGTAAATAATCTAGTATAGTATGTTTATAATGTAAGAAATGGAAAATAAGGGAGAAACAGCATGAATAATGTCGTAAATCACAAAATTTGGACGGTATGTATGATTCAAAATGAGGACAAGGTTTTACTCCTCGATAGACAGCATGATGATTTCAAAGGATTCATTCCTCCTGGAGGAAAAGTAGAATTTCCGGAAAGTATTGTTGATAGTGCCATTAGAGAAGTTAAAGAGGAAACTGGTCTTGAAGTTAGCAACCTTGTTTATAAAGGCCTGTATGAATATGTTAATCCGATTGCCAAAGACCGATATATGATATTTAACTATTTTACAAAGGACTTTAAGGGGGATTTACTTAAAGATTCGCCAGAAGGAAAAGCTGTTTGGGTGAATATCAATGAAGCTTACAATCTTCCTATGCAAAAATCTATTCGTAGAAGATTCCCTTTGTTCTTTGAAGAAGGAACATTCGAAATTCAAGTGGAATGGGATCACGAAAAAAATCAAGAAGGACTAGTTACTATAAAGAAAACATAGACATAACAATGCTGGTCTACACATATTAGTCATATCTAATATGTGTAGACCTTTTGATTTTAAGCATTTATAAATTTAGGTCTTGATAACGAACGGCGTCCATTTTACCATTCCTCTTCCTTTTGGCATATTAGCGTTGTTCATGCTTTTTGTCCCCATAACAGTGTGTTTCTGTGTCTTGCTGTTGCATTATTTGTATAGGAAATTCCTCTTAATATGCTATTTTTTCCAAACTTTGTGCGTATTTCATCCATTACTTTCGTTAGCTTTATTTTTTTTCTCGTTTTATGATGTTATCAAAAAGGGAAATTTGTTCTTCTCCTTCACGAATTAAGTTTGTTAGGGAGATAGTAATACTTCTAATTGAATTCTTTTCGGTTCTCACTAAATAAGGATTTTTAAAACATGTCTAATCAAACTTTATACAAATGTTACAGTAGTACCATTAAAACCATCAAAACCATCAAAACAATTAGAGCAACCACCACAACCACCACAACCACCACAACCACCGCAACCACCGCAATTAAAGCAACCGAAGCAACCAAAACAACGGAATCCACCACAACGGAATCCACCACAACGAAATCCACCACCACCACAGCGACCACAACCGCCACAGCGACGAGCATCATCATTAATATAGTAATATGGATATTGGTTTTGCTGGTCCCAATACACAACATTTCCAGACTGATAATCATTAAGGCTTAATGCTTGTAGTTCTTGTTGAAACATATTCATTTTCATGACCTCCGTTTATAAATTAAAAACACATCGATGCTTTCCTATATTTCTGTTCGTTAAATCTAAGTAGAAATAGCGCTATAAACTAAGTTCAATACGTACACCAACAAAATATGACCTATCACTAGATGATGCACCTTGTTCATATGCCTATTTATAGGTTATTTTTACTATGGGCACATTTTTATAAATGGAAATTAAAAAATGTGAATTTAAACAATAACATTTAGATTTATGTCATCATTTTCTAGTTCTATAGTCGTATATTTTATAATTTTGTTTGGACATCTTCGTATTTCCAATAAGCAATCCCATCTTTATTTTTCTTCGCTTCAATATCTAAAGCAACCTTACTCATTAATGGGTTAGGAGCAATCCCGATGGTGCATTCGATCCGTGTATGTTCATATATTTCTTGTTTAAACTGCAAAGCGAATTCATATGGATTTTCAGCGAATAAATGGATACTATCCGTAATGTCCATGAAAAACACATCGATGCTGTAGTGATGAAAGTCTTCAATAGGGACATATTGTAGAGCTAGCTTCGTTATGTAATTGGAGCACTTAATATAAGTTCCCATAATTGGATTCACAATAAGGATTTCTTTTTGTCGAGGAATCTCGTATAACCTTGCCATCTTCTTTAAACCCATTGCTTTTAATGGTGGAGTTGCGGCTAAGACAATGGAGCTAGTCCTATTCACATCACCGACTACAGCTAATTTGGTATGAAGTGGATCAAAGCCCAATTTAATACAAATAACTGAAGCATAAAAGCTTCGAAGGTCAACACATAAAATGATTCTATTCGGTAAAATAGAATAGTCATACACCATAATTCTTCCTAATAATAAGGACGTTTGTTTCCAATCTAAAATGGAAAGCGACTTTAATATCTCACATTCTGGAAATTGGATAAATTTAGCGGTTTCTGAATGTGGGAAAATCGGGGGAGATGTAGAGGGAATTAAACCCATAGGTTTCTCAATTGCTAAGACTTTTTGTTTCCAAAGGGAATACGCTCAATTACAAAAGTATGATTATGAACAGAAGTTAACATATTTTTATTCCCTTTGGACGTTAAAAGAATCTTTTGTGAAACTAGTTGGTACTAGACTATATTATCCAATAGGGGTCACCATACATACCCATCAAGCTAAGAAAACAAGTTACCCCATCGCCATCAAGCTAATAAATGCCAATATCCCCAAAACGAGAAATTTATGCCTTTTATAGCAATGAAATTCATATTTCTCGCTTTGAGGTGGGTTATTTTTAAATTGATAGTAATGAGGTGCTACCCTTATGAAAGTTTCACTTTATTATGGACAAGGTGACATAGTAGTTACTTCTCCGAAAAAAGGAACCCCATTTACTGTACCTGCAGCTATAAGCGTTATATTTCCAGGTCCAAAAGCAGTAACATTAGTGTGGAAGAATCCATCAGCTTCCGTAAATACTGTAGTTGGGGAAACAGTTGCTGCACCTTCTATTGTGAACGTAACTGGTATTCCTGCAAATCCTATGCCATTTACTAACAAACGACCGGATGCTACAACAGGAACGTTACAATCTGCACTTGTAAATCCTAGTCCAATCCCCACTTCTGTACCAGTGACCGGCAATCTCCTAATGCAGACTTTAATGATCTCTTTTTCTTTGAATTTAAAAGCAACTCGTAATCCGTCTATAAATCCAAAATTTTGTTCTTGGGCAGAAACTTGTCCAAGAATTGCTACACCTGTGACCTCGAAAAGGTCCCCTTCATTGGCATCTTCACGATCAATGACACATTGAAAAGGGATATCATCAAAAACTTGAAAACCCGGCACTAGAGTGCCATTTTCTAAAACAGCAGTGTAAGTTAACGTTTTATGAACTACCCCGCAAATTACAACTTTTTCTGGGACTACGTTTTCAATATCCGCTTCAACAGTTTGTGTAAAGGTAACGGTACCTGCAAGTGCTGGGGGTACAAGCTGAGTTGTTCGCTCAACAACAACTTGACAACAAGTTGTTGGATTAATAAGTGGGCAAACCATTTAGTATTCCTCCTTAATTCTATCAATATATTCTCTCAGTACATTTCGAAGTCAAATAGAACGCTACTATTGTTTCTACTATAGATTATGAAGTAGATAGAGAGCTTGTATAGGAGGATATCTTGGATAAGCTTCCTAATTTTCAACAAATAATTAAGTTGTTTCATGTTAGAAAGATTCGTAACTACAAATCTAGTCTCTAAAATAACCTAATTTCATATTTATGATGAATAGATATAGATTTACTTAGTAATCATTTTTATAGAAACTTTTATTACATCTTTCTCTATAAAATTGAAAGCAAGGTTTTGTCTATACGATCGAAAATCATTTGAACTTCCAAAGTTAGCTTCACGTGCAAAAACTTCCCCGAATATTTTTTTCTCGACGATGCTAAATTGATGATTTTCTTTAATGTCCATTGATTCTATAAGACACTGGAAGGGAACATCATCTTGAATGCTATGATTTGGAATCTCTCTGTTATGAGTTACTGCTGTATAAGTAACAGTTTTTCGGATATATCCAATAATGACGACTACTTCTGAACACACCTTTTCAATCGTAGTGAATATCTGTTTATCAACTTTGACGGTTCCTTTTTTTGCGGGAGGAGCTAACTGGATTTTATGCTCAACAATTTGTCTGCAACACATCGTTTGGGATTTTGGAGTTTGCAATGCTTGTTTTGTTTTTTGAGTTTTTAGGGATTGCGATGATTTTATTGGGTTTTGAACTTTCGAAAATACCGATAAATCGATATGTGGTAAATAAGGTGCGCTTATATTAATGAAATCTTTCTTATGATGTGAATTCATATACGTTTCCTCACTTTTTGATAACATATAGTGTAGAATATGTTTTCTACACTATATATGCTTGTTTTTGACAAGGAATTTTAAAAAATGAGCTGTTGTCATATATCAATATGATTCTTTGACAATAAAAATTTTTTGGCTTCTGACTTATATTCAAAAAAAGCATGTTACTCCTTCTCATTTATATAAGAGAATAGTAATGTGCTTACAACTTTTAAGATAATCTAAATGTTCGATTTAATAACTTTGTGTGAGTCAGTTTATATACAGATATAGAATAAAATTTGATTAAAATCCTATATTAAAATAAAAACAGACTACTGTTCGATTTAAATGTTCCACGATATAATGGTGAGAGTTTATGTTTGAATAAATATTTTTAAAAGAAGTGAGGTACTGTATGAAGAAAAGAACGGCAGACATTATTTTTATTATTATTGGTGCATTCCTTTTTGCGTTAGGTGTGAATTTGTTTGTTATCCCGAACGAGTTCGGTGAAGGCGGGGTAACAGGTATCACGATTATTACCTATTATTTATTTGAGTGGTCACCAGGCTTAGTCAACTTAATTTTAAATGCGATTTTGTTAATCGTTGGCTATAAATTTTTGAATAAGGTAACAACAATTTATACGGTTATTGCTGTAGTTACCAACTCGCTATTTCTTCATTTGACAGAAGGCTGGCATATTGCTTCGGATGAAATGCTGGTAAATGCCATTTTCGGAGGAGTATTTATAGGGTGCGGGATTGGTCTAATCATTCGTGTTGGCGGAACAACAGCAGGTACTACCATCTTAGCAAGAATGACGCATAAGTATTTAGGCTGGAGCATTAGCTATGGTCTATTGTTTTTTGATTTAATAGTTGCTTTTTCATCTTATTTCATCATTGGTGCAGAAAAACTGATGCTGACAATTATTATGCTATATGTAGGAACGAAAGTAATGGAATTTGTAATCGAAGGCTTGAATCCGAAAAAGGCCATTACAATTATTTCTGATAAACCGAATGAAATTGCCGAACAGGTAACTACATTAATGGACAGAGGGGTTACCGTATACTCAGGTCATGGTTATTACACAAAAACCCCGAAGGACATTCTTTATATTGTTATTAATAAGCAAGAAGTAATGAAGTTAAAACGGATAGTTCAAACTACTGATCCGAGTGCTTTCATCGCTATACACGATGTTCGTGATGTGTTCGGAGAAGGATTTGTAGATATTTCTAAGGCTTAATAAGAGTTAGAAATTGTTTTTAAAAAGGCAGAAAGTGATTAATGTTTTTATGGAAATTAATCTTAATGCTAAAATATGAGAATCTATTTTGAACATCTTTTTTCAAAATAGATTCTTTTTATTTATCGTAAAATCTTGTAATCAACTAATATATCTTTATTGTTATTGCATTTTTTTTGTTTTTGACAATCCTCTTAAAATAATGAAGTTGTTGTTTGTTTTGATTGGGAATAAAGTTTTTGATTGATGTTAACCAAACTGATTCATACTAAAATAAAAATTCACCTATATCTAAACAATCTTTTTTCAAAAATGGGTGAGTTCCTTCTTTTAAAAAAATTAATTTTCGTAACATCATTTTAATCTAACTGTATTCCAAACAACTGTGGCATAGCATTTTGTTTTTTTCTTTTTCTTGCAAAAAATCCAATTGTTTCTTAATGTAAGAATGTAGAAAGATGAACAAGAGAGGGTTTAATGAAGATGATACATATTTTATTAGCTGATGATGACAAGCATATTAGAGAGTTATTACATTACCATTTAGAAAAAGAGGGGTTTAAAGTTTTTGAGGCTGAAGATGGAAAGGTAGCTCAAGGCGTTTTAGAGAAGGAAAATATTCATCTTGCGATAGTAGACATTATGATGCCGTTTGTTGATGGCTATACATTATGTGAAGAGATTCGCAAATATCATGATATACCTGTTATTTTATTAACTGCGAAAGATCAATTAGTGGATAAAGAAAAAGGGTTTATTTCTGGTACGGATGATTATATTGTAAAACCATTTGAACCAGCTGAAGTGATTTTTCGTATGAAAGCTTTATTACGTCGTTATCAAATGCTGAGTGCTGACATTATTACACTCCACGGAACGACAATTGACAGAAAAGGGTTTGAAGTGAAGTGTAACGGTCAGACAATTTTGCTTCCATTAAAGGAATTTGAATTATTATCACAACTTGCTAGTTATCCTGGAAGAACATTTTCAAGAGAAGAACTAATTGAATTAGTATGGGGAATGGATTTCGAAGGGGATGAACGAACAGTTGACGTTCATGTGAAGAGACTAAGAGATCGTTTCTCAAAACGGACAGATGACTTTCAAATTACAACAGTACGTGGACTCGGTTATAAGTTGGAGTTGAAGTAAAATGAAATCACTATATTCTAGATTTGTTTTTATGACAGTTGGCATTATGCTACTTAGTAGTATTATCGGTTTTTTATTAACGAATGTGTACTATCAAGTGAAGTTAAAACCGTACAATAGTGAAAAGATTTTAAAGTATGCTGAAGAAGTAAAATCGTTATACGAAAAGCAAAGCGAAGAAAATAAAGAGGCATACTTACAATCTATTGCGAAATTAGGATATGAAATTTATATTGTAGATGATCAAAAGAATGGAAAGCGTATCGGGAATGCGTTTCGCAAGATAACTATTAGTGATGATACCGTTCATAAAGTGTTGCAAGGTGAGACGTTTAATGGTGTTTCCACGTATCCAACGCGTCTTTTTATTACAGGATTCTTTGATAACGAATTAATTAATAGCGTAGGTGTACCGTTAAAGCACGGTGATAAACAGTACGCTTTATTTATTCGTCCTGACATTCAGCAGCAATTTGGTGAGATGCGAATTTTCTTGGCGGTATTACTTGGGTTTATCGTGTTATTAAGTATCATTTTTATAGCAATTGCAGCAGGTTATATCGTTCGTCCAATTCGAACATTTACAAAAGCTACCAAAAAGATTGCAAGTGGTGAATATGATATTGAATTAGATGAAAATCGAAAAGATGAAATTGGTACGTTAGCTACGAGCTTCCAGAAGATGACGAAAAGTATAAAGGAACTAGACGAAATGAGACAAGAATTCGTTTCGAACGTCTCGCATGAATTTCAATCACCGCTTTCTTCCATACAAGGTTTTTCTAAAACATTACAAACAGAAAAGATGAGTGAGGAAGAAAGAAATCATTACTTACAAATTATTGAGGGCGAAAGTAAGAGAATGTCTAGTTTATGTAAACAGTTACTTACGCTAGCTTCTTTAGATAAAGAAGAGAAGGTTCTACAAATAAAAGAATTCCATTTACAGAAGCAAATTAAAGATGTTATTTTTATGCTTGAATGGAAATGGCGTGAAAAAGATATAGCCGTTGAATTTGATGTACCAGACATCGTCATAAAAGGTGATGAAAACTTACTTCATCAAGTATGGAGCAATATTTTTACGAATAGTATTAAGTTTTCGAATGATGGCGGGACGATTGAATTTGTTGTAGAAGAATTAGAATCTAGCGTTATGATCTCTATATCAGATAATGGAATCGGTATGGGAAAAGAAGAAATGGATCGTATTTTTGATCGTTTTTATAAAGTAGACACAGCAAGAACGAGAAATATAGAAGGTAGCGGATTAGGATTATCAATCGTGCAGAAAATCGTTGAACTGCACTATGGAAAAGTTTCGGTATATAGCACGAAAGGGGAAGGGACAACTGTTCGGGTGGAGCTTCCTAAATAGATGTAGGGGAAGAGGCTGTTTTTGGAACAGCCTCTCTTTATTGTTGTCATTTTTTGTCGGTAAGTCGATATTCCATGTCGAATCGCTGATAAATTCGAAAAATCGCCGATAAAATTTCACTTACTTACTCTAGATAATGTTTTCTTTTTGCTACAAAGCAGCATCTTTCACCCGTTCTTCCTTAAACCGCACTCCAAAAGTATCCGCTGTAATTTCATCAGCTTTCGGCAATGAACGTAATTTCGGATGAAGTAGCCATACTAGAGAAATGAATAAAATCCCGATGCTAGCAAGCGCGAAAATGAGCTGGCTACTAAATACATTTGCAGTGTATCCGCCAATTAAAGAGCCGAACGGCATAACGATTGTACCCATGCTTCGTGTGACTGAATTGATGCGTCCAAGATATTGATTTGGAATTGCAATTTGACTGATCGTCGCAAATAATATGTTGATCGCACCAATTGGTATCCAAGCTAAGCCGAATAAAAAAATAGATAACCATTGAAACGGTACAATCGTAGAGAGAAACCAAAAGAGAGCGCCAGCCGCAAAGCCAATAATGGAGACACGGCCAACATTACGTTTACCAACCCATGAACTTAATAATGCTCCAATTAAACTGCCGGCTGATATAGCGGCTAAAAAGAAACCATATAATTTCACACCGCCTAAAGAATCAGCGAAAGAAGGAAGTATCGCCATCGTCATACCGATAGAAAAATTAGCAACAACTGAACCGATCAAGAAGACGCTCATTAATGAACGAAAGACGATTGAAAAACCTTCTTTTAAATCAGAGAAATATTGCTTAGTTGAAAGTGCTGTGTTTGTTGCGGTTTGTTGCGGCATTTTTAATGAAAAGAATAAAAGGGCGGTAATCGCAAATGTAAAGGAGTCGACCACATATAAAGTAATTGCACCAAATAGTGCTACTAATATTCCGGAAAGAGTCGTGCAAATTAAATCAATGCCTTGATAAGCAAACGAGAAGAGTGAATTTCCTTTTAATAATTGTGTTTTATTCAGTAGAAGAGGTAAAGCTTTTGATTGTGCGGGATAGGCGAATTGTTCGATAAAGGATACGATGGGCATAATGATGAGTAGTAGTTGAACTGTTAGTAGATCGAAATAGTGTGTAATAGGAATGATTAATATAAGGATGCATTGCAAAACTTGTGTGATTACGAGGGTGTTTTTTATTGACCATCTATCAACGAATGGACCGGTAAGAAATTGTAATGCAGAAGGTAATAATGTAAGGAAACCAGCCAATCCAGAATAAAAAGGATTGCCACTAAGTTTATATACGAGCCACATCGCGGCTACATAATACAAGCTATCTCCTATGTTTGTAAAAATTCTCCCTAAAAATAATAAGAGGAAATTCCGGTTTTTTAATACGTCCATTTTATCTACTCCTTTATATTAAATTTATTCGGTAAAATAAATTTGACCGTTGGTGTAAAAAAAATCGTATTACGATTTTTCTTCTTTTTTAACAAATCGCTGCATTGCTCGTTCGTCGATTTGTAGTGCAGTAGTAGAAATGTAATAAGCTTTACTATTTGGATCTTTATCCGCGTCTTTTGCGATCTCGTTTAATTCAGCCATCAATTCATAAAACTTTTTCACCCACACTTGAAATTGTTCTGGCGTGGCATCAAACTCCCAGCAGGATGAAACGTAATTCCACTCAGCTGGATCTTCGCTTACTTTTCGTAATGTAAAAGCTTCTTCTGGTGCAGCGAGAATATGGCTTTTCGTTCTTTCTGTCATTTGTAAAAAGATTTGGCGACCTGATTCGCTTAATATTTCTAAATGAGGTAATAGGTCCGCGGCAGGGGTGAAGCCTCTAGCGACAGATTGATAAAACTTTTGAACGATGCCATTCTTTTCTTCTGTATAAACAATCTCTATAAAACCATTCTTTTCTAATTCTTTTAAATGATAATGAATTTTCGCCCTTGGAATGCCGAATTTCTCAGATAGTAGTTGTCCTGTATAAGGACGTTCGCATAGACGCATCATCATTTCGACACGTAGTGGATCGCTTATTGCTTTTAGTTGGCTATAAGTAGTTAGTGTTAACATGGGCTTCAAAATGATCAACTCCTCAAATGAAATTACTCGGTCAAGATTATTTGACTGAATTGTATCAAGGATTTTAGATATTTTCAATACTTTCTGAAAATTTAATCTTTCCTCTGTAATCTTCTGTTCATATTCCGTTCATATTTCTTTTTTATTATAAGTGCATAGAAAGAAAGAGGAAGGAGCGAGCGAAATGTTTTTAGCTCTGCGTGAATTAAAACAATCAAAATTAAGATACGGATTAATCGGACTTATTATGGTGTTATTATCATTTTTAGTCCTTGTAATTTCAGGATTAGCAAATGGGTTGTCGTATGATAATGCATCGTCAATTCAAAATATGGATGCGAATAAGTTTGTATTAGCAGATGATGCGGAAAATAAATTACTTCGTTCACAAATTAAGAAAGAAGATGTAGATAACGTAGTAAATCAAGCAGGCGAGAAAGAGGCAGTTCCGTTTCGCGTGAAAGTTTCAACTTATGAAAAGAAAGATAGCTCGAAAAAAGTTGATGTCGCTATTTTCTCAAGTGAACGTGATTCATTTTTAGAACCGAAAATTGTAAAAGGTGAGAAATTAGGTACAGCAAATAACGAAATGGTTGCTGACGAATCAATTAAAGAAAAAGGAGTCGATATTGGGGATACAATTATCGATCCTGTTTCAAAGAAAGAATTTAAAATCGTTGGATTTACGAAAGATCAAATGTTTAGCCATACACCAGTCGTGTATGTAAATGAAGATGTATGGGGCGCTATCTCACAACCAAACCAAAAAGATTATAGTGCAATTGCACTTAATACAGATAAAGAAGTGAAAAATGCACACGTAATTGATAAAAAAGAAGTACTGCAAAGTATTCCAGGATTTAAAGAAGAGCAAGGAACATTAACGATGATCATTGCGTTCTTACTTGTTATCGCTGCGTTACTAATTGGGGTATTCTTCTACGTAATTACGTTGCAAAAAACACAGCAATTAGGTGTACTAAAAGCAATCGGTACGAAAAATTCTTATTTAGCAAATAGCTTAGTCGTGCAGGCGTTATTCTTATCAGTTGTTGCGATGGTAATCAGTATTGTTCTTGTACAAGGATTGGAACAAATCTTACCAGCGGGTATGCCGTTCTTATTAACAACACCGATGATTGCACAATATGCAGCAATCTTTATCGTAATTAGTATTTTAGGAACACTTATTTCGTTATACCAAGTATTAAAAGTTGATGCATTAGAAGCAATTGGAGGCGGGATGTAATGACTTCATTATTAAAATTAGACAAAGTAAGTAAAGTGTACGGAGAAGGGAATACTGAAGTAACAGCCCTTCATCCGATGTCGCTTGATGTGAAAGCTGGAGAGTTTATCGGAATTGTTGGTCCTTCTGGATCAGGAAAAAGTACATTATTATCAATCGCGGGTGCATTACTATCACCTTCAAAAGGGGATATTTACATTCGTGAGCAAAATATTACGAAGTTATCAGAAAAGGAAATGACAGACATTCGTTTGAAAAAAATCGGCTTCATTTTCCAATTCGCAAATCTTGTTCCGTACTTAAATGTAAAAGAACAATTGCTTTACATTGCAAAGCTAAAAAAAGAAAACAAACAAGAATCTGAAAAACGTGCGGATCATTTATTAGCAGCATTTGGATTAGGGGAAAGAAAAAATCATTATCCAAATCAACTATCAGGTGGGGAAAAACAAAGGGTAGCAATCGCTCGTGCGTTCATGAACAATCCAGATTTAATATTAGCTGATGAACCGACTGCAAGCTTAGACTCAAAACGCGCACGTGAAGTCGTGGAAATGATGAAACGTGAAGTGAAAGAAAGCCAAAAAGCAGCCATTATGATTACACATGATGAAAGAATGCTTGATGTATGTGATCGTATATTGACGCTTCGAGATGGACAGTTAATATAAAGATAAAAGGACAACAACGCATATAGGCGTTGTTGTCCTTTTTATAAAAATATTTATAATGGCGTTATTTTGAGAAGAACGTTTTAATTTTATTTCGTGTTACTAATAAAAGTCCACCTAGAATAGATAACATTCCTAAAGCTATATTACTTGATTGCTCACTACCAGCGTTAGGAAGTTCTCTCGTTTTATTGTTTGTAGTACTAGTATTCGCTTGCGCTTGTTTAGATTGCGATATTTCATTAATCTTGTTATCTACATTTTGCTTCGTTGTATGTAACTCAGCTAATTTGTCTTCAATTTTTTTCTCAGTATGTTTAAAGTCGTTTATTTTAATATCTAAGTCTTGTTTTTTCTGTGTTAAATCGTCTGAAACAGTTTGTTTCGATTGCTTAATTTCATTTAATTTATTTTCTAAGTCTTGTCTAGCCTTTTGTAACTCAGCTAGTTTATTTTTTACATCTTGTTTAGCTAGTTCTAAGTTAGAGGAAAGACTATCTAAATTTTGTTTAATTTTTTTTAGTTCTTCTAACGAGTTACTAACATTCGGCTTTTGTTCTTTTAGCTCAGCCAGTTTGTCCTCAGCAGTTTGTTTCGCTTTCTTTAACTCGGCTAATTTTTCATCTACCTGTTTTTTTACTTCCTTAAGTTCATTAACCTCATTAACCTTTGTATCGATATTTTGTTTATGCTCTTTCATTTCAGCAACTTTGTCATCTACTTGTTTTTTATGCTCTTTAATCTCAGCAATTTTCTCATCGACGATTTGTTTGTCTTGCTGAAGTTTTGCATCTAACTCTTGTTTATGTTGTTTAATTTCGCCGATTTTGTCCTCAGCAACTTGTTTATGCTGCTTAATTTCGTTTACTTTTTCATCAGCATTTTTCTTAACTTGGTTAAGTTCATTTAACGTTTGATCCACATTTTCTTTATGCTGCTGTAGTTTCGCATCTAACTCTTGTTTATGTTGCTTAATTTCAGCTAATCGATCTCCAGTACTTTGCTGAGTAGTAGCATCATTTACTTCCGCATGAGCCGGGTTCGCGCCAGCAATCATTGCTAAAGCTAGTGTAGACGTAGCGATTGTTTGTTTTGTCTTCATATTTTTGTACCTCTTTTCTTTTATCCCGCTATTTGCGGGCAGTAAGACTCCCACCTCAAAATCTGGCGAATGCGAGGGAGTTAGGTGGGAGATCAACTGTCCGTAAACGCCCGATTGGTTCAACTAATAATCAGTGGGGGATGAACAAAACCCCCACTGATTAAAGTTTCACTTTATATGCATGAGCTGTTTTGTGTAGAGTTGAGCATATAGAAGTAGATTATTTTATTATTATATACCATGTGCGGTGCCTAGTGGAAGTATTTGCATAATAATCTATGGTTAGGTAATTTTTAAAATCACTTATTTTCCTCATAGAGTAGGGGAGTTGATCAGTCTTTTGTTATATGAATGATTTCCTTTATAACAGAATCTGTTTCCGTATTATCTCGAATAACAAACAAATAATCAGCTTCATTTTCTATAGGATCCATTACATCTTCATGTAGTGATTCAGCCTGTTGGCGATTGAATACTTCTTCGAAACTGGAGTAGTTACCTCGAAATATATTTGTACTTCGCTTACTACGTGCCACTCTTTCATAAAGAACATCATCTGGAATGTCAAAATGGACTAATATACGTACATATTTATGTTGTGGAAACACTTCATTTAGTAAATATAATCTTCCGTTTTTGCTGCGATTGGAATTACAAATAATAAGGTGTAAAGTTGTATGCTCTTTTGCATAATCAACAGTGAATTTAGAAAGTCCGTGCTTTAATATATTTGGTCCTTCTGTCAGTTGTAATTTTTCATAATGCGTGTTAATAAATTCAGCTTGGTTGTCTTGATCCATAATAAAAGAGTTAGGTAACGCTCTTTCTAGTGCTCTAGCGAATGTAGTTTTTCCGCTGTGGGTTTTTCCTATTGTAATAATGACTAATCTTTTCATGACTGCCTCCGTTAATATCGTTATAAACAGGAATTTTCTGTGCAGGGGGAAATCTTCCTGCTAGAAATTACACAAATTGTTAGAGTGATGACGAGCTGAAAACTTGACAAAAAAACTTATTTATGCTATAATTTACCAATATAAAAATAAAGTGTATAATAGGGTTCTCCTGGCCAGGGGAACCCTATTTTTGTTGTGAAAATGAAGGAGAGTGTATGTGCGTGAAACAAGGTGAAGCAAGTATAACGTCGTTAGTATCAGCTTTCGGCAGGGCGTATCATAGTGAATTTGATAGTCCTAAAATTTTTGATGATTATATCGCCAAAGAGTTCATTTCGCCAAAAGAACGTCATGATATTGAAATGAACATGATTCAGGGAATACATTTTTTCAATAAAGACATTGCAGAGCAGTTTCAAGATGATCCAAAAGAAATATTAAAATGGGTTACCCAAGTTCAGTTATCACCAACACCTTTAGCTCGTGCAGCATATTGTGAAAAAGTATTACTGCATGAAATTACACTAGGAGCAAAACAATACGTCATACTCGGTGCAGGCTTAGACACGTTCAGTTTTAGACACCGAGAATTAGAAAATAAAATAGAAATATTTGAAGTGGATCATCCTTCTACGCAACAGTTAAAGAAGGAAAGAATGAAAGAAGCTGAACTTGAAATTCCAAATAATCTTCATTTTGTTTCAATGGATTTTACGAAAGGATTTTCCTATGAACAGTTACGTAATGAAGGATTTGAAAATAAAAAGACTTTCTTTAGTCTTTTAGGTGTCACGTACTATTTAACGAAAGGAGAGCTTTCCAGTTTAATAGAATGTTTATTCGATTTGGTTCCAGCAGGAAGTTCTATCGTTTTCGATTACCCTGATGAAAACTTATTTACGGAAAAGGGACTGTCTAATCGAGTTGAAAATATGGTGAAAATGGCTGTTGTAGGCGGAGAACCGATGAAAGCATGTTTTTCTTATAGAGAAATGGAAGCAATGTTAGAGAAGTCGGGCTTACTCATTTATGAGCACCTATCAACAGAGGACATAAATAAATTATATTTTGAAGGACGAAACGATTATTTAGAAGCTTTTGAGACGGTGCATTATGTACATGCGGTGAAGAAGTAGGGAATTAGTGGGCATGGAGAGGAATCTCTGTGTCTTTTTTTCTAATGACGTAACCGAACTCAGGACTTTTCACGTTGGTCAAAAGTCCTGAGTTAGAAAGGGGGATTTAGAGTACTACTGTCAGAAGGAATCTTTTTTATGTGTTCTGTTACTAACGGCGGAGATGATTTACAGCATCTGCCGCATCTTTTGTCGCACGTATTTGCTTTTTCAAAAGAGTATTTTGTTCTTCTAACAAAGTATGCTGCACTTTACTCGTTTCAGTAACTTGCCAGATTGCTAAAGCTTCTTTTAAATCGTCTGCTGCTCCGCTTTCTAGCGCTACTATACATTTATCAATTTTTCTGACTGAAAAATACCTAATTGGAATCGGCACACTCTTTTGAAATTCTTGATCATATTCTTGAATCTGGGGGTCATATTTAGAAGCAGTAAATTTTCTAAATATGTGTATCATAGATGGCCACAAAGTAACAAATACAATTAAAAAAAACCACATAATAAACATACTACTTGTATCATTATAACTAAATAGTCCTCCTGGTAAGATCATTAATAATACGAATGCAATTAATATCCCAGGTATGCGGCTAGGACGTTTGTGTATCTTTTTCATGATGCTTTCATAAGAAGCTACATAATATCGTCCTTCTTTTAATCTTTGAACCCATTCTTCCTTTTGCATATACATAACGCCATCCTTTTTTTGTAAATTATATTACTACCTAATTATATAACTTAAAGAGAGTAATAAACAGAAAATTCAGTTCTAAATATTTTTTCGATCTGCAGGAAAAAGTATTTCATTAGTTCGTTTAGTAAATCTATCTCGTTGTAGAGTTTACTCTAGCTTTTAATCCATAGCATGCGAGATTCATTATAAGGTGCAGGAAATGGGAATAAATTAGCGATACATTGGGATTTATTAAATATTCAAAGGCCAGAGTATGGCGGTGGTGAAATTTGGTTTGATGATGTACCGATTAGAAAAATCAGGGATTTTGTTTTATCAGAGTTATTTGGATTAAATGAAGAGAACTTAAAAAGGTAGAGTATTTTGTTGTGGTTATGTAACGATGTTGTCGTAACGGCTTACGATTATAAACGTGATAAGGGCATTAAAAACTTATTAATTAGTCATTCAAAAGTTGCACAAATGGCACCAAATGTAACAGCTGACGACAGTAAAAACGTAATCGTCGGTGCAACGGAATATATGGAGTATTCTATAGAAGGAACGAATGAGTGGCATACGTATAATCCAGGAAACCCTCCAAAATTTGATGAGGACAAAATTGTATACGTTCGCCATAAAGGAGAAATGAATTTACAGCCGGGATTAACGCAATTGCTTCGTTTTTCGGTAAATACGTGATTGGAAGAGAGCCTACTTTTTAATGAGTGGGCTCCTTTTTTGTTGTCGTTTTTTTGTCGGTAAGTCGATATATTTGAAAAATAGCTGATATATTAAAAAAACGGCGATATAAATTTCATGTACCGAAACTAAATTACATTAACATTTTTAATTCGGAAAGATGACTTCATCATTTTTCCATGTAATAATAGAATGGTTACATTTACAGTGAAAGAGTATAAAGGAGCGTTATTAATGAATTTAGCTAAATTCCCTAGAAAAAAATATACAGAATCATATACACCAATTGAAAAGTTAAATAATTTTTCTGAAGCACTTGGTGGGCCAACTCTTTATTTTAAACGAGATGATTTACTTGGTTTAACAGCTGGTGGTAATAAGACGAGAAAGTTAGAATTTTTAGTTGCGGATGCACAGGCAAAAGGTGCGGATACGTTAATTACAGCTGGCGGAATTCAGTCTAACCATTGCCGTTTAACTCTTGCAGCTGCGGTAAAAGAAAAGATGAAATGTATTCTTGTGTTAGAAGAAGGGCTTGAGCCAGAAGAGAAGCCAGACTTTAACGGAAACTATTTCTTATATCACTTACTAGGTGCTGAGAACGTAATTGTTGTACCGAACGGAGCAGATCTTATGGAAGAGATGCATAAAGTAGCGAAAGAAGTAAGTGAAAAAGGTAATACACCATATGTAATACCAGTTGGTGGATCAAATCCTACTGGCGCAATGGGATACGTTGCTTGTGCACAAGAAATTATGGCGCAATCATTCGAGCAAGGAATTGATTTTAGCTCAGTTGTTTGCGTAAGTGGTAGCGGTGGTATGCACGCTGGTTTAATTACTGGATTTTCCGGAACGCAAAGTAAAATCCCTGTAATCGGAATTAACGTAAGTAGAGGAAAAGCTGAGCAGGAAGAGAAAGTAGCAAAACTTGTAGACGAAACTTCAGCTCACGTTGGTATTCCAAACTGTATTCCGCACGAAGCTGTTACGTGCTTTGATGAATATGTAGGGCCAGGTTACGCGTTACCAACGCCGGAAATGGTTGAGGCAGTTCAGTTACTTGCGAAAACAGAAGGTATTTTACTTGATCCAGTGTATACGGGTAAAGCAGTAGCGGGATTAATCGATTTAATTAGAAAAGGTAAATTTAATAAAGAAGATAACATTTTATTCGTACATTCAGGTGGTTCACCAGCTTTATATGCGAATACTTCTCTATTTGCGTAAGTATAAAAAGCATTGGGTATCCAATGCTTTTTTGTTATATGCTGGAATTGACAGGTGTGAGAGGAGGATTATATGAGTTCAAATTTAAAATGTATCGTATATATCATAATCAATTATCTCAAAACAAAAAAATTCTAGTCAGCCCTCAATTTCATCACAAAAACATGCGGGCATCTCAGTTTAGGTATATTTTTAACAAAAGCTTTCTTAATGAACAGATGTCAGATACAAGGTAATAGATGTTTTTTTACTTGAAAGACGAGGAAACGAACTTGGAGGGAGCATTGGAAGCATATAATAAATACATTGAGGGGTGCATGTTTGAGGAAATTAAATCAATGGGAAAGGGAATATTTAGTTGAAATGTCTGGGCTGCGGACCTATTTCCTAGACCTAATTCACTAAAAGAAGAACTTTCCCATACCGATTAGACTACTAATCATTCCGATTCCATTCATGGTGCTTTTTCCCACTGTAAGTAGGTTTCCAAGCATTCCCGGCTGGCCGTTACCGCCGTTATTCCCCCATCCCATTGGGGCCCACGGGCCACTCCATCCCATGGGATTTACCTGTCCTCCCCAGCCTGCAGGGTTTCCAAAAATGTCCCAGTTCACCTGTTGCTCATTGGTACTAAAACTAAAAGGATTGGCTGGCGGCGATTGCAAAGCGGCAGGATGTCCTTGCGCGAACATCCCCGTATGATTGACTGGTTGACCCCAAGGGAAGGGGTGTTTTTGGAAACTGAAGCCTGCATGGCCGGCTAATGGAGCCCAACTAGCAGGATGTCCTTGGGGCATCATCCCTGCATAATGGATTGGCTGGGCCCAAGGGGAGGGGGGGGTGGGGGATTGAAACCCGTATGATCGGCTGATGAATCCCAACCAACCGGATAGATTCTAAAACTCCAATCCTCAGGAATCCCAAAACCATTTATTCCTTCAGGTTTGGGTATTTGGAGCTGTGAATATAATGGCGGTATTGAAATTTGGTTATTATATAGCTGCCCGTTCCCCTTTGAATTCACATACCAATACTGGTGCATACGCTTATTCCCCTCACTTTAAAAATATAATGTTAGACTTAGCCTATGTAATATTCCTTTTTATGGATGGTTAAATAACTAGATCTACAAGCCCATATTTAAAAGAATGGGTGCGTGGTCTTGTTGATTTATTATCAAGAGCAGCAAAAAAATCCTAATTTCTCAATATAATGTTGAGAAATTAGGATTTTTAAAATTATCATTTCTTTAACGTTGTAAATTCGCATGTTCCAGATGTTACCCCAAAAAATTGGTTTTCTTGATTGAGATAGACACTAAATTTAAACCCCTTATGGATTAACATGAATTGTACCTCATTTTCTTTTGTGTTCTCTTTATTATACAAAAAAATAGCTTTTCGACGTCTACCAATATTCATCTTCCACACCTTTACATTTTAGGTGGAAGATGAATATTGAAAGGTTACTCGGCTATATGAAATATAGTTTCATCAGGTTTAGAAAATCCATATAATTTCCTTGCGAACTTTAAAATACCTTCTTCACTTTCTGTTAAAGTCTTACTATCATTTTCAAAAGAATGTCCAACATTCTTTAAATAAGATAATTTTTGTTTTTCATTATTAAGTGTAATTTGTTTTCCTTTAATCATTTGTTCTTGCTTATAAATGGAGATTTGAATGGAAATAACCATAGGTAGCATAAAAGCTAGCGCTAATAAAAGACGACGTCGTAGCTTTTTATTCGTTTGTAGGTGCTTATCAGGATTCATTTGTTTTTTAGGGATAGATTGTTGTGGTGGTATATTTGGGATGCTACTCATTTTGATGCCTCCATTACTAATTATAGAATTTAAATTGCTTAAAAGTATTATATATGCTAAATAGGTAATTTTGAACCTATTTAGGTAAAGAGAGGCTTTATGAAGTTCAAATAAAATCCTTATTTTAATTGACTCAGCCCTTTGAAGGGCACTCCAAGGGGCTGAGATTCGATAGTTTTTAAACTCTTGCTTAATTACATGAGAGCTCCCTTAGGAGTATCTATGACAGTTTGACACTTAACTGCTTATTTTAGAAACTATATATTAAAATTTGAATATCAATAAAAGAAACCCCGATTGTCTGCGGGGTTTCTAAGGGTAATCGTCAAGTAATGACGTACTCGACTAATTAACCATATCATGAATTTTTTGGTAATAATACTGGTAAATATGTCCAAATGGATAAGGTCATCGTTTTGAACAATAACGCTTTTTTTTTAATGTTATGTTTAGCAAATAGAATTGCTAAAAAGAGAATATCTATTTGAAGAGTTTGGCAAAATACTGTAAGAATAAAGCATTTTTGTACAGATACGTAAACAATCTAAACTAATCGATGAAGTTTATAATGGAGGAGCAAACAAATATATGAGTGAAACATTACATAAAAGAAAACCACCATATTTAATGCTTGTAATTCTTTTTATTGGGGCATTTGTTTCATTTCTAAATAACTCGCTTTTAAATGTAGCCTTGCCATCAATTATGAAAGATTTAAACATTAAAGATTATTCAACGATCCAGTGGCTTTCTACAGGCTATATGCTTGTTAGTGGTATATTAATTCCGGCATCAGCATTTTTAATAACCCGCTTCTCAAATAGGAGCTTATTTATTACATCCATGGTGATTTTTATTCTTGGTACTGCCTTAGCGGCTTTAGCGCCGAACTTTGGTTTATTACTTACCGGCCGGATGGTTCAAGCAGCTGGTTCCTCGGTCATGGGGCCTTTGTTAATGAATATTATGCTAGTAAGCTTCCCGAGAGAAAAACGGGGAACAGCAATGGGGATTTTTGGATTAGTTATGATTACAGCTCCAGCAATTGGACCAACACTATCAGGTTATATTGTAGAATATTATGACTGGCGTTTGCTTTTTGAGATGATTTTACCGTTAGCGATCATTAGCTTACTGTTAGGGATTTGGAAATCTGAGAATGTCATGAAACAAAACAAAAATGCAAAACTTGATTATCTCTCAGTACTATTATCTTCTATTGGTTTTGGTGGTTTGTTATATGGGTTCAGTTCTGCAAGCTCAAATGGTTGGACGGATAAAATTGTCTTAACAACCTTAATCATAGGCGCTATTACCCTAATTGCCTTCATTATCCGTCAATTAAAAATGAATGAGCCTTTATTAAATCTACGTGTTTACAAGTACCCAATGTTTGCACTTGCGTCTGTAATTGCAATTGTCAACGCGGTGGCCATGTTTTCGGGGATGATTCTAACACCAGCTTATGTACAAAACGTCCGCGGTATTTCACCGCTAAACTCAGGGCTAATGATGCTTCCGGGTGCGATAATAATGGGAGTTATGTCACCAATTACAGGTAAACTATTTGATAAATATGGCCCCCGGATTCTTGGTATAGTAGGACTTACCATTACAGCAGTTTCAACTTACATGTTGGCAAACCTGCAACTCGGCTCTAGTCACACACATATTATTCTTATTTACACGTTGCGTATGTTTGGGATGGCAATGGTGATGATGCCACTTATGACAAATGGCCTTAATCAATTGCCAACTCGCTTAAATCCGCACGGTACAGCTATTAATAATACTGCTCAACAAGTGTCCGGTTCGATTGGTACGGCTATTCTTGTTACGATTATGAATTCTGTGACAAAAACAAAAGCTGAAAGTTTAATGACTGATGTAGATCCAACAACCTTTACAGCAGCCACAAAGGCATTATTAACTCAGAAAGCTTTATTAGCTGGAATTCAATATTCATTTTATGTAGCGCTTGGCATGAATGTTATTGCACTACTATTAGTTTTTTTCGTTAAACGTGTAGATACAAGCGAGGAAGCTGTCGAGAAGTTAAATCGGTAGAGCAAAACAAAACTCTAGATAATGATTCCTACAAGTTCTTTTTGTTGATTAGTTAAACATGGATATTTTAGCCTAATTCATCTTCTTGAGTTGGCCTATTCGGATTTTGATGTGATCTGAATAGGCTCTTTTTTTATTATCTCCGGATGTTTTAAGGGAAAATCTGGATAATACCTAATAAACAATATATAATAAATGGGAGGGGATAAAAATGCTAGATCAAATTACTTGGGGAACGCCAGCCAGCTTATTATGCTTAGGATTCTTCTTTGCAGGGTTGGGAATCTTCTTAAAAAGTATTACGTCATATACGGAAAATAAATAAAAGCTTTAAAAAAACATAAAATTTCCGTTTAGGGGATACTTCAAAATATTAGCTTGATGGACCCCAGTAAGGAAAGAAATAGGGGAAAATACCCTATTTCTTTTTATTTCTATAGTAAATAAGAATAATTAAGTCATAGGTTACAACAATAATTAGAAGTAACAAGTGTATAAGTGCTTCAGTTTTCCCGTTTTGCAAAGATTTTATAAAGAAATCCCACTCTTTTTCATAGGGAGGATCTATCCAATTGCGTCGCAGTCCTAAATCAATTCCATTTAAGAAAAAGGCGATACTCAATATGATTCTTCCAACTAATACGGCTGCCACTTTTATACTCCAATTTTTTATCTTGATTAAGTAAAGGATTGGAATTAGTATAAGTACCCAAAAAACAAAAATATAGACCATATTCATCATTCTAGCCCCCTAACTTAATGCTTATTGCTAAAACTGAGTGGAGTTCTTCTTTCTTACATTTGATTCTAATTTTTGTTATTTAAGGAACTGGAATATAGGTTAAATTATTGATGGTTTGTATTTGTAATAAAAAAGAAGCCAGAATTCTGGCTCTTTTTATCTCTCCGTTTCAAAAAACTCAATCCACTCCCCGTCAGGGCCAGCGAAGAATATGTAACGTGTTCCATCTGGTAATGTTTCGATTTCTTCTCCTAGTAAAAAGGTTACTTCGTGCTTTCGTAGTCTTTCGATTTCAACTTCTAATGAATCCACTTTAAAGCAAATGTGATGCACTTTTCCTTCTGCCGGCAGGGAAGAGTTGTAGCCTTCAATTAGTTCAAGTATCGTTTCTTTTGATTCTTCCACACCTAAAAAAGCGAGTTTTAAGTCTGGGTTTGGATGGCCCATACGTTTAATGAGCTGTAAGCCAACAACTTTTTCATAAAATGAAATAGACGCTTCTAAATCTGCAACCATAAGTCCTACGTGTTCAATTCTCCTAACTGGCATGTGCAATTCTTCTTTCTGAAAATTATACATAAAATGATATTGAAAATTAAGAAAATAAGCAAGATAAAAACCTTACAAATTTTAGCTTGTTATATGGTATAGTGAGAAAGTATGTTTGGGGAGAAGGAAGGAGATTATTTTATGAATACAACGACTCAAACTCCTTCATTATCGGAAACGATGAAAGAGTGGCATTATGCATTAGCATATGAAATTAAACATTGGAAAACGATAGGTGGTAGTAAAATTTCTATCATGAATGGTCGTTTTTTATATACAGATTATGAAAGTACGGTATATGTCTTTCAGCTTATTTCGGAAGTAAGCATACCTGAAGGTTCACCAATTCGAATTGAGTTCGATGGTGAGGAAGCGACAGGGGAAGTATTATCTGTACATGGGCTAGAAATAGAACTGAAGTTAAATGATTATATACAAGGTGAAATACGAGAAGCAGTTTTATACAGTGAGCCGTGGCAACTACTAGAGCAGTTACAAGAGCGATTAAAAGAAGCTCGTAAAGATAAGCAAAGACGTCAAAGAATTAAACGCTTAGTAGATGGGACGAGTAGTCCGAAGCATATTGAGAAGATGAAAAATACGAAAAATGAATTGGCATATCGTTCATTTTATAATCCGACAACGTACGTGTGGGGACCGCCTGGAACAGGGAAGTCGTACAATTTATCACGCATTATTTCGGCGCATTATCAAAAAGGAAAATCGGTACTTGTGTTAGCTCATAGTAATGCGGCTGTAGACGTACTAATGAGTGAAGTAACGAAGCAAATTGAAAAGAAAAAGAAATGGACCCCTGGTGAAATTGTTCGTTACGGTTTTAGCCAGCATGAACATATACGAAATCATGAAACGTTACTTGCGTCGAAGTTAGTTGAAACGACGAACGGATCATGGGGTGAGGAAAGACTCTATTTAGAGGAAACACGCCAGGAGCTTCGTGAAAAGATTTTATCGTATAAAGCAACGTCTGCTGATAAGAAACGTATGCAAGAGATTGAAAGTGATCTTCGAAAACAACGAGCAAAAATTAAAGAAGTAGAAAAAGAATATATTGAAAATGCGAAAGTAATCGGTGCGACTTTATCGAAATGTGCCATTGATTCACTTATTTATGAGCGTACATTTGATTTAGTTGTCGTAGATGAAGTGAGTATGGCGTTCGTTCCGCAAATCGCCTTAGCTGCTTCTCTTGGGAAACGTATCGTCGTTTGTGGTGACTTTTTACAGTTGCCTCCGATCGCAATGGCGAACCATGAACTCGTTCGAAAATGGCTCGGTGAAGATATGTTTTACCATGCCGGGATTGTTGATTCTGTAAATAAATCAGAAGCACATCCCAACCTTTTTATGTTACAGGAACAAAGACGTATGCATGCGGATATATCGAAGTTTACAAATTCATTTATTTATAAAAATAGAGTATATGATCATCCATCTGTTTCAGAGCGTAAAGAACTTGCACAGCTACAACCATTCGCAAATGAGGCGAGTGTTTTATTTGATACGAGCCTAATGGGGGCATTTTCATTAAAGGATGCTGCTTCAGGATCTCGTTTTAATATTATGTCTGGTTTAGTAGCGATGCAAATGATTTTAATTGGACTGCTGGACGGTGTTCAATCTATCGGTGTAGTTACACCGTACCGAGCACAGTCCCGATTTTTATCAACGTGTATTCGAGAAATGTTGCAGAGAACGAAATATCAAAACATACCAGTTTTAGCGGCGACAGTTCATAAGTTTCAAGGTTCTGAAAGAGATATGATGATCTTTGATACGGTTGATAGTTATCCGCAAGAACGACCTGGCGTGTTATTCTTTGACCATAAAAACCATCGTCTCGTCAATGTAGCAGTGACAAGGGCAAGAGGGAAGTTCATTCAATTATCGGATTGCCACTACATGCGTAAAAACCTTTCGCGAAAACAAGCGTTATCACAATTAACAGCTCATATAGAACGTCACGGAGATATGTATGATCGTACGACGTCACGTCAATTGTGGGAGCGAAAGATTTCGAAACGATTACGCTGGTTTATGGAAATGAATCTTGAAGAGTCGAAAGGGCTACTAAAAGATATTTTAGCTGCAAAACGAAAAATTATCATTTCACTTCCAAGTACGAAGCAAGTAGATAAACGAGTATGGCAAGCGTTAATGCGTGCAAAGGCGCAAGTAACAGTTTATAGTGATGGACCAGTTCCGTTAAAGAATGTAAAGTTACAAAGGCAAAATAAAGCATTCCCGTTCCTATTAATTGATGATGAAATCTTTTGGGCAGGGGCACCCCTTACATCTCAAATGATGTTTGAAGGTAGTACGGAATTCCCGTATATATGTGCAAGGCTACAAGCGCCGGAAACAATTGGTGTGTTAAAAGGATTTTTGGATATTCGGTAAAATCGGATAGGAATTCCTTGACTTTTAGTCGGAATGAAATTAGAATGAAAAATAATTTAATATAATTTTATGAAAATTCTTATCACGAGAGGTGGAGGGACTGGCCCTAAGATACCTCGGCAGCGGATTCTATATGAATACTGTGCCAATTCCAGCAAGGTAACTTGAAAGATAAGAAAGAAGCTCATTTTGACTGTATATACAGAAGCCTCTTTCTATCTTTTAGAAAGAGGCTTTTTTACGTGAAAATAAAAGGAGGAAGAAAAATGGGAGCGACAGGAGTAACGTCACAAAGAAAAACAATTGAAGAGAGTATAGAAAGAAATAAGGAAAAGTACATAGAAACAAGTCATGATATTCATGCGAATCCGGAGATTGGTAATCAAGAGTTTTACGCATCAAGAACGTTAAGTTTATTACTAGGTAGTGCTGGTTTTCAGCTGCAGCACAATATAGCTGGACATGAAACAGGATTTATTGCGCGAAAAAGTTCAGGAAAACAAGGACCAGTTATCGCATTTTTAGCTGAGTATGACGCTTTACCAGGGCTAGGCCATGCGTGTGGTCACAATTTAATTGGCACAATTAGCGTTGCGGCAGCAATCGCATTATCAGAAACGCTTGAAGAAATCGGCGGAGAAGTTGTCGTGTTCGGAACACCTGCAGAAGAAGGCGGGCCAAACGGTAGCGCAAAAGCAAGTTATGTAAAAGCTGGTTTATTTAAAAACATTGATGCGGCGCTTATGATTCATCCGAGCGGAAAAACAGCGACAACGAGTCCTTCGTTAGCAGTCGATCCACTTGATTTTCATTTTTACGGAAAAACAGCTCACGCCGCAGCTTCACCAGAAGAAGGGATTAACGCATTAGATGCGGTTATCCAGCTGTATAACGGTATTAACGCACTTCGCCAACAACTTCCGTCAGATGTGAGAATACATGGTGTCATTACTGAGGGCGGAAAAGCACCTAATATTATTCCCGACTACGCAGCAGCAAGGTTCTTCATCCGTGCAGCAACGAGAAAAAGGTGTGCAGAAGTAACAGAAAAAGTAAGAAACATCGCACAAGGAGCAGCATTAGCAACAGGAACAAAAGTGAAAATTCATCAATTCCAAAATGAAATCGATGAACTACTCGTAACAAAAACATTTAATGACGTCGTAGCCGAAGAACTAGAACTACTAGGTGAAGAGGTGAACCGTAAGGAAAGAGTAGGCATCGGCTCAACGGACGCAGGAAACGTAAGCCAAGTCGTGCCCACAATTCATCCGTACATTAAAATCGGTCCAGATAACTTAATTGCGCATACGAATGAATTTAGAGAAGCAGCCCGTTCAGAGCTTGGAGACAAAGCATTAATTACATCGGCAAAAACATTAGCGAATACAGCGTATCGATTAATTACGGAAGAAGGGTTGTTAGAGAAGGTGAAGGAGGAGTTTAGAGAGGTGCAGAGGAATCAGGGGTAGTTGATTAAAGGAGTGGATAATCCACTCCTTTTTCTTTTTTAAGGAAAGTTTGTGCTTATCATCTTAAATAAATTGTTCATTTTCACATTGAGGTGTCAATGCTCTTATACCTTTATCAGAACGACAATTTCTCTTCAAATTCACTCTTTAAAACAATTAAAGGAGATGATAATCCGAATTTCATTAAAGAATCTAAAAATGCAGCGAGAGAATCCATCGAATCACTCATGACCTTCATCATATAATTGAACTCCCCGCTAATTCGATATAAATCTGTTACTTCAGGAGCAGTATTACAAAATTGAATAAAATCAGAGCATTGGCTCGTTTTAAACATGATGAATGCTTGAATGTTTTTATTAATTTTGGAAGGCTCAAATTTCGTTCGGTAAGCCGCTATAACTCCTTGATCTTCAAGCTTGTTAATCCGTTCTTTTACCGCAGGCTGCGTCATTGATATAATCCGTCCTATTTCTGAAACGGAAATTCTCGCATTTTTATACAATAAGTTCATAATTTTATGATCGATTTCATCCAGTTTTACTGCATTTTGCATTGTGTATCCTCCATATTTTATTTTCTAAAGCAAATCGTCAATTATAACTATAATATCATAAGTTAACTAACTGAATTACCTATAAATCTATATTTATAATTACTTGTATTTGCATAAAAATATAAGTATAGGATTTATTAAACGGAAATTTAGGAAGGATGGAAAAAATGAAGAAACTTGATGGGAAAGTAGCGTTAGTAACAGGAGCGAGTCGCGGAATTGGCCGTGCAATTGCAAAGAGATTGGCGAAAGATGGTGCATTAGTTGCTGTTCACTACGGCCGAAATAAAATAGCTGCAGATGAAACGATTAGAGAGATTGAATCTAATGGAGGAAAAGCTTTCTTAATTGAAGCTGAACTTAACTCAATTGATGGTGTCAAAAAGCTAGTAGAAAGATTAGAGAATGAACTGCAAACCAGAATTGGTGCATCAGAGATTGATATTTTAGTAAACAATGCAGGGATAGGTACGCAAGGAACGATTGAAAATACGACTGAAGAAGTTTTTGATGAAATCCTCGCCGTAAACATTAAGGCACCGTTCTTCTTAATTCGGCAAACATTACCATTACTGCGAGCAGAGGGGCGCATTATTAACATATCATCAGCCGAAGTACGACTTGGTTTTATAGGATCAATTGCATATGGTTTAAGTAAAGGTGCACTAAATACGATGACACTTCCTCTAGCTAAACATCTTGGAGAAAGAGGTATAACGGTTAATACAATCATGCCCGGATATACGAAGACAGATATTAATGCGAAATTGCTAGATAATCCAGAAATACGAAATTTTGCTACGAATTCCTCTGTTTTTGGACGAATAGGGCAAGTTGAAGATATTGCAGATGCAGTAGCATTCCTTGCTTCTTCTGATAGTCGCTGGGTAACGGGTCAAATTTTAGATGTTTCTGGAGGGTTTTGTTTATAGAAAAGGAGGGCCTGCCATAGCCATCAGCTTAAAGTTTCGTATTTTGTTAGTTTGATGAATATGGAGCACTACCGTTTGAAAATATATCAAATTATGATATGAACCATAATTTTTCGATTTTGGAAAGGTTACGGTTCTTTTTATTCGCAGAAAACTTATGATAGGAAAAGAGAGTTGTATTTTAATCAAAAAAACTTGATTAATCATTTGCATAAAGAACTCATCAGCGTATATACTATAAATATCAAAAAAACTTGATGAAGGGAGAGTGTATTGTATTGGCACAAGATTTTCAACTGTATGAGAAAAAATTTAAAGCATTGGCTGATCAGAAGCGTTTAGAGATTATGTATGAACTTTGTCAGCGAGGACAGACTTGTGTATGTGATTTAACGGAGGTTTTCGAAATGACTCAATCTAAGTTATCATATCATTTGAAAATCCTATTAGATGCAGGCTTAATTGTCAAAGAAACAAAAGGTACATGGAGTTATTATGATTTAAATGATGCGGAAGTGAATAATTTATTATCAGAAGAATTGTGCTGTATCTTTAGAAAAACAGGCAAAGGTAGCTGTTGTTAAAATTTTGCGTTATTAATCAAAAAAAATTGATTAATAACATGTAAAGGAGAGAAATTAGCTATGAGATATGTTCATGTCGGTATAAACGTTACTAATTTAGAGAAGTCTATTGAATTTTATGAAAAGGTATTTGGTGTATCACCAGCTAAAGTGAAAACAGATTATGCAAAGTTTTTATTAGAGACTCCAGGGCTTAATTTCACGCTGAATGTACGAGATGAAGTGAATGGAAATCAGGTGAATCATTTTGGTTTCCAAGTAGAGACAGCTGAAGAAATTACATTTCATAAAGAAAGATTAGAAAAAGAAGGCTTCTTTGCGCGTGATGAGATCGATACGACTTGTTGCTATGCGGTACAAGATAAGTTTTGGGTAACTGATCCAGATGGTAACGAGTGGGAGTTCTTTTATACAAAAGCAGATAGTGATGTTCACAAAATAGAAGATCCATCTTGTTGTACAACTTCTAACGTAGTAGATAAAAATTCTTGTTGTTAATAGGAGATGGAGAATAAAATGAAACGTTTATCTTTTCTAGATCGATATTTAACAATATGGATTTTTCTAGCTATGGCTGTTGGAATTGGTTTAGGATTTATGTTTCCTAGTGTAGTAGATGGACTGAATACATTACAAGTTGGAACAACGTCTATTCCGCTTGCTGTTGGTTTAATTTTAATGATGTATCCGCCATTGGCGAAGGTTCGTTATGAAGAAATGGGGCGGGTATTTAAAGATGTAAAAGTGTTAGTTCTATCTTTAGTACAAAACTGGATTATTGGTCCGGTACTTATGTTTGTTTTAGCAATTATTTTTCTTCCTGATAAACCAGAATATATGGTCGGACTCATTATGATTGGTTTAGCACGTTGCATTGCAATGGTAATTGTTTGGAATGATCTTGCTGATGGTGATAAAGAATATGCAGCAGGTTTAGTGGCGTTTAATTCGGTATTTCAGATGTTATTCTTCTCAGTTTATGCATACGTGTTTGTAACAGTAATTCCAGAATGGTTAGGAATTGAAGGGGCTATCGTTAATATTACAATGGTAGAGGTAGCGAAATCAGTATTTATCTATTTGGGAATTCCTTTTATAGCAGGTATGTTGACACGCTTTATACTAGTGAAACTAAAAGGAAAACAGTGGTATGAAAAGGTGTTTATACCTAAGATTAGTCCAATTACATTAATTGCATTACTATTTACGATCATCGCTATGTTCTCTTTAAAAGGGGAGATGATTGTTAGCGTACCACTAGATGTAGTAAGAATAGCAATTCCGTTATTCATTTATTTTATTGTGATGTTTTTTGTTTCTTTCTTTATGGGAAGAAAAATTGGTGCAAATTATCCGGTAACAACAACTTTAGCATTTACAGCAGGTAGTAATAACTTTGAGTTAGCGATTGCTGTAGCAGTTGGTGTGTTTGGTATTCATTCGGGTGCCGCATTCGCAGCTGTCATTGGACCGTTAGTCGAAGTACCTGTAATGATTGCACTTGTAAATGTCGCTTTTTGGTTTAAACGTAAATATTTTAATGATCAATCAGTATAAATTTAAAACAAAGGTGGAAAACAACATGGAAAACAAAAAGACAATCTACTTTTTATGCACAGGAAATTCATGCCGAAGCCAAATGGCAGAAGCTTGGGGAAAACAATATTTAGGAGATAAGTGGAATGTATATTCCGCTGGGATCGAAGCACATGGAGTAAATCCAAATGCTATTAAAGCGATGGAAGAAGTAAATATCGATATAACAAATCAAACATCAGACATGATTGATTCAGACATTTTAAATCATGCTGATTTAGTTGTTACTCTTTGTAGTCATGCTGATTCTGTGTGTCCTTCTACACCTCCGCATGTGAATCGTGTTCATTGGGGATTTGATGATCCGGCAGGAAAAGAGTGGTCTGAGTTTCAACGTGTTCGTAATGAAATCGGTGAACGGATTAAACGATTTTCTGAAACAGGTGAATAAATAAAGTAAAGAGCCAATCTTCTATTATATAGGTGATTGGCTCTTTTTACTATACATAGTCACTACTGCATTGGTTTACACAAATTATTGAAAAGATAGAGAATATTCTGCCGGAATGATAAAGTTAGAATAGAACAGTTTCAGGAAGGCGGTTTAACGTATGATTTCTGAATTAAACAAGAATGATTTTTATAGATGTAATAGTTTAGTAAATGAACAAGGTCAATTAGAAGTAAAAGCTGTAATTGCAGGAGTGAATCCTGGTCGTATATTTGTAGATAACATTACTTCTCCTAATTCGGGACTTATTTGGTTAGGTAATAATGATGGCTTCTTTTTTATTGGGAATGCAGAAAATGAAGAGTTTAATAACAAAATAAATGATTTTATCGATAAAGTGATAGTACCTGAAGCAAAGAAGATTGGACTCAATTGTTTTGAAGCAATCGGTAATCATTCGAAGTGGAATAAAACAATCGAAAGGATGTTTAAGCATCGTCAATTAAAGAGTTGGAATCAAAGGGTGTATACGCTAAAAAAAGAGGAATATAAAGATAATCATGAATCTAAAATTGAACAAGGGTATACAGTGCTGAAAATGAGCAAAACTCTTTATGAAAATAATAAAAATTCATTGAAGAACATTGAGTTTTTACAGTCAAAAATTTTAGAGTTTTGGTCTTCACCCGATTGTTTTTTTAATGAGGGAATAGGCTATTGTATTGTTTATGACAATATGATTGTAAGTGTATGTTTTTCAGGATTTGTCTTTGAAAATATACACTGCATAGATATTGAAACAATAGAAGGTCATCAGGGGAGAAAATTAGCTCAAAAGATAGCTCATAGTTTTGTAAAAGATTGTTTGGAGAATGACATTATTCCATATTGGGACTGTATGGAATTGAACAAGTCTTCTGTCTCAGTTGTAGAAAATGTAGGGTTTACAAATGTATTTAACTATGTAGGGTATTATTTTTTATTTGAATAATTTAGGCGTACCTTACAATTTTCACTTTGATAATAAATCGCCGAATTGTTTTATATATCTAAGATTCCCCCAAAAAAGCATGTGAGGTGTTCAAAAATGAAAATACAAATTGTATTGTTTGACGGCTTCGGAGAGCTTGTTTCTTTCGCACCTTTTGAGGTACTTAAAAGAGCGATAGAAGAAGGGGCTCCATTTACGGTTGAACTAATATCAAGTGAACCAAAACGAGAAATTACTACTTCGTTTGGAGTTACGGTTAAACTAAATGATTTTTTACGAATGGATAATCGTCCAGATTTGTTAATTGTACCTGGTGGTGGATGGAATCATAAAGCTGAACATGGGGCACGTAAGCAAGCAGAGATTGGAGCCTTGACCGAAATGATTAGGGAGATGCACAATGAAGGAACAATCGTTGCAGGAGTTTGTACAGGAGGTATGTTACTAGCTACTTCTGGTATATTGAATGGTAAAAAGGCGACGATGCACCATTTGGCGCAGAATGAAATGAGTGAATACGGGGCAGAGCTTCTTAGTCACAGAATTGTGGATCAAGGGAATATTATCACTGCAAGAGGGGTCACTTCAGGACTTGATTTGGGACTTTGGATCACGGAAAGGTTCGCAAGCTCCAAAATTGCAGCTGCCGTTGAATATAGAATGGAATACGAGAGGCGAGGTGTTGTTTGGGGTTAATTTGAATTCTTTTTTTGACCTGAGTGTATATATGTATCTTCAGTCAATCGAATCCTCTTATTACATAAGAAATCCCCTATAGAATAGATTTTTTTCAGTGCCTATTCTATAGGGGATATTATATATTTATTTCTCGGCACAGCTGTTTCTTATGACGAGCAAGCGATTGAAATTGCGACCAAATCAGCGTTCGGCTTCGTTTATATAATGCGTGAATCGTTTTAATCCCTTTTATCGTGCTTGAAGCCTTTAGAGTTACGCTATATATTTTAAACAAAGAAACATATTAAAATATTACATATACAAACTATAAAAAGAGAATAAAGGAGCCCTGAGATTGAAGAAGACAATGAAATGTTTATTATGGGGGACAGGCTCGATATTTGGTGCTTTCACAGCATTTATTACTTATGTGGCAATTAAGGATGTGAAGCATAAGGATGTTGAGAAATTGAAGGTGACCAATAATAACGTGCGTGTTCTTAAAGTTGGAAAAGAGTTTAAGGTGACAACGTTTAATATTGGCTACGGCGGTTTAGATAAAGATCAAGATTTCTTCTTAGACGGAGGGAAAGGTTCGCGTTCTAGTAGTAAAGAGCAAACAGAAAAGAATATTAGTAATATGCTGACTTTCTTACAAAAGGAAGATTCCGATTTTATATTAACGCAAGAGATGGATGAGAAGTCACTTCGTTCATTTGATGTGAATCAGTATAAGGTGTTTCAAGATGGACTGAAAGATCATGCGTCTACGTTTGGTGATAACTTTAATGTGCAGTGGGTGCCGGTACCAATTAAGAAGCCTCACGGATATACGAACAGTGGACTTGGCTCGTTTTCAAAATATAAAGTAGAAGAAGTGACGAGATATCAGCTTCCTGGAAGAGAAATGTGGCTTCGGCAATTATTCGACGTAGATCGAGCGATTGTTGAGCATAAGGTTCCGGTTGATAACGGAAAATATTTACGAATGGTGAACGTTCATTTATCTGCATATGATAAGGGTGGAAACATTCGAAAGCAGCAAGTTGAGTTTTTGAAAGATTATATGAATAAACATTACATAAATGGCGATTATATCGTGCTTGGTGGAGACTGGAATCAACTATTATCTGATGTGCAGTTAAAGGACCCGAGGTTTAAAGAGGACTGGCCAGAGTGGTTAGTACAGTTACCAGAAGATTTCACTGATGGTGGGTTCCAGTGGGCTGTTGATGATACCGTTTGGACAGTTCGTGATAATGTGAAGAGCTATGTCGAAGATGAGAACTTTGTTACGATTATTGATGGGTTTTTAGTCTCTCCAAATGTGGAGATTGTAAGCGTACAAGGGCATGATTTGAAGTTTGAAAACAGTGATCATAATCCGGTTAGCGCAGTGTTGAAGTTAAATTAGCAAGGGAAGAAACGGGTTATGTGTAAGAAGAGTGTAACCATATGTTGTCTGAATTTTTATACAATATAAATAATCTAGGCTCATTCATTTCATTAACCGGTTCCCTACGTATAAGGTGCCGGTTAATTTGTGTCACAGTTTCCTGAAATGATGGGGTAACCCTTCACGGTACAGTGGCTTTTTCTTCCATCAATTCCACAAATGCATCTCGGATGGCTTCTTTTGTACGAACGACTCGTAAATCGTTATATATATCACGCAAGCAATATTCCACCTGAATTTGTTCAACACATTAAGAAAAAATGTCGGATATACGACACATCCATCATTTTTGATTGTTGTTAGGAGTTTTATTCAAGATTATAATTTGAAGTAAAACAAAACAACACGTTGTTCATTATTTTGCTTGAAAATGAGGAGGGAAGTTTATGAAGAATCAATTGTTAATTGTTGGAGCTGGACCAACTGGATTAGTTTTAGCTATTGGACTTACAAAACAAGGAATCCCATTTAGAATTATCGATAAAAATCAAGGTCCGGGAGAAACTTCAAGAGCTATGGGTGTGCAAGCAAGAACATTAGAGTTCTATCGTCACTTTGGGTTTGCAGATCAGGTCGTACAAAAAGGAATTAAATTTGTTAATATGCAATTTTATAGGAATACAACATTGAAGGCTAAATTTAACTTTGAGAATATGGGGGAAGGCCAAAGTCGATATCCTTTTATGCTAAGCTTCCCACAAGATGAACATGAAAAGTTTTTAATTGAACAGTTAGAAGCTAAAGGGGTCCATGTAGAATGGAATACTGAGCTTGTATCATTTAATCAGAAAGATGACCATGTGAACGTCGTTACAATACAGAATGGTGTTGAAGAAAAGAATGTTTATAGTTATTTGTGTGGATGTGATGGTGCACATAGTTCAGTAAGAAAAGGATTAGACTTGAATTTTCCTGGTGGCACATATAAACAAACTTTTTATGTAGCAGATGTACAAACTGAAAACAGAGAAAATATTGGTTTTCAAATGAGGCTTTTTGAAGATGGATTGATGATTGTTATGCCAATTCGTACTTCTGGATCTTTACGTTTAATTGGAATAATACCTGAGGATTTAATGAAAGAAGAAAACAAAGAATCCGGTTTTTCTTTAATTGAACCATATATAAAGAAAAACACGGAATTAAAGATTACGAAAGTGAATTGGTATTCAACATACAAAGTACACCATAGGGTAAGTGAACATTTTAGAAAAGGACGTGTTTTTATTGCAGGAGATGCTGGACATATACATAGTCCAGCAGGAGGACAAGGAATGAATACGGGTATTGGTGATGCAGTAAATTTATCATGGAAACTTGGGGCTGTGATTCAAGGAAAAGCTGATGAATCTATTCTAGATTCTTATGAACAAGAAAGAATACAATTTGCCAAAACTTTAGTCGCAACGACAGATAGAGTATTTACTTCTATTGTTGGTAACGGCGTATGTAAAAAGTTCAATCGCAAATACTTAATTCCAGTTATTATCCCTAGGATGACTAAGTTTTCAATAGTTAGGAAAACGATGTTTAAAGTTGTTTCGCAAATACGGATTAACTATCGAAACAGTAGGCTCGCTAAAGGGAATGTAGGTAAAATTCACGGAGGTGATCGTTTACCATGGATTCCTTTTGAGGATACCGATAATTTTGCACCACTTGAATCTTTTGATTGGCAGTTACATGTATATGGAGATGTAACTCCTGATTTAAGTAACTTTGCAAAAGATAATAATCTTCTTTTGCATACATTCCCATATATTCAAGGAGTACAGAAAGCAGGTATTAAATTTGGTTCTGTTTTTCTAATTAGACCTGACGGTTATATCGCATTGGCAGATGAAACTCAAAATATAAGTAGTATGGAAGAGTACCTTAGAAAAAATAAATTTAAATTTTAATTTATCCCGCTATTTGCGGGCAGTAAGACTCCCACCTCAAAATTCGGCGACCGCAAGGGAGTTAGGTGGGAGATTAACTGCCCGTAAAAGCCCGATTGGTTCAACTAATAATCAGTGGGGGATGGACAAAACCCCCACTGATTAAAGTTTCACTTTATTAATAGTAGATTTGTTAGAAAGGGTAATCATTTATTTGATAAATGGATGTGAAACAGGAAGTAGATAGAAAGATACTTCTAGTGATTTTATACTTAAAATGTAGGGAGATTGAACAAAGTTATGGGGAATGAAAAAGAAATTAGTTCCGCTAAATTAATATGGAAAATGACACGATGTTAAGAGAAATAGAGAACAAAGCGGATGCATTTTTCGGTAAGAAAAACCTTCAAACGAGCCTTATGCAATCTATTACCATGCTTACTACACAATAGGAAAAAATCCCTGTCACGCCCTGAGAAATGTCGAAGCTGCAAAATTCATTCGACATTTCCAGGGTGATGACAATGGATTATTTTTTATAATTCTATTTTCTGATCACCACGTTTTTCTAAATTTTTAGCAGTTTTACTTTGGGCAACATCCTTTTGGTCTTTAAAGGTGCCCATGAGAAAATCATAGGCGGGGTTCGTAACACCATACCAGTAATTTTCATTTTTGAAGTGATGCCATAAATGAACCTTTTTCATCCAGCGCCCCCATGGTGATATTGGTTGAAGGGGGCGATGCGCGATATAATGCTTCCACTCATAAAATAATAAAAAGAGCATAATACCCGCAATAAATGCGTTTGTCATGACAAAGCTGGATGAAAGAAAATAAAAAATTGCGCCTGCAATTGCAATGTTTGGCACACTATACCATAAGGGTAAAAATAATAAATGTAATTCATTCGGATTTGTATGGTGGTCATAATGTAGGCGCTTAAGCATTTTTAATAAAAATGCATTCTTTGGTGGCTTTAGATGAAAAATAAACCTGTGAGTAGCGTACTCAGCTAAAGAATACATAATCATTCCCAAAATAAAAGTACCCCAAATTCCGATAGAGTTTACATGTAGAATCATAAATCCAAAGCTAATGAGGAAAAGACAGCTCATGATCAATATATCAGGGTAGGAAAAATATTCTTTAAAATATTTTAGTTTCATTTATCACGCCTCCAGCTTTCTTTATTTTTCTCTATCTTTCCAGAGAGCCAAGCTTTTCTCCATTGTTGTCTTACTCAATCTTTCCGCTTCCATTGCATCTCCCTTTAATGCAGCTTTTAATAATTCGTGATAATAGTTGAAGGACAACCCACGATGATCTTTTACAGAAAAATATCTTTTCGCCATATCTACATAAATGGAATCGAAGCTATTTAAAATGAGTAGAAAGATCGGATTGGCAGCAAGCCCAGCACACCTTTTTTGCAAATCCCAATCAAATGCTGCATAGCTTTCTGCACTATCTTCAAGCTGCTCAAGATTGGCAAGGAGAGCAACCACTTTAGGTTGATTAAACGTAACAGCATCACGAATATAAGTCGGAGTCAACGAACTTCTAAATTCTAATAAGTACATAATAAATTCATCTGTAATGGCATGATGATTCTCAACAATATTAATAAGTGTCGTTAGATTCCCATTGCTCCAATAATCATTAATAATCGCTGGCATGCCTTTTCTCCCTGTTATCCATCCACTCCTTCCTAAACGTTGAAGCGCCTCCCGAATAGTTGGGCGACCAACACCAAATTCTTTCGCAAGCTCTCTTTCAGGCGGTAAAGTACTTCCTACAGAATAAACACCAGCCAATATGGATCTAATTAATTCATTCTCAATTTTATCTGAGGAGCGTTCCTTTTTTTTCAAGCTATCGTCTCCTTTATTTTATGGTAATACAGGTTAAAAACATTGGTAATACCAAAAATTATATAATGAATTTGAATTTTCTGTCAATGAAAAGGAGCAAATTTTTATAAATAGAATTATCGAACAAGCCCGTAAACTACGTAGTAGGATGGAAAATAATTGCTTAAATGTGTTGTTAGGGTAATTATAAAAGAGAAAAAAACTCCTTTAGATATACAACGGAGAACCGTATCATATCTAAAGGAGTTTTTTATTCAACCTTATGAAAATTATTAGTTTTAGCAACCACATAATTTATAAGAATGTATGTTAGAATATCTGTTCAAAATCGATGAATTTTTTATGGATATGACCGCAAGTATTCATTTATTTGCGGATAACCCATAGGAGTTCGCAATAAAGTTCAAGCGAGAAATATATGAACGTACGCGAATAGAAAGTACGATTGGTATCGGTCCAAACTTATTATTGAGTAAAGTAGCGATGGATGTTGAGGCGAAAAAGAATAAAGATGGAATAGCGTAGCGGACGTATGACGATATACCCGAGAAGTTATGTAGTATTAGACCATGGGGGTATATCGTATAAGACTGAAATGAAATTGAATCGGAAAGGCATACATACAATTGGAGAATTAGCGCAGTATCCTTTGAAATATGTAAAGCAATCTTTCGGTGTAATAGGAGAAGAATTAGTGCGCCCGTAAGGGGTATGTTTGAATCTGTCAATAGCAAGACAGCAGGATATATTGCAACGCCTGTCATCACCTAACTTATCCGAGAGGGAAACCAAACGGGGAGTGTAGCATGTTAGGAAAGCCATAAGTTGGCTAAGTACTAAGCCACGACTGAATGGCGAGATGAGACTTGTAAACAAGGATGAAAGTTATACTACTTGAACGATAACCCAAGCAGTCCCATCGCCGGCTACAGCGGAAAGTACTTACAAACGCTGTATAATCTTAGGAAATTAGTAATGCAGTTCTACTAATCTCAGCAATACGATAGATTAGGCAATCCTAGTAAAGGATAAAAGGTGAAAGTCGCATCCGACATTACAAATTGCTATGTCAACATACATCTAAACGGGGATTACCTAAATCAGGAAGCCCATAGGGCTATAGTTTTCTGGAACTTGAATACCTGATATGGTAACGGAGTTCTCGTAGTAGTCAGAGATGGGGAAAGCCTATTACAAGGCGAAGGAGAACAGCTTATCCAGCTATATACACGATGGAAGGAGCGTGAGGCTCATGAGAAATCCAGATGATGTATTAGGCAGTCTAGTAACAAAGTCTAACAATAAAAACTATAAATATAACCGTCTTTACAGAAATCTATACAATCCAGCCTTTTATCTAAAAGCCTATACAAATATTAGTTCTAATCAAGGAAATATGACAAAAGGAACAGATAGCAAAAACATCGATGGTTTCAGTCTGGAAAAAATAAATATCCTAATAGAATCGTTGAAAGATGAGAGTTATCAACCACACCCATCCAAGCGAGTCTTCATACCTAAAAAGAATGGTTCAAAGCGTCCCTTAGGTATACCAACATTCAAGGATAAACTTCTACAAGAAGTTATTCGAATGATACTCGAAGCCATATATGAAAAGAGTTTTAAGGAAAGTTCACATGGTTTTCGTCCCAAGCGGAGTTGTCATACTGCTTTATACAAAGTACGTAAAACGTTCACTGGAGTAAAATGGTTCGTTGAAGGCGATATTAGTGGTTTCTTCGATAATATCGACCACCATACACTTATAGCACTATTAAGAAGAAGGATAACTGACGAGAAATTTATTCGTCTAATATGGAAATTTCTACGAGCAGGATATCTAGAAGAATGGAAATATCAAAGTAGCTATAGTGGCACCCCACAAGGGGGGATTATCAGCCCACTTTTATCTAACGTTTATCTAACAGAATTAGATACATTTATGGAGGAGTACCAAAAAGAGTTCTCTAAAGGAGATAAAAGGAAAACCACAAAATCCTACAAACGTCAGGAGTACTTAACATACAAACACAGGAAACAACTAAAGGAAAACTGGGAACAACTCACAGAACAAGAAAAGAAACAAGGTGTTATAAAATATAAATCCTTAAAGAAAGAGTCGCTTAAAATTCCTTATGGAGACCCTATGGACGACTCATACAAGAGAATCCAATACGTCAGATACGCGGATGATTTTCTTGTAGGGATAATTGGTAATGAAGCGGATGCGGTAAAAGTTAAAGAAGATCTAACGAACTTCTTAAGAGACAAGCTAAAACTTGAATTGTCACAAGAAAAAACACTAATCACGCATAGCTCAAACAAAGCTAGATTCTTAGGATATGACATCATGGTAAGTAGAAAGTTAGATACTAAACGTGATAAAAATGGTTTCTTAACCAGACATCAAATTATGAGATGTAAACTGTATCTTCCTTCGGAAAAATGGATTGAAAAGCTCAAACATTATGGAGCATTGCGCATAATGGCAGATGGGAAATGGAGAATACGACACCGCACTTATCTCTTAAATAACGATGAACTAGAAATACTAAACACGTACAACATGGAAATAAGAGGATTGTACAATTATTACAGCCTTGCAGAAAACGTTTGTACACTCCAGAGTTTCCACTACTTTATGAAATATAGTTTCGCCAAAACACTAGCTGCAAAACATAAAATGTCTGTAGCTAAGGTGATGACAAAGTATAAGGTTAAAGGACATTTAGCTATTCAATACCAGGCAAAATCTGAGAAA
>NZ_JBNNUF010000019.1:0-64459 GCF_050279465.1 Bacillus sp. NPDC094077 | reverse complement strand
CAATTAAGACCGGTATATATACAAGTTCATTTGGAAGACATCATGAAACAATTACAACCTGGCCAAGTGTACGAGTTACATGATGTATATGTAGGGAGCAAAGACAAACTGCCTACTCGTATTGTGGTTTATAGATGTACGGAGGAGCAAAAACAGAAACGCCTACGTGATCGAGCTATTCGTGAAAAGAAAAAAGGGATTACATATACAGATCGTACGAAGCTTTTACAAGGAATTACGGTATATATGACAAACATTCCTACGGAATGGGTACCAAAAGAGAAAATCTATGATTTATATTCACTGCGTTGGCAAATTGGCGTGTCCAGATAAGGACACGCCGATTTGCCAACGCAGTGAATACCAGTCATGTACCTGTCCCATCGGGACAATATCTATAGGGGTGTTTGTCATATATACATTGATACCACTAAGTCGTTTACTACGAGGAGAATATGTCATTCCTTTCTTTTTCTCTCGAATAGTTTGATCTCGTAGGCGTTTTTTTGTTGTTCTTTGGTAAGTCGATGGACGATGATACGAGTTGGTACTTTGTCATTCATCCCTACATAAGCATCTGTTATTTCATAAGTTTGCCCTGAGTGTAAAGAATTCATCAAATTCTCTATATCTAACTGAATGTATTGTGTATTCTTCTTTATTCGTCCATCTTGAAAGTAATCTGGGTTAGGATTTTTCTGATAAATACGTGTATTAGATTTAATACGAGAGATATAGTAAGCTTCCTTATCGTGTATATGCTGAAGATCTTTGAGGTGAAAATAGCCTAAATCTCGGATACACAAATCATTCGCTTTCACAGTCGGAACGCACAAAGAACCATAGGTTCGATCATGTTGTTTACCTGGTCCTGTATGGATGTGAAGAAACTGTCCACTTAAAAGATCATATTCAAGTTGAATTTTCACACCAGCCTTATGGCTACAACCTCCTGCACCAGGATAAGCCGATGAAAATACATCTTGAAGCTGAAATGCAGTGGAATCTAAGATACGAATACGCTTAAAAATAGAATTATATGAAAAAGAAAACAGCTTAGGTGAAAATAACTTTTGGTTCAGAAGTTTAGCTAATACTTGTTGTAGAAACTGCACGGCTGCGGCGTTAAATGTTTGATTTAGTCCTTCAGGACTTATGAGTACTTCTGTTGATGCTTCTAAACAACTACATAACTGGGTTAAGGAAGTTGTTGCTACACTTTGGCTTAACCATACGCATAAAGCTACTAAATCTTGTGCTTGATACTTACTTGTTCGCTGTACAAATCCAACATCTCTAGCTAGATTCTGTAAGATATTTGGGGATAAAAGACTCTGAATCTCCTGTGCAAATAATTGTAAGTCGTCAGATACAGAATTAGACATACAAAAAAACACCATCCTTTCCTATAATTCTACAGTAAGAATAACGTCTTTTTTTCTTAATGGATAGTGTAAAACCTTAGCTTTATGGCGATGAGGAGGTACTCCTTTATTCATGCTTAACTTGGTGGGCATGAAACACAGATATCATATATATTCCATCGGAATATTGGTGTAACTCATTCTACTATTTATAACGGATTACTTTGACAGACAAAGTAATCTGTTATATTGTATACTACAAGAGGTGATATATAATGAGTGTTATATCTACAGACTTAATCCGTGGACATACGGACATGATTATCTTAAATGTTCTTCGTCAAGGTGATAGTTATGGATATGAAATGTACAAAAGGATTATTGAATTAAGTGACAATCAATATGAATTAAAGGAAGCCACTTTATATACAGCTTTTCGTCGATTAGAGAAAGAAGATTACATCTCTTCCTATTGGGGAGATGAAACTCAAGGGGGAAGACGAAAATATTACCACATTACAGAATCTGGTATGAGTTTTTACGAAAATAGTAAAAACGAGTGGAACATTGCGAAAGAGATTATAGATCGTTTAATTAAAGGAGCGATTACAGGTGTTAATGAGAAATAAAAAATTAGACGAAAGAATACAGGAGTACATCGATAAACAGTTTATGGATGTAAAAGGAACACAACAACTATTTGATATGAAAGAAGAGTTGTTTATAAATCTAAAAGAACGAATTTCAGATATGATTAAGGAGGGTTATACAGAAGAAGACGCATTTAAAAAAGGAGTCATTTCAGTCGGAGATTTAAGTGATCTAGTAGAAGAAATGCAATCGTATGGTCAAGATGAAATGAAACAATCTATTGACTCTAAAGAAGCACAGCATATGTCAACAAAAGGAATGATTGGTGGCATATTATTATTTCTTTTTGGGATATTCGCATCCTTAATAGCAAATTATGTACTTGGATCGCAATTATTTTTGATTACTTCTTGTCTTTTCACTGTTCCAGGTATGTTGTTGATTATTTATGGTTTACTAATAAAAGAGACACGTAAACGCTATGCAATGAATAAAACTCGTGCTAAACGTTATATTTTAGCAATCGGAACTTTTCTGTATGGTTTGTGTATATCAATTATAATCTACTCAATTCCACTAGAACTTGTTGCACTAGTCTTATTCATGGTATCCATTTTGACTAGTCTGGCTATCCTTTTACCGCTTCTACTGGCTGGAAGAAGTCGCTTAAAAAATAGGAGGATATATGGGGTGAATGAATTCAAACATAAAGCCCTTAAATTTTTCATTGTCGGTATAGGTATTATTTTGGTATTAGGAGGACTAGGACTTTTTCTCACCAATAAAGGTTTAATTGGTCAAGATAAACAAGCCGTTAAAAATCCAATCAATTTTAAAGAAGTTGACACGATTTTGTTGACTACCCATATACCAGAAGGGCATGAAGTAATTTGGAATCAACTGCAACAGTATGAAGAACAAAAAGATGTTCGTATTAGCATGGTAAATTTAATAGACATAAGATCTCAACAAACACGAGAAATAAATACGAAAACTTACAGTCCCTTCTTTCACGCATCAAATTATTCAGAAAGTAAGGTGCCTATAAAGGTCACATTATATGAGAATCATGAAGTCAAGTATGAAAAGACACTGCAACCAGGTGACATGTTTGCAATAAACGAACAACTAGGTCGCGGTAAGTATAGTCTAAAACTAGAATGTATAGGTCAAGGTTATTGTAAAGGTAAAGGTGCGATAACTGCTGGAGATATTAATTGGGATTAGAAAGAAACTAAATTGCAACCATAAAAAAGTAAAATCAACAACCGGTTCCTTAACTAACAAGGTACCGGTTATTTTGTGTCTAAATGTACAATTTTTCCGAAATGATATGGTGATCCCATACCCATCAACCTAAGATTTTAAAATATCCCCTACTTAAGGAATTTGTAAGTATCAAGTAAGAAAAAAGAGAGCTTTGTTTCCTATAATCAAAATATAAAGTGAAGGAAGAAAGATTATTTCTGAAGTTTATATGCATGTAGAAAAAGAAAAATCTACGGTTTTTAGATTAATAATATCAGTGTGTCCAAGTTTTGGAGATTACTTGCAAATATTTTGAAGTTTTCGCACCAGAATTCTAATTACCATACCTGTTTTTACCATCACATATTGGAGGTTAAAACATGAATAAAAAAAAGAAAATACAAAGATCAGTACTTACCTTTACCCTACTCTTTTCTTTTGGAATTTCATCTTTCCCGCTTACAACAGCTATTCACGCAGATACACGCGATGAACAATCTGTTGAAAAAAAACTAGTCTCTTTAACGGAGCGTACATCATTATTTTTTGAATATCTCCAGCAAGGTAAGTATGCAGAGGCACTCCAGTTGACATCTACTGCTTTTCAATCCAAGTTTACAGCAACCACATTACAAAACTGGTGGACACAAAGTGGCTGGAGCGGGATAAAAAGCATGGGAACCCCCGTGATAAAAGAACGAAACTTGGTCCATCAGACGGTAGAAATTCCAGCAGCTACCGAAGGAACTACCATACCGCTACTCCTTAAATTCACACCTGGCGGGAAAGTAGATGAAATTGGAGAAAGGCCACCCGAGGAATCTTTTACCATCCCCCATCCTAGCTATGATCAACCTGACTCCTATCAAGAACGTGAAATCGTCATTGGAAATTCTATCTATCCGTTACCAGCGACATTAACAGTTCCGAAACATAAGCCTGGTGAAAAGCTGCCCGTAGTTGTTCTTGTTCATGGTTCTGGCATCCATGATCGCGATAGCACATATATGGGAACAAAAATCTTACGCGATCTTGCGGTGGGCCTTTCATCCAACGGAATTGCAGTGTTGCGCTATGAAAAACGTACCTTAGAACATGCATTAAAGATGGGTGCAGAACCTAGTACGTTAGACCGTGATACTACAGATGATGCCATCTATGCAGCAAAATCAGCAGCGCAGCAGGAAGGCATTGATCCAAGTAATATTTTCATTCTTGGACATAGTCTAGGAGCCGGTACAATGCCACGTATACTAAGCAAAGCGCCTTCCTCACTTGTCCGAGGAAGCATCTTACTCGCACCACCTGCACGCTCTTTGACTGACATTTTCATTGATCAGTATGAATACCTTGGGGCGTCAAAGGAAGAAATCACTGAACTAAAAAGACAGGTCGCTTTTATTCAGGATCCTACTTTCAATCCTGATCATCCTCCAGCTGGCTACAATTTGGGGTCACCTCATTTTATGTATGATGTTTCTAGGTGGCGTCCAGTTGAAGAGGCAAAATCACGTAAAGAGCCTTTACTCATTTTGCAAGGGGCACGCGATTATCAAGTAACAGTAAAAGGTGATTATACAAAATGGCAAGAAGGACTTTCAAACCGCGGAAATGTTCAGTTCAAAAAATACCCGAAATTGAATCATTTCTTCACGGAGGGTGACGGGGAATTAAGTCTTCCTAGTGAATACGAAATCCCTGCTAATGTTCCCGAGTACGTCATCCAGGACATTATTACATGGGTCAACGAAACAAAAAAATAAGAAAACATCAAAAGCCTTCATGCAATCATCATTGCGTGAAGGCTTTTTAGAAACTAGTGATTCAGACATACCTATTATTTTCGATATCATTTTATATAATATTTGCCCCAAAACGAAAAATTAGAGTCTATTATAGTAATGAAGTTCATTTTTATCATTTTGGGGGCAACCTGTTCTGTTAGCTTGATGGGCATGCCTTCCTTTCTGTATATTTCTACAAAAAGAATAGCGTATTTTTTCATTTTGAGAAAATTTAGTTTTGTTGCCTTAATAGCAATGAAGTCTATTCAGCATTGAGAGATCACACAATTCTATTTATCTGTACAAATTGAATTTTCAATTTATTTTGGTATAATTAAATTATAAATCTTGATATAAATATAATAGGATGGTAATTATGTCTGGGAGCGAGATTGGAGTCAGTATATTTGCAATTATTTTAGGTCTACTTACAGTTTTGATGGCATTTAAATATAATAAAAATTTTCATCATAACTATGTACATACTCGATTAGGTTCAGGCGAAGAAGGGTTGGCAATGTTATTTATAAATGTACTTAAATTTTTTCCGTATTGGGTATATAGAGGGATTTTGTTTTTATTAGGAATAAGTATATTATCTGGTATCAGTATATTAATTTTTAATACAATGCATTAAAACTAAAAAATTCTTTATACCCCATGCCTATCAAGCTAAGAAATTAAGTCACCCCCAAAACAAAAAATGAACTTAAATTCTTTAGAAATGATATAAAATGTTTATTAGAAAAGGAGAACAAGTATATAATTTGATGCCTGCTAATGAGATTTATTGTTGATAAATGGTGTTTTGTTAACTAAAAGGTGAGTGTATATAAATATTTCCGAAAATTTTCAATATACAAATAGATTAATTTCAATTTAAAGTTTATAATTAGTTTGTGGGAAAGTTTATAACAAAGGGGCATACATATGTTAAATTACATCTGCACTACATGCGGCGTTCAATATTCTAAAAGTCAAGAAGTTCCTTCTGATTGTATAATTTGTAATGAAGAAAGGCAGTATGTTAATCCATCTGGACAATCATGGACTACTCTTGAAAAAATGCAAAAAAGTAAATTATATAAAAATGAAATCTTAAAAGAAGAAACTGGTTTATATAGTATTACTACAAAACCTGAATTTGCAATTGGGCAAACAGCTTATTTAATACAAAGTCAAAATTTTAATGTTTTGTGGGATTGTATTACTTACTTAGATGAAAATACAATACAAGAGATACATAACCTGGGAGGTATACAAGCAATTGTACTTTCCCATCCTCACTATTATTCTACACAAGTAGAATGGGCAGAAACATTTAATATTCCAATTTATATTCATGAAGATGATAAAGAGTGGGTAAATCGTTCAAGTAAACAAATTATTTTCTGGTCTGGAGAATCTTTGGTATTAACTGATGCGATTACAATTTATCGTTTGGGAGGGCACTTTAAAGGTGGAGCTATTTTACATTGGAAAGATGGCAGTGACAAAAAAGGTCTTCTTCTGACAGGTGATATCATCCAAGTTGTTGCAGATCGTCAATGGGTAAGTTTTATGTATAGTTATCCAAATTTAATTCCGTTGCCAGCTAATAAAGTAAAAGAAATGGTAGATAAGATTAAAGACTTACCTTTTAATCGCTTGTATAATGCATTTCATAGAGTAATAGTCGAGGATGCAAATAAGTCTGTTCAAAAATCTGCTGATCGGTATATAAAAGCTTTACAGGGAAAACTTTTTCATACTTAAAAAATCAAGTCACTTCTGACGACACCGATTATATAAAAGTAATTACGGTTTTTTACTATCCATAAAGCAAAAAAGACGTTATCCTTTCTGTAGAATCATAGGAAAGGATGGCGTTTTTTGTATGTCTATTTCTGTATCTGACGAACTACAACTATTTGCCCAGGAGATTCAGGATCTTTTATCCCCAAATACCTTACAGAATCTAGCTAGAGATGTTGGGTTTGTACAACGAGCAAGTAAGTATCGAGCACAAGATTTAATAGCTTTATGTGTATGGATAAGCCAAAGTGTAGCAAAAACGTCCTTAAACCAGCTATGTAGTTGTTTAGAAGCATCAACAGAAATACTCATCAGTCCCGAAGGACTGAATCAAAGATTTAACGCTGCAGCCGTCCAGTTTCTACAGAAAGTATTAGCCAAACTTCTCAACCAAAAGTTATTTTCCGCTAAGCTGCTCTCTTATCCATACACTTCTATTTTCAAGCGTATCCGTATCCTAGATTCAACTGCATTTCAACTTCCAGATCCTTTTTCATTTGTTTATCCAGGTGCAGGAGGATGCAGTCATACAGCTGGAATAAAGATTCAGCTTGAATATGATTTATTAAGTGGACAATTCCTTCATATTCATACAGGTCCAGGTAAACAACATGATCGAACCTTTGGTTCCCTGTGTGTCCCAACTGTAACAGCGAATGATTTATGTATACGAGATTTAGGTTATTTTCATTTGAAAGATCTTCAACATATACAAGATAAAAAGGCTTATTATATCTCACGTATCAAATCAAATACACGTATTTATCAAAAAAATCCTAACCCTGATTATCTTCAAGATGGCCGAATCAAGAAAGGTACAGAGTATATCCAGATAGATATGGAGATTGTAATGAACTCTCTTCAACCAGGACAAACATGTGAAATATCCAACGCTTATGTAGGAATGACTGATAAAGTACCAACTCGTGTGATTGTTCATCGACTTACAGAAGAACAACAAAAAAAACGTCTACAAGATCAAGCTGTTCGAGAGAAAAAGAAAGGAATGAAGTATCGCTCTCGTAGTAAACGACTTAGTGGTATCAATGTATATATGACAAACACCTTTATCTTAATGATATACAGCTTTTTTTACCCACTCATCTGTTCCAAAAAAATTAATAGGGTTAAGCTTTGAACCACATATTTACTAATAAAAGTAGATTACAACACAATAGCCTCTTATTATTAATAAAAATATATCACTATCAAGTGGGAATGTATTTTAGAAAACATCATCCATTTGCCAATAAAAAGTAAAAATTTGAAGGAATTAATAATAAATGAAAAGAAAATATATGTGTTAGATTCAATTATAATGAGTAAAAACATATTTCACCATTTGATAAAGAATTTTATAATTCTAAGCTAATCAAGGCTAACTTATTTTCTCCTAATTTTAGCTAGCCTCTTAATTAAAACCGCTTATATAGATAAACATTCTTATTTTGGTAGTTATTTTTTTAGTTTCAATGCACTTGTACCATACTCACATAAAGAAAAGCTTATTTGAATTGAAGTTCATGTAGGATTTCCCCTATTTTCTAAAATATAAGTGTAATTTCTTTAATAATCTGCACAAAAATTAAATTCTATACGTATATTTAAATTAGAACGACCGTACTAATTAAAGGGAGGAGAATGTATTTGAATAAAAGGCATTATGATAGTGAGATTACAAAAAAAGAAATCATGGAGCATGCATCTCTTTTGTTTTCTCAAAAAGGATATAACCAAACATCTGTCGGAGATATCTCCAAATCCTCTGGTTACAGTAAAGGACATATATATTATCATTTTACAAACAAAGAACAGCTATTTGTTCTCTTAGCGCAAGAAACTATGCAAAATTGGTATGAAAAATGGATAGCAAAAGAATCTACTTATTCAACCGCAACTGAAAAACTATACGGCATGGCAATTCATGTCCTTTATAATTACCAAACGCCGTTATTAAAATCAGGTCAAGAGCTCGCTTCAAACCCAAAGTCTAATCCTGAATCGGTTCAGAAATTATTCGATTTATCAATTGTACCAATGAATACTTATCAAACAATTTTAAAAGAGGGGATAGAAAAAAAGGAGTTCAAAGATGGTAATCTAGACGAATGGACTATATTGCTAGGAACTTGGCTTGGGGGATTATGTCAGCTCACGAATACACATGAGTTGAAAACACTAGAACCGCTGTTTAATCAAGCGATTACAATCTTTTTAGAATCCATAAAAGACGGGGGAAATGAAAATGAAGATTGGATTAATCGGTGATAGTTTAACTGAAGGGCGTCCAGGAGTGTCCTTTGTGAACATATTAAAACGAAAATATCCAAGTATCACATTTTTAAACCTTGGTAAACCAGGGGAAACGGTTAAAAGTTTGCATACACGATTAACGAAAATCAAGTTGGAATCAAATTTTGATTTAATCTTCCTTTGGATTGGTACTAATGATGTTTATTCAAAACTGTTAAAAGTGCAAGCTCAACCAATTGTAGAAGACCATCGAGAATTTAATAATTATTTCAACAAAATACTAAATATAGTCATTCCTTTTTCAAAGTACGTTGTTGTGGTTTCACCAGCAATAGTGGGAGAAAACTTAAAAAATCAATCAAATTATGAGTTAAAGGGTTTGTCTTCTATTATTGAAAATATCTCGAGTCAATTTTTAAATGTTAGTTTTCTGGATATGCAATCAGTTTTTGAGAAACGGTTGGCTAACGTGAACAGTTCATACTATATCAGCACAAGTGTTATGACAGTAATGAAGGATGTGTTTCTTTATAAGAATCCAATTCGAATTGATCGATTATCCAGTAAGCGAGGTCTCCATTTGACTTTAGATGGTATTCATTTAAATAGCAATGGTGCTTTGTGTGTGGCAGAAGAATATGCATCTATGATAAATCAACTTTTATTCGATAGCAGTGGTACCATTCAGTCACAAAAATAGATTAATTTATGGGGGGAACTGTAATGGGAGAAAATAAAAAGATTGCTATTGTAACAGGCGGTGCCTCAGGGATCGGCAGAGCCATTTGCAATGAATTATCGTCTCGAAATGTATTTGTAGTTATCGCTGATATTAATGAGAGAGAAGGAAAAGTGTTTGAAGAAAAGCTTAACCAAGACGTTTTAAATTCTAGGTTTATGTATTTAGATGTTACTGATTACAATTGTGTAGAACATGTAATCAAAGAGATATATGAAGAATTTGGCAGGCTAGACTATCTATTTAATAATGCTGGAATCTCTATGTACGGTGAATTGTATGATATGTCGTTAGAAAACTGGAAAGAAATTGTTGATATCAATTTATGGGGAGTCATTCATGGTACTCAAATGGGATATAAGATAATGAAAGAACAAGGGTTTGGACATATTGTCAACACGGCATCTGCTGCAGGTCTTGGCCCATCTCCAATAGCTTCGGCCTACTCTACGACTAAACATGCTATTGTAGGTTTAACAACCTCCCTTCATTTTGAAGCGGAAGAGTTTGGTATTAAAGTAAGTACGCTTTGTCCGTCTTTCGTTAATACTCCAATATTTGATGCTGCAAAAGCAATAAATATCGATAAGTCTGCTATAACTAAACAAATGAAAAAACACAAGATGATGTCTCCTCAAAAACTTGCGAAAATTGCTATTAATGGAGTTCATAAAAATAAACCTATAATATGCCCAATGCCACTACGTAAAACAATGGATGTCATATTTACAATATTCCCCCCAATGCATAATGCATTAGCGAGGTTTGTTTGTAAAGTGGTTAGAGAGGCCAAAGGTTCAACTGGCTAATTTTTATGATCCCTCCGCAAAATAATCCAACAAAACTGGTTAAACCTTTGCTATTTAGTTAAGAAATCAACTCAATTTGTAATGTGAAAAAATCAACCAAATGTTATTTTAGTCCGTTGTTAAAATGAGACCATTAATAAGTTGGTTTCATTTTTTTATCCAAAAATAATTATAGAAATAGAAGTATTCACTTTCTTGTCTAATTAGGAGGATATAAAAGTCCAAACTTCTGTTGATTTTTTTCGTGCTTATGTTGATGGACATAGGAAAGGATTCCGCAAAGATAAAATAAGATTGACAACGAAAGATTACAAATGTAAATTCAGTTTCAGATTACGAATGTAATACAGAGTTTTATAATTTTATCTCACGAAAGAATTACCTGAATTTTCGGAAGCTTAATTAGAAGTAATCAAAGAGAAATGAAAATAACACTAAACTTTTTGATGAAATTCACAAAAGGTTTAGTGTTATTTTTAATACAGTTACACTTTCAAGGTCATCTAACTTTAACCATTGAGATTTTCAAGAGCGTTCATTAAATTAGTTCCATCCGGACTACCTAATCCTGTACAAGCATCCCACCCGGAAGATGCTTTATAAGCACCGTTTCCATTATTTACATTATTATTTCCGATTGTAATATCATGAAATATACCAGTTTGAGTCGATAACTTATACAAAACTGGATTGATAAATCCGATTGAGTGACCCAATTGTTGATTGATATTTGCAATTAAACCAGCCCAAAGAGGAGCTACAGCGCTAGTTCCACCAGTAACAGTTTGTTGCCCATTTACTTCAATTTGATACCCTGTTTCTGGATCAGCATTACCTGCCACGTCTGGAACACCACGCCCACTTTTTCCCCCTGGATTAGCTGAAGACGGAACATGTGCATTTATCTGCCAGCTTGGAAGAGGGAATACATCACTCACTCCGCCACCAGTAGCAATTTGCCTTGCAGGACTATTGTTCCAAACAACCTCATTAGTTATTGTGTGATCGTTCCCTTCTAAACGTGTACCACCACATGCTAAAGCAAAAGGACTAGATGCAGGGAAATCAGTGTGAAGTAATCGGTCTGGTACAGAACCATCTTGGCTATAATCTGATGAACCATTATCCCCCGCAGCACAACATACTGTTATGCCAAGTGTTGCAGCATCTTGGAAAGCTCGATCTAAAGCTATTCTAGCTTGATTTGTCCAGCTATCTTCAGATGCACCCCAACTTATAGAAATTACAGAAGGTTTGTTAATTTGATCATGGATGGCTTTGTTGATACCTTGAAGAAATCCATCGTCCGTATTTGGTGCAAAATACATAGCAATTTTCACCCCAGGAGCAACTGCAGCCGCTACCTCAATATCTAACTGCACTTCACCATCTGCAGCATCCCCTGTTTGATTATGTGCTCCATCTACAAGTACATCAACTAGTTTTGGTTGAGAAACTCCTAAGCGATTAAAGTATTGTACCATATCATTAGGATTGTATCCCCCGCCAAATTCTACAATAGCGATGCATTGGTCCTTACAATTTAAAGATGGAAAATTATAAAGCTTTGCTACTTCGGGTGGTGTAAATGTTTTTCTTGCAGCTGCACTTACAACCTTATCTTCTTCCAACATACAAATATGTGGAGAAACTTGTGGTCTGTTATCTAATCCTAAAACGGCTTCAACAATATCAGAAATTTCTTCTGGAACATGTACATGCCCTGTACGTCCGCGATATGTAAAGTCAGGATGCTCATATTGAGCAAGCTCCACACCAAATGCTGTACTGAATCTATCTACAGTTCCCGCTAACCTAACTGTTCCAGCAGCAACATTTATGTCTTTTACCTCTAGCCCTTGTTCATTTGCAAATGCTTCTATCTTTTTCAAATCATTAGGATTAGCGCCATGCTTGGACTCAAACTCTTCATGGCTAAGGTGACCACGTTCTGAAAGCGGACTAGTAGTTGCTTTTTCGATCATGGATTTTAACTTTTCAGTATTAGAAGGACGTTTAACAACAATGGTTACTAACATCTTTTCGTTTGGGTCAGCTGAAGCCACCTTCTTTGCGTTAGATGGGACGTTACGTTCACTACCTGAAACCCTAACCAGATTCTTGTTCATTTTTTACACCTTACTTTCATTATTTTTAATATTGTTAATTTGCTATATTATATTGCTACTAAAAAATTAAAAGCAAACATAGCAACCTTATTATGTACTTATTAAATATTTTTATACTCTATTAAAGAAACATGCATTTAACATATATATTGATTTAAGAAGATAGATAGAGAAAATATATTATATCTATCTGTATATAAAGTGTTTTTGGATTTATAAAACTCATATTAATATATGAAATTATAATATTTGCTAGTTGTTATAATGTAAATAATCCAGTTCTATTCCTACAAATTCCAGCTGTTTAAGCAGAGTTTGCTAGTGAGAATACAGAATTTATAAAAAGAGTTATGGTTATAGTAGAAGGTAAATAGTCTGTTTAGTTTCAAAGGAAACATTATAGGTACGTTTTATTTTTTTAGAGCAAGGAAAATATTGCTTGCTTGATCGTTACGCTTAAAGCAGGAGCTCCTTAAAGATATTACTATTTTAATCCTGGTGTTTTTCTTAAGCAGCATTAATGTTTATTCATTATTTCATATTATTTTTGTCTTTAATTTTCATTTGGATTAGCTAGGGATGGTATATTTGGATTTTTGATAATAATTATGTAATTAGTTCGCTCACTTTATAGACTGGACAATTCAAGCATCCGGGTGGATGATTCTTTCTTTAGGAATAAAAAACTCTTGAAGTGATTTAGCTTTTATGAAAAGCTAAATCACTTCAAGAGGAGGAGTAATACCGTTAAGGAGATCCCAAGTACTTAATCCAAAAGAATACTCGAAATGCGGATAATCAACTAGGGTAGTAAAACGCCCACCCCAATTTAAACCAAGTTTTTCTCCTATATACCCCATTTGCTTGAATTTTTTGATGTTACCCCAAGGTATAGAGTTATTTTCGTAAGGTGCAGCATCAAATGCCAATCCCCAATTGTGATATGATTCCCCGCCCCGAGCGTTTGTAACCTTTTTACCTGGTTGCCATCTTCCTAAAGAAAATAAATGGTCTTGTTCACTCCAACTCCTAAATGCGGAATATATTCGAACATCTAAGCCATTAGCTTTTGTTAATTCAAGAAACTCTTTAGCCAACATCTCAACGTATGGGTGTAAGGAGTGTAAGTGATTAGAGCTAGTATAAAATTCAGATTGAGAATTGGGATTAAACAATTTATGGCGTGTTCTAGGTGTAATATCTCCAGAAGGGTATAAATTTTGATCTTTTTGGTATTCTTGTATGGCTTGGGTAGTCGATACACTGAATAGCCCATCAAGTTCTCCAAAATAAGTCCCCATAGATTGCAGCTTCTTTTGTATTAATATTACGTTCTCAAACAATGATCTCCATGTGTTAACTTCTACTATTCCATTTGGATTTAATTTATTTTTTTCTTGAAAAATTTTTGTGCATTTATTTGTTTTTTCGTCAAAAAAACCGGTAATAGCAAGCTTCTCGTAGTTTACTCCCAAACCGTTTAAATTTAATTGGAGGACTGTTACATAATATCCTGTAGAGCCTAATTTTAAAGTGGGTAAATTCTCCATATTTCACCCCTTGATTTTAGAATACTTTTATTTATTATAGCTGAATTGAACTTTAATATGACCGGTACTAATCGTAAAAGAAATAGCGGTTAATATATTCAGTTTTATTCACTCAACTTGCTAAAAGTAAAGTTACTTTATTTAAATATTTGTAAGTATTTTTTTCTATTCCTTAAATATAGTTTTTAAAGAAGTAATTCAAAAAAAGTGCTTTATAAATCAACTGAAATCTTTAATTCATAACTTTCTTTGTTATAAGCAAGTATAAATTTGAATTACTTAAAATTATCTTTGTAAATAAGGTTATTTGACTTTTATAGTATATAACAAAAGTGTAACTAGATTAACCTTTTGGATTGAAGGAGATTAGCAGGAAGTGGTCAAGTATTAATAGAGTAGTCCATACTTATTTTAAAAAAAATCTATAGAATCTTTAAAGAAAATAGGCAATTATATGATTTCAAAAAAATAGAGTTGAGCATAATATCATGGATAAAGGACCTTTTTATTTTGTTTATATACGAGAGTTTTAATATAAATAGGATTTGATGAGAGGAGAGATGAATTTGTATAATTATCCACCATATTCTTCAGGAAATTCTAAACCACCACATTCTATAGCAGGAGTGAGTGATGGAGGCCAGGAAGCTTTTTATCGGCAACCAAGTGGCAAGATATTTGCAAAAATATATGAAAAAGGTACAGAAAGACCGATTAAGGGTGTCAAAGTATCAATTTATAAAATGACAAATGAAGGGCGTATTTTAGCTTCACGACAAAGTGAGGTTATTACTTTATATACGAATGAATTCGGTGAAACAAATACAGTTGCCTTGCCTACGCCCCCCAAAGAGAATGCTACCGATCCTTTAGGATCTAAACCTTATTCAGAATATGCAATTTCCATTGAAGCTGCAGGTTATGCACCTGTAGTACTGCGCGGTACACAAATTTTTGAAGATGTTACTGCTATTCAAAAAATGGAACTTATACCCATTAGTGGCGCAGAAGGACGGGATCTTGTTGAAATAATTGATATTCCGGAACATACATTAATCGGACAATATCCCCAGCAGGAATCCCAACAGGAACTACAAAAAGAACTTGAGACGCAACAAGAGATAAGAGAAGATACCGATAGAGATATTGTAATACCTGAATTTATTACCGTTCACGATGGTCATCCAAATACACCTGCAAGAAATTACAGGATGAGATTTAAAGATTATATAAAAAATGTGGTCGCTTCTGAGGTTTATCCGAATTGGAAAAAAGAAGCATTATTAGCTAATGCCCTTTGCATAATGACTTTTACATTAAATCGTCTTTATGTAAACCCTTTTAAAGGAAAAGGATTCGACATCACAAGTACTACACAGTTTGATCAAAAGTATACTCATGGGAGAAATACCTTTGAATCTACTGATGATGCAGTGGAGGAGGTATTTAAGCAATATCTTGCAAAGCATGGAGAAAATACACCGTTTTTTACACAATATCGTGATGGGAAAAAGCAAACATGCCTATATGCTAAAAGACCAGGAATGCTATATCAATGGGGAACATTCTGTCTAGCAGAAAAAGGAATGAGCTATTTGGATATTTTGAAATATTACTATAAAGATATTGAAATCCGTTTGGCGGAATTTATACAAGTCGTCAAATCTTTCCCGGGGAAAATTTTAAAGGAAGGAGATCAAAATCTTGCTGTTGAAACCATTCAAAAGTATTTATTCCATATAAGAAAAAGATATACAGATATTCCTGAAGTAAGAGTAAACGGTACGTTCAATTCAAGTACTACAAATGCAGTTAGGGCTTTTCAAAGACAGTTTCAACTTTCTGAAAATGGGGCTGTAGATGAAATAACTTGGAATAAAATGAATGATATTTATGTGTATGTTACCAATCTCCCTGGCATGTATCCAATTTTGCAGAATGGTAGCCAAGGAGAGCTTGTAAGAAGATTACAAAATTTATTGAAGGATTATGGTTTTTACGAAGGACAATTAGATGGTTTTTTTGGACTTGGAACTGAAGTATCAGTGAAAGAGTTTCAGAAGATAAAAAGTTTTACTGTTACGGGAGTAGTGCGTAAGGAACTATGGATGGTCCTTGAAGAGATAGAATATACTATGGGAACTTCCCGAAGGTCTTTAACAAGTAATTCAATTCCACAGCAAACGAATACAGGTTTAAATCTTAAAACACAAGCGTCTTCTCAAAATCAAAACCTAGTATCTATTTATCCCCCTTCTATGACAAATGTGTCCAATTATCAGCAAGCACAATCATTCTACAATAATAATAGATATTATCCCTTTTCTTAATTAGTGATGTATGTAAAAGTGACAAGGAGTAATTAAATGAACAGACATAGAGGGAGGATGAATAGGTTTGAAGGAAAATTATTCTTATCCATTGGATTTAGGACAGCAATTTTATTATCAACCACATCTATTTTTTAATGAAAATCAAATTCATTATGATACACGGAATTCTTATCGGGCATCAACTGGTAAATTAATTGTTTCGGTTTATGAAATGAATACAGATAAACCTATTAAGGGTGCAAAGGTATTCATTCGTCAGCAAGATGATAGTAGTCAAGTTATTGCTACACTCCAAACAAATGACATTGGTTTAACAAGTCCCATTTCTCTATCAGCGCCTCCTAAAGAGTATTCTTATAATCCTTCAGGACCTAAACCTTATACAGAATATGTCCTTACAATCGAAGCACCTAACTATGGTGTTAAAATAATTAGAGGTGTACAAATCTTTCCAGAAACTACAGCGAAACAAAGAGTGGAAATGCTTCCTGTTAATCGAACTGGAGAACGCCAATTAATTGAAACAATTGATGTTCCTCAACATGCATTAACTGAATATTATTTAGAGAGACAACTTCAATCAAACTATCCCCGGTTTTCTCGCTTTCCAATACATGCAAATAACTTAAACATACCTCAATACATTATAGTTCATGATGGGAATCCCAATGAATTGGCTCCAAGATATAAAGTGGAATTTAAGGAATATATAAAAAACGTAGCTGCTTCAGAACTTTATCCAACATGGCCTAAAGAAGCAATTAAGGCTAATATAATTTGTATAACATCTTTTGTATTAAATCGTATATATAATGAGCATTATTTGGAAAGAGGGTTTACTATTAGTAGCACTCCTTTGTTTGATCAATCTTATAATTATGGTAGAAGTACTTTTTCTGAAATCGATGATATAGTTGATGAGTTGTTTAATCAATATATTGCAAAACCATATAGTATCGAACCAATACTAATTAATTATTGTAGTGGCATAAGAAATGAATCAAATGAATACTTCTGTAGATGGGGAAGTATATATCTTGCTGAGCAGGGGAGAGATTATTTTAGTATAATTCGTGCCTTTTATCCACTATCAGAGATTAACTTTTTATAATTAACAAGTTAATAATGAAAATCTAGAAAGGCAACTGAACAGTGTTATTATTAGAAACATTATAGGATATGAAATACTACCTGAAAGCGTTAAGATTTTTTATGTGGTACTCAAAAAATAAATATTAATTTAAAACCATAGAAGTAATTAGATTCTATGGTTTTTCTATATGTAGTTATTAAAAAGTATATATGAGATTTACTCTGTTAAAATAAAGAAAACTCCCTCCTTAAAAAAGTAAGGGAGTAAATATTAAGCTTTTTAACTAATATTTATTAGATTTATGAAAAAAATTCAAGAAGAACTCAATGAAAAATCAATGTTACGACCATATTCGGGAAAATATAATATTAATTGTACGTTCTTTTATTATGTTATTAATAATTTAATAAAAAGATTTAAACATTTGAACTATAGATAAAATGAATTCCTGCCAAATCATCTTGATGCAAGGTGATTGATATGTTTTCAATACTCATGAACCCGAATGTCATGTTTCATCTGACAGCAGATGCATAACGATAACCTAATTTATTTGGATTTTAGAAAAGAGACAGCGTAAGTTTACACCATCCCTTAATCTCAAAAATAGGAATATATTTATATAATATATTTTAACTATTTTTGAGATAAACATTTTTACTTATAAACTTAATTACTAACAATCACTTTTATAATTACAGTCTTCAACAGGTTTAATTGCATGTCCTGTGTCATCCGTACACCATGATTGTGACTGGAACGCTAAAAACACAGCTTCCCATTTATCAGTGTCTTTATAATGAAAAAGTACTCCACCATCTTGCCAAGTACCGTCATCCTTTCTGAAACTTCCCACATTTCCTTGGTTCATGTGAACATCATGAATTCCAGGAGGGATTTCTTCACCGTATGCATAAATATCAACTTTTGGGTTATTTTCAGACATTTTCATGTAATTCAAAAATTCATCTTGTAAATCGTTATCATCTCCAGGTGCACTTACTGGAAGTGGGACTAATTTACAGCGGTCAAGTAAATTACCTCGAACATAATCTAGTGCAATTTCTCTATTATTACTAGTAATGTTTGTGAAACCGTATTTTAATTTAGGAAGGTTTGTAATTTGCTCAGAATGAAAATTTTTACCTGCATAATACAATAACTCGGATGGACTTTTTCGGGATTTGACATTGATAATAATTTCGTATTCACGGTTATTATTATCTGAGATATTAACTGTAAAATGAGGTGTGCTATCCTTATCGTCAGGAGGGGTATACCCTACTACTTTACCTTTTAAAACCCCATAATTTTTTAACGGCATTACTATCAGCTCCTAAAAATTTATTTAAACAGAATATAGTATTATCTGTATTTTATTTTTTATTCTAAAGCTATATTAGTAAAAATGTGAGAAAAAACATTTTTTCTATTAAAAATTTATAATCAAAAGGTTTATGAATAATAGGCTGTAAACAATTCATATTATTTTATTTAAATATTAATAAAAGTAATATAACAACTATAAAAATTGTTTATAACAGTGAAAATAACTTTTATTTAACAGTATTAATTAAATTAAAGTTAGTATTAAAATGATTTTTAATAAGATAACATTATTTTTATTGATATAACTTGGTATCTATTTTGGAAATTTAATAAATTACGAAGACTTATGCGGCCTATCCTTTTACTATCCCTCTTTGAGAAAATAGATAAACCACTGTAAAATCACTGATTTTACAGTGGTTTATCGGTAAGTTCTATATTTAGTTGCAGATAGATTTTTTATCAAATAAAGTGACACAAGGTTAAACTAAGAGAATGTCTTTTAAATACTATCGCTTTGAATATTTTTAGAGCAGTCTATATATAAGTTGCATATTTAGTGAGATATATGTAGAGAATAGATTTTGATTGTTTAAAATCAATCAAAATTTATTATGGGAGGTGAAAAACATGAGTCAAAATAATTCAAATGATGTAAAGAGTAACGAAGTAGGGTTAATCCCTTTTGAAGTGTTGGAAGTTGTTAATGAGGTCAGTGAAATACCTGAAGGCGTCAAATTTATAAATGCTCCGGCAGTATGGGAAAAAGTGAAAAAGGAAAAGATATTGTAGTTGCAGTCCTAGATACTGGATGTCAAACAGATCATGTGGATTTAAAGGATCGTATTATTGTGGGAAAAACTTTACTACTGATAATAATAGTGATCCTAGTAATTATTCTGATTTAAATGGTCATGGAACTCATGTGGCGGGAACGATTGCTGCTACAGAAAATAATAAAGGTGTTTTAGGAGTAGCCCCACAAGCTTCTATGTCTTTAGGCGGACCTCAAGATGTACCAGAACTACATCAAGCTGTAAAAAATGCAGTGAATAACGATATATTAGTTGTTTGTGCAACTGGTAATGATGGGCATGCTACTGATACGTTTAGCTACCCTGGTGCGTATCAAGAGGTTGTAGAAGTTGGTGCTGTTGATTTTAATAAAAAAATAGCTCCTTTTAGTGATTCAAATAAAAATGTAGATTTAGTTGGGCCTGAAGTAGGGATTTTATCGACTTATAAAGGTGGAGGCTATGCAACATTAAGTGGGACATCAATGGCAACTCCACATGTTTCAGGTGGTTCAGCATTAATTATTAAACTATGTGAAAGTAAACAGGAATTCGATAGAACGTTATCTGAGGATGAAATTTATGCACAATTGATTAAAAGAACAACACCTCTTACTGATTCCAAGCGATTAGTAGGTAATGGTTTGTTAGATCTGGCAAAAGAATAAAATAGAAATGATATGGTTACTAATATTAACATTAGTATACAGTATTATTCCAGTAAAATTAGCTAAAAGGTTTGCATTTAGTATTTGGTGTCATGTCCATTTGAAGATATCTTGTTTTTCAAATACGATCAATATATGAAGAGTATATCTGAACTTACAATCGTTACATCATAATGTTAAATTCAAATAATGTAAAATGCAATGAATAGAGATGTTCCTATCAATCGAAAAATTTACTGAAAATCATTTGGATTTTTCAGCTGTTAGTTATAAATAAATTCTAGAATTCAAAAGGATTGGGATTAGGATATGAATTTGTTGGTTTAATAAGTTTAAATCAATTTATAAGCTGGGTAAGCGAAAAACCATCTGATTAAAAGAGAATGTTGTTTGGCTAAAATTCACAAAAAAAATTAGTGTTGTTTTAAATACCGTTACAATTTCGAATTCTTAACAGATGGAAGTAAAACTAAAAAATGGAGTGAACAAATATGAGTGAGCATTTACAACGACATCCGCATTTTGGTAATACGTTAGCAGATCATTTTATGGAGCATCATCGAAATCCACTTTCATTCCATGCCCCAATTGTGCATGTAAAAGCAACAATAAAATTAGTAGAAGACGATGATTCTAATTCAGAAGGCGGAACACATCAGCATTTTTTAATTAATAATATTCAAGTTATTGATATAAAAGGGGCACAAAAATCTTTAGTAGAAGATGAAGCCTTCTGTGCAATTCGTTTTGGGGATAAATTAGGATTGAAAAATCCAATTCCAGGCTTAAAAGAAGGGGAAGAAATTGAACTGCAAGGGGAATATGTTGATAAAACACATGTAAAAGTAGGAATTGGGAATCCAGGTGATCCAGTCATACATTTCACGCATCACCCAGTAGGTTTTGTAAATTATAATGGTGTACATTACGAATAAAAATTTGCAGAAAAATATAGGAAGTAATATTTATTATTAGAGTAGTCATTTTTGCTATTAACCAACCCATAGAGATGCTTTTTTATTCCCACTGGATGAGAATTAGGGAAGGAAATTAACAAATATTGAGTTCTTTTGGATATAAAATACCTATTATTATAGAAAAGAGATGATTATTATGAGAAAAATTGAAAATATTGTTCCAGAATACTTATTGGAAAAGTTTGCAGAAAAAGGGAGCGAAAAAGCCCAAAAAAGCTTAGAACATACTAGGAAAATTCATGAGGAAAGAAAGAGTATAATCAAAAGTCAACAAATAATGGAATCTACATTGGATAACAATAGAGAGCATAAACCTACTAGACATGTTTATGATTGTCAACACACGGAAGAACGTCAGCATAAATTAGTTCGAGACGAGGGAGATTCACCTACAGATGATGAGGATGTGAATCAAGCATATGATGCTGGACAAGTCATTTTAGAGTATTATAAAAATGTATTACATCGTAATTCTATTGATAATCTAGGGCTGGATCTTATTTTTAACGTTCATTATAGAGAGCATTTTATGAATGCATTTTGGGATGGAAAGCAGATGGTTTTTGGTGATGGTGATGGTGAAATTTTTATAGATTTTACAGCAGGAATTGATGTTATAGGCCATGAAATGAGTCATGGTGTAACACAGTATACATGTAAACTCGAATATTATGATCAACCGGGTTCCCTTAACGAAAGCTTTTCTGATTGTATGGGTAGTGCAATAAAACAATATCATTTGGGTCAAAATGCTCAAAATGCCGATTGGTTAATTGGTGACAAAATTATTGGTCCTAAATTTCCTGGAAAAGCCCTTCGCTCAATGAAAGAACCAGGAACCGCAAACGAACATGATTCTCAACCGAATCACATGGATAAATATGATGATGGTAGCAATCAAAATTTTGAGACTGAAGATCAAAGACAAAGTTATATCGTGCATACGAACAGCGGTATTCCAAATAAAGCATTTTATCTCGTGTCTATGGAAATAGGAACAGATAATGCTGCAATCTTATGGTACAATGCATGGCCTCATCTTCACCCAAATTCTGATTTCCATGATGCTTTTGAAGAAATTCTAAAAGCCGCGAAAGTACTTATAACCGAAGGGAAAATGCCCCAAAACACAGAACAAGTTGTGAAAAAAGCATTTAGTGATGTAGGTATCGTAAAATCTTAAATTATTTAAACAAAGATTAAGAAATGATTTTTGCAAAAAGACACCTGATTTAGGTGCCTTTTTGCTTTGCAATTTTTGAAATGAACAAGCATGCATTTTCGAATTAAAGTTTGATCTAGAAAAATTTCATATGAAGCAAGGTAATGAAGATAAACCATAATATTTCTCAAGAGAGAAGGGAATAAGTCATGGTATACAGATAATGTTGGTTATCTAATTGGAATTTATGGATTTATATACGTACATTCAAATTAAAGATAGTTTTTCAAATATTTTATTAATATTTTTCATTATTCATATCCAAAACAAAGGGACAGATAAACTATGTATTTTTTACATAATAAAGTTAAAAATAACAATGAAAAATAAAAGGTTCAGCTATAATTGCTGAACCTTTTATTTTTTTTCTTTCCCTATTCTACCTAAACTCTCTTTAATAGTTGTTTCCCCAAGTTGAGTGTATAACAAAGCTGTATCTTGACTCGTATGCCCAAGTTGCTGCATCACTTGTAATGAATCCTTTTCTTCCATATATAATTTGTTTGCCAATGTATGTCTTAATTTATGGGGAGACATTCTTTTACCGTAGGCTTTAGTATATTTTTCTACTATATCTTGGATAGCTCTAACCGAAAGTGGCTGTGCAGTATGTTTATACTTCGATAAAAATACATTTTTTAATTCTTTTCCTGGGGCATATTTGTTATCTCTAATTTCCATATATTTTTCAAGATCATTCAATGCAATGGGGGTAATCCATACTGAATCTTCTTTATTTCCTTTGCGGATTACATCAATTAGTCTTTCTTTTAGGTTTATATCCTCCATACGAAGATCCGCTAATTCACTTACACGAATACCACTACCAAGAAAGAGGGAGAGGATAGCTACATCACGATCTTTATCTCTTAGGAAATAGAACAACTGATGTTTTGTTAAAGATTTTTCATGTTCGTACTTAACGTAATTCAAAAATTCTTGATCGTCATCATTATGAAATATCTTAGATCTCATACGTTTTGCACGGGCATTTAATGTTTCTTTATCTTTATGTATTTCAATTTTGGCCATTACATTTCTATAAAAATAACATTCTCCTTCATCATTCTCTGATAGGGAAGTAAGGTACTTGAATAAAGACTTTAAGGCTGAAATTTTTCTATTAACAGAGGAATTCTGCATGTTTTGTTGTAGTTTTAGAAACCTCATGAAATTCTCAACATCTTTTTTCTTTAAATTCTCCAAATCAGTGAAGGATATGTCTTTGATAGGCTTTAATTCAATAATTTGCTCAGATAATAGCCAGTTAAAGAAGACTCTAAAATCATATACATAATTCAGTAGGGTGGAGGGAGAGGCATCATGCAATTCTTTGTACTCCACAAATTCTTCTATGTAAAAGGGCATTTCATTTAGATTTTCGTATAATTTTTTACGATGTACGGATTTTTGACGTTGCTTGCTGTAATCCATAAAAATCACCTCATATATACTATAACAGAAAAGGCACACGAACACAAGTTCGCATTAAATTCAATTTTTACACAAATTTATTTACATAATTAAATTATGGGATGCTAAAATATGCTCGAAATGAAATAAGGATAGTGTAGTCATTCTAATAAAAGTTATAGATAAGCAAGTGATAAATCTGTATTAGGCTATCAAATTAGTACAAAAATCACATTTAAAGGTGTGTAAAATAAAACAATTTTTATATATAAATTCATAAAAAATGAATATATGAAAATAGTTTAAAAGTTGGTATAAAATACGAATTGGTTAATTTAATCATGATTATGAGGAGTTAAATAGATCAACATAAGAAAAAATCTTATAAATTAAAATGTAATTTACTATAAAAATTATTAATGAGTAACTCTGTATTTAATGATTTCTATATAAAGTATGAATTATATAGGTACATACCAATATGTTATGATTTATGCAATTGAGCTTGAAATCCCTAAATACTGTATTAGATTTTTATTTAACTATTCTATTGTTCGTAAAATTGGTATTTCGTGCGAAGTTGTGAAATCTTTGTTTCCCCCCTTTTTATAATTCTTTAATGTACATCCAACAAAATGTATCATTCACCTTTCATCAATATGAATACCAATTAGTTTCAGATATATCGACCTAAACATTTTAATATTGATTACATGGTTGCTTATAGGGTATAGCCAGAATATAAATACACGTTAAGAAAACTTTAATACAAAACAGTTAACTTTAACTACATAAGACTAAATGGGTTTTGTTTTACTCAAAACTTAATTGCTTTTATAGTGAAAGAGAGTGTTTCCTTTAGTTCTTTTTACATCAAAAGTATTCTTTATCGTACTAACTTTAGCTAAACATCTAGTAAAATTTAATTTTAATACAAATTTTAAGATATAACTTCGAATTTTCTTCATTCATCTCAATAAGATAAGAGTTCTTTTCATTTTGAGACGAATTTCACTCCTTTTTGCAACTATCTATAAGATTTCTTATGTAAACTAAATATAAGTAAGCGAACAATGTTTCTTTTTGAATGTTCTTCCGTGTTTTCTATTGTGATAATCCACACAAATTATTTCTAGATTATCTATATCTAATACGAGTGTTAGATGATGTTCGAGTTCTTTTATATGATGGATAACGAGTTTTATTTTTTTACGCTTCTGTTGTTTGGGTTTGTATTCATTCATGAAACTTCCCCCTCCAACTAAGCAATATCAAATGTTAGAATGATAATCCAGAAAGGTGTTAAACAAGTAATAAATACTAATGATACAAAGAATGTTACTTTATTATAAAAGCAAAGGACCCCTATTTGAGATCCTTTGATTGATTTATAACGACTGAGTTTGCCCTAAAATAGTTTTGATACGTTCATATTGTTCATTCTTATCCAGATATTCAAAGAAACCAAGACGATTACCCCAAGGGTCTGTGAAAGTCCCCCATTTTACAGGCACTTCATCACGAGAAAATATCTCGAATTTTTCAACATTCAAATCTTTAACAACTCTTTTTTGTTCTGCTACAATATCTTTAACTGCTAAACGAAAAGGTCCACCGCCTTCTGAAGGTGTCCCTTCTGCTACTTGTAGCCAACAACCTGGTATAAGCTCCCACTCAATAAATCCTTCGTGTGGTATAAAGTCAGGTTCTCTATTTAGTAAAGTTTTATACCAGCTATGCCCTTCTTTAATAGTAGGAACACGAATTTGTACTGTCATCTCAAAAAACAAATAAATCCCCCCTTTGAAATATTTTTTAGGTATTCCATATAAGTGAAGATTTTCCCTTTAAAAGGATCATCTGAATTACCCATTTCTTATATTTTGTTTAACAAAGAAAAACGCTGCAGCTCTTGATATTCATAGCTTCATAAGGCTTCCCTTTATGAGTTACACAACGCATAAAAATGGGTAGCTATAGTTTAGCATCATTGTCCTTCAACTCTATCAAAAAGCTCTCCTAAATAACTAAAAAAGAGCACCTTAAGCCGGTGTCCTTTTTACAAGTATCAATATTTATGTAAGTTGAAACGCAGATAACATTAACCCTCCAAATGTAGCTGCTCCTAATAATCCTAATACAAATCCTGTTAAGCAAACGCAATCAGCAAGACAAATTGAAGACTGTGATAATGGAACAAATGCCCTACTTGTACTCGATCCATAATGTTTTATTTTCTCATAATTTATTTCTAGCATTAGGTACAGACATGCTATAGAATCTTCAATAGTTAGAAGGTATTTATCTTCTAATCGCTCCAATAACTTACTATTAAGGGCAAACGGAAGGGGGTATTTGTTATCTAATTTCATATTTTGATAACTTAATTGTAAACGAGATAACATATTCTTTTCCATTTCCTCAGATGTTACTTTCCTTTTCATGCTATTAAATTCATTTAATAACAGCGTTAATTCATCTCTGCTACCGTATAAATCTTTAGCTATTCTTCTCTTTAGTTTGTATGAATGAATAATGGATTTAACTTCAATCATTGAATTACACTTCCTAATTTAAGTATTATTTACCCCAGTACTTTATAAATAAACCTTACTTTTAAATCCTATTTAAAATACACTCAAGTATCTTGATTTACTATCGATTAACATTACATTAACCTTACAAAGTTGTAATGTTTTTTTAGATACCCACCAGACCGCCTTCTAACTTCGTCTTCATTGCTGCTCTATCGATTTTTGGTAAGAAAGTTAATTGTTTATTCATGTAAGACCACACCTTTTATTTTTAAACTATTTTTGTCTTAACGCTCCACGTCTATTTTCATAGCGCGGCCCTCGGATTCCCATTAACTTTTCAATGTCATGAGTGCTTTATTTCTCTTTTCGTTTTTTCTTCTTTTCTTGTTTTGATTGCTTTTTCCACTCACCTAATTAATCTCTTAGTCCCTCATCTCCCTTTTCAAAATAAAAAGGACACCTATTCCTAAAACAACTTTAATTGCTGATTTAATGAATTGGTGTCCTCTAGTTTTCTAGCCGGACTATATCTTATTTTTTTTTCAGATTTTATTTCTGAAAAAGTGCTTTGTTTTACTGAAAGGTGGTTGCGGAAACAACCGCCTTTTTATTCCTGACAAAATGAAATTTTTATTTTAATGGTCCCCAAGTTCAGTAACAGTTATATAGTTCCTAGCATTCTTCCGCTCCGCTACTGGTCTCTTATAAAATTTAATCGTTTCAGGCAGTGCACCCATTTGTTGAGCGCATTCCTTTATGGTCCCAAGACAAACGAATGATTTACCTTTATAAACGACGGACTCCCTTAAGTTCACTTTTCATTCTCCTTTTCTAATAAAATAGCGTTTTTATTCAAAATAATAGACCTAAACCACTTGAGTATATTTACCAGTTTATTCACCACAAAATCATGTTAAAATTCCTTGTGAATACGACATAACTCAACCTTATGAAGCCTCCTGTGGGGCTTCTCTTTTTAACAAGCAGTTAGTTAATTGCGCTGACTACCTTTTTGTACAAAATGACGTTTTTGTTTTACATCTCTTGTAACTAGGTATTTCTATACCTTCTTTATAAACCCTACCACTAACAGGAAAACCTGGTGGGTTAGACACATTATTTCATTAGACAGCTTCTTGGACATGGGTCCAGTATTGTACCGAACTCATGCCTTTTAGGGTAATATAGTCCTTAAAATCTTGTTAAAGTTGTGCAATTACGGTTGGAATTTCATTCTGTTTAACACATATCCCCAGGCTATATGGACATGATAAAAGATGAGGTGACTGACATGAAGGATAAAATATTACAATTAGTACCAGGATCGGTAAAAAAATTACTCCTGAAAAAAGTTAAAGATGGAAACAGATGCCTTATTGATTTGGTTGTGGATGATGCAACTGCTTATGGATTTGAACCGGAGCAAGTAGTCCCCTGTATCATGGCGGGTTATTATGTTTATGAATCCACCACCTATCCCAGTGAAATGGAGGAAGAATTGAAGCTGAACTTGGTTTTTCATGCGGCCAATCGCTCGGCAATGAAGCTTCTGTCTTATGGGAAGTATAAAGCTAAACAATCTGAAGGTGGATGGATGAGATATACAAATCCATAAGGTTTACTTAACATACACTAACTAGCTTGGTGAGCATGAGGCACCGTCACATGCCCATCAACTTAAAATCTTAAAATACCCCCAAATATTTTGGAGAAAAAAAGCAACATTTAAGTTCTTTATAACAATTTTCTAATATAAGTTGTAACATTGCCTAAACAACAACTACCTTGTGGATTGTTTACTTCACAACCACATCGGTTTTCTCTTATGTTTTCGCGAATATGCTCTACTGGATTAGGAGTAAGTCCATTTTCCACATATTGTTTAATTTTTTCTTTTGTCCAATTAAAACAATAACAAATTGGTGTAGTTGCTGAGTCATCTTTTTGATGTACAGCTACCTTTATGGGGGCATCATACACATCCATCAGCTTAAGAAATTACTTTCTCTGTACTTTATAATTATGAGTGTCATTATAATTTTTATACACCTTGGATAATTCCTGCATCGTATAGGGGGTATACATCATAATACCTGCTGCGAACGTATTTACGCCTAGAAGATGAGTGGGGAAAAAGATGATCGCCCAGAATTGGTATGATAGATGTTTTTATAGAGTTTGAGCGTGATATTATTCGTTGAAATTCTTTTCGTTGAAATAATGCCTAAATACAAACAAAACCAGCAATACACCTTTTCTGTGTCGCACTGGTTTTGTTGAAGTCTATCTTGAATTGTAGCTAGTTCACCGTGATTGCAAATTCTGAGTTCGGTGCCCCAGCAAATACAACTGTTCCGTTCTTTGGCAGTTTTATTTTGTTATTGCCGCTCACAACGGTAAAATTAACGCAAACTCCCTTCTCATCATACACCGCGAACGAACCCTTCGATGGCAACGTTACGGACATCGTTTTCCCGGCTGCCGATTGCGGGATTGTAAGCCATTTCGCATGCCCATTTGCTTGCAGCGTAACTTTGGATGATTGGCCTGCATCAATCGGTTTTACGTTAGTTTCCATCGTATCACGGCCATTCATCACGGGAATCTGGAGCTGATGCTTTGCGGTGTTCGGACCTGTAATTTTTCTGCCATCCCAATAGCCCACCAGTCCTTCCTTGCGAGTAATTTGTGTGGTAAGAAGTTTCGGTTGTACGAGATATTCAATAGAACTAAATTTCTCGTTCACAAGATAGAACTTGACGCCTTCCCGCTTTGCCCATGCAGCAGCGGTTTTCTTTGATAGCACGTTGTCTTCTAGTTTCTCGGCTAAATAGTGAGTCATCACACCTTGCCCTAAGCCTGGCTGCGATTCATATGTGCTCTCCCTCAAATAAGTTCTTCCATTCTTCTCGATTAGATGGTAAGAACAAATCTCCATTCTTCGTAATTTTAATTTTGAAATGAGTTTCGCTATTGCGGTAAAAGCCCGCTTTCTTTGCCACGTCTTGAGGCATCTTGGCCTTGACAGGCTTGCCAAAGGATTTGTTCGGCTTGATTTCCTTAATTGTGCCCTTCTCTTTGAGCGCGGCGAGCAACAAGTTAGTTGCCAGCAGTTGGTTTGTAGAGCTCCTCCCGCCGGATGACAACACAGCCGCAGCCATCTTCTGTTCCGGAAGCACGACCAGTATTGCATGTTGCAGTGCCGTGTCGCCGCCCTTAGCCAAGCCTTTGATCCCATATTCACTGAATGGGTATAGTTTCACACTATCCCAACCAAGACCGTAGTTAAAAATATTATCTCCATCCCCCGGCCACATTCCTTTTTATATTCCTCTTGCTCCATCTCCTTGACTACCTTATCAGAGAGGATCCCTTTTCCCTGTCCCATAAATAGTTGTGAGAATCGTACCATATCTTCTGCCGTGGAAGAGATCCCTCCCGTACCAATCACATTCACCGATTCAATTGGAAGCTGCCCTTGGTACGCTGGAAAATAAAGTCCAGCCCGCTTTTCGTCTCTCCATTTGTCCTGCGGCGTTTTTGTATGATTCATCTTTAAAGGTTCCGTAAACCGTTGATGTAGAAATTCTGTAAAGCTCATACTGCTGACTTTTTCCACTAAAATTTCGGCCAACGTAAAGCCATCGTTGCAGTATACCGAGAACGCGCCTGGGTCCGCTTTCAGGCTCTGGTTCGATAATTGCTGCAACAAGACATCATGGGCATAGGTATCATTATCGTTAAATAAAAATGCATTACTTAACGTGGAACCTTGCAAGCCGGAGGAGTGATTCAACAACATACGCGGCGTAATGCGTTTGTACCGCTCATCTTTCATCTTAAAATCAGGAACATAGTGGACGACAGGAGCATCCAAATCAACTTTTCCTTCGTCGACCAATTTCATTACAGCCGCTGTTGCATACATTTTACTGACTGAACCAATCCCGTATAGAGTATCTTTGGTTAGCGGCTGTTCCCCTTCCATATCGTTCTTGCCAGCCTGACCCGACAAAATAAGTTTTCCATTATCAATTAGCACATACTGCACGCTAGTCGCCCCATGGGACTTCGTGAGTAGCGCCGCCTTCTCTGCTGCAATCTTCTTCAGTTCTTGGCTAGCTACTTCTTCACTAGTTACAACTGTAGTCTTACTGTCAGAAAATGCTTTCACCCCTGTTGGTAGGGTCATAGTTAGTGCTAATGTAGCGGCTAACACACCAGTTAGCTTATTTTTCATGAAGGAATTACCTCCTTAGATAAGTGATCGATTTCATCATTTATTTGTTTAACTATGAAAATATAATAAAATTTATCCGTTCTTCCTTTTGGCCTACTTGCTAAATTCAGCAAGTAAAATATTTTTAAAAGGATCAGGACTATCAGCTTTAAGGCTGTTCAAATTGACGACCAGCGTATGCCTGCCTCCATGTCCCCATATCGATACACCATTTGAAAGCTTAATTTTGTAAATTCCAAGACCGTAATCGCCAAGTTCATCTGTTCCTGTAGGGACTGTAGTAAGCATTTGCTTTAGTTGCTGTTCTTTCAGTAATTTACCCCCAAGTAAGTAAGAGAAGAATTTGTTTAAATCATCAGCAGTTGGTTACTCTTAAGTTTTGAACCTATTAATTTCATTACCTTTACTGCAGTAATTAGGAAATCTACAACAGATAATTTAATTATGTATACTCCTGATACAAAAGAGCACTTAAAAGTAATGCAAATTATCTCTTAAAGTGACACGTTCAAATAGATTGGTAAATACTAGGGTTCCAAAAACTTTACTATTTGGGACACCCTATTTATAAAAAGTAAAGCTGAACATTAATACTTATAAAAAAACAAGTTGTATCAGTACGTACACATGATACAACTTGTTTTCATAAATTTAACATTTTATATATTTTGTAAATATTGTATTACAAACTTATACTTTATAGTTTTATTGTTGCATAGCTTCTCTAATTTTTCTAACCCTATCAAAAGTAATTCCTTTTCTTTTTTCGATTGCTAGCGGATGTTCAGTTGGCTCTAATTCAATAAAAGGTTTAATTCCAATTTCCATTATGTGTATATTCGTCTTTAAATTTAATGTTTCTGGATACCCTGGAATTGATGTAGATAGCCATCCGAAATAAGGCTCTTCATTTTCTATGTCTCTCTCGTTCCATCCCTTTATTACTTTTTGATAATTTTCTTCACTAATTGACACCCACACATCCCATATAAATGTTTCAGGGTAGTTAAGTATAGGAATTTCCAAACATCCTCTAATAAAGTAGTATTCATTGTCCATAATACAAGTATCTGAAGTTAGATTAAATCGAGATTTTCTTTCATGTGGTTCTACTTCATAATAATAGTAAGGTGCATCACTTCCATAACACGTAGGGATAGAAACGTGATTTGATTGAAATTTTCTTCCTGATTGTCTTCTTCTTTTCACTTTCATTTCTCCTCCTATCTTTTATAACTAATTTAGAGTCAATATTGATTTTCAAAATCATACTCTACCCAATTTTTCCAATGAGTATTAGTATGATTTTGCTTGATAAGACTTCTATCATTTTTCTCTATAGCAACAGCCAATGACTGAAAAAATTCATTTTCACTCACCTTTTCGTCTGTAACATGTTGCCAATCTTCTGTTTCATACCACAGTTCCCAATCTCCAGCTAAATCTACTTCTTCTAAAACGTCTTTTTCATACCACCATAGTGAATTTCTTGCATCATAATTATTAGCTAGCATACGCATCAAGTATGTTGGATAAGATTCCACAGATTTAAAAATTATCCCATTATCAATATACTCTTGTTTTGTAAACTGATATTTAAAACTATGATTACGAAGTATTAAACTACCCTGATAAAGATCTGGTATGAAATCACCATTATCATTAAATAATTCATAATTTCCATCACTTAACTGTATAATTGTATCATCAGTAATCATATTATTAATCTTATTACCATACATATAAATCCAATTAGATGCACCTAAAGAGTCTACCCCTATTATTTGGAAAACCATTATCCAATCTGTATTGTTCGATAAAAAACAGATAATTTCAATTGAGATATATCCATGTTCGCATTATCTAATACAGGAAATTCATAGTTTCTTTGTTTTGAATCTAATAGTTTAAGAATTTGCTGTTTCATGATTCTTATCTTCTCTATAATATACTTTTCGCTTTTTTGATATTGTACTAAGCCTTCCACCCTGTTTTCTAGAACAGCTATTACACTGTGGGTATAGTCTTTGTTTTCTTTTTCCTGCAAGGGAATTTGGAGGCATGTGATCTAGTATGAAATTACCCTTTTTAGTTCCAGCCTTTTTAATCCCGCAGCTATGACAACCGTACTGATTCCCTAAACGATTTATGGCTTTTCTAATTTCCACTTCCATCTGTTTCATATAATGGATTGATGCTGTCGCCATAGTAGAAGCTTCTACTATTCGTTGCTCCTACAACCTAAATACTCTAATTTAATTGTTTCTGCAAGAATATATGTATAAAGAAAGAAGAGCTGTTATCAACTCTTCTTTCTACAGATCATTTCTCTATTTATTCTTCTACTTCTTCCATATTGTATAGCAAATTTTCATTTGCTATATAAAGATTTCGGGTCTATGAAACCCATAATCGATTATATACATCTCTCCAAAATTTATATTATTCTAATTCCAGGTAATCTGAGTATAAAATAGCTGTCGGGAACTGTTTTTTGAATTTTTTTATAATTGATTCATTATTACTTGCAAAAATTAAGCAAGATGTATCAAAAAAACCAAACTCCATAACAGATTCTGGAATTGTTAAATTGTAACTATCTATCCAATATTGTTCGTTATCTTGAATGATTGGGTAATCCGGAATATTTTTAAGGATATTTTTATCTGTTTGTTTAACAGCAATCATCACACCAAAAATAAGTAAAACTTGGTGTTGATGCAAAAAATCACAAAGTTCCTTTCCCGACATATAAAATCGTTCTTGTTCAAATAAAGTATCCTGTATTTCTAAATCACCTTTAAATACATGAGCCTCTATATCTGTAAATATCCAATTATACTTATGAATGTCTTCAGATATAAATGAAATTATATCATTTATATAACCAATTTCTCGTTCTAAACATAGTCTCATAATATCACCATTTCTTTCTAAGCGAATACCAAGTAGATCGGGGAACTTTCTTTTTCCAATTCCAATAATGTTTATGCGGCACCACAGGATGTGCTTTAGGATTCCCATGATTTGTATAATCTATATCTTTTCTCGCTCTTCCTTGTCCATCATAAAACCTTTTTTGAATTAATTTTTTATCTTTAAAATAATATGTTACACCATTCTTACGCCCACCTTTAGCTACAGGTTTTTTATATGTTACGTGTATTTTAGGCGTTCCTATTCTACCTTTAAATTGCTTTTTCACCGTACTTCTAACCAATTTCTTAGCCACAAAACGCCCTACATGAGGAGCAGCTATTCTAGCCCCTTGTATAGCAAGTGGAACAAACCATGCTAAATGACCATCCGGATCAATGTTCATCACTGGATTGTTATCCGCATACGTGTACCCATTCATGGTAATCGGGTCATCCTCATCACCTGAATCAGGATCTACCGATAAAAACACACCATGCTCCGGATGATAGTATCTCGCAATCAGATAATACATACCAATTTCTTTATCATACATGTACCCTGCGTATCCAAATGGATTGTCTGCCGCGATGTCTTTGACGTCACTCTTTAATACGTTACCCCATGCATCATATTCGTAATTTGCGACTACTTGTCCATCTTTGTCTGTCATCGCTACGACGTCGCCACGTGGACTGTAGTGATAGAATAACGTTTGTCCTTGGGATTTCATCGCTAGACGTACACCGTCTATTGAGTATACATATTGACGAAGGACATTTCCACTTCCATCTGTTTCATATAACAGATTGATACTGTCGCCATCGTAGAAGTAACGTGTGACTACACCGTTGACATTCTTTTCAATACGGCGGTTATCATCGTCGTACTTGTATGTTGTGAACGGCTGACTTTCACCTTTTTTTGTTAAAGCAATAAGTTGGTCTGCTTCATTCCATGTGTATGTGAATTTTTCTTCAGATATATGGTTTCCATTTTCTTAATAACATTAAGGATTTGTTTTCGATGTAATAGTCCAATATTCTCATTACATACTGCACTTAAAGATACAGGAAAGGAACCCTATAAAGGATTCCTTTCCTGCAAAATAATTAATATTATCATTTTAATTCATCTGAATTATGCTATGGTTTACCGATAAATAATTCCAATCCCATATACTCTTCCACCTGTTTTTCAAATAACGCGATTTTAATAATTTTAAACCTGCTCTAACTTCCATAAACCACACGGATTATAAAATAAATCATCTTGTTCATAACGATAATCTTCACAGTAAGATACTTTATACATCGGAGAATTTTCCGTGAAACTAATAGTATCTCCATCTTTCAACTTAGGTTTCTCAACTAAATTATATAAATTGAAATCATTTAATAAATTTGCTACTTCTTCTGGATTCATACTCGTATGTACGATAACATCCGGTAGTGCAAATGCTTGCATACCACATGAATAATAACCATCTTCCTCTCCAACTAAAGTTACAACATGCGAATATATAGGGAATTCTTCTTTATTATCTGCAAGCTCTTTCCATTCCTCTTTAGAGTAAACTACACCTACTGTTTCAATTTTCAATGCAATTCCACCAGCATTTAATAATGCCATTCCTACATCAATCACTTCTTTTATGCTCTGTATATCTCCTACATTAGCAATAACATACACTGTATGAGTATGTTCCTCTAACTTATGAATCCATTCTTGATCAAAACGACCACCACTCGCATATAAAAAAGCTTCTCCTAAAGAAGGGTCATAATCATACACATCAATTTCAAAACTAATGTCTTTGTCCATATGATTTATAATGTTTCCTGCTAAAATATAGCCCCCGCTGTTGCTAACAACTTCTTGTACTAATTCTGTTCTACTTTTCCATAAACCTGGTATCCCTATTATGATTTGCGGTTCTGTCATGAAAAGCGCACCCCTTCTTCTTTATACTAACTTTTTATCCATACAATAAATCTATTTATATATTTTCTCAAATTAACAATGCGATATTTCTACCATGTAAACGAGAGATTTCTAATAAAAATTTTTCGATAACCTTTTATATGCAATCTAAATTGTAAAGAGAGTATCTTATTCTCACTTTTATATTTAATTTAACCCTATAAAAACATTACCTAATCTATATGGTATATTAACATGAAAATATTTAGCATTACTATATCTCCCTGCTATCATAGACACACACTGCATATCCTTTATTTTGAATCTATAAGCTCTGCTAACCTCTACATAATACAAAGTTAAATAACACCTTTAATTTTTCTTATCAAATTAAAGGTGTTATTTAGTGCAAATATTGTTCTTACAGGTTCAGAACTACCTTCCATTCTTTAACATTTTCTCCCTCCAAATTAATTCCACTATTTTGAGAATCAACAAAAGGAAGAAGACTCCATGATTCCCCGCCTACAAAACCTATTTTGGACCATTTATTCATAAAATCTATAAAGTTATTCCCTAAAATAAACCCATGCATCTCTCCGTCATCATGGCTCAAATACACAATAGGTGGATCTACCTCATCCTTATTTAAATCAAAAGCAAATAAATCTCCATTTCCTACATTAAAAAAAGCTAATTTATTATGCCAGATTTGATCATAGGAATCTGCAGGATCATTAAAAACATCTTGTACTAATTCCTGCCTCATATTCTCACATTCTACCAATTCACTTAGAGCTAAAACCCCACGACTACCAAATATATCCTGGAATTTATCATCTAATGGAAAGTCATCTGGAAAATACCACCCCCACTCTAAATGGGAGAAACATTTCAACATTACTTTTTTATAACTCAAAGGAATAGATATACCTAGCTGGTTTTCAACTTTGTTTATTTCAGTTACAGATATAGGGTCTTTTATTATCAAACTATCTATTTCTCCACCTAGCCTCTGAATTTGATTTAAAACGGCTTTTAGTAACGAAATCCATTGTTCATGATTCATAACTTAAAATCCCTCTCCTTTCAAAAATGTAATTTATTTACTTTTTCTATTTCCAGGAATTCTTGTTTTAGTAGAAGGTCTGACTCCCAATTTATAAAAATGTTTATCGGTCTTTCTTATTAATTTCCTAGCTCTTTTCTCTGATATACCCGCTCTTCTTAATGATTTATATGCAATTCTTCGCTCAGAGGCATATGTACCTCCTCCCTTCTGTCTTTGCGGTGCAAATGTTCTTTTATGAGCCGAATTAGATAAAGCTACCGCCGGTGCCTTTCCACGACTATATCCTTTCAAATTTCTTACAGCGGCATCTTGTATAATATGATGCGCCTGATAACCACTAGATTGTAGTCTTTTTACTTTATTGTAAGAACCAAATAAATAACCACCAATTTTTTTAGCTGCTTTAACTCTACTTCCACCAATAAATCCAACCGCTACTGCTCCGGCAACACCTGACCATTTGGCTCCTGATTTGTATGCTTTATATCCATCATAAGCTGCAAAACCTGCGTTAAATACTAACCAAGCTAAATGACCATCTGGATCAACATGCATCACTGGATTATTATCCGCATACGTATATCCATTTTGTGTTACTGGGTCATCATCATCACCTGGATCAGGATCTACCGATAAAAACACACCATGATCTGGATTATAGTAACGAGCAATTAAGTAATACATCCCAATCTCTTTATCATACATGTATCCTGCATATCCGAATGAGTTGTCTGCTGCAATACCTTTTGCGTCACTCTTTAGTACATTACCCCATGCATCATATTCATAGTTTGCGACTACTTGTCCATTTGCATCTGTCATCGCTACCACGTCACCACGTGGACTATAGTGATAGAATAACGTTTGTCCTTGCGCTTTCATCGCAAGACGTACACCATCTATTGAGTATACATATTGACGAAGGACATTTCCACTTCCATCCGTTTCATATAATGGATTGATGCTGTCACCGTCATAGAAGTAACGTGTAATTGCCCCCTTGACATTCTTTTCAATACGTCGATTATCATCATCATATTTGTATGTTGCGAACGGTTGACTTTCACCTTTTTTCGTTACGGCAACCAGTTGGTCTGCTTCATTCCATGTATATGTGTGTTTATCGTCAGATATACGGTTACCATTTGAATCATACGCAAGAGATTCGTTTCCGAATTTGACAAGCTGGTTTCCTTCATTAAATGTTGCTGTAATTGATTTTGTTTCTTTTCCATTCTCTGTTACTTTTACACTTGTACGATTTCCAAATCCATCATACGTGTAGTCTTTCACAGTTCCATTTGGTAACGATTCTTTCAGTAACTGATTAATTGGATCATATACATAATTTGTTTCGGTTACTTTTCCGCCTGTACCTTCATGTGTAATTTTCGTACGGTTACCCGTTTTATCATACTGATATCGTTCTGATAACAAGATTTGACTTGGTGTTCCAATGACTAAATCTGTTAGTTTACCTATTTGATCGTAGTTAAATGTTGAACCGGTTCCATTGACTGCGGCATATGTACGCACATGACCATTTTCATCATAATCAAATCGATATGTGGACCCACCATCTATTACTTTAACGTTTTGGTCCGCAGTGTTGTAATCATATGAAACTTTATTACTGTAACCACCATGCGAATCGTTTGTTCTTTTAATTTTTCTGATTTACTATTTGCTTTATCCTAATACTCCAGGTCCCTATTTTCCCTATAAAAAAGACTACCTGAAATTTAATTCAGAATAGTCTTTCATTATATATTACTCTACAACTTGTGTTTCCCATCCATCATAACTATTACATGTTCCACTATATAAAATCGCTAACTCCGCCATTTGTTTGGTTTCTTCCCAAACATGTTCTTTTGTTGGTATACAATTTTTTCCCACTATAAATACATTGTAACTTGACCCGTCTTCTGAAAGTTGTTCAGAGGGTTCATAAATATCATAACCTTTTACATGTAGTACAACTGCTATTTTATCTGCAATTTCTATAGTATCTACTAGGAAATAGTGTTCTAGGTAATGTGCTTTTGCTAAATTAGATCCTGCCTTCTTCAAAGCTGTTAGCGTTTCTATATCCTGTTTTTCTCGTTCCTGTTTTTCATGAATTGTTTCTAACATTATAAATCTCCTTCAGACCAATTTAGAGTGTATTTCTTCGACAAATCCATGTTTCTTTTCTAATTTGTCTTTTTCCTATTAAATATTTTACTTTATAAATTTTAATTTAGTTGCAAAATTCATTTGATTTTATTTCTAAATTCATCTTGTATATTTTTGAATTCTTGTTCATATTTTTTTATTTTCTCAATATCTGTCTTTGAATTAAGAAAAGGTCTTTTTCTACCAATCATCATTATATCCTTTCCTTCTGTGGACTCCATGCGTACATATGGTTTGAAAAATTCACATTCTGTATTTTGTAATACGACCGATAATTTGGCATATTCTTCCATAGGGAATTGGTTGGATAAGTTTAATTTCTTAAGCTTTTTCAAATTCATTAATGGCTCTAAAGAATGATCTTTAACTTTAATATTCATTAAAGTTAACTCATTTAGTTCTACTAAATCACCGATTGGATCTAATGTTTTTACATTAAGAGTTTTCATTATTGCTCCTCCCAAAAAAAGACCTTCTAACTTCTTTCCATCTTTTATTGGCGATAAATCTTCTAATTTAGAGAAACCTTGTATTAATAGATAAGAAAGGTTGTTATTATAACTCAAATCCCATAAATCTGTATTCTTAGGATTCCAACCTAAATATAATCTTCTTAAATTAGACATTTTTTGTAGTTTCGATAAATTCTCTACCCTCATTTCATCGATATAGAGTATCTCTGGATTAACATACTCCATAATTTTATCAAACTGCGTTTGATTTACTGTAAAAATCCATAAATCCCTAATTTTCAATTCTCCTAATAGTTCTATATTCTTTGTTTTACCGCTAATAGCTAACTCTTTTACATCATGATTTATTCCAACTAAGTCTTTAACAATATTCGGTTGTTCACCTATCGGAAACATTAATTCCACTCCTTCAAATATTACTTAAGTTCAACATTAATTCAATATAAATAAAATAAAACATTTTGAAAAATATCCCTCTAATTCTTTTAGAGGGATATTTTTAATGCCGCTCTGTTCAAAGCAAAAACAAAATTCTTACTTATTTCCACTTTTTATATTTCGCACGACTCTGCTGCATATAAAATTTATAATTTTTATTCTTTTTACTTACCGGTCTAATTGAATTTAGTAATTTTTTCTTCCCACCATATTTCAAATAGAAGCGTTGTTCCATACCTCTTGCTTCAAAATAATTTAAATTACGTCTTACACGTGTAAATTTTAAATCAGGATATTTTGCTTTATGCGCTAATTTTCTAGCAGCTGGATTAACGGTTCTTCCAACATATCTAACTTTACCTGCACTATTTTTCAAAACATACACGGTATGCCTTTTAGCCAAATGCTTAGCTGTTACACGCCCAGCATATCTCATAACATGTGGAGCAGCCATTCTAGCCCCATGTATAGCAAGTGGAGCAAACCATGCTAAATGACCATCAGGATCAATGTTCATCACGGGATTGTTATCAGCATATGTGTAGCCATTCATGGTAATTGGATCATCCTCATCACCTGGATCAGGATCTACTGATAAAAACACACCATGTTCTGGGTTATAGTAACGAGCAATTAAGTAATACATGCCAATTTCTTTATCATACATGTACCCTGCATATCCAAATGGATTGTCTGCTGCGATACCTTTTGCGTCACTCTTTAAGACGTTCCCCCATGCGTCATATTCATAGTTTGCGACTACTTGTCCGGTTTCGTCTGTCATCGCTAAGACGTCACCACGTGGACTATAGTGATAGAATAACGTTTGTCCTTGTGATTTCATCGCTAGACGAGTACCGTCTATTGAGTATACATATTGACGAAGAACATTTCCACTTCCATCTGTTTCGTATAACGGGTTGATGCTGTCACCGTCATAAAAATAACGTGTAATTGCACCGTTGACATTCTTTTCAATACGACGGTTATCATCATCATATTTATATGTTGCGAACGGTTGACTTTCCCCTTTTTTCGTTATGGCAATCAGTTGGTCCGCTTCATTCCATGTATATGTGTATTTACCGTCAGATGTACGGTTCCCATTTGGATCATACGTAAGAGATTCGTTTCCAAATTTGACAAGCTGATTTCCTTCGTTAAATGTTGCTGTAATTGATTTTGTTTCTTTTCCATTCTCTGTTACTTTTACACTTGTACGATTTCCAAATCCATCATACGTGTAGTCTTTCACAGTTCCATTAGGTAATGATTCTTTCAGTAACTGATTAATTGGATCATATACATAATTTGTTTCAGTTACTTTTCCGCCTGGACCTTCATGTGTAATTTTCGTACGGTTACCCGTTTTATCATACTGATATCGTTCTGATAACAGGATTTGACTTGGTGTTCCAATGACTAAATCTGTTAGTTTACCTATTTGATCGTAGTTAAATGTTGAACCTGTCCCATTAGCTGCGGCATATGTACGCACATGGCCATTTTCATCATAATCAAATCGATATGTGGACCCACCATCTGTCACTTTTATGTTTTGATCCACGGTGTTGTAATCATATGAAACTTTATTACTGAAACCCCCATGCGTGATCGTTTTTTCTTTTAATTTTTCTGATTTACTATTTGCTTTATCATGATAGGCCCAGTCTACTTTTCCGCCTCGGTTATCTGCCATACTTGTCATACGATCGGCATTATCGTATGTTTTACTTCTTTCCACGCTATTCACATGGTCTTTTATTTTTGTTTCTTGTCCATTTGCATCACGTTCGAATGTAAAGGCAATTTTCCCATTTCGCTTTTCACTTTCCATACGATCTGCGGTATCATAGCCCCATTCAATTGTTGATCCATTTGGCATTTTTGTTTTCGTCTTATTCGCATTTTCATCATAGGTATGCTCAATACGGCGATTTAGCGCATCAATAAATACTGTATTTTTATTATCAACGTCATATTCATATTTGTGTGTTTGTGTTTTCCCGCCAAACATCACAGATTTTTCTGTTGTGTTTCCGTTATGATCGTACCTATATCCAACTGAAGTTCCATTTTTCAGTGTAACTTTTGTTAGTTGATCGTCTTTATTGTAATCGAATGATTTTGTATTTCCTTTTTCATCAGTTTCACTTTTCTTATTTCCGGAGGCATCGTATGTGAATGAATTTTTATTACCTTCTTCATCATACGTTGCGGTTACATTGCTATCTTTATCGTATTCATTTTTAACAAGTACATTACCTTCTAGTAAACGTACATCATCAAACCATACTTTCCCCTTATTATTCTTTCTAAATAGAAGATAGATTGCTACTCGTTTAATTGGTTTTTTCGCTGGAATCAGTACGGCGCTACGATTCCAGTCATTCGTTCCACTCGGGAATTTTGCTTGATAATTTTCACCACTACCATCTTGATAGTATACATCTGCCCAAATAGAGTAGTCTTTTGACAGCTTATCAGATGCATCATTTTCTACATTTATAGATTTTGATATCCCTGTTAATGTTAAAGGCTCCGCTGTTTTCTGATTTAAATTTACCCATGCACCATATCCAACATCTGAGCCCCCATATTGACTACGTTCCAATACAATCGAAGAGTCACCTGTAAATCCTTCATGAGCCGTGTCTTTCTTATCACAACTCGTGCCATCTCCTCTTATCCATCCTGGAATACAACCATTTTCCATCATATTCTCTAGGCTACTGTTCGTAATAGGATTAAAACTAGAAGATGTTTCTCCTTTTTTAAGCTGCAATTTATCAAACCAAGCTGTACCACTTGTAGAAGATCCACCGTTTTCTACTTGTAAGTAAATTCTTGCTTTTCTTGTTTGATCTGTTGTTTTAAAAGTAACTTGGCGATTTGTCCAATCCTTTTCACCTTGTAATTTATTGTAGCGATTATCGTTCCAACCGCCCCCATCAACAGCTGAACCATCTTCTTTCAATAACTGAACGTTAAAGAAGGCCCCAATGCCTGGAGATAGTGCTGTTTTCAGCATACCACTTAATGTATACGTTGTATTTGGTTCCAACGTAACATCTTGGATTGCGGCGATATAGCCCCAATCGTTGGTACTTGCTTTTGTTGTAATCTTGAGCGAAGAAGCTCCGCCCAGACCGCCAGGTGCTGGAACAGTATCTTTTGATAAAGCACCTTGGTTATTATGAGCTACTTGTGACCACTTTTCAATTGTATCCAGTTCAAAACTTGGATTTTGTAGAAGATTCGTTCCCGTTCCAATGTCTTTACTTGTTTCCGTTGGATTCCCATACTGATCGTGCTGTGTGACAGACGCGGTGTGAGCCACTTGATCTGTTACAGAAACCTCTGTATTTGCAGCCTTATAGGCAACTGTTGTTTTATCTCCTTCATTATCTGTGTGGCTTACAACGCCATTATTTTTATTATACTCAAACTTCTCCGTTCCCATTGCGTCAGTCGCAGATGTTACGTTCCCATTGTTATCGTACGTAAAGGACTCAGTTTGATTTTTAGGTGTTGTTGTTTTTACTAAATTATTTGCACTATATTCATACGTTGTTGTTAAGTTCAGACGACCAGCATCTACAACTGTTTTCACTGGATTTCCAGCATCGTTATAACTGTATACAGCTTTACGGCCTTTTGGATCTGTCACAGATACTTCTTTTGTATCCGTATTGTATGCTAATGTTGTCGCTTTCCCTAATGGATCCGTCACTTTTACTAATTTATTATTCACGTATTCATACAAAGTTTTATACGGTTTTGCATCTGTATGTTTCGGATCATAAATAGATGTTAGTAAGCCGTTATCATATCCGTATTTATATACTTTTCCTTCTGGTGTTGTAGAAGAAACCAATAAATCTCCATCATATTTAAATGTAATCGTCTTATTATCCGGAGCGATGATTCTTGATACTTTCTTATAATGCTCGTCATACTTCAGTTCTAATTCTTTACCTGAAGCATTTTTTACTTTCGATAAACGGAATTCATTATCGTATTCATACGTTGTTGTATTCCCATATTTATCTTTTACATATTCCATTCGTCCAGAACGTTCTTCTTTTGAATAAAATGTCACCGTTTGATCTTTATCTTTTACTTCATATCCCTTTGGTGTTTCTTTCATTTCTAAATAAACACCAGTAGGGGCTTTATACGTACCCTCTCCTGTTCGAGTGAACGTAATATTCGCACCGTCTGCAGAGATTAAAAGTAAATTCCCTTCTGCATCTGGCCAAATTCTTTCTTCTAAACTACTATACCACCCTTTCCCAAACAGTCCGATTCTTCCTGATTGACTATTATACGCTCTTTCTACGGATACATCTGGACCACGCCCCGATAGCGTAATATCCTTTTCTTCCATCAAGAAGTTTCCATTGAAAGCATTCACTTTTCCATTTAATACATTAATAGATGCCCAATAATCAAACATTCCCATAAACGCAAAGTCTTCAGAGAATTTTGGTGTAAACTCATGAGAAATTTCACTTTCAGGATGGCCCGCTTTACTATATGCCGTTACACGGAACCAATAATTTTTCGAACCACCATAAATACCTCCAGAATTACGATAAACAGGAGATGGGTCTAGTGATAATTCTGTTCCTTTTTTATCATGGTGAAGTACATATTGACCTTTCGTAATTTCTTCTTTTGTTGGCCAAATTTTTTCATTTTGCGTTGTCCAGTTTGTCTTATTTCCTACATCAAAAGCCTCATAATCTTTTCCGTTATATACCCATACTTTATAACCCTCTGCTTCTGGAACTGTATCCCACTTTAATGTGACATATCCAGTTGTTTGATCTGTTACATTGATATAAGCCGATCCGTCTGGCTTTTTCACTTGTTCTAAAGGAATCATTGGCACGACTTCATCTGAAAGCGGACTATCCCCAAATGGATACTCTGCGACAACACGAATCCAATATCCGCGTCTCCCACTATAATCACCATACGGGCTACCTGCTAAATGCGCATTGTTATACATCGGACCCGGATTAACTGGTGCCTCTCCACCTTTTCCGTCTTCATGGAATTCAAAATGCCCTTGTGCAATTTCCTCTGGCGTCGGGAATATCTTTTTATCTTTCGTTGTCCAATTTGTCACATTTCCAACCGGTATATATTCATAATCATATCCGTTAAAAATAGCAACTTTGTACCCAGTTGCTCCTGGAACTGCATCCCATTGTACATTGAAGTGACCTGAACCACTCCCACTTCCATTTGAGTACGTTTGTACTCTTGGTTTATTCGGTTTTGCATACGAATATTTCACTTCTAAGTATGGAGCATTTGTTCCATTTTCAGCTGCAATAAACTTCTTCCAATGATTTTGACCATTGCCATTTGTATGTAGCTTAAAACCATTGTTTGGTCTTGTACCCTCTACCCATGCTTTTACTGTATTTGTGACATTAAACTGTGCCCATTTTCCACGTCCTACGTCAGTGTGTGCAATATTGTTAGAACCGGGTTTGTTGTTCCAGTTAACACCTCCAACATTCCATCCACCTGTCACTTCATCTAGCCAAACACCATTTGGTTGATTTCCATAATAATGCCAGACTGCATACGCATGGAATGTCGCACTTTCAATCTGTGCACCTTTTAAATCTGAAATTTGTGGTTTAATAAATGCAAAATTTGTTCCAGTTGACCCGTCATAATACCCTACTTTTAGTGTATAAGCATTTTGACCAGAGTCCCAAAGCTTTCCTCCTGAATAATTGACGCTTGGATAAGCACTTGAAACATAAGCGTTTTCAAAGTTGTCAATTTCAATAGAAGGATCTACATATACCGGATATTTGCGTTCTGGTGCTTGTAACCATTTTGGATTTGCCGTAACAGTTAACGTATATGTTTTTTCATCTGTTTTCTCAATATTGTAACGAACATCTTCTGATGTTACAGCCTCTCCTGACTGCTGATCTACATTTGAGTCATTCATATACGGTTTTGGTAATGTGAAGATATTTTCTTTTGTTTCATCTTGGAAATGAATGGAGCCATCTTTTTGTAAACTTGGTGTTAAATCTGTTTGTAATGCAAATGTAAAGATATGATGCCCTGTATATTCACGTAGCACAAAGTCTTCTTTCACATTTTCATTAAATGTCGTACTCTTTAAATCAATATTTGGGAAAATCCCCTTATACCATACTGTATTATTTTCATGTGTTGCAGTGACTGGTGACGGTTTCACTTCCCCTTTTTCACCATTTGCGCTCATTAATTCATATTGAATCGTATGATCTTTTACTTTAAATTGAACATATTTTCCATCTTGCGTTGTTTTTTCAAATTCTGGTCTTAATTTTGTATTTTCTGTAACAATCTTCTCGCCTGGTGCAGTTACTAATTTAGGAGATATCTCTTCTAATTTCCCATCTTTTTCTGTATGAATGGGTTCTGTATATACCTTTTTCGTAAATGTACCATCATTATTATCGAAAACTTTTTCCGTTTCTGTCCTCTCTTCCACGACCTCAGTCGGCTTTGTCCTATCTTTCTTTAGTTGATCTGGATGTGGAGCAGGTAATTTTTTTTCTTCTTTCTTTTCTACTTCTGGACTTTTTTCTGAATTTGGAGATGGTGTAAATGGTGGCGCCGTTTCAGCCAACCCATTCAGTGGTATAGATGTGATTATTAATGCAACTACCATGAGCTGTATGAAATACCTATACCATCGCCTTTTTTTCACTTGTTGTTTCTTCATAAATTCACCTCTTATACATGTTCTTTTTGAGGGAATAACATACAAAAAAAGCAGGCGAAAAGAAGATAAACTGGGGGAAGATGTACCGATCTGGTGATACAAGTAAAGGGTATTTACATAGAACCCTCAAATCTTCTTTCCACTAAATAAAAAGAGCTTTGAATCATTAGGTAACAACATAATATGGAACAGCATCATATATTTTTTTCCTTGGGACACGGGGAACGTAGACAAGGAGGGATATAATGATATTCATCTATTATGATCCAGTTTATCTTCTATTCATTTCAGCCTGCCAACTTGGAGAATTTGTATGATCCCCTTACTCAAAATAAAGAACAGAAATTGAAAAAGCAAGATGAAATCTGCAATTGAAATCGTTTATTTTTTGAATTCCGAAAATTTTTCTACAATTATCGACAAAGTATTTACACACTACTTTTACATCATTTATACTTAAAATGGTTATATAGAATATTACATTACATGTACTAATTACTTGATAAATCATACACGTAGCGAAGGATGCGAGGGGACCCCATTCCTTTCTTCTATAAAGAGAAATAAAGATTTAGAAAATATAAATTCTGTCCCGATCAGAGACTTTATACCAACTATCATTTTCAATGATTATGCAAAGAATTATTATAAATAGGAAGAAACTCGTCTCATATATAGCAAATACGTTATAATGGCTACTGAAATCATGCCAAATATATCGGTATCACAGATGAACAAAACGAAACGCCATCCTTTCTTTATATTTCTACAAAAAGAATAGCGTTTTTTTCGCTTTATGAATTCAATTTCTTTTTCATTTGATGATGACAGGGTGTGAATAAATCCTCAAGATAAAAGATCATCCGCTAAATTTAGCGGATGATCTTTTATCTTCCTCGATGTTTTGCTTTCCGTTTTTGAATTTTCATTTGTCGCTTTTTTTCTTGTAATTCTTCTTTCTTTTTGTGCGTAATACATTGTTTTATTTTCTTTTTTTGTTCTAATTCTATTCTCAACACTTCATAAGATTTGTTAGAAACTCCTTGATTTTTCATTTCTTTGGCCGCTAACCTTATCAATCTTTTTGGATTGATTGTCTTATTTTTTCTTTTATCAATAGAGTTTTTAACACCTGATGTACCATGTAATAGCGGAACCATATCATGAAAAATAAAATCTAGTATTTCACTATCTTTTGGTTCTGAACCAAAAGTATGTTTACATACCTTCAATTTTTTATTTTCATACATTTCTACAATTCCAATCCAAAACTGTCCATCAAAATAAATTGTAAGTTTCATTGAGAATCCCCCTTGTTTATTACATGAATGATGGACATCCCAGGGGGGAAGGTTACTGGCAATAATTATTTAATTATTGCGTCCGGACTACCAACCGAACTGTGTTTTTTCACTCTAAAGTTATTATATTCCAATTTTTTGATTTGTAAACATTTTGATAATATCAATTAAGTTAAATTATTTTCTATTAATATTTACCAAAACATATTAGACTACTTATCCTCTAATGAAGTTTTATAATTTCCTGAGAATGAAAAATTTGTGACTTTTATAAAAATAAAATTCATTTTTATCGTTTTGGGGCAACCTGTTCTGTTAGGTTGATGGACATGGGGTCTTGATGGCAATGATAGCGTATCCCTACAGATTATTGACTCGTGAAACTTCATTATATTTTTCATATAACTTGTTTGTTTGAGGATTTATTTCATGATTTCACATTTGTAACCATCCACGTTTTTTGAGCTCTCTATACAAATTACTCACGTGGCATCCCACCTCTTTTGCAATATCGGGATAATTTAATCCTTGATTATATAAAATTATAGCTTGTTTGCATTTTTCATCCCATTCTTCTTCTATAGTTTTTACTTTTGCCAATCTCTTTCTAAATTCTTTTTTACCCAGCTTAATAAGTTTTTTTCCTATTTCGCATTCTTCAATACAATACTGTTCTATATCCGTTTGATATTTACAATTTTTACAGTATTCATCCTGCAAACATATTATTCTTACTTTTTTCGCGACCGCTCTCATATCGTATTCACTCCGATTTGATTTATATACGTATCATAATTTTACGAACATCTCCTTGCTACTTGGCTGTTATTTTGAAATATTCTACATCGTTCGCTATTTACGCTAATCTCAAAATCAATGCCAGTACGAGGTATACGGATAGTCTCATTCCCTGTCCTTTCTTAGCAAAATTTCCTGTTGGTAAATATCATTCCACTTTAATTTCCCAAAGGATAATTTTATTTAAAATTGTTAACTTGAAACTGATAAATATCCAAAAATGAATACATTAATAAATCTGTATTCCTAGACGAATGATAGTAACAAACACTATCTCCAAAATAGAAGAAATTACTAGTACAATAACTAACCAAAAGGAAAAAAATCCAAATATTAGGTTTTATTTGCTATTGTAGACTGTCTACAATAGGGGTTGTTCCGTCTGCTACAGGTTGCCCACCAACCTGTAGCAAAGCTTTACTTAAATGTTTATTCTTGAATACTGCATTTTAAATTTACTCTATACGTAAATTGATCCATTTTTTGCATTAGTATTCTTTATTTCGTGCATCTTTTGGTCTGTCTTTAATGTTTTATATTTCTATATTTTCAATGGTTACTTTTTCTTTTAATTTTAAAATTTCTATCTGATACATATTACTATTAACTTCCTAATATTTTTATGCTTATCTATATAATAAAGTGAATTTTAAGAATTGAGACCAACCAATTATGTATATTTTTTCTCAGCCATTGTAAATTCTACATCCCTCGCCACAGATTTCTATAGTGTTATATTTTTTAAATTTTGTTTATTTTATAAGAATTTTCTAGAGGATAATATTTTTAGTAACTTTACATACCAGGGATTTTAATGAAAAAGGAGAAACGATGTGTCTCTCCTTTTTATCCATGCATATTTAAGGTTAACGATGAATTCCACCGCCAAGTTGTTGTTCAGCCATCGCTACTAGACGTTTTGTGATTTCACCACCAACAGAACCATTTGAACGAGCTGTTGCGTCTGCACCAAGTTGTACGCCAAATTCTTGTGCGATTTCATATTTCATTTGATCGATTGCCCTCTCAGCGCCGTGAACTAATAATTCGTTACGACTTCCGCTATTATTGTTTGCCATATTGTATCACCTCCTATGTTTTTAATATGCTAAAAAGCAATAGAAAATATAAATTCCTTTTTTCGGTATTGATTTTCAAACTTTTTAAAGCATAAATAATACATATATTTCACAAAATAGTACTATGTAGGAGAGCGAAATAAAAAGTGCCTGCCATAGGAGTATCACATATCAAATAAACCTCCAGAACACGATGAAAATGGGTTGTGCTTTATGAAGGCACAGCCTATTTTTATTGAGGGGTTTATCCTACATAAAAGTTAAAAGAATGGAGGAATACAAATGAAACATATTGTTGCTTTGTTAATTAAATATACAGCTATTAGTGCTGTACTATTGATGATATTAGGCATTTTCCAAGGTATTTCGATTCCAAGAACCTTATTTATTTCATTAATAATTACTGGAGGGGCTTATTTAATAGGAGATTTATTTATTCTACCTAAGTATGGGAACATGGTGGCTACCATTGCTGATTTGGGTTTGAGTTTTGTAGGAGTTTGGGCATTAACGAATCTTGTAGCAGATATAAATTTAACCCGTAATATTGGGGCATCTGCTTTTTTTGCAGCTTTGCTTATTGGCGTGGCAGAAATATTCTTTCATATCTATATGAAGAAAGTTGTTTTACATGGAGATAGAGATTCAAAAGAATCCACCCATATGGGGCATGATAAATATGCTATGGAGATTTCTGAAGAGTATGTAGATTATTCTAGAATAAAAAGAGAAAGTCCATCTAGAAAAGTAGAAGATGGAACTGATAGATTGAAATAAAAAAGTGGCCCTTGGCCACTTTTTTTTATCGTTAAGCTTGTTCAGAATTTCGAACATGTAATGGTGGAGGAACTATCCACCCCTTCTTTTTGCTTAAACGTAGTAATGTTACTCCTGCTTGTGCTTTCTTCATGTGAATTTGTCCAAAAAGCATGCCTACATCTTCTCGAAGACATTTCCCCATAACTTGGCTACAAGTTACTAGTCCTGCTGCAAGAGCTGCTGCAACGGCTGCTGCGATCTCAGCGTCGTTGATGCGTGCACCAGGAGGAATGTCCTCAATTGAAGCAACCGGTCTTTCTGGAGGCGCCGGTGGTAAAGCCACTCCATTTACCTTTAAAAGGGCTTTTAGCTCTTCTATTTCAGGAGTCATATCATTCTCAATTAAGTTTTGTAAAAACTTCTTTAAATCTTCATCACCTGTGTGATTCATAAATACTTGATGTCCGGCAACAGCACCTTGTGTGGCAAGAAGATAACTCCAAATATCAAATACCTCCCCATAATGTAAAGGTTCATTTTGAGGATTTCCACTTAATACACCCATTTTAAAAAGCCTCCCTTTCGAAAATATCATCATAAGTATACTTTTCAATATTGAAAATAAATTTTTAAGTATGTTTTTTCCTACAAAATATTTTTTATCATGCATGGGAAACACCTTCCCAACGATGTATGTTTGTAGTCTAGTAAAGAAATTTACAAATAAAATACTCAAAGATTATTAAGTAAGATTATCAATAATCTTTGAGTGAGAAACGTTTACTATAAGGGTTTATCTTTTAATGAACGAACAAAGAAATTGATTTTAACGAATTTACCGAAAGAATTCTCCTTCCTCGAGCGTGCGAAGGGTGCTAGCCCAACGGTAGGTGGGAGATGAATTTCGGTTTGGCATAGCCAAAAACTTTTGATAAACTAGCTATATGAAGTTTTTTGATAACTTGATATAGGAGGTTGCAGGAAGAAAACAGAGTGCGAAAACCAAGCCATTCGGTTCCCGCGTAAAATATCAACCGTACTCAGAGAACATCCAATCGTTGGACATCTAGGGGTGGAACACCCCGAAGTAACGCTCAGGGAGACGAAAGGTTGCTTTCGTCTTGGAACTGAGAAGCTCCCACTTCAAGCTTTGCTAAGTGGCGAGTAGTTCACAAGCTACTATATTTTACACTAATTTATTTATTGAACTTAGCGATTAACTCCACCGCCAAGTTGTTGTTCAGCCATTGCAACTAAACGTTTTGTGATTTCGCCACCAACAGATCCGTTTGCACGAGCTGTTGTGTCTGCACCAAGTTGAACACCAAACTCTTGTGCAATCTCATATTTCATTTGATCAATTGCATTCTCAGCGCCGTGAACTAATAATTCATTACGACTTCCGCTATTTGTGTTTGCCATATTGTATCACCTCCTATATTTTTAATATGCTACGAATCATGGAAAAATAGTTATTCCTTTTTATGGAAAAATACACTTTAATTATGTATAAATTATTGAATCTCTTCTTAAAAGACAAATAAAAATAAAGCTGAGCAGAGTAAGAATAATTACTCTGTTCAGCTTTATCCAGTACCATCTAATTAATATATATTTTTAAAACTTGCGGCTTACTATTTCTTATATTATTGTAATGGCTGATTTACAGGCTGATAAATACTTGCTATAGCTTGTATTTCAGAGTCTGGTGCTGGAGATAGCGGATAGTAACCCTTTTTCACCATGTATTGCCAAATATCATATGCATGTCTACTACTATTTAAAAAAGCTTTTTCTAAAAAAGACCTCAAATTTGGATTTGCACACTCTAATACAGCCCCAGCATAGTTTAGTGCAGCTGATTTTTGATTTAAGAGATAGCCCGTAGCAATTGCTCGATCATTGGGAGGTTCTCCATTGATACTAGGTGTAACAGATGGATGTTGTTCAATCGGTGCTTTTAAATAAGAAATCAATACTGGATTTAAATTAGAGGGTTGGAAACGCTCAATATCGGGTGTACTTTGACCTTGGACAAATTCTACTTTTAAATTATAGTCTTCAATATGGAGCGGAAAATGATGCTGTAATAATTGTTTTAGTTCTGGATCTTGCGCTTGCTGAATGTATGTACTCATCGTATTAATTGTATTGTAACAGCCAGCAATTAATTCACTTAAATCACGTAACTCATGTGTAGCTAATTGCATTTTAAATCCTCCTTTTCAAAGTTTTTTTAGTTTCTCCCAAAATATAAAAAATATAAGAAGTGCATATGAATTTTCTTATTATCTCATACTAAAACTATTCATTTTTTTATGAAAGGAGAAGATTCAAATGCATACTGTATGGAAAGGCTCTCTTTCACTTGGATTATTAAACATCGGCATTAGGCTATATAGTGCTGTAGAAGAAAAAGATATTAAATTTTTAAGTCTTCATAAGGAATGTCTGACTCCCATCAAATATAAAAAGATTGCTCCTGATTGTACGGATACTGAAATAAGTGATGAAGAAGTTGTGAAAGCTTATGAATATGCGCCAAATAAATATATAATTATTGAAGATAAAGAATTAGAAGCACTACAAAAAAAACATGAGCCGCGAATCATTCGCATCTCATCTTTTATCCAAAATGATGAGATTGACTCAATTTCTTTCGATCGTTCCTATTTTGTGGGTCCTACCCCTGGGTATGAAAAGCCCTATCTGTTATTAAAAGAATCTTTGGATCGAACAAATAAACTTGGTCTTATTCATATTACTATCCGTAAGAAACAGCATCTAGCTATTATTCGTAGCTTTCAAGAAGGCCTTATTTTACAGACTATCCATTATCCTGATGAGATTCGTAATATAAAAAACATACCCGATCTTCCAAAAAATGAAGAGCACCCGATTCACAAACAAGAATTAACTACAGCAATGAATCTAATTCACCATTTAACCACTCCATTCATGCCAGAAGAATATATAGATGAATACACGGAAGCGCTTACTGATTTTATAGAAGAAAAAATTGAACAACAAGAAAAGAATGAAACTATAAATCCTAATACTAATATCATCAATATTATAGAAACATTAAATGCTAGCATTGAACAAGTAAAACAACAGAAAGGCAAGAAAATAGAAGGGATAAACGAAAAAAAAGCCACATAATTGTGGCTCTTTTCTCTACCCTTAAAGAGGATTACACTTTGGCATCTCCAAACCAGATGATTGTGCTAATTTTAATAAATAATAGCATTCCTCTCTTGCCATGTGGTCTGCCATTCTCGCAGATAATGTGCTTAATATTTGCTCAGATAATTCTAATTCTTCTATTTCATGAAGAAAATGCGAAAATAAATTCAGTTCCAATGAAACATCTTTCGTAAATTTCTTCAAAGCTGGAAAATGCTTAAGTTCTGTACGTAAATACCCCGTCATTTCAACAGCTTTTAAATAAAACTGCTCAAAGTGTTTGACATACATCTCACTCTTCTCTTTCAAGCGTTTCTCTACAAGATCTAACCCACCTGAAATCGAACCAGCATGACCAGCCGCATCTGTTAACCAAACGAGATGATAATGTAATTCATGAAAAATAGGTGGTACCTCTTCTTTTATTAGATATTTTAATACTGTTATATACTCTTCTACTTCATTTACCATATGATTAATGAAGGTTGGAGTAAAGTGGATAACAATTTTCCCTTCCAATTGCTTTTGTATAATATTTAACGTGAACTACCCGCCACTTAACGTCCTAACGGACTGTTTGAAGTGGGGGCTTCTCGGTTAGTCGTTACTTTTGATAGCTAACGAATTCGTCCTAAGACAGCCGAGCTAACTCCCTTGTTCCAAAGGTTATTGTATTGCTATTTATGCTAACGCTAATAGGCGTATTGCTTCATTTTTAATATTGATAGCTGCGTTATAATCTCTATCGAGATTTACACCACATATACAAGAATATACTCGCTCAGACAATGACATATTTTTCACATTTCCACAACTGCTACATGTTTTTGTGGAAGGAAACCATTTGTCTATTTTCACAAGCTGTTTTCCTTGTTCATTTAGTTTATAAGCTAAGAAAGAAGTGAACATACCCCACCCATTATCAGCGACACTTTTTCCAAAATGAAGTGCTTGCGACATTCCTTTCATATTTAAATCTTCAATAGCTACAACATCAAAATGAGTAGCTAACTCTTTAGACTTATGATGAAGGAAGTTCTTACGTTGGTTCGCTACTTTTTCATGTAACTTAGCTACACGGATACGTTGTTTATTCCAGCGAATAGAACCTTTTGTTCTTCTTGCTAATACTCGTTGTGCCTTTGCTAATCGATCTAACATTTCACGATAGAACTGAGGATAATTGGCTCTCTTATCCTCAGAACTGACGTATAATTGATCCATCGCAAAGTCTAATCCAACAACTGTTCCTACTTTTTTTTGTACAATCTCTTTTTCATATTCAGTCAAGATGGACACATAATATTTACCAGTAGGTGTCATAGAAATCGTACATGACTTGATTATATGGTCTTGTGGTATTTCTCTATGTTGTTTGATACGTACCATTTTCAGTTTTGGTAATTTGATATGACCATTAAGCAACATAATATTTCCGTTTACTACATTCGTTGTATAAGACTTTCTGTCTTTTTTACTTTTGAATGTTGGGAAGTCATTTTGACCACGAAAGAAATTCTTATAGGCAGTTTGCAAGTGTAGTTGAGCATTTGCCAAAGCTAATGAATCAACTTCTTTTAACCACTCAAATTCTGCCTTATATTTCGCGGGAGTTGGAAGCTTTTGTTTCTTTAGTTGTTCCTTATCATCTTTGTATTTTTCATACGCTTCTTTTCGTTCAGCTAACATTCTGTTATACACGAAACGTACACAACCGAAGGTTTTACGCATAAGATATGCTTGTTCTTCTGTTGGATACAAACGGAATTTATATGCTTTATTATGCTTTGTCATATCATTTCACCTCACTTTTCACCTTGATTTTCAATATATTTTTTTACTGCGTCTTTTGATGAACCACCAGTAGTTAGTAAGCAAAAACTTCTTGACCAAAACATCTCTTTCCAAAGTTTCTTTTTCACTTGTGGAAAGTCTCTCTTGATTAGTCGAGAACTTGCACTTTTATAAGCATTAATAAATTTTGTCATTTCTGTATTCGGATGTGCCTTGAACAAAATATGAACGTGGTCTACATCATGATTCCATTCTACTAGTGTTATGTTATAATTCTCGGATAACCTGACAAACATGTCTTTTGCATAGTCTGATATTTCATCATCGAACACATTTCTTCTATATTTTACGACCAACACAAGATGATAATACAACAGGAACACTGAATGATTATTGCTATCTAATTTCATTTATATACCAACCTTTATTCTTTATAAGACTGATTATATCAGAGGCAAAATAAAAAGCAAAGCCTTTTGGCTATGCCAAACCGAAATTCATCTCCCACCTACCGTTGGGCTAGCACCCTTCGCACGCTCGAGGAAGGAGAATTCTTTCGGTAAATTCGTTAAATCATACACTCCTTTCTCTTTTTTTATAGGAATTTTGGATTTTATGCTATAAACTGTATTTGGTTCTAAATCATAAATCTCCGGCAAAAACAAAAAGATCATATTTCTAATTGGTTACGTAGGGAATAGATACAATTTGTAAGAACTCATCATCGAAAACCTAGAAAATACGAGCATGATGAGATTCTTCATGAAGTGATGAATCAAATACAGGAACGTGAAATTTGGATTCCGTATGGTGAAGTGAAAAAATACTATGTAAGCAAAATAGGAAAATGGTTTAAAAAAATAGAAGGCGAATGGGAAATACAAATAGACAACAATGTGCGGCAGCAAGTATTAAAAGAAAAGTAGATAAAAATAGAGGGCGCATTTCATGTATAACTTACAAGAAGATTTCATGTATAACTTACAAGAAGATATGTATGAACAATTAAAAGAGAAAAAAGGGGATATCACTACATTTTTAAAGAGTGGGGTTCCCATACGTGGGCAGATCCTTGCAACAGATAAATTTCCAATATCCGAACCCTATTATAATTACTAACCCCCCCGTCAAGTAGACAACTGTAAAAAATACTATGCAGCCATCTGAATTTGATATTCAAATGGAGCTTAATGGCTGAGTCTTTTTAAAACCGTAATTAGTTATACGCTACATAAGTAGAAGATTTTAGGAGCCATCAAGCTAAGGTTTTCATATACCCCCTAAACGAAAATTTTCTTTCTCTACAGATAGTTCCTCTGAGAGTCAGCTCGTTTTTTCGTTTTGGGGGCATTTATTTTTCTTAAGTTGACGGGCATGTAAGGTGAGGCCTATTATGTGAAATATTCCAATTTTGCATTTGGGAAAAACTTTTTCATATAGGAATAAAGGTGGTTTTTTATATCCGCCTCTTCTTCTTTTTGATAAATATATTTTCCAATTCCATATTTCCCCCATTTATATCTTCTTCTCTCTTCATCTAATTCTAATTTGGTCATAGGGTAGTTTTTTTCAATTACCCTCTTAGCAGGCTTTGTAAAACGATGTTGAATAAATTCAAATGTAATATCATCCCTTACATCGAGGGGTAATTCAGCATCAAGGCGTTCAAACATATGATAGTACCCGTCCTGCCAACCTTCATGTAGATAAATAGGAGCTACGATGAACCCTAGTGGATATCCTGCTCTAGCTATTTTTCCTGCTGCTTCAATTCGTTTAGCCAACGGAGAGGTCCCAGGCTCAAAGTTTTTAATAACATAATCGGCGTTTACACTAAACCGAAATCTTGTTTTCCCATTATGTTTTGCATCAAGCAAGTGATCCACATGGTGAAATTTCGTCACGAATCGTAATTTCCCATATTTCGAGGCTCCAAAATGTTCAATCGCTCGCTTAAGAGTATGAGTTAAATGATCAATTCCTACAATATCTGATGTACAGGAAGCTTCAAACCTAGTGAATTCAGGCTTGCGATCCTCCATATATTTGTCAGCAGCTTCTAGAATTTCATCGACATTTACATAGGTACGGATATATGGCTTACTTCCCATGGTTGTTTGTAAATAGCAATAGTGACAATGGCCCATACAGCCTGTTGCAAAGGGAATAGCATACTCTGCTGAAGGCTTTGAAGTATCAAATTTCAGTGTTTTTCTAATCCCAACGACAAGAGTAGATTTTGCTACTCGATACTTCTGGAAATCGTTATCACCTGGCAAATCTCTCACTTGATTATGGGAAGTAGTATGCCGAATTTCAACATCCATCTTTGAAAATTTCTCGAAAAGCTCTCTCCCTAATGGATAATCTAATGCTTTGGGTTCAAAATATACAAGTTTAGGCATGAATGGGTTATTCATTCTAACATCCCCTCTGAAATATCCCCGTAATAGTAAGTATAGGCTTGGTTTGCCTCTTCTTCAGTAGAATAAACAGCCATCTCATTTGTTAGTGGATAATAAGTTTCGTAAAGAAATAATGCTAATTCATTTGGTTGCTCAGGATTATTTACAACTGCTGCTGCTTGTATATTGGCTACATCTTGTGTGTGGGGGTTTCGGTAGAAAACATATACAATATCTCCAGCATAATAAGTTTTACTTTCATTAGACAATTTCATTCCATCACCTTTTCTTTTTATAGAATCCACTGAGCAATGTTATTCATTACTAAAATTTTGCCTTTAGTGCCTATAATTATGTTTTCTTTATTATGGAAAAAATAGATGGAATTAACTAAATTTGTATAAAGGTGTTTTTGCCGATCCCCTTTTTCGAGGTATTGGCAAAAACACCCATCTCACATATTTTATAGAAAAGATGACACACTATATATTAGCTATTACTTAAATAGCTAAATTAATTGTTCATTCAATTGGCAGGTAATACATATTTTTGTCTGCCATACTCTTTTCATATGCTTTTAATTTTTTAAACTTTAATGTTTGGAGGTTATAAAAATGAATTTTCCACATTCGAAAAAAGAAGAGAGTAGTAATTCTAAATACTTAAAATCAAATACTACACAAATTGGACTTCAACCAGTAGAACAAGCCATGAATGGATTGTATGGAATGCCAGAAACTGATATTGAAGACAAAGAACATCAAAAAAAGGAAATTTGAAAAATACTTAGTATTTCAATATTACTTTTATTATTCATACATAAAACAAGGGAAATCAAAGTTCCCTTGTTTTTTATTACTCTTTATCCCATGTATTTTGTTTGTGCTTATACGCACCCCTCGAATTCTCTGTTAAATCTACTATATCTGCTTCCTTACCAAATTCAGTACTATAATTAGGTTTTCCATATTCTTTACGATTCATCTCTTGATTCGCATCCTTCATTGGTTGAAACAACTGTGTTAAGCACATTAACCCACTTATTCCAACAAGAGCAAAGATTACTCTTGCTAAAAAGGCATTTTGTCCACCAAATATTGTTCCTACTAAATCAAACTTAAAGAAACCAATTAGCCCCCAATTAATAGCACCAATAATAACTAAAGCTAAGGCAATTCGTTGTATAGTTCTCATTGATATAACACCTCCTTCAGTCTCAACTTTTAAAACTATGTACAGGAATACCCTGTATTCTTCCTGCTTGAATCGTTAGCTTTGATTTCCAATCAAAGTGATAGTTCATAATTCAACATAAATACATTCCAGTTCCATAATATAAACTTTGACTAACATTTTAATGTTTTTATTATTTAATACTGCGATAAGACGGCATAGTATTGCGGTTATCGGTACTGCAATAATTAACCCTATTTGTACTTTCTGCATCATATTAGCTATCCTGTTAGTTGCTAGGATTCAATCTTATTATTAGAAATTAACAATGGTTTCATACACAAAATATCTAATACATACTCAATTTATTATTTTGTTTCTACAAAGGCTTTTTGATGTTACATAAACTAACCTTTTCTCAAACAACTTGGTTCTTTTATTTCGCATAATATACGACAGTATGTTCATACTACACCTGAGCCTTTAAAAAGCTCATATAAATGCCTAACGTTTCATAACAAGTGGGCAAAGCAGGCGGTTTATTGAACCGCCTGCTTTGTTTTATTTCTTTACTTAACTTTTTTCTAGGCTGAAATCCTACTTGTCTTAAAGACTCATTCCAATTTTCAAAATGTCTTACATAAGTAGATAAAGCAGGCATATTGGGATCTTTTAATAGGAATGAGCCCATTCTTTTAACGAATTCCCCGAAAGAATTCTCCTTCCTCAAGCGTGTGAAGGGCGTAGCCCAACGATAGGTGGGAGATGAATTTCGGTTTGGCGTAGCCAAAAACTTTTGATAACTTGATATAGGAGGTTGCAGGAAGAAAACAGAGTGCGAAAACCAAGCCATTCGGTTCCTGCGTAAAATATCAACCGTACTCAGAGAGCATCCAATCGTTGGACATCTAGGGGTGGAACACCCCGAAGTAACGCTCAGGGAGACGAAAGGTTGCTTTCGTCTTGGAACTGAGGAGCTCCCACTTCAAGCTTTGCTAAGTGGCGAGTAGTTCACCATCTATTCTAATACATAATCCTTTTCAAAAAGTAACGATTTACCATCAACAAGTAGATACCGCGATTAGAGTTGGAGTAAATGTAGAAGATAAGTGAAAATTTGTAAAATTATATCTACTAAAAAGAGAAAATATCAAAAAGAAACCATGTCGAATTATATTTCCGATATGACTTCTTCTTTTGATGCATTTCTGGTGCAAACACTCTAAATGTAAAATTACAATAAACCTATTTAATTTTAAAAGCTCAAACAAGCATAACCCCGTTCTAAATGTAGGACGGGGTTAAAAATATAGTTGTTTAATTTTTGATGTAAGATACTTCACTACAACAAAAAATATAACAATAAAGTCGTTTAAAAATCTAAGTTTTATTCAAAAATAGCGCCCTTTAGCTGAATAAGTAAAATTTCTATGTTAGCGCCTATTTTAATAAAATTAAATTAGTGTTGCAATCCGTTAACCATTTTAGTCAGTTCCGCCTCAAGTCGATCAAAGTTCTGTTCGTTGGCTTCGTAACAGAAACTTCTCACTTTTTCGCATTCTTTAACTGATTTGTGGAGCATTTTCCATATAAGTTCGGTTTTGCCTTCTTTCTCAGCAAATGTAATGGTTAGTAAAAATTCATGTATTGACCCCAGATGGTGGATAACAATCTTTTCAGGTTCAATTATTTCGAAAAAGATGGATTTATTCTCATAATCTACACCATTGGGTCCATGCATAATGAAACGCCAAATACCGTTTGGTCGCATATCGAATTCATGAAACGTATTAGTAAAGCCCTCGGGTCCCCACCATTTTTCCAAATGATTCGGGTCACTGAATGCTTTGAACATGATTTCACGCGGCACATTGAAGATACGTGTGTTGACAATCTCACGATCAGAGATTGGCTCAGGAGAGTTAATAATCTTCGATACCTCAGAGGATACTCTTAACTCTTGATTATTTTTCAACTGTTCACCAAGCTGATCCAGCAAAATACTTGTCCCGTGCTCACGAACTGCAGCTGTATCATGGCCGTCTAGGAATGCGCCTTGCTCGGTAAAAATCAGGTGTGTTCCTTCTTCAATTTGTTTAAACTCGACCGTTGCTACAGAAACGGAAATTCGCGTTTCATCGAGATCCATGGTGTAAGAATAGACAATACGGTGGTCAGGAATGATTTCCTGATAGTGAGCCTTAAATGTGTAAACAGGACCTCCTGGAGGGCCGCCATGATTTATCTCTTGTCCACCCTCTCGAAAATCAAACTCTTCCGCCTCAGTGAACCATTTTGCTTTAAGCTCTGGGTCCGCCCATGCAGCGAATACCACTTCAGGTGTGAAATTATACACCTTTTCAATAACAAAGGTATCGTGTGTTGCAAAGTGTTTTTTCATTCTTACTTCCCCCTTTTTTGGTGAGACGGATGATTAGAAAGGAATTCGCCAAGTCGATCAAATTGGCGCTCCATATTCTTTTGGCGCCCGTAAAAATAATTTTCATGACTTTTTTTCATCATTCCAATTGAATTTGTAAAATCTCAGATACATTTTGTAAATCTTTTAACAGCTTCTGTTGAACTCTTATATTTTCTCTTAAACGTTCTATTTGAAGAGTCACCACTTCAATAGGGTTATACGTATCGTCGGCCAAGATTGATTTAATTTCCTCTAGCGTTAATCCTAAATCTTTTAGACTAAGAATTTGCTGTAACCGCGAAAGATCTGTGGCGTTATATAGGCGATATCCTGATTCTGAATAGTCTGATGGTGAGAACAATTCAATTTGGTCATAATACCGCAAGGTCCGAATCGTTAAACCTGTTATCTTTGCAAGTTCCCCTGTCTTCCATTTCTTCTTACCCGAAACTAAAATAACCCCCCCCTTATTTTGCGAGAATTTTTACCGGTATCTTCACTATAAACCGTTACGTCACGTAAGGGTCAAAGGAAAATATTTTTTTTGAATCATGAGAAAATCTTTATCCTACCTCGATAGCTTAAGTGTAACTTTTCACAAACAATCTTTAACCAGTATGTTTACTGTTCATTATTCTTCAACAATCTGGCCCGATTGTTGAATAGAATGACTCGCATTTTTTTAAACAACTTTATTATTTTTCAAACGACTTTATTGTAAATTAAACAACTTTTTTATCACTTTACAATAAAAAGTCTAAATGATTACCCCTGCAATTTTAGAACCTCTTTACACTTTTTACAAATATTGTTATAATTGAATAAACCAAAGCATTACCCCATTAACAAAGGGACTCCAATTATGGAGTCCCTTTGTTAATGGCAATTAAAAATGATCAGCATGTGAGTATTGTATAATTTCTTCCTTTTTTAGAGCATGTTGTGTATCACCTGTATTGTTACTAAATGATAATGCTATAACTAATCCTAATATCGCTAACACAAGATTCTTCATTATTTTAACGCCCCTTTGCTTAGTAGTTTTTGTTTCGCTTCGTAACATATATCGAAATAATCACTAACTTTTTCATGCTCGTTCAATTTGCGGAAACGAACCGCTAATACTTCTGCATATTCTTCTACGAAATCCCATAAACCCTGCTTTTTGAAGTAAGAAATACTTTTCTCCACTTCTTCTTCTAAGAGTTTAATTGCTTCATCTTCATTAAGAGAACGTAAAATATTGAAATGATATACATACTCTTCATTTCCTAATTCTATACAAACTGCTAATCCTTTTTCAATAAGTTCTTTTGCAATATTTGTTTCTCTTAGCTTATAGTGTTCACGTGCTTGTAAGAACAATGCTTTAAAATGCGCAGGATTCTTCTCTGTCACTTCTGATAAATGACGAATCGCTAATGTAGATAAGTTTTGAGTTGCATATAATAACCCCAGATTATGCCTTACTGCTAAAATCAATTTTTCTTCATTATGTTTTTGCAAAAGGTCAATGGAACGATTCAAATGTTCTTCCGCTTTTTCAAATTGCTTTAAGAATATACAAGCTGTCCCTAATGTGTTTTCACAAGAAGCAACTTTCACCTCATATCCATCATGTCTTTCAAAGATTTCTTTCGCTTTATTTGCGTATTCAATAGATATTAACATACTAGACAAATGATGATTTAACACCGCATATTTTTGATTAAACTCTGCATGCTCCAATTCGTCAGAAATGTGTTCTAATAAGCTTTCAGCTTCTTCGTATTGTCTTCTCGCTTCATTATAGTTACCAAACATTAAAGCATGTTCTGCTTTAAAAGAATGATAGTAATAAGCTATGAGTGTATCTGTCGTTTCATCAATCTTATCAATTGCTTCAAAGCTGTCTTTTCGAATACTTACTCGATCAGTTAGCATTCTGTATTTTAAATCTAGTAAAGAATAATATAATAATAAATTTTGATTTTGATCTTCTTTTTGTTCTGCATGTTTAATCTGTTCAATTTTTTCATCTATTTCTTTTTTTACTTCAGTTGCTTTTATAATTTGCTGCGACAACATCATTTGATAAAAATCATTAAGTTGTTGCATAATTGCTTCATGCGTGAAAAGATTTGTGCTCATATCACTACATCCTCCTCAACCACTTCTATTCACCTAAATATTACCATAATTCTAAAAATCATATAAGAGTTCGACCTGTAATTATAGGTTGCTAAATAAAATTCAGAATATTCGAACTATAATTCCACTTCAGTATAAGTGCTCAATTCCAAAACATCCACCAGGATTTCCTTTTTGCTGCCGCTATTTCTTCCTGGGCTGATACAATAGTACGTTTAGCATCTTGAATCTCTCTGACCATCTTCATAAGGTTATCATCTCTTAGCTCTAACCTTTTTTCTATCCTTTCTTCACGTTCCTTCCGATCTTTCATATCTTCTCTTATTAATTTATTTCTTTCTTTAATATCCTCTTCAATTAACTTATTCCTTTGATCTATACGATCACCTAGTCTCTTTTCCATTTCTAAAAGGTTAGCTTGCTGTACCTTATTAATTTCTTCTATCATAGTGCTGCTGTTGGAATTGATACTTCATTTGATAAGGAACTGGATCTGATACCTGGGATTCCTCTTTCTTATTACGGATTCCAAACTGCTTCGCAATCATTTTCGCAGCTTTTTCTAAAGTCATACCATCCTGCTTACTATACAGTTTTTTGGCTAATCCAGTAACAAACGCGAAACCTAAAACCACGCCATAATAGGAATGTATAAAAAATGCATAGGTCCATAGAACGAAAAAAGGAGGCTCCCTTTTGAGTGCAGTGACCCCTGTCAAGTAGACAGTATTTAAAAAGCGCAACTAAGCAACCTGAGTTCTATATTTATATGGACTCAGGTTATTTAATTTCTT